>CANGLW010000029.1 GCA_947454955.1 Comamonadaceae bacterium
GAAGCGGCGGTCAAAGTGTTTGGCCGCGGTCAGGTGAGCACCTACATCTTGGCTGGTTTGGGCGACACCCAAGAGGCGATCCTGGACATTTGCAAACAGCTGTTGGCGCTGGGTGTGTACCCCTTTGTGGTGCCCTTTGTGCCCATCAGTGGTACGCCCTTGGAAGACCACCCCTCGCCCAGCCCTGAATTCATGAAGGCATTGCTCGAACCCCTGGGTGCCATGGTCAAAGCTGCCAATTTGCGCTCCACCGACATCAAGGCCGGCTGTGGCAAATGCGGCGCATGTTCGTCCTTGTCGGTCTTTGAAACCTGAGGTGCTTGTATGCTGGTGCTTGACGATGTGATTGAAGCCCCGCCTCCTTGGTGGCCGGTCGAGTTTCGTGTGCGCCAGGCCTGCCAGGACTGGGAAGTGGCGCAAGCACTGAGTTTGCGCCGCGCGGTGTTTTGCATCGAGCAAGGTATTTTTCAGGGCGATGACCGGGACGCCATTGACAATCAAGCGCAATTGCTGGTGGCCATGTCGTGCCAAGGCGGCATGCCCGACCAAGTGGTGGGCACGGTGCGCATTGTTCAAACTGCGCCGGGTGTGTGGTGGGGTTCGCGTTTGGCCGTGCACCCTTCGTATCGCGGGCAAGGCCCACAGGGTTTGAAGCTCGGCGCGCATTTGGGTGCCACCTTGATTCGCCTGGCGGTGAGCCGCGCGCATGCACAAGGCGCGCACACCTTCATGGCCCATGTGCAGGCACAAAACATTCCCATGTTTCAAAAACTCAACTGGCGCTTGCACCGCGAGGTGGTCTTGCATGGCCGTGCACACGGCGAAATGCAAGCCGATCTGGCTGCTTACCCGCCGTGTTTCGATGCCATCAGCGGCATGGTGGTGTGCGCGCGTGTACCACTTGAACTTTCGCACGGATGACCAACGCCCAAGCCCTGTGTGAACAACTGCGCCAAACGCGCGGCTTTGCGCACAAGCGCGACATCAGTGATGTGGTCTCGGCCCTGACGCAAGCCCTGCCCGCACAAGCCTTGAACCAGGCCGTACCGGTGGGTGACGACACCGCTGCCATCCCCGATGGTCACGGCGGCTATCTCTTACTAGCGATTGAAGGCTTGGTGGAAGACTTCATTGAACGCATGCCCTGGTTTGCCGGCTTCTCTGCGGTCATGGTCAACATCAGCGACATCTACGCCATGGGTGGGCGCCCCACCGCGGTGGTCAATGCTTTGTGGAGTGCAGGCATGCAGCCTGCCGATGAGATGCTCGCTGGCATGGCGGCAGCTTCCAAAGCTTATGGCGTGCCGATTGTGGGCGGTCACAGCAACAACCGCAGCCAGCGCCCACAACTCGCTGTGGCCATCCTCGGCCAAGCCAAGGCCTTGCTGACCAGTTTCGATGCCCGCCCGGGCGATGTGCTGCTGATGGCCTGCGACTTGCGCGGTGCTTACCAAGAGCCGTTCCCTTATTGGAACTGCGCCACCACCGCGCCCGCAGAGCGTTTGCGTGCAGACCTCGAGGTGCTGCCGCGCTTGGCCGAGGACGGTTTGTGCCGCGCGGCCAAAGACATCAGCATGGCTGGCGCCGTGGGCACCCTCATGATGCTGCTGGAATGCTCCGGTGTGGGTGCGCGCATCAACGTGGATGCCATGCCCAAACCTGATGGCGTGCCGCTGCTGCGTTGGCTGAGTTCTTTCCCCAGTTATGGTTTTGTGCTGAGTGTGCGCCCCGAGTGTGTGGGTGAGGTCATCACCCGCTTTGCGCAGCGTGATATTGCCTGCAGCGTGGTGGGCGAGGTTTGCCGCGAACGTGTGGTCACCTTGCAGCACGCTGGCAGCAGCGCCGAGTTGTGGAACTTTGAGCGCAGCCCCTTCATTCAGGCGCGTCCTGCCGAGTTGGTCGCATGAAGATCGGCCTGCTCACCCATTCAGTGAACCCACGCGGTGGGGTGGTGCACACCTTGGAGCTCGCGCAGGCTTTGCATGACGCGGGGCATGAGGTGACGGTCATGGCCCCAGCCTTACCCGGCCAACAATTTTTCAGACCTGTGGCGTGCAAAACCTCTTTGGTGCCTGTGCGCTACACGCCAGCCAACACCTTGGATTTGGTGCGCGACCGTGTGGCTGCCTTCACCACCCATTTAGAACACACCGCTGCTGACTTTGATGTGCTGCACGCACACGACGGCATGGGCGGTAATGCATTGGCCGATTTAAAGGCACGCGGTCTCATCCAAGGTTTTGTGCGCACGGTGCACCACCTTGACCCGTTTGAAGACCCAGAGTTGCAGCGTTTGCAACTGCGCTCGGTCACGCAAGCCTCTGAAGTGCTCTGCGTGAGCCAACTCTGGCAAGCGCGTTTGCTAGAAGACCATGGGATTGCCGCACATGCGGTCTGCAACGGTGTGGACGCACTGCGTTTTTCACCGCTATCACAAGTGCTTGATGATGAGTGGGCCAGCAAGCTGGGTGTGGATGCAAGTCGCCCCATGCTCTTGAGTGTGGGCGGCATCGAGTCGCGCAAAAACACGGTGCGCTTGTTGCAGGCCTTTGCACTTTGGCGCCAACAGAGCGGCATGGCGCGAGCAGTGTGGGTGATTGCCGGCGGTGCAAGTCTTCTCGACCACAGCCAGACCATGCAAAGCTTTCGCGACGCATTACAAGGCCTGGGCCTGCGTGCTGCAGGGCCTGGGCAAGACGCGCAGGCTGATGTGATCATCACCGGTGCTTTGCCCGATGAGGCGCTGCCTAGTTTGTACCGCTTGGCCGATGTGGTGGCCATGCCCAGCTTGCGCGAGGGTTTTGGTCTGGTGGTGTTAGAGGCTCTGTGCAGCGGCACACCGGTCGTTGCCTCCAAGATCGCGCCGTTTACCGAGCACTTGCAAGACAGCGATGTGGCGTTTGCCAACCCGTTCGATGTACCTGACATCGCCCGCGCCTTGGCGCAGGCTTATGCCCAACGCGGTGCTGCGCAGCTTGTGCAAAGCGGTGCGCGCTTGGCGCAGCAATTCAGCTGGGCCAAAAGCGCGCAGCAGCACCTGACGATTTACCAGCGCTTGATAAGCGCTACCACCCCAAAAACCATAACCATGCAGGAGACCGCCCCATGCCTGTGATGCACTTTCATGTGCGTTGGCCCGACCAGCGCACCACCCGTTGCTACTCACCCTCTTTGGTGATTGCCGATTTTTTTCAGCCTGGCGAGTCTTACACCCTGGCGGACTTTTTGAGCCGCACGCGTGAAGCGCTGGGCATCGCGTCTGAGCGGGTGCGCGCCAAGTACGGCTTTGCGTGCTCGGCGGCCATGGACCAGCTGGCCCAGATTGAAGACATCGCACAAAACTTCCAGGCCACCGACCAGGTGGCCATCACCTCTTTTGAATGAGCACCATGAGCACGCCACACCACTCGGTCATCATCGTCGGCGGCGGTCAGGCCGGCCTGTCATTGAGCTACTACTTGCAAGAGCGCGGCATCGACCATTTGCTGCTGGAAAAACGTAGCCTGGTGCACAGCTGGCGCACCCAGCGCTGGGACTCGTTTTCTTTGGTCACACCTAACTGGCAATGTGAGTTGCCAGGCTACCCTTACAAAGGACCTGACCCGCACGGCTTCATGGTCAAGGACGAGATCAACGCTTGGTTAGCCGGCTTTGTGGCGCATGTGAACCCACCGGTGCTTGAAGGCGTGGAGGTCCTCAAGGTCAAGCGGCCAAGCGTCGATGCGCCCTTTGAGGTGCAGACCAGCCGCGGCATTTTCACCGCCGACCAAGTGGTGGTGGCTTCGGGTGGCTACCACAAGCCCATCGTGCCGCGTTTGGCCGAGCGACTGCCGCAAAGCATGATGCAAATTCACTCCGCCGAATACCGCAACCCGGCGCAGCTCAGCGAAGGCCCGGTGTTGGTGGTGGGCAGCGGACAGTCGGGTTCGCAAATTGCTGAAGACCTGCACCTGGCAGGGCGCAAGGTGTATTTGGCCACCGGTGATGCGCCACGTTGCGCGCGCTTTTACCGCGGCAAAGACGTGGTGGATTGGTTGGCCGATATGGGCTATTACGACATGTCTGTGTCCCAGCACCCTTTGCGCGAAGGCGTGCGCGACAACACCAACCACTATGTGACCGGACGCGAAGGTGGGCGTGACATCGACCTGCGTCGTTTTGCCAAAGAAGGCATGGAGCTGTTTGGCCTGATGACCGAGCTCGACGGCGACACCCTGCGTTTTTTGCCCAACCTGAAAAACAACCTCGATGGCGCCGATGCGATTTACAACGGCATCAACGCCAGCATCGACAAACACATTGCGGCCAAAGGTATTGCAGCACCGCCACCCAGCGTTTACACCCCGGTGTGGGAGCCCAGCGGCGAGCGCACCACGCTGAGCTTGAAGCAAGCCGGCATTCAAAGCGTGGTGTGGTGCATCGGTTTTGGGCCAGACTTTGCGTGGGTGGACGCCCCTGTGTTCAACGGCCGGGGCGACCCGGTGCACCTGCGCGGCATCACCCGTGAAGACGGTTTGTATTTCTTAGGTCTGCCCTGGTTGCACACCTGGGGGAGCGGCCGCTTCTCAGGTGTGGCGCGCGATGCGCTGCACCTGGCCGAGGCGATTGTGAAACGTAAGCAGCAGGCCGACAAACCAGGCATGCTGGCCTGGGCGGCTTAAAAGTTAGCCAGACCTTGCGCCGGGCTAACTTCTCAAAGCCTCGATTATTTTTTGGCGCTCAAAGCAGCCATCTCGTCTTGCGCCACTTTGCGGTCGGCGTTCACACGCACCGCGCTCTCGCGTGCAGAGATGAGCTTGTTGTAAGCCTTCCAGTCCACACCTGCGTCCATCAACAGGTCAGCGCCCAGCACCACTTTGCTGGCCATGCCCACCAGCGGCAAAGACACCCAGGCCGCGCAATCCGCCAGCGTGAAGGTGTCGCCACCCACATAAGGGCCAAACTTGGCCAGGCGTTTGAAAGCCTCGATGTTTTTCACCAGTTGTTTGTGCACGCGGGCTTTGACGGCGTCATCCACCGTGCGGCCGAAAAAGGCTTGGCCATAGAGTTCACGTGCCACCAGCTCCAGGTGCAGCTCAATGTACGTGGTGAGTTCGCGCAGCTTGGCGGCTTGCCAAGGGTCGGCCGGCAGCAGCGGGTGCTGGGGGTAGCTGGCTTCCAGGAAATCAACAATCACCTGGCTTTCGCACATGGTGCCGTGCTCGGTCTTGATGAACGGCACCTTGGCCAGGGGCGAGGCATTGAGCACCGCTTCGTCTTTGCTGTTGGTGTAAACCTTCTCTTCAGCAAAAGGAATCTGCTTTTCCAGCAGCACCATCTTGACCTTGTTGTAGTAGTTCGATACCGAAAAGCCGCACAGGGTGATCATGTCCTCAGTCTCCGTGTTGTAAAAGACCAAGGATAACGTGACTCGGGGCTGTGTGTGAGGCAGATAGGCCGCTACAATCAGTGCAAACACAGCAAGATTCGTGCCTTTATGAAATTACCCCGCCTGTTCCCCCTGATGCTGCTCGTCCTGCTGAGCAGCTTGGGCGCCAGTGTGTGGGCCGAGAAGGCCGACCGCAACAAACCCATGAATGTGGAGTCGGACGCGCTGCGTTACGACGACCTCAAGCAGGTGAGCATATTCACCGGCAAAGTGGTGTTGACCAAGGGCACGATCCTGATTCGCGGCGCGCAAATTGAGGTGCGCCAGGATGCCGAGGGCTACCAGTACGGGTTGGTGACTTCCGAGCCGGGCAAGCTTGCCTTCTTTCGCCAAAAGCGTGAGGGCGTGGACGAGTACATCGAAGGCGAAGGCCTGACCCTGGAATACGACGGCAAAGCCGACACGGTGAAGTTCATCAACACCGCCTTGTTGCGTCGCTTGCGTGGCGCCACCTTGGCTGATGAGGTGAGTGGCCAGGTGATTGTGTACAACAACAGCACCGATGTGTTCACGGTGGACGGTGGCAAAACAAACGGCGCTTCTTCAGGTGCGGGTGGCACGGGCGGTGGCACAGGTGGCGGGCGGGTGCGCGCCATGCTCACGCCCAAGCCCACGGCAGATGTCACGCCAGCCACACCACCTGCTGTGCTCAAAACCACGCCCCAGTTGAAAGACGCGCCACGGTGAGCACCGAGAGCAAACTCGAGGCCCGGCACCTCAAAAAGTTTTACGGCAGTCGCGAGGTCGTCAAAGACGTCTCGCTGACCGTGCGCAAAGGTGAAGTGGTCGGCTTACTTGGCCCCAACGGCGCGGGTAAAACCACCTCGTTTTACATGATCGTGGGCTTGGTGCGCGCCAGTGCGGGCGACATCACCATCGACGGTCAATCGGTCGAGCACATGCCCATCCACAAACGTGCGCAACTGGGCTTGAGCTATTTGCCGCAAGAGGCCTCGATCTTTCGCAAACTCAATGTGGAAGACAATGTGCGCGCGGTGCTTGAGCTGCAGCTCGACGACCAAGGCAAGCCTTTGAGCGAGCCCGCGATTGAAGCGCGCTTGACTGAATTGCTGCAAGAGTTGCGTGTGGAGCACCTGCGCAAATCAGCCTCGCTGGCTTTGTCGGGTGGTGAGCGCCGCCGGGTTGAAATTGCCCGCGCCCTGGCCACCAACCCGCGCTTCATTTTGTTGGACGAGCCGTTTGCGGGCATCGATCCGATCGCGGTCATTGAGATCCAACGCATCATCAGTTTCCTCAAAGGCCGCGGCATCGGCGTGCTCATCACCGACCACAACGTGCGCGAAACCCTGGGCATTTGCGACCACGCCTACATCATCAGCGACGGCCATGTGCTGGCTGAAGGCACACCATCTGAGATTGTGGAAAACGTCGAGGTGCGCCGGGTTTACCTGGGCGAGCACTTCCGCATGTGACGCCATGAAGCAAGGCCTGTCCCTTCGAGCCTCGCAGCATTTGGCGCTCACGCCGCAGCTGCAGCAGTCCATCCGCTTGCTGCAGCTCTCCACCCTGGAGCTCAGCTCTGAAGTGGAGCAGATGCTTGACGACAACCCGTTTTTAGAGCGCGAGCAAGAAGAAGCACCGCGCGAAGAATTCGGTGTGGCCCAGGCTGACACGCCGGTGCGCGACGATGACTACGTGGCACCTGTTTCTGTCGCCGACACGTCAAGCGACAGTTCTGAAGACAACTACGAGTCGTCTGCGCTGGATGATCTCAACAGCAACTGGGACGGCGACGGCAGCGTGGACATCGCCCCCGACGACAGCGAGTGGGGCGGAGACGCCCCCGCGCGCGGCAACGACGATGACACGGCTGACGCCACCGAGCTTGCGCGCAGCCAGGAATCGCTGGCCGCGCATTTGCACCGCCAGGCTTTGGGCTTGCGGCTGAGCCCTTTAGAGGCGCAGGTCTTGAACTTCCTGATTGAGTCGCTCAACGACGACGGCTACCTGGAAGACAAGCTGGAAGACCTGGCCCTGGGGCTGGTCACCGGCCGTGGGGCGAGTGCCAGCGACATCGCTGATTTGAGCGCCTCACAGCAAGAGCAACTCGAGGCCCTGACCGAGCATTTTGAGATGGCCTTGCGTTTGCTGCAAAGCCTGGAACCGGTGGGTGTGGGCGCGCGTGATTTGGGTGAGTGCCTGGCCCTGCAAATCAAAGCGCTGCAAGCGCAGCAGATGGTCACCGATGACGATGCGCCTAACGAGCACCGCAACGCGCTCTTGGGTTTGGCCTTGCTCATTGTGCAGCAGCCCATGGACCTGCTGGCGCGGCGCGACACGAAAAAATTGGTGCTGGCCACCCGTGGCACCGAGGCGCAGGTGCGTGAAGCCCTGGGGCTGATTGCGCGCCTAGAGCCCAAGCCGGGCCGGCGTTTTGTCGATGTCTCGCGCCAGGTGGTGGTGCCCGATGTGCTGGTGCGTGCGGTGGGTGGCGGTAATGCAGTGCGGTTTCGCGTCACCCTCAACCCTGATGTGATGCCTAAGCTTCGGGTGCACGACATTTATGCCAATGCGCTCAAAGGCCACAAGGCTGGCAGCAACGAAGCCGCGGGCATGGCGGCCTTGCAGCAACGTTTGCAAGAGGCGCGTTGGTTCATCAAAAACATCCAGCAACGTTTCGACACCATCCTTCGCGTGAGCGAAGCGATTGTCGAGCGACAGAAAAGCTTTTTCATCCACGGCGAATTGGCCATGCGTCCGTTGGTGCTGCGCGAAATTGCCGATGCACTGGGCTTGCACGAATCCACCATCAGCCGCGTGACCACAGCCAAGTACATGGCCACGCCTTACGGCACCTTTGAGCTGAAGTATTTCTTTGGCTCGGGCCTGGGCACGGATTCGGGCGCGAACGCGTCGAGCACCGCGGTGCGCGCGCTCATCAAACAGTTTGTGGCGGCCGAGAACTTGAAGAAGCCCTTGAGCGACAACCAGATTGCCGAGATGCTCAAAGAGCAGGGCATCGATTGCGCACGTCGCACCGTGGCCAAATACCGCGAGGCGCTGAAAATCGCGCCCGCCAACCTGAGAAAAACGCTGTGAACCAGCTGCACCTGTTCTTGCCCTGCGCGGCAGGCGTTGAAGATTTTTTGGCCGAAGAGGCCCTGCACATCACCGGCCTGAGTGCCGACAAGCTCTACAAACACCGCGCGGGTGTGCAGTTGCTGGCGAGTTGGCGCGATGCGCTCTTGCTCAATCTGCACAGCCGTTTGGCCCAGCGTGTGCTGGTGCAACTCAGCGAGACCTTTTACCGCAGCGAACAAGACCTTTACCGCGCCGCAAGCGAGGTGGCGTGGGAGTTGTGGTTCACGCCCAGGCAAAGCATCAAGGTGGAGATCACCTCGCAGCACAGCCCGCTCACCAGCTTGAATTTCGCGGCTTTGAAAATCAAAGACGCGGTGTGCGACCGCTTCCGCGAGAAGACCGGCGTGCGGCCCGATGTGAACACCCAGTGGCCCGATGTGCGCTTGTACGCCCACCTCACCACCGACCGGGTGACGCTGTACATCGACACCTCGGGCGAGCCCCTGTTCAAACGCGGTTGGCGTGAAGACAAGGGCGAAGCGCCTTTGAAAGAAACCCTGGCCGCAGCCATGCTGGCGGCCAGCGGTTGGAGTGCGGGTGTCAACGGCGAGTTGCAACCCCTGTACGACCCGTGCTGTGGCAGCGGCACCATCGCGATTGAGGCGGCGCAAATCGCTTGCCACATCGCACCGGGTTCGCGTCGCCGCTTTGCGTTTGAGAAGATGGTGCCCTTCCAGCCGCATGTCTGGTCTGCTATCAAAAAAGAAGCGGCAGATGCTGAATGCCTGCCACCACCCGACATGCCGCCTTTGATTCACGGCAGCGATGTGTCGCACCGCATGGTGGACTTTGCACAGCGCAACGCCGAGCGCGCTGGTGTGGCCAGCGTCATCGAGTTTCGCGGTGGCGATGCCTTGCAACGCATGCCGCCCCTGCAAGTGCAAGAGGGTGTGGGCGGCGTGATGCTGCTCAACCCACCCTATGGCGAACGCATTGAGGTGGGTGGTGTGGCGGCGGGTCGTGGCCCTCGTGCACCAAGTTTTCAGCGCGCTCAACACCTTGGTGCGTCTTTGCCCCAACAACGTGCAGGCCGCGAAGACGCGCAGGTGCAAGACGGTGGCGACTTCTTCAACCAACTCGCCAGCCACTGGAAGAAAAATTACAGCGGCTGGACAGCTTGGATGCTCACGCCCGACCTGAAGCTGCCCGGCAAAATGCGCCTGAAAGAAACCCGCCGTGTGCCGATGTGGAACGGCCCGCTGGAATGCCGCCTGTTTCGCTTCGACATGGTCGCCGGCCGCATGAAAGAAAAGAATGATCTCGGGCCGCGTTAATTGGGGCACGTTCGTTAATTGGGGTCTGACCCCAATTAATTAATTCAATTAATTTTTGATGACCAAGCTTGTTCTTGACACCAACATCGTGCTCGATGTGTGGGTGTTTGCCGATGCTGCTGCGGTACCACTGCGTGAACAGCTGAAGAGCGGTCAGGTGACGTGGCTGGCCACTGCCGCCATGCGCAACGAGTTAGAGCGGGTGCTGATGTACCCCAAGATCGTGCCGCGTTTGAATTTTTATAAGACCACGCAGCAAGACGTGCTGGCGCACTTTGACCAACACGCGCAGTTGGTGGACGCTGCACCCAAAGCGCCGGTGACGTGTTCAGATGCCGATGACCAGATCTTCATAGACCTGGCGGTGGCCCATCAAGCCGTGTTGCTGAGCAAAGACCAAGCCGTGCTGTCCATGCAAAAACGGCTGCTGGCCCTGGGTGTGCAAGCCAGAAGCGCTATCACTTTGGAAGCGTGAAGCTTTCCGCGCGCACCAGCGGCCACAGGTGCTGGTAAACAAAGGGCAGTTCGCTCACATCTTTTTTCAGCAAATCGCCGGTGTGCAGCCGCAGCTTCATGAGTTGCGCCATGGTGGCCACGCGGTCGTCTTCACTGCGTCGCATGATGTGGTGCGGTGTGATGTCCCCTGGGTGGTCCAGGCCCGCTGCTTGCACCAGTTCCTTGAGGGCCTTGAGCGTCATCTGGTGGAAGTTGTAGACGCGATCCGATTTGTCGGGCACCACCAGCGCGCGTTGCCGCACCGGGTCTTGGGTGGTCACGCCCGTGGGGCAGTGGCCGGTGTGGCAGTGTTGCGCTTGGATGCAACCCAGCGCGAACATGAAACCGCGCGCACTGTTGCACCAATCAGCGCCCAAGGCCATCAAGCGCGCGATGTCAAAAGCACTCACCACCTTGCCTGCACAACCAATTTTGATGCGCTCACGCAAGCCCGCACCAATCAAGGTTTGGTGCACCAGCTGCAAGCCCTCTTGCAAAGGTGCGCCCACATGGTCGGTGAATTCCAAAGGTGCCGCACCGGTGCCACCTTCGGCACCGTCCACCACAATGAAGTCAGGGGTGATGCCGGTTTTGAGCATGGCCTTGACCAGTGCAAACCACTCCCAGGGGTGGCCCATGCAAAACTTGAAGCCGGTGGGTTTGCCGCCCGACAACTCACGCAAGCGCGCCACAAATTCCAGCAACTCGATGGGTGTCGCAAACGCGCTGTGCGAGGCGGGCGAGACACAGTCCACACCCACCGGCACACCGCGCGCCTGCGCGATTTCCGGCGTGACCTTGGGGCCAGGCAGCACACCGCCGTGGCCTGGCTTGGCGCCCTGGCTGAGCTTGATTTCAATGAGCTTGACCTGCGGGTCTCGCGCGTTGGCGGTGAACTTCTCAGCGTTGAAACTGCCGTCGTCGTTGCGGCAGCCAAAATAGCCCGAGCCAATTTCCCAAATCAAATCGCCACCGTTGGTGCGGTGGTGGACCGAGATCGAACCCTCGCCGGTGTCGTGTGCAAAGCCGCCACGCTTGGCCCCGGCATTGAGCGCAAGAATAGCGTTCGCACTGAGCGCGCCAAAGCTCATGGCCGAGATGTTGAACACGCTGGCCGAATAGGGTTGCGCGGTGTCTGGTCCGATGGTGATACGAAAGTCGTGCGTGGCCACCGCGCTGGGCACCATGGCGTGGTTGATCCATTCATAGCCGGTGGCGTGCACATCCAACTGCGTACCGAAAGGGCGTTTGTCGGTCTCGCCTTTGGCGCGTTGGTAAACCAGTGAGCGTTGTGAGCGCGAAAACGGTGTGGCGTCGGTGTCGTTCTCTAAAAAGTACTGACGAATCTCGGGCCGGATGAACTCGAGCATGAAACGCAAGTGCCCGATGACTGGGTAGTTGCGCAGCACCGATCGTTTGGTCTGCGCCATGTCGTGCCAGCCCAGCATGGTCAGTGCGGCGCTGAGTGCCAGGAGAACCGCTGAGCCGGGGGTCAACGCCCCATCAGCCGCTGAGCCAACGGTGACCAAGAGGCACAGCACACAGGCGCTGAAGGCCAACAAACGCAAAGGGAACACCGCATTGATTCGATCGAGCATGGGGGCCTTTCAGGTCGCTCTGGGCTAACGCCGCGCTGCCTTCAAGCTTGCGGGCGTGGTTGATCAGGGTATCGGCACTTCCCCAGCCTAATTCAATCCACCCCTGGCCACAATCCCTTGAAATACGGGGTGAGTGCCATGCAGACCCTCCAAACGGTCAGCTCAAACTGCGACAATCCAAGCATTCTGAAAGCGCCCATGACCACCACCCCACTGACCCACGAGGACTACGACCAGCTCGACACCATCCTGGACGATCTGCGCACACGCGATGACGAGGTGCCGCAGTGGGAGTTTTGTGAGGGCTTCATGGCCGCGGTGATTTGCTGCCGCCGGCCGATTCCTGAGGCAGAGTACCTCGAGGTGTTGTTGGGCCAAAGCGATGTGTTTGCTACTCCCGAGCAACGCGCGCAGTTCATGGGCTTGTGGACACGCCGCTGGACTGAAGTGGCCACGGCCTTGGACCAGCAGGTGGAATCGTTGGAAGATGAGGCGGCTTACCAGCCCGAGATCATGGACATCCGTGGCGCGGTGGCGGCTTTGAGCGAGGCCGAGCGCGCCGAGATGGCTGGGCAAGAGTTGCCAGCCCTGGGGCAAATTTGGGCGCTGGGCTTCATGTTCGCGGTGGAAAACTGGCCCGAAGAATGGGCGCCACCCAAAGACAAAGAAGCCGCCGAGTGGCTCGACACCTCACTGCAAGCCCTGGTGGCCATGACCGACGACGACACCGAGCCGCCCGAGCTCAATGCCTTTGGCGATGATGGCCCACCCACCGTGAGCCAACAGCGCTTGAATGATTTTGGCGACGCGATTTGGGCGGTTTACGACCTGCGCGAAATTTGGCGCAGCATCGGCCCGCGCGTTGAGCAGGTGCGCCGCGAAGCGCAGCCCGGGCGCAACGATGTTTGCCCTTGCGGCAGCGGCAAGAAATACAAAAAGTGCCACGGCATGACCTAAACGCTGGGTGCTCGCGCATAACCCAAAGCGCGTGACAAAGCCTGGGCCTGCGTGATCACCAACTCGGCAAAGGCGTTAGCCTGCGCCGCTTTGATGCGCACCGCCGGGCCGAACACCGCCAAGGCACCCGCCACTTTGCCTGCGCCATTGAAGAACGGTGCAGCCACCGCTACCGCACCTTCGATGAGTTCGTTTTTGCTGGTGGCAAAACCCTTGCTGCGAATCACGGCCAACTCGCGCGCTAATTTTTTCGGGTCGACGGGCGTGCCTTGCGTCCAGTTGGCCAACTCGGTGTCAGCGGCCAGGTGCGCCAGCATCACCCGGCCACTGGCCCCAATGGCGATGCGTTCCTGGTAACCGGTGCCGCGCTTGAAGCTCAGGGCTTGCGCGCTGGGCAGCTCGGCAATGCACACCCGCATGACGCCTTGCGGCACAAAGAGCGCCACCGTCTCGCCGCTGTCGCGCCAGAGCTGGCGCATCATGGGCTGGGCCAGGCTACCCACATCCAAGCTGGCTGACCAGGTGTGCGCCAGCTGCGCCACCGCAGGCCCCAAACGAAATTTTTGCGGCTCGCCCTCCGACACCAAAAAGCGGTGCGCTTGCAGGGTGTAGAGCAGCCTGTAGAGCGTGGGGCGGCTCAGGTCCACGCGGTCCAGCAGTTCACTGGCGCTGAGTTCTGCGTCCTGCGGGCTGAAAGCCAGTAGGATGTCCAAGGCGCGGCCCACCGCGCGCACGCTGTCGTTGTTGCTCATGAGGGTTTTAGGTTGTCCGTCAGATGGACAACCGTACCATGAAATGGACAAGGCCTGCGCGCCTGACTCCTATTACCCCAATTTCTGACGACGAGGTTGCAATGAACAAAGACATGGCCGATGTGCTGATCCACACCAGCAAAGGCACCCCCATGGGTGATTTGATGCGCCGCTACTGGGTGCCGGTGTTGTGCAGCAACGAGATTGCACAGCCTGATGGCCCGCAGGTGCGCGTGACCATTTTGGGTGAGAAGCTGCTGGCTTTTCGCGACACCGAAGGCCGCGTGGGCGTGATCGACGAGTTCTGCTCGCACCGCGGCGTGTCGCTGTACTTTGGTCGCAACGAAGAAAACGGCATCCGCTGTGCCTACCACGGCGTGAAGTTCGACCGCAATGGCAAGTGTGTGGATGTGCCTTCCTCGCCCCAGTCGTGCGAGCGCATGCACATCAAGTCCTACCCCACGGTGGAGCGTGGCGGCGTGGTGTGGGCCTACATGGGGCCGGCTGACAAGCAGCCCGCCCCGCCTGATTTGGAATGGTGCGGCCTGCCCGAGAGCCATGTGTTCGTGACGCGCCGCTTGCAAGAGTGCAACTACCTGCAGGCCATGGAAGGCGGCATCGACACCGCGCACGTGTCGTATGTGCACCGCTACGAGGTCGACACCGACCCGATGCACCAGGGTTGCAAGGCGCTGGACTACATCAAGGCCGATGGCAATGTGGTGTTCAACATCGAAAAAATGCCCTTTGGCTTGACGCTGTTTGGCCGCCGCAAAGGCGAGCCTGATTCTTACTACTGGCGCATCACCCAGTGGCTCTTCCCCTGGTTCACCCTCATCCCACCGTTTGGTCACCACTCGCTGGCCGGCCACGTGTGGGTGCCGGTGGACGACCACAACTGCTGGGCCTGGAGCATCAACTTCCACCCCGACAAACCGCTGTCGGAAGAAGAAGTGGCCGCGATGAAAGCGGGCAAAGGCATCCATGTGGAGTACGAGCCCGGCGACAGCATGCGTCCCTTGGCCAACAAAGACAACGACTACATGATTGACCGCGTGGCGCAAAAAGAAAAGCGCGCTTACAGCGGTGTGTTCGGCTTCTCTGCACAAGACTATTCGCTGCAAGAAAGCATGGGTGCGATTCAAAACCACGAAGCCGAGCAACTGCTGCCCACCGACAAAGCCATCGTGATGGCCCGTCGCATGCTGCATGAAGCCGCGGTGGGTCTGGCCCAAGGTGTGGAGCCGCCCGCCTTGGACGCAGCTGCGCAACGCGTGCGCTCAGCCGGTGTGCTCTTGCCGCATGCGCAAGACCCCCTGGCTTGGGCGCAAGACAAGTTGACCGACTGCGCCAACCACCCGGTGTATTCCCTCTGACCCACAACTTGACCCCAGCAGGAGACACGATGAAACCACAACGACGCCACGCTCTGCATGCCGCACTGGCCCTGGGGCTCATGTTGTTGGGGCAACTGCCTGCAGCACAGGCGCAAACACCAGCGGCACAGGCACCCAGCAACTGGTTGCCCAACCGCCCGGTGCGCATCATCGTGCCGATTGTGGGCAGCACCAACGACGTGCTGGCCCGCTTGGTGGCGCCCAAGCTGCAAGAAGCTTTTGGCCAGCCGGTGGTGGTGGAAAACAAACCCGGTGCAGGTGGCAATTTGGGCGCAGACATGGTGGCCAAGTCGGCGCCTGATGGCCACACCCTGCTGGTGGGTTACAACGGCCCGCTGGCCATCAATGTGGGGCTGTTTGAGAAGATGCCCTACGACCCGCTCAAAGACTTGGCGCCCATCACCCTGGCGGTGAGCTCGCCGCAGTATTTGGTGGTCAATGCCGCTTTGCCGGTGAAGAACGTGGCTGAGTTGGTGGCACGCGCCAAAGCCAGTCAGGGCAAGATGTCTTACGCCTCGGTGGCGATTGGCAGCGCCTCGCACCTGACGATGGAAATGTTCAAAGCCGCCGCAGGTTTTGAGATGACGCACATCCCTTACCGTGGCGCTGGCCCGGCGGTGACCGATCTGGTGGCGGGTAATGTGGACGCCGCTTTTTTTGTGCCCGGCAATGTGCAAGGCTTCATCAAAGAAGGGCGCTTGAAGCTCTTGGCCATCTCGGGGCAAAAGCGTTTTCTCAGCACGCCTGAGGTGCCCACCCTGGTGGAGTTGGGTTACCCCGACATGGTGGCCACCTCATGGATTGGTTTCTTGGCCGCAGGCGGCACACCGAAAAACATCATCGATCGTTACAACACGGAGCTCGTGAAAATTTTGCGCAGCCCCGAGATTCGCGACAAGCTGCAAGGCATGGAGTTCGAGGTTCTGGCCACCAGCCCTGAGCAGTTCAAGGCGTGGATCACCAGCGAGATTCCGCGCTGGGGCAAGGTCATCAAAGCCACGGGCGCCAAGGCCGAATGATGGCCCAACGCTTACATGGTCAAGTGGCCCTGATCACCGGCGGTGCCGCAGGTATAGGTGCAGCCACGGCCGAGCTGTTCGCACGTGAAGGCGCGGCCCTGTGTTTGGTGGACGCTGATGCTGCTGCGTTGCAAACCACGGTGGCGCACTTGCAAGCGCAAGGTGCGCGCGTGACTTCGGTGGTGGCTGATGTGAGCGATGAAGCCGCCGCCCAGCACGCGGTGCAACACACCGTGGCGCAATTCGGTGCCTTGACGGTTCTGGTCAACAACGCCGCCATGCGCCACCACGGGCCTTTGTCGGAGGCAAGCAGCGCGAACTGGCAAGCCATGGTCTCGGTCAACATGCTGGGCGTGGCGAATTTTTGCCGCGCCGCCTTGCCGGCTTTACGTCAAGCCAGCGGCTGCATTGTGAATGTGTCCTCCTGCTATGCGGTCACCGGGCGCAAAGGCATGGGCTTGTACGACGCGACCAAGGCCGCGCAACTGGCCATGACGCGCACCTTGGCGTTTGAAGAAGCCCCCCACGGCATCCGTGTGAACGCGGTATGCCCCGGCTCGACGCTGACCGACTTTCACATCAAACGTGCGACCGCCGCTGGCAAAGCGGTGGAACAACTCAAAACCGAACGGCAAAGCACCTCGCTGTTGGGCCGTTGGGCCGACCCGTCTGAAATTGCCGCGCCCATTTTGTGGCTGGCCTCGTCCGAGGCTTCGTTCATCACCGGCACTGCGCTGATGGTGGACGGCGGACTCTCCATCATGTGACCGTATGAGTAACCATTTGAGCGCCGTTGTGCGCACCATGCGCCTGGAGGCGCGCGACATCATCAGCCTTGAACTTGTGCCCGCAGCAGGCCAGGTGTTTCCTGCCTTCGAGCCCGGTGCGCACATTGATGTACACCTGCCTGGCTTGGTGCGCAACTACTCGCTGCTCAATGCCTTTGATGCGGCCACGCCGCGTTATGTGGTGGCGGTGCTCAAAGACGCCAAAAGCCGTGGTGGCTCGCGCTACATCCACGAACAACTGCGCGTGGGCCAAACCCTGCAAATTTCTGCGCCGCGCAACAACTTCAAGTTGGATGCAAGCAAGCCCGCCGATGCCCCCACCGTGCTCTTGGCCGGTGGCATTGGTGTGACGCCCCTGCTGGGCATGATGCGTGAACTCAGTGGCCAAGGCCAGCGTGTGCAGATGATCTATTGCGCTCGTTCACGCCAAAGCGCGGCTTACCTGGATGAGCTGCAAAACTTGTGCAACGAGCGGGTCAGTCTGCATACCCACTTCGATGATGAACAAGGCGCGCCAGACTTGCCCAAGTTGCTCGCTGGCGTGCCAAGTGAGGCGCGTTTGTACGCCTGTGGCCCTGCGCCCATGCTCGATGCTTTCGTGCAGACCTGTGCTGACTTGGGTTATGCGCATGCGCACATCGAGCGCTTTGCGGCGGCACCTCGCGCTGAAGACGCCGCACCGGCTGAAGGCTACGCGGTGAGGTTGCAAAAGACTGGCGTGGTGGTGCAGGTCGCTGCAGGCCAATCGATTCTGGATGCGCTGATGGATGCAGGCCATAACCCCAACTTCAGTTGTGGTGAGGGCGTATGCGGCTCATGCGAAACCCGCGTGATCAGCGGCGATGTGGAGCACCGCGACAGCATCTTGTCGGCCGCTGAACAAGCCGCCAACAAGAGCATGATGATTTGCGTCTCGCGTTGCCGCGCCGGCGAGCTGGTGCTCGATCTCTGAGCTTCAAGCGATCAAGGTCAGCAGCTTTTGCAAAGCGTGATGCACGGTGGCCGTGCGCACCGCGGCGCGGTCGCCCGCAAAGTGCTGGACTTCGCTGACGATACCCCCTGGTGTGGCCCAGCCAAACCACACCGTGCCCACAGGTTTGTCAGCACTCCCGCCGGTTGGCCCGGCCACCCCGGTGACGGCCACCGCCACTTGCACCGGGGCGTGTTGCAAGGCGCCTGCGGCCATGGCGCGAGCCACGGGTTCACTCACCGCACCATGCTGTGCAATCAACGCTTTAAGCACACCCAGCTCGGTGGATTTGGCAGCGTTGGAGTAGGTCACCCAGCCGCGCTCGAACCAGTTGGATGAACCACTGAGGTCGGTGCAAGCCGCGGCAATCATGCCGCCGGTGCAACTCTCGGCCGTGGCCATGGTCCAACCGCGTTCTATGAGTTTGGAAGCAATTTCTGTCGTCAAGCCTTCAATAGCCTGATGAATTTGCTCTTGATTTGATAGCATGGTCAAAGCTTGATCAGATCAAGCGCCAAAAAGCCATGCACAACAAGGTGCAAAACGCGGCGACCAAGTCGTCAAGCATGATGCCCAGGCCGGCCTTGCCCCAGCCCGTGCTGACCATCTCGCCGTTGACTTCGCGGTACACCACGCTGTGGTGAAACAGCCGGTCGGCCCAACCCACCGGGCCGGGCTTGACCGCGTCAAAAAAACGAAAGAGGGCAAAGGCCAAGACCTGGTCTGAAAAACTCGCGGGCATGACCAGCCACAACACCCACCAAAACGCGACCACCTCGTCCCACACAATCGCGCTGGGGTCGGTCACGCCCATGTTTCGTGCGGTGATGGTGCAGGCCCACCAGCCCACCACCAAACTCACCAGCAGGGTGATGGCCCAGGCGGCATCGCTCATCCAAGGCTGCACCACCAAAAACGCCAGCCAGGCCCACAGCGTACCGGCCGTACCGGGCGCCTTGGGGCTCAAGCCTGAGCCCAGACCCAACGCCAAAAAGTGCGCAGGGTGCTTGCGTAAAAAACGGCTGTTGGGCGTCATGCCTTGATTATCAGGTGCCACAGCTCAGGGGCCAGGGGCAGAGAAATGGTCGAATGAGCGAGCTTCGATGTCGCAAGGTTGACCCTGCTGGTCCACCCATCGCAAACCGGCTTGCGCCTCGATGCGCCCGATGCGTGTGACAGGCACGCCTGCTGACTGAGCCGCCGCTTGCACCGCTGCTTGTTGCGAAGGCGAGGCGGTGAACAGCAGCTCGTAATCGTCACCGCCTGACAAGACCCAGCGCTGGCGGTCTTGTGCGCTGAAGACAACATCAAACCCGGCTGCAGGCCATGCATGATGTCGCTTGGCAGCTATCAAATCAAGAGCGGCATCCACATTGACGCTGGCACCCACACCAGAGGCTTGCAAGATGTGCGGCAAGTCCCCGGCCAGGCCATCGCTCACATCCAGGGCAGCATTAGCGATGCCCCGCAAAGCCAGACCTAAGCCCACACGTGGGGTGGGGCGCTCCAGGCGTGCGCGGGCTTGGGCCAACACGGCTGGCGGTACGTGGGGCGCCTGCATCTGGCCAGCTTGGCCGTGACCGTGACCGTGACCGCGAACGCTGAGCATCACCTCGAGCGCCAGGCGCGCATCGCCGAGTGTGCCGCTCACGTAAATGTCGTCGCCTGCTTGCGCCCCGCTGCGCAGCAGGGCAAGCCCAGTGGGCACCTCGCCAAACACGGTGATGCAGATGTTCAGTGGCCCGCGGGTGGTGTCGCCCCCCATCAGGCTGCAGCCGTGCGCATCGGCCAGCTCAAACAGGCCTTTGGAAAACGCCGTCAACCAAGCATCATTCGCCTCAGGCAATGACATAGCCAGGGTGAAAGCCAATGGGCGCGCGCCACTGGCAGCCAAGTCGCTGAGGTTCACGGCCAGGGCTTTGTGGCCCAGGGCGTGGGGGTCGACATCTTCAAAAAAATGTCGGCCTGCCACCAGCATGTCGGTCGACACGGCCAGCTGTATGCCGGGGGATGGGCGCAGCAAAGCGCAGTCGTCGCCAATGCCCAGATCCACCGCCGGGTTCAAGGCGACAGCAGGGCGCTTGAAGTGGCGCGCGATCAGGTCGAATTCGCCCATCAAGCGGCTCGCATGGCCCGGGTCAGTGCAGGGTGCGCGCGCCGCCGCCGGCACTCAGCGCGTCAAGCACAAACATGGGAATGTCCACCTCAAAACGCTCCCCGTCTTCAGCCACAAAAAAGTAGCTGCCGTGCATGGTGCCGGTGGGCGTGCGCAGGCGTGTGCCGCTGGTGTATTCAAAGCTTTGGCCGGGCTGCAGCAGGGGCTGCTGGCCCACCACGCCCAGGCCTTTGACGCGCTCGGTGTGGCCGTTGGCGTCGTTCACATTCCAGGCGCGCGAGATCAATTGCGCCGGGATGTCGCCGGTGTTGGTGACCGTCACCGTGTAGGCGAATGCGTACAGCCCCTGATCCGGCGAGGATTGATCCGGTAAATAATGCGGCTGAACTTCAACAAGAGCTTGGTACTTGGGCATAGCCCCAATGCTACCGTTGATCAAGGACCTTATGAGCACCACTTACCGCATTGCCCCCTCGATTTTGTCGGCCGACTTCGCATTTCTGGGCCAAGAGGTGCACAGCGTGATCAACGCCGGGGCCGACTGGATCCACTTCGACGTGATGGACAACCATTACGTGCCCAACCTGACCTTCGGCCCGATGATCTGCCAGGCCATCAAACCGCACGCCAAAAAAATGGACGGCACGCCGGTGCCCATGGACGTGCACCTGATGGTGCAGCCGGTCGATACGCTGGCCGCGATGTTTGCCGACGCAGGCGCTGACTACATCAGCTTTCACCCCGATGCCTCGCCCCATGTGCACCGCAGCATCCAGGCCATCCGCGCGAAAAACTGCAAGCCCGGTCTGGTGTTCAACCCGGCCATGCCTCTGGATGTGCTGGACTGGGTGATTGATGACATCGACCTGATTCTGTTGATGAGTGTGAACCCGGGTTTTGGTGGTCAGTCCTTCATTGATAGCACGCTGCGTAAGATTGAAGCGGTTCGCAAGCGCATTGAGGCATCAGGCAAAGACATTCGCCTGGAGGTGGATGGCGGCATCAAGGGCGACAACATCCGCCGTGTGGCCGATGCGGGTGCCGACACCTTTGTGGCTGGCAGCGCGATTTTTGGCAAGCCCGATTACAAGGCCGTCATCGACCAGATGCGCGCCGCTTTGCGTTAAGGAGTTCGCATGAAACACCTCGCCCGCGTTCTGTTGTTGACCAGCCTGGGGTTGGCTTGGAGTGCCCAAGCGCGTGTGACGCGCATTGTCATTGACGAGGTGCAGCCCATGCCGGCGCTGGAGGGCAGTGCGCCCTACGAGCAAATTGCCGGGCGGGCTTTTGGTGAGCTTGATCCCAAGCTGCCGCTCAACGCCATCATCCAAGACATCGAGCTGGCCAAAGACGCGGATGGCAAGGCGCGTTATGTCGCGTCCTTCGTCATTTACAAACCCACCGATGCCAAAGCGACCAGCGGCTTGATGTGGCACGACGTGCCCAACCGCGGGCGCATTTTCCCGATGGCCGCGCCTGAACGCAAAGCCGGCGATGTGTTCCTGGCCAGCGCCTGGCAGGGCGACAACGCGGGCAACACCGTCAACAAAGCCAAAGGCACCTTGACCCAGGGCCAGTGGTTGCAGCTGCCCACGGTGCGTGGCCCCAAGGGCGAGCCTGTCACAGGTGAGGTGTTTGCACGCATCGTGAACCGCAGCGGTCCTGCGTCGCAGCCGCTGATCGTGCAAACCAACCCGGTGCCTTACAAGCCGCAGTCGCTTGATACCAGCAAAGCGCGCCTGGTGTCGCGGGGCGGTGAAACCCAAAACGGCGAGGTGATCGACGAGCGGGTGATTCCGTCCACCGACTGGGCCTGGGCCAAGTGTGATGCCGCCAACCCCTTCCCGGGCACGCCTGACCCCACGCAAATTTGCCTCAAGGCCGGCTTTGACGCGCAGCGCCTCTACCAGGTGGTGTTCACCGCGGCTGATCCGCTGCCCCTGGGCATGGGCTTTGCCGCTTGGCGCGATGTGGGCGAGTTTTTCAAAACCGCCAAGGCGGACGACACCGGCACGGCCAACCCGGTGGCGGGTTGGGTCAAGCACAGCATTGGGCGCGGTGTCTCGCAGTCGGGTAACTTCTTGCGGGGCTGGTTGCACTTGGGCTTTAACCAAAGCGAGCGTGGCGCACAGGTGCACGACGGCCTATGGCCCATCATCGCGGGGCGTCGCATTGCGCTGAACTTCCGCTGGGCGCAGTCTGATGGCGTGCTGGAGCTTTACCAGGCCGGCAGCGAAGGCCCGCAGTGGTGGCTGCCCCACCCCGACACGGTTCGCGGTTTGCCCAGTGCCGGCATTCTGGACCGCTGCACCGCCACAAAAACTTGCCCAAAAATTGTGGAGCACTTTGGTTCGGCCGAGGTTTGGGCCTTGAAACTCACACCCGAATGGGTGGGCACCGATGGCAAGGCCGACTTGCCCCTGCCGCCCACCGTGCGTCGTTACTACATCGCCAGTTCCAACCATGGTGGCGGCGCGGGTGGTTTTGACACCAGCTTGCCCGGTGTGGGCCTGCCCAAGCCCGGCGCCCTGTGCCCGGGCAATAACTTTGGCAACGCGGTCTTGCCCGTCAACCCGGTTTCGCATGTGGCCACGGTCAACGCCATCCGCTGGCATTTCCGCAACTGGGTGAGCCGCGGCGTTGAGCCACCTGCCAGCGTCTACCCGCGCTTGAGCGACGGCACCCTGGCGCGCGCCAACAAGACCGACCTGGGCTACCCCAGCCTGCCGGGCTTGCGCCCCACGCTGCCTGAGAGCGACTTCATCATGCCGGTGCTGGACTACGACATGGGGCCAGGCTTCAATGCGATGGACGGCTCGGGCGTGCCCACCGTCAACCCGCCACGCATCAAGCAAGTGCTGCCCATGTGGGCGCCCAAGGTGGATGCCGATGGCAATGAACTTGGTGGTGTGCCCGTGCCCCTGCTGGGTGCGCCCCTGGGCACCTACCTGGGCTGGAATGTGACCGCCAATGGTTTCCACAAAGACCAAATTTGCAACTACATCGGCGGCATGGTGCCCTTTGCCCGCACCGCGCAGGAGCGCGCGGCCAACAAAGACCCGCGCCCTTCCCTGGAGGAGCGTTACGGCTCGCACAGCGGCTACATGACGGCTTTACGCGGCGCGGTGGACAAAGCCATCAAGGCCGGGTTTTTGCTGCCCGAGGACGCGCAGGAGTTGGTGAACGCGGCCCAAAACAGCCAGGTGCTGAAGTAAATCTGCGGCCCTCTTAGCGCCACTGAACAGACTTCACAAAACCGCAAGCAAGCCCCGTGACACACCCTGTCGCGGGGCTTTGCTACACTGGGCACATGTTCATTCACCGCACCTCCGTCACAGGTCTGAGCGACCGGGGAGCCTGGCCCTGGCGCTAAGCGCGTCTTGATGCCAGCGCAGTACTTCCGCCGGCACCACCGCCAACCTACCAGCCAACACGCCGGTGGGGCTCACTTTGAATGAACGGGCAGGCCTGAGCGGCCCAGCCCCTGGAGGCTTCTCTTTTGATCACCGAATCTGAATTCAACGACCTGGCCCGAGCGGGCTACAACCGCATTCCTTTGATTGCGCAGGCCTTTGCCGACCTGGAAACCCCGCTTTCGCTCTATCTCAAGCTGGCCCATGTGCAAAACCAGGGGCGCTACAGCTTTTTGCTCGAATCGGTGGTGGGTGGCGAGCGTTTCGGGCGTTACAGCATCATTGGCCTGCCTGCGCGCACGCTGATCCGCAGCACCGGTTTTGGCGCAGACACCCGCACCGAGGTGTTGACCGATGACGTGGTGGTGGAAACCTCCAGCCAAAATCCGCTTGATTTCATTGCGGCTTACCAAGAGCGATTCAAGGTGGCCTTGCAGCCTGGCCTGCCGCGTTTTTGTGGCGGCTTGGCGGGTTACTTCGGTTACGACACTGTGCGCCACATCGAGCGCAAACTCGCCCACAGCTGCCCGCCCGACACCCTGCATTGCCCCGATATTGCGCTCTTGCAATGCGAAGAGTTGGCTGTGATCGACAACCTCTCAGGCAAGTTGTATTTGATTGTGTACGCCGACCCCGCGCAGGCCGGTGCTTATGCCACCGCGCAAGCGCGCTTGAAGGTCTTGCGCGAACGTTTGAACGCGCC
>CANGLW010000030.1 GCA_947454955.1 Comamonadaceae bacterium
TCGTCTTTCACCTTGCTGTAAGGCTGCAGCTGACCGTACTGGTTCACATACAGGTTTTCACCGTTCGAATCGGTGGCTTGTTGCAAAGACGCACCCACCTGGTCCTCGCCCACGAACACATGGGTTTGCCATTTGTTGAACGGGCTGCTTTGGCTGGCGTTTTGTGTTTTGACGTAATAAATCGTGGCCAGGTAACCGTTACCGCCGGCGTCATACACGGTCAGGGCGGTACTTTTGTTGTAGGTGGATGGGTTGTTGCGGTTGAAGGTGTCGGTGATGACCGAAGCGTCCGATGGGAAGTTCAAGCCCAGGTTCACCTGCGAGGTTTGTTGCGCTTCACCAGATGTTTTTTGCGGGATGTTGAGCACCACGCGTTCGTTCACGTTCGCAGAACCGGTCGAGTCCACCGTCGCTGCCATCAGTCGTTGGCCGGCAGAGTTCACCACGTTGAACTGTTCGTCCAACATGAACGAGCCGTTACGGGTGTACACCTGTTGCAAACCGTCAGCCGAGCGCATGGGGAAGAAGCCGTCACCGGTGATGGCCAAGTCCAGGGCGTTCGATGAGAACGAGATATTGCCCTGGTTGAATTCCTGCGTCACCTGTTTCAAGGACACACCCTGACCCACGGTGGACGATGATTTCTGCAGAGGCGAGGTCGCAAAAATGTCACCGAAGTCAGCGCGTGAGCGCTTGAAACCGGTGGTGCCCACGTTGGCGATGTTGTTGCTGGTCACGCCCAGCTGGGCAGTGGCGGCGTTCAAGCCGGTGAGCGAGGTATAGAAGGACATGGTTTAACTCCTGCTGGGTGTTCTGGCTTATCCGCCAATGCGGGTGAGGTCTGTGAGCTTGATGGACTTGCCACCTGCCACGTTGAGCAAAATCGATTTGTCGCTGGCCTGGTTCACGCTGTTGACCGTGGCATACACGCTCACCGGTGTGACGCTGTCTTTGCCTTTGTTGGTCACCGTGGCTTTGAAGGTGTAATAGCCGTTGGCCATCTGGTTGCCTGCGCTGTCCACACCACCCCATGAGAAGGGGATGTCGCCGATCTTTTGCGGGCCATAGGTTTGGCTGGCCACGATGTTGCCGGTGTTGTCATACACCTCGAGCTTGACCGCATCAGCACCTTGCGCCAGGTTGAAAGAGCCCGACACGGGGTTGCTGCCGTCCCACACGCCAGGCGCGTTGGGCACCAGCACTTGTTTGCCGATCATGCTGGCGCTGTTGAGCATTTGCTGCCCCGCCATGCTGTCCACATACGACTTCAAGGTGTCCGACATGGTGGTGGTGGCCTGCAGTTGCGAGAACTGCGCGAGCTGCGCCACGAAGGCCTCGTTTTTCACCGGGTCCAGCGGGTCTTGGTTTTTGAGCTGTGTGGTGAACAGCGTCAGAAAATCTTTCTCCCCCATGCTGCCGGCCGTGCCTTTGTTCGAGGTCAGCTGCGCCATCGCGTCTTGCGCGGTGGTTTTCAACCCTGCGGGCGCGCTGCTCGCGTTTTTGCCTGCTGCGTTGGCGGTGGCCGCGGCGTTGTCCAGGCTGTTGTTGTTCAGTAAGGTGAGCATGTTGAAAATGTCCTAGGGCTTAGCCTTTGAGGATGTCGATGGTTTTGGACATCAACATGCGTGCGGTGTTCACCACTTCCACGTTGTTTTGGTAGGAGCGCGAGGCGGCCATCATCTCCACCATCTCGGTCATCTCGTTCACGTTGGACATGTAAACAAAACCGTCTTTGTCAGCCAGCGGGTTGCCGGGGTCCACCATGCGGCGGATGGGGGCAGGGTCGTTGATCATTCCGGAGATCCGAACGCCGCCGGCGTAAGGGCCTTGCTGGCCCTTCATTTGGTCTTCCATCACGGTTTGAAACTTGGTGCGCTTGGAGCGATAGGCCTCTTTGTCGGCACTGGCCACCGTGCTGGCATTGGCCAGGTTGGAGGCGGTGGTGTTCATGCGCACGGTTTGCGCGTTGAGCGCAGAACCAGCGATGTTGAAGATGCGGTCTAAGGACATGATCAATCTCCTCGTAAAGCGCGCTTGAGGCCGTTGATGCGGTTCTCAAGGATGTTGAGCGTGGCTTGGTATTCACCAGCAGCCTGGCCGTACTGGGCCTGCTCAACGTTCAATTCGACGGTGTTGCCGTCGAACGAGTTGTTGAAGGGGATGCGGTACATCATCCCGGGGTTGGGGTTGCCGTCTGCGATGGCGATGTGCGAAGGTGAGGTGGCTTTGAGCGAGTTGCCCTCAACTTCTTGCAGGACCTTGCTGAACTGAATGTCGCGCGCTTTGTAGTGCGGCGTATCAGCGTTGGCAATGTTTTGGGACAAGACCTCCATGCGCCGACTGCGCGCGGCCAGCGCTTGAGCGCTGATACCCACCACGTCGTCGATCGATTTCATGTGTCTGTCCTTTTAAATTGGGTTGAAAAAAATTCTTGGTCAAACTGACTTAAGTTCGACTCACTGCGTTCGATTGCAAAAGACGTGCCACGGTTTTCTTGCCGTTTTTGTCGTGTTTTCTGACAGTTGCCGCTTCAAAAAATGAATGAGCGGCAAAGTCTTGCCGCTGCATTGCCGCTTGTGGGGTGTCATCGCTGCACGCTGTCGGGGTTGTCCACCGCGCGGTATTCGGCCGAGCGTTGCGCTTGCAAGCGGTTGGGCAGGGCGTTGCTCAGGTTCTGGCCGAAGCTACCCAGGCGGTCCATGGTGTTTTGAACCAGGCCCTGCATGATGGAGTTGCGGGTGATGGAGGACTGCGGGTTGCGCCCTTCATACAAGGCATGTGCCTGGTTGCCGGGAATGCCCAAGGGCGCCTCGGGCCGCGTCTCGGCACGGGCGGCAGGTTGCAGCACCGCCAAATACAGTTCATCCAACGGCACCTGGCCTTGTTTGTTAAGGCCCACCTTGTCGAAATAGGTGTCGACCAAATGCAGCTGTTGGTAGACGCTCAGGCTCTGGATAGAGCGGGGCGCATGGCCAAAACCCACGCTGGCTGCCCCGCGCGCTGGGCCATCGCAAAACTGGATGATGCCGTGGCAGCGCTGGTTGGTGGCCTGTGGGTTCATGCCGTCGCTCTCCATGAGCGTGAGGCGCGCAAAGTCGTCGGGCGAGAACTTGTGTTTGTTCGCCACCTGCAAGATCTTGTTGTAAACATCTTGCTTTTCATTGGCAGGAATGAAGCCGCGTGACACCGCACGGTCCAGGGTTTGGCGCAGCACCGGGTGGGGTGCGGGGGCTGGGGCTGGTTTGGCGGGCGTGGTGGTGGCTGCTACAACTTTGCTAGCTTGCGTGTTAGCTGCTGCTTGGCTTGGGGCTGTATTTGCTGTTGAATTGCTAGCGCTTGTGTTGTTGGCTTTGGCATTCAACACGGCCTGTGTACTCAGGGGGGTGTTGGGTGCTGTGGCACTTGCCGGACCTGGTGCCGGTTTGAGCGCCATCAGCTCGCTGCTGGGATCGGCCCAGCGGGCATGCAGGTTGCCCAGGTTGAGCTGCTGGCCTATGAAAATGCGATTCGGGTTGGCAATGCCGTGGTCTTTGGCCAGGGCCATGACCGAGCGGAATTCTTGCGCCCCGGTCAGTTGCACCCCCCGGCTTTGGGCCTCTTGCCGCACGATGTGGCTCAGGGTGTCGCCATTTTTAACCGTGCGCATGGCCGCAGGCGCTGGCAGCTCGGGCATCTTGGCTGAGCTGGACAGAGACGGGCTGTCGTCGCCCGGTTGGCTGGCCTGGGCCTGTTCCATCACCTTGGCAAAGGCTGTTGTGTCAGGCGACGGCGCCGCTACCGACGGACCGATAGGGCCGTAGCTTTGGCTGGGAGAGGTGTCATCTATACGCATGGCATCTTTATTGCAAGGGTTGGGTCATGTCGAACAACAGTGTCAAAACTTCAACACCCATGCACAGGTTTCTGCAAATCTTGTGCCTGACGTTTTTCTGTCTGTTTTTCAACAGCCTGGCCATCAGCGCCCAGGCCAACACGCCTGCCCAGGACATGGCGGCGCAGGTGCGCCAGTGGCTGACCAAAACCCATGGGGTCGAGGGCTCAGCGGTCGAGATTGCCCCTTTAGACACCCGTTTGCAGGTGCAAAGCTGTGGCCAAAGCCTGACGGTGGACCACCCCTTTGCCTCACGTGACACGGTGCGGGTGCGCTGCGCCCAGCCGGTGTGGCAGCTTTATTTACAGGTGAGCTTCAACGCCCCCGCCGCCGCCCAGGCCAAGGCCGGCACCCCCAAAACCATGGTGGTGCCCAAGCGTTTGCTGGCCCGCGGCACGGTGCTGGAGCCCGAGATGCTGGAAGAGGTGGCCATGACCGCCCAGGGCAACGACACCTCTTTGTTAAGTTCCATCAAAGACGTGGAGTTTGCCGAGCTGGTTCGCGACATGACCGCGGGTTCGCCCATCCGCAGCTCCGACCTTCGCCGCGCCACCATGGTCAAGCAAGGCCAGCTGGTGATGATGGTGATCGGGGAAAAGTCAGCTTTTCAGGTGGTGATTCGAGCCGAAGCGATGCAAGACGGCCGCATGGGCGAGCAGGTCAAGCTCAAAAACACCGAGTCCGGACGCCAGATTTCAGGGGTGGTGATTGGTCCTAACCAGGTTCGGGGGCTTTAAATGCAAATACTTGCTCAAGTTTTAGAATCTGGGTCCGAATCATCACATGCCAAACCCCTATTCTGGGTTTGAGAACCGGAAAGAGAGCTTGTCATGACCGATCCCATCTACAACAAACCCTTGCGAGGTCCTGCCGACCCATTGCAACGCGCGGTCGTGGACAAAACAGAGAAAAAAGCGCCTGCCGCCCCAGCACCTGCTGCTTCGGACAGTGCCGCCCCTGCCCGTTCCACCCGCGCCCCCGGCCCCGACGAGTTGCTGCTGAGCAACGTGGCCGCCCGCGCCCAGGCTGAACCGGCTTACGACAAAGCCAAAGTCGAGTCCATCAAGAAAGCCATTCAAGATGGTCAGTACCCTCTTGACCCACGCCGCATCGCCGAGAGCTTCCACGCTTTGGAGAGCATGATCCGTGAGTGACACCGTGCTGGCCCAAGCGGCCGAACTGACCCGTTTGCTGGACCTGGAATTTGACGCGCTCAAAAACCAGGACCTGGACTTGTTTGAGTCCTTGCAGCCGGGTAAGTCGGAACTGCTGGGCAGCCTGGGGCAGTCCTGCCCATCCCCTGAAGCCCTTCAAAACGACGCCGCTTGGCAGCCCCTGCGAGACCTGCTGGTGGAGTGCCGTGACCTGCACCGCCGCAACGCCATGCTGATTGAGCGCAAGCTCGACACCATCCGCGGCGCCCTGCACAGCCTGCGCACCGGCGACAACGCCAGCCAGCTGGAGGTCTATGACCGCCTGGGCCAAGTGGCACGCTTCAACCGCGGTCGCGGTTACCAAGAAGCCTGAACTCGCTGAGTTTCAAGACACCGCTTTTGTTGCGGTAGACGTTTCCGTTTCTTTTTCATCCCCCGGGCGCATGCCCTTGAGCCAGTACACCCACGACAGCACCACGGCCACGACGGTGTAGAGCTCCTGGGGAATTTCCTCGTCCACATTCAAGCGGCTCAGCAATGCCAATAACTGCGGGTCTTCGGAAATGAAGACGCCTTGGCGGCGCGCTTCTTCGATCATCCGCAGGGCCACGTCTTCCTCGCCCTTGGCGGTCACCAAAGGCACGGGGTTGCGGCCGTAGGCCAGGGCGATGGCTTGGCGCTTGTAAGTCATGCCGAAATATCCACCACCAGCCCGCGGCCTGAAGGGGTCCAGTCGGCGTCTTGGGCAGGGCGCGTGCCATGCACCACCTTGAAAGCCTGCAGGTTCAGGCCCGCCTGGGTCAGCTCACCCGCCAAGGCATCTTGCCGGGCACGGGCTTGCTGGGCCACATCGGCCATCTCGGCCCACATGGTCAGCTCCACTTTGTCGGTGCCGGTGAGTTTGGTTTGCAGCCACACCGGCCCCAGGCTCTCGCTTTTGGAATGCACATTGACCGTGATGACCGGGGGCGAGCCATCACCGCGGGGCGGGCGGCGGAAAGTCAGCTCCACCGGGTTGCCGTCCACAAAAGGCAGCGTCATGCTGAACATGACCTCGCGCTGCGCCTGGGCTTGCACCGCTTGCACCTGGTTGGCTTCAAGCTGGTCGATGGCGCGCTGCACACTGTGCGTGCCGCTGCTTTCCTCGCCACTGACCATGTCTTCGTTTTGCAGGGCATCAAGCAAGCCGCGCAGGAACTGCTTGGGGTCGTTGCCCGGGCCGTTGCGCCCACGCGCGAGCCACACCTCGGAGCCCATGGCGCCCATGAGGGCGGCGCGCAAAGCCTGCGGGGTCAACGCAGCCAACGAGAGCTGCAGGCCTTGCCACTGCGCCTGCAGGTCAGGGCGCGACAGACCTTCGAGCAAAGTCGCCATTTGACGGCCTTGCAGCACCTGGCTCAGGTCGGCCATGCCGCTGGGGCGGTAGAGCAAATTGGCGATGCGCGAGACCAGCGGGTTGGCCAAGGCCGCCAACCCGGGGGCTTGACCTGGCGAGAGGGGCAACAAGCCCCATTGACCGTCGGCACGTTCTTGCACCCGCAGCCAGATGGACTGGCCAACCTGGGCATTGGGGATGTTGGGCGCCTCGATCATCTTGCCCTTGAGCAAGAGCGAAGTTTCACCGCCTATGAGGCGAACCGCGGCCTGCACCACCTGCGCGTCTTGCAGTTTGAGCTCGGCGGCGGTGCTGGCTTGGAGCGAGACCAGCCGCCCCTCCAGGTAAATGGGTGGGATACGGGCAGGAACGGCCAGTACTTCGGCCGCATTGATCATGGGTAACGCACCCAATCTCGCCGGGCGGTGGGGTCGGGGGTGGGCGCGGGTGCCAGGCTGGCCAAGGCTGGCTCGGGTACCAGGGGTATCAAGGTGCCCAAGGCGATGTAGCCATGATCAGGCAGATGCAGCGACGAGCCGGGTTTGAGGCGCACCGCTTTGCCGTTACCCAAAGCAGGGTTGGCCGCCAGCACCGCGCTTCGCAGCACCTCGGTTTTGAGCGGGCTGGCCTTGTAGTGGCCAGCCAGCAGCTTGTCCAGGGTGTCGTTCTTTTTCACCAGGTAGGCCGTACCCGGCACAGACTGGGTTGGTGTGTTGTTGGCGGGGCTGGCAGCGCTGGGGGCTGTGGACTTGACAGCACTTGGCTCAGCCGCGCGGGCTGGGGTAACGGTCAGTGCGCTGATGCACACCAACAACAAGGCCGATATCAACAGGGCTTGTGGCTTGGGGGCGAGGCGTTGAGCAGCAACTGGCATGACGGGCCTTTGTTTTAGCGTGGGGCGGCGCTGAGCGCCACGTTGGAGCGGGGTTTGGGCAAAGCCGTGGCGGGCAAGCTCACCGGTGTTTCTTTGATCAGGGTTTGCGTGGGCCAGGCCCGCCAGTTGGGTTGCACCGCCTGGGTGGGGCCGGCCAACACCGTGAGCATGGCCTCGTGCGGGGACACCGCGTCCACCCGCGCCAGCAGGGTTTGGGGCGCACCGTCTTTGGCCACCAGGTGTTGGGGGAAGCGTGCCGGGTCGGCAATCAGCCATTCGTCGCCGCGCTGTACCCCGGCCAGGGCGCCGGCATTGATGATGAGTTGCTGTTGCTGCGCCGCGGTCACCGCGGGTTGCACCACCTCGCACATCAGCCACTGGTTCAGGGTCTGGTGCCAGGCTTGGAGCTGGCTGGCCAAGGCTTGCTGGCTGCTGGCGGTCAGGGTGGGGCGCCGCCACTCGGGCAGGTCGATCTCCAGGCTGAGATTAGCCTGCACTTGTTGGGCTGCACGGTGCCGGTCGGTGGGGCTGAGGGTGAGCGTCATGCTCAGGTCAATCTCACGCGGTGTGCTGGGGCCAAACCAAGACAAACCCGAGCTCAGGGCGGGGCGCGCGGTCACCTTCAAGGTGGCTTGCCAAGGCATGTCGGGCGGCAGGGTGCTGAGCAACAAGCGCTCGTAAGCGCTGGCCTCGCGCGCCAGCAGGGGGCGCGACAAATCGGGCACAAAGCGCCAAGCCTGGGTGCGGGGCTGGGCCTGGGGGCTGAGCCATTGCTCTTGCAACAGGCTGGGCAAGTTTTGCGCCACCAGCGGGTGGGTGTCCCCGGGCATCTCCAGCGCAAACTTCACCACATGGCGCAGGTTGTCGGCTGCACTTTTGCCCGGGCAGATGGCCTCGGCTTTGTCAACTTTGACCTCTGATGCCTTTTCTGCCTTTGCTTCTTTTTTAAGAGCAGGTTTGGCAGATGCGGCGTTGTTATCAGCCATGTTCAACCAGGCTTTGGGCACACCCTGTTCGTCCCGCTCAAAGCCCATGACGCGCACGCCCTGGACCTGCAGACCGTTTTTGAAGCTGCTGGCCTCGTGCATCACGCCGCGGTGGTCCATCCAGGTGGTGCTTTGCACCTTGGTGGGCGTTTGCAACGATGCTTCCACCAAGCTAAGTCGTATGGCGTCCAGTCGTTCCTGCGCACTGAGCGCCCCAGCGCTTACCGCTGGTTTGGCCGCCGTGGCGGTTTGCGCCAGCGCTGCGGATAAGCCCAAGCTTAAAGCCAGCACCAGCCCGGCAAGCAGCGGGGGCTGGCGTAACAAAGCCGACGGCAACGCCGAAAGCGTAGGCCGACGCTCAGGCCGACGCTTAGGAGCTGGGCTGCTGGGCAACATGGGGTTCAACGTGTGTTCACAGCCACCTGGCCAATGAACACCCGGCGCAGCTCATGCACCACATCGCGGTCCAACGACAGGGTGGTTTCGTAAGTGTCGTCACCCACAGGGGTGATGCTGACCAGGCGGGCGCCATAAATCACGCCTTCAACCTTGGTGCGGAAGGTGTCGTTGGTCACCATCATGTCTGCCACGGTGGAGTTGGCGTCGAGCTGCTGGCCGTAGACCTGTTCGGTCAGGGTGCGGTAGGCATCCAATTTAGAGGCACGGATGGCCATCAGGCGCTGCTGGGCGGGGTTTTTGCTCTGCTGCACGCTGATAACCGCATAGCCGGTGGCGGTGATGGTTTCGCGTTTTTGAACTATCGGGCCGCTGGGGTTGACCTCGGATTTCCTGGCCATTGCACTGCTGGGCGTGCCCTCTTCATCAACTTGTGCGGCCAAATCGATGGTGTTGCAGCCAGCCAGGCCGGCCACGGCCAAAGCCATCGCCAGGGCTAAGGGGAGGGCGCTGGCGTTCAATCGGGTGCTTTTCATGAGGTGTCCTTCTCGTCGGTGGGCGTTTCAGGCCTTGTTAGGCGGGCGTGAAGCGGGTCACTGCTTGATTCGACAGCAGACCCGGAAGCTTGAGTGATAGAAAAATCCTGCTTGCCTCAACACAAACTTTGATATTTAATAAAAACATTAAATAGGTTCTTACCTTTTATTTCCTTTATTTAACTTTTGTCAAATTAAACAGATGGCTTCTGCGCTACCCGCTCCGACTTTTCTCGGCATCAGCCCGAGTGCGGTGGCCATCCGTCATTTGATCGAACGTGTGGCGCCTTCGAGCGCCACGGTGCTCATCACTGGGGAAAGTGGCACAGGCAAAGAGCTGGTGGCCCGTGCTTTGCACGAGCAATCAGACCGCCGCGGGGCCAATTTTGTGCCCATCAATTGCGGCGCGATTCCCAAAGATTTGCTGGAAAGCGAGCTGTTCGGCCACCGCAAAGGGGCTTTCACCGGGGCGATGGCCGACCGCATGGGTCGTTTTGAATTGGCCCACGGCGGCACGATTTTCCTGGACGAAATTGGCGACATGCCCCTGGATATGCAGGTCAAACTGCTCAGAGTGTTGCAAGAACGCACCGTTGAGCCGGTGGGCGGCTCGCGCCCCGTGCCGGTGGATGTGCGGGTGGTGGCTGCCACCCACCGCGACCTGGAGGCTGAAATTGCCGCCGGGCGTTTTCGCGAAGACTTGTATTACCGCCTCAACGTGCTGCCCATGAACACCCCGGCGCTGCGTGAGCGCGGGCAAGATATTCCTGAGCTGCTGAGCTTCTTTGCTAGCAAATTTGCAGCTAAAGGCCAAGCTCCCATCAGCTTTGCGGCTGATTTTTTGGGTGTGTTGCAAAGCTATGCTTGGCCAGGCAATGTGCGTGAGCTCTCCAATTTGGTCGACCGCTTCAACGCCTTGTTCAGCGGCCAGCAGTTGAACCTGGCCATGGTGCCCCCTTCGTTTTTGCCCAAAGGTTTGCGTGAACTGCAGGCCGAGCGCAGCCAGGGCGAGGTGGCCACCACCTTGGAACTCAGCCCCTACGCGTCCAACGAACAGCACCGTTTCGATGTGCCGCACGAGCTTGACCTGGTGGGCTCGGCGCAAGAGCAAACCAACGATGTGGAAGACATCATCATGCTCGCGCAAGGCCTGCCTTGCTTGCCACCTGAAGGCTTGTCCTTGAAAGACTGCCTGGCCGGCATTGAACGTGATTTGATTTTGCAGGCCCTCAACCGTGCCGGGGGCAATGTGTCGCAAACCGCGCGTTTGCTGAACCTGCAGCGCACCACGCTGATTGTGAAACTCGACAAGTACGAGTTACGCACCTCCGACAGCGACGCCAGCGACGAACCGGCTGACAACAACGCTGTTGTAGCCAGCAAATTCGCCTGATCCAGACTTTTTAACTCAAGGCTTGGTGCTGAGCACACCCGCACCCGGGGTGGGGCTGGCATCGCTGCCTGCGCGAGGATACTGCACCATCAGTTCACGTTTGCGAACGGCGGCTGCCGCAGCGGCTTCCGATGCTGCTTTGGCCTGGTTAGCTTGGGCTTGGGTGTTGGCCTCCAGGGTTTGGCGCTCACGCTGCTGGCGCGCCAAGGCTTCCATCTCGCGCTTCAAACCACCGGTTTCACCCAAGGCCGAGCGCAGGCCTTGCATTTGACCCGATAAAGCATTGAGCGCCGAGGCTTGCGACTGCAAACGCCCCTCCAGGCTTTGCACTTGTTTGGCGAGCACCTGGCCTTTGGCATCCACCACTTTGGCGGTTTGCTCGGGCACGTTTTGCGCGCTTTCCATCATCTCGTTGATGCGCACTTCCAGCTTGGTTTGCGCCGAGGCGATCGTGGCTTGTTTGGCCACCATCTCCTGCAAGCCTTCGTTGACCGAGGCCACCACTTCCAACGCATCGTTGAGGTCGCCCACGCGTTTGCTCATCGCGGTCAGCATCTGGTCGAGCTGGTTCAAGCGGGCTTTGAGGGTGAAGGTCATGGTGCCAAACACCAAGGCACCAAATACCAGCAAGGCACCGGTCACGCCAAACAGGATGAAGGTCTTCTTGTTCTGCGACTTCAGCGTGGTGTGGATCTCTTTGGTGGCTTCTTTCAGGTCTGCACCCGCATTGGTGGCCATGTGGGCTGAGCGGTTGGCCAGCTCGGCCGACTCCAGCACCACCACCCGCATGTCCACCAACTCTTGGTCTTGTTCAGAAGCTGGGTGGTCGTGCCCGTGCGCATGAGCATCTGCGGCATGGGTGTCTGCCGCGTGGGCATCGTGATGCGCGTCGGCCACGGCAGCGCCCTTCGCTTCGGGTGCGTGCTCTGGGGTGCTGGTGTCCGTGCTCATCAGTTGTCCTTGTCTAAGTCATCGAGGCGTTTTTGCAGCAACTCGTTTTCAATGCGCAAATGCACCACACGGGCCGGGAAGTCCATCTCGGGCAGGTCCGGCGCAGCCATGGCAGCCTTAGCCGCTTGTGGCAAAGCGCTCTCGTTAGATGATTCGGACGCAGAACCCGAAGCTTGAGCGCCGGCTTGCGGCAACACCACCTTGTCGCGGGCCACCGCTGGGCCTGGTGGCAATGTGGCCCCAAGCGCAGCAGGGCCGGCCCCGGCTGATCGGGGGACGGCCGTGGCATCCGCCGGGCCCTTGCGCTCGGCAACTTTCACATACTGGTCCGGCACCTGGGTGTTGGCCGCGGCATCGGCGTTGACGAACTTGTCCGGGCGGCTGTCCAAAGCCTGAGGCGTATCGCTGACGAACTTGTCGGGCAGGATGTGCTCGATGACTTCGCCGCCTTCTTCGTTGAGCACTTTGCGCACCGAGGGTTCTTGCTGTGCGGCAGTTTTCGCCAAGGCTTTGTTGGAGCCCTCGGGGATGGTGACCTCGTGCGGGTGGTCACTGCGGATGATGGTGGGTTCACTCATGGGGACTCCAGGTCTTCACGGTTTGGAGCTCGCCGTGGACGATGCCGTTGATGCGGCCTCAGCGGCTTGTGGCGTCAGTCGTTTTTGGATGGCGCGGCTGGAACGCACCCAGCTTTCTTTGGGCATGTTCTCAGTCTTCAGAAAACTGTCGGCCAGCTCTTTGGACTCGAACGGCCCGGAAATCAGCGCAAACTTGGCCTGGTTTTGGCCAGGCTCAAACTGCGGCACCACCTTGGCTTCGCTCAGGTTGGGGAAACGTTTTTGGCGGTCACGCGCTTTGGCATAGGTTTCAGAGTTGGTGTGCTGGACCACAAAGGTGCCGCGCGCAAAACCTTTCATCCAAGCCTGGCCTTCGACTGCGCCACTGGGCAATTCAATCTCGGGCTCTGCGCCCTTGGCGGCTTTGTCACTGGCCTTGTCCGCGGACTTTTCTTTGCTCTTGTCGTTGGCTTTTTCGTTGATTTTGACGCTGGCTTTGCCCGGCTTGGCTTCAGGCTCGGCGTCGAGCTTGGCGAGCTTGCGCTCTTCGGGTGTCATGAGCGCATAGACCTTCTCAGGTGCTGGGGGCGGCTCGGTTGCGGTGGTGAGGGCGGGTGCCTCTTTGCTGTCTGAAGGGCTTGCAGGCGTCTCAGCGTTGGCGGCTGCGGGTTCTTCCACCTTGGCCGGTTCGGTCACGGGTTCAGTGGCTTTCACGGGCTCTGTTGGCGCAACCACGTTTTGGGGTTTGCCCATCAGCGTATTCAAAGCGCCAGGGTTCAACCAAGCCGCGACACCCGCAGAAAACAACAAGAGAGCCGTGACCAAGGCAGCCACTTTCAGGCGCGAGCCTTTGGCGCTGGGTTGGGCTGCGGTGGATTTGTCGGTGCGTTTGGTGGGTTTGCTCGCGCTGCTGGTCTTGGCGCTTGGTTTGACATCCGCTGATGCAGCCGAAGTCACCGAGTTGGCTGAATTGGCTGAAGTTGCCGACATGGCCGAGCCCGGCACCGTCAAGCCCGCCGCCATACGTTTGGCGGAACCACCTGGGGCCATGCGCGAGATCAAATCACGCACCTCAGCGGCTTGCATGGGGTCTTCGACGCGCGAGAGGCTGTCTTTGATTTGCTCCAGGCTCGGGCGCTCTATCACCCAGCGCATCAGGGACTTGTCAAAAGTCTCCAGCCCTTCGGGTACGTTCTCAGTGCCCGCAAACACCAGCAGAGCACGAACATGAGCGCCGGGGAATTTGTCCAGCAGGTCGAGCATCATCAGCACTTCGCCAGCGGGCAGGGCAGCGGCGTCGTGCACCACCCACACTTGCAGGGGGCGGTCCGCGGTGGGTGCGGCCATGGCCTGGGTCAGCGGTAAATCAGCCACCACTTTGTTGAAGCTGCTGACGATCGCGTCGGTGTCGGCCGGGAAAAACGGTTTGATGCGCGCTTGCGGCGCGTCGACCGCCAGGCGCTCGAGCAGCATCTCTTTGTAGTGCTCGGCCAGGGCCTGCACCGGGGAGATGATGGCCAAGCTTTTGCCATTGCGGGTGAGGGCTGCCACCGAGGCTTCGTAGCGGATGCGGTCGAGCAGTTGAAAGAAATGGGGTTCCATGGCGCTATCGTTCAAATGCTGCGATTTTCAGCCAATTTACCGTCGGGGTCGAACATCATCGAGGCCGGCACTTTCGGGTTGGGGCGGGGCATGGGGTCCACGCCCGGCTTCACATCGCCCAGGCTGAACACATAGGCAATCACCTGGGCCACCGCCAAGTACAGCGACTCGGGGATGGGCTGGTCTTCTTTGGTGGTGAAGTACAAGGCACGCGCCAGCGGCGGTGCAGCAAACATTTCCACGCCATGCTTGGCCGCTTCTTCACGGATGCGCGCGGCCATGTGGTCGGCACCTTTGGCCAGTAAAATCGGCGCGCCGTCGCTCGTGGGGTCGTAGGACAAGGCCACCGCAAAGTGTTCAGGGTTGGTGATGACCACATCAGCGTCTTTGACCTTTTGGATCATGCGTGCGTTGGCCATTTCGCGTTGGCGTTGACGGATGGCGGCCTTGATTTCCGGGCGGCCTTCCATGTCTTTCATCTCGTCTTTGACCTGCTGCTTGGTCATCATCATGCGTTTGTTGAACGAGAAGCGCTGGTAAGGCGCGTCGATGAAGGCGATGATGAGCAAGCTCAGTGACAGCCACATGGCCGACTCGCCAATCATCATGCCGGCAGCGGCCAGCGCGGGCTCCAGGCTCATTTGGCCCAGGGCCATGAGTTCGTCAATTTGGCGAGTCACCAGCACCCACAAGACCACGGTGACCAAGGAAAACTTCAGCACTGACTTGGCCAGCTCCACCAAGGAGCGGGTGCCAAACATGCGGGCAAAACCACTCAAAGGGTTGATTTTTTCAAAGTTAGGTGCTACGCTTTTCATAGCAAATAAAAATCCGCCCGTCGCACCACTGGCCAGCACCGCCAGCACCAGGGTGAGCAGCAGCACCGGCAGAATCAGCAAAAAGCTCTCGGCCATTTGGTGCATGAAGGTGGTGGCCAGCAAGTCGGGGTTGTCCAGGGTTTTGCGGTCAAAGCTAAAGCCCTTGGCAAACTGCGTGCTGATGCGTTGCATCCACGCGCTGCCGATCATGTAGAGCAACAAAATCGCGCCGATGGTCACCGCCGCTGCGGGCAGCTCGATGGAGCGGGCGACCTGGCCGTCTTCACGCGCCTTGCGCAAATGTCGCGAGGTGGGTTGTTCGGTTTTTTCTGCGCTGCTGTCAGACATGCTCTGCCTCGCTCAACCTAAACCGACCAAGGTGCGAACTTGCAAGAAGCCTTGCATCCACAGCCACTGAATGCGTGCGCCGATGCTGGGCAGGGCCAGAAACAACACGCCAAAGCCGGCAAAAATCATGGCGGGAAAACCCACCGAAAAAATGTTCAGGCTGGGCGCTGCGCGGGTGGCAATGCCCAGACCGATGTTGATGAACAGCAGGGCCACCATCACCGGTAAAGCGGTGAGCACCGCGCCTAAAAACAGCATGGAGCTCCAGGCCACCAGTTGGCGCCAAGCCAAATCAGCCACCAGGCCTTTGCCGATGGGCAGGGTGGTGAAACTTTCCACCACCAAATTGAGCAGCAGGGCGTGACCCCCCAAGCCCACAAAAATCAAGGTGGCCATGACCAGCAAAAACTGGCTGAGCACCGGCACATTGCCCATGTTGGGGTCGATCATGGTGGCCATGGACAAGCCGATGGCATTGGCAATCGATTGGCCGGCCACCACAATGGCCGAGGTCACCACTTGCAGCATCAAGCCCATGAGCAAACCAATCATGATTTGGTTGCCCACTTCCAACAAACCGTCGCCGCTGAGCGGGTCAATTTGCGGCCAGGTGTGCAGCGGGTAAACCAGCCAGGTGATGGACAGGGCCAGCAAGATGCGGATGCGCAGGTTGAGCGCACGCAGGGAAAAAATCGGGGCGGCCACCAACAGGGCCGAGATGCGCAGCATCGGCCAAAGCAGCGCATTGAAATGCGCCATCAAGTCGGGGGCCGTGAACTCCATGGCCGTTAAGTGAACAGACCCGGAATCCGTTGGAAGATGGCGCGGGTGTAGTCCACCAAGGTGGTGAGTTGCCAGCCGCCGGCAATCGCCAGCGTGATGGCCAGGGCGGCCAGTTTGGGAATGAAGCTCAAGGTGGCTTCGTTGATGGAGGTGGCTGCTTGCAGCACACCAATGACCAAACCCACAAACAGGGCGACAGCTAAAAGAGGTGCTGAAATCAGCACCGTCATCCACAAAGCTTGGCGGCCCAGGTCTACAACAGCTGCGGTGTCCATGGTGTGTCTTTCTATGTTCAGACCACGAAGCTCGCGGCCAGGGATCCGAGAATCAAACTCCAGCCGTCCACCAGCACAAAGAGCATGAGCTTGAAGGGCATGGAGATCATCATGGGCGAGAGCATCATCATGCCCATGGACATGAGCACGCTCGAGACGATCAGATCGATCACCACAAAGGGGATGTAGATCAGAAAGCCGATGGTGAACGCGCTCTTGAGTTCTGAGGTGATGAAGGCCGGCACCAGGGTGGCAAAGGGCACTTCGGCGGCGCTGGCCGCATCGGGGCGGCGCGCCATTTGCATGAAGAGCTGGATGTCGTCTTCACGGGTTTGTTTGAGCATGAAGCCGCGCAGCGGTTCTTCAGCGGCCGCCAAGGCTTTGTCAAACGCCATGGTGTTGTTCATGTAGGGCTGGATGGCGTTGACGTACAGGTCTTGCAGCACCGGCGACATGATGAAGAGGGTGAGGAACAAAGCCAGGCCCACCAGCACGGTGTTGGGCGGGGTTTGGCCAGTACCCAAAGCCTGACGCAAGATCGAGAGCACGATGATGATGCGCACGAACGAGGTCATCATCAGCAGGAACGACGGCAGCAGCGTGAGCGAGGTCATCAACGCCAGGACCTGCAAGGTCAGGCTGTACTGCGTGCCTTTGGAGCCACCGGTCACATTCACCATGGGGATGCCCTGGGCCTGGGCCAAGAGGGGCAGGCCCATGACGGCGATGGCCAGCAAGGCTGCGAGCCAATGTTTACGCGTCATGCTTAGCCCCGCTGAGTTCTTGCAAATCAAAATGCGCTTGGGGCTGAGGCGTCACAGCTTGGCCGTTGGTCCACTGGGCCAGCGCAGTCATTTGCGCAGGGCTCACGCCCACCAGCACTTCATGGTCGCCCACCCGCACCAGGGCGAGTTTGTGGCGGGTGTTCAGGCTCATGGTTTCGAGCACCTGCAAACGACGGCTGCCACCTTGGCTGACCATCTTGGCCTGCATGCGCTTGAGCGTCCACAGCAAGGCGGCCATGACGATGAGCACCAAGGCCATGCTGCCGATCATGCGAAAGAGGTCCGCGCCTGAAAAACCTGGGGGCATGTTCAGCTCAAAGGTTCTTCATGCGCTCGGAAGCGGGGGCCACGCGGGTCAAGCGCACGCCGTAGCGGTCATTGACCAGCACGATCTCGCCTTGGGCCACCACGGTGTTGTTAACCAGCAGGTCCAGCGGCTCGCCGGCAATGCGATCGAGCTCCACCACGCTGCCTTGGGTCAGGCGCATGAGGTCGCGGATTTTGATCATCGCGCGGCCCACTTCGATGGACAGGGTGACCGAAATGTTTTGCAACACCTCGGGGTTGATCTGGCCCGAGCTGTTGCTGGCCGATGCGGGGTTGTCAACGGGGGTGTCAGTCATGGTGTGGTCCTGGTTAATTCAGGTTAGGGATGCAAGCGCGTTCGATTTGCACAGCGGTCTGGGCGCCCAGGCTGCCGACCTGCACGTCAAACGCAGGCAAGCCGTTGACCATCAGTCGGGCCAACTCGGGTTTCTTGAAGAACAGGACATCGCCTTCCTGCATGGCTTCGATCTGACCGATCGAACTCTCCACCGCACCCAGGATGACGCGCAGCTCCAGGCTGGCGCTGTCCACAGCCACGGCCAATTCGTCGCTCCACTGCTTGTCGGATTCTTCGTTGCCGTCACCGGTTTGCACGCGGCTGCGCAGCAGTTCGCGGATGGGTTTGAGGGAGGCGTAGGGGTAGACCAAATCGATGAAGCCGCGCGCATCCATATTGCCTTCGGCATCGAAGCGGCTGAGGATGACCAGGTCGTTCTCGTCGGCAATCTGCGCGAATTGGGGGTTGATCTCCGAGCTCACCAACTCGAAGTCCACCGGCAACACCGGCGACCATGCGTCTTTGAGGCAACGAAAGAACACATCCAAAATCATGTTGATGATGCGCGTCTCGGTGGGCGTGAACAAACGGCCAGGGGGCAGTTGCCCCACGCCTTTGCCAAAGCCGCCGAAGAAGCTGTCGAGCGAGCTGAACACCACCGTGGGGTCGAGCACCACGATGGAGTAACCACGCAGCGGGTTCATGCGGATCACATTGACCGACATCGGCGCTTGCAGGCCCTTGAGGTAGTCACCAAAGCGCACGATTTGCACTTGCGATGGGTTGACCTTGGGGCTGCTGCGCAACATCTCCACCAGCCCCAAACGGAACATGCGGATGAAGCGCTCGTTGACCATGTCCAGCGCGGTGATGTTCACGCCCAGGCTGCTGTCTTCGCTGGCCAGGTCGTGTTTTTTCACCCGCACCGAGGTGTTGAAGCCGGTGTCGACCGGGATGGAGCCGTCCTGCACGCCTTCGGCCAGGGCCGAGAGCTCGTCAGGGGTGAGTAGGTTGTTGGCCATGGGCGCAGGGGCTTGTATGACTTACTGGATCACGAAGTTGGTGTAGAGCACTTCTTCAATGCCGCCGAAGTCTTCGTACTTTTCCAGCAAAGTGTTCATGGCGTCGCGGATCTTGCGGGCCAACTCCACACGGAACTCAGGTTTGTTCACATCGGCCTCAGGCACTTGGCGCAGGATGTCCAAGACCGCAGAGCGCAGGGCGAAGTCGTGTTTTTTCACGTTGGCAAACACGCGCTCGTCGTAATGGGTCATGACGGCCAAAGAGATGGACATGACCTTTTTGGAGCCCATGATGTTGACCAAGAAGTCTTTCTCGATCTGCATGTAGGTGTACTCAAAGCGAGCGCTCTCAGGCGTCTTTTTGGCCAGCTTGCTGGGCTTGGCGTCTTTGGCATCTTTGCCGTCTTTCTTGCCGTGGCCGCCACCATGACCATCCGCCGCTTCAGCGGCATCGGGGTCGACCGGGGGCTTGGGGTTGAAGTACCCCGAGAAAAACAAGGTGCCAAACACCGTGCCAGCCAACAGCACGATGAGGCCCACCACGCCAAGAATGATCTTGACGATGGGCTTTTTCGGCTTGGCTTCAACTTCGCCGCCTTCTTCGGCGGCGGGTGCTGCTGCGGGTGCGTTTGCCATGTTCTACCTCTCTAAATACGTTGCGGTTGTGGATGGGGCTTTAAACCAGCTCATCCCATCCGTCCGTGGATTTTGCTCTTTGCGCTTGTACTTTGACCTCAGCGGGGTTACTCAACGCAGGGCCGGAAGGGGTGACGCCCGCAGCCGATTGCCGGGGTGTCGGATTTCCGCCAGTTTGTTGCTGACCATCGCTGTTTACCCAGACATTAGCAACTGCCATGCCTGCTTGGGCCAGGCTGTCGCGTAATTTGGGTGCGCTTTGGGCAATCAGCTCGCGGGTCAGGGGGTTGTCGCTCTTGAAGAGCGCGTCCAAACCGCCAGCGTTCATGTCCAGTTCGACCGAAATTTTGCCCAGGTGCGCGGGTTTGAGGCGCAACTCCAGCTTCCACTGGCCTTGTTCCATCTGGTCTTGCAGGCGTTCGCTCAGGGCCTGGCCGAGTTTGTCGGCCAGTTGGCTGATCTGGTCAGCGCGCTCGCCAGCGCCCATGCCAGTGGCAGGGGCTTGACCGCTCAAGGTCAGGGCAGGGCGGTTGTCAGCAGCGCGGTTCATTTGGGCGCTGTTGTCGTTGTTGAAGGTGGCCGAGACGGTGCCTGCGCCGTTGCCGGTGTCGGTCACCGCGCCAATCGAGGTATCGCCCAGGTCAATATCTACTGTGGGGATGCCGTTGGCTTTGCTTTCCAGCAAGCCAGCTGCCACCGAGGCCCAGGTGAAGGCCACATCAGTACCGGTGGCCTTGGCCAGGCTGCGGGTCATGTTTTCCCAGGCGGGCATCAGGCGCATGCGGATGGCGTCCAGCGGGCCGGGTTCTGGGGGCAAATCCAGGCCCTCGACCGGTTTGAGCTCACCGGCCGGCGTGTCCAACACCTGACCAAAGCGGGCCAGCGTGGCCGAGGCGCCTGAGGCCATCAAGAGTTGGTTGAGGGTGTCGGTGGTGGGGGCGGTGCCGGTTGCCGTAACGGTTGCTGCGCCAGCTCCAATACTAAGTTGGGCGCCAAGTGAAGTACCAACAGAAGCACTGAGGGGCAAGTTGCCAGCACCCGTAGCCCCTACTGTGCCCACAGGCGACAAGCCCAGGGTCAGCGGCGCTGTGTTTGGGTTGCTTGGGGGCTGCGCAAACCAGCTTGGCGGGGTCATGGCAGCTGCCGTGGCCATCAGGTCAGTGGGCTGGTCTTTGAGCCAGGCCATCGGGTCGGTGGTGGTGCTGGCTGCTGAAGCAGAGGGGGCCGCACCCATGGCCAAGCCAGTCGGGGTGGGCAGCTGCGCCAGGTCGCCAAACAGGGCTTGCACCGCGCGGTCGTCCAGGCCCTGGGCCTTGGCAAAGGCGGCCAGGCTGTTGGCGTCGGGCTGCGGGGCATCGACGGTGATGACCGAAAACTGCTTACCCAAGGCCAGGGTTTGCAGGCCGGCCTGGCTTGCCGCTGTGCCGGCAGCGGCAAGATCTTGCCGCTCACTGTCGGGCAACAAACCGCGCATCAGGTTGGCAAATTCCTTGCCCAGCATCGACCGCCCAGCCGAGGGTTTACCCCCGGATGCGGGGCTGTTGTCCCCGATTTGCAAGGCATTCGGGGCGGGGGCGGTCAGAAAATTCAGGTTGGCGTCCATGCTCGTTCCAGTCTGTTGGCTTGGTTCTTACCGGCACTTTCGTGGCGGGTTCACCTTGAGTTAGCAAAAATCGTGACCGGACAAGGCTTGCCACTTTTCAGGGCGCGTCGCTGTCGGTTTTTTGGTGGCATGGACCTTGCTGACCCCCATGTCATGAGCACGCTGACCCTGTCAACGGTTCGACAGAACCTCAACAAATTCGATTACACCGGCCTGGGCCTGCCCGCGCTGGTGCTGTTGATCATGGCCATGCTGGTCGTGCCCCTGCCCGCGCTGCTGCTTGATGTGATGTTCACCTTCAACATCGCCTGCAGCCTGGTGATCATCATGATCGCCATTGGGACCCGCAAGCCTTTGGAGTTTTCGTCATTCCCCTCGGTGCTGTTGTTCGCCACCATGCTGCGCTTGGGCCTGAACGTGGCCTCGACCCGCGTGATTCTGGTCAACGGCCATGAAGGCCACGAGGCCGCAGGCAAAGTGGTGGCAGCCTTTGGTGAGTTTGTGATTGGCGGCAACTACGTGGTGGGTTTCATCATCTTTGCCATCCTGATGATCATCAACTTCATCGTGGTGACCAAGGGTGCCGGCCGTGTGTCTGAAGTGAACGCGCGTTTCACCTTGGACGCCATGCCTGGCAAACAAATGTCGATCGACGCGGATTTGAACGCCGGCGTGATTGACCAAGACACCGCCAAGAAGCGCCGCGAAGAACTCGCGCAAGAGTCTGACTTCTTCGGCTCCATGGACGGTGCCTCGAAGTTCGTGAGCGGCGACGCCGTGGCAGGCCTCTTGATTCTGATCATCAACCTGATTGGCGGCCTGGCCATCGGGGTGGGGCAGCACAACCTCTCGCTGGCCGATGCCGGCCGCATTTACACCCTGCTGACCATCGGTGATGGTTTGGTGGCGCAAATCCCGTCGCTGTTCTTGTCACTGGCCACTGCCATCATCGTGACGCGTGTGACGACTTCTGAGTCCATGACCGAGCAGGCCACCACACAGCTGGCCAACCCCACCGCGCTTTATATGTCGGGCGGCATTTTGGCTGTTCTCGGCTTGGTGCCTGGCATGCCGCACATGGTGTTTTTGACGCTGGCCATCGTCTGCGCCGCGATGGCTTGGCGCATCAACCAGCGTAACGCCATACCGGCGGTCACGCCTGAACAACAAGCTGCCGCTTCCGCTCTGGAAGAACCCAAAGAACTCGACTGGGACGATGTGGACCAGGTCGACCTGATTGGCCTGGAAATTGGCTACGGCTTGATTCCCTTGGTGAACCCCGAGACCGGTGGTCAGTTGATGAACCGCGTCAAAGGCGTGCGCAAAAAACTCTCGGCCGAACTCGGCTTTTTGGTGCAGCCTGTGCGCATACGCGATGCCCTGAGCATCGACCCCGACAGCTACCACATCGTGCTCAAAGGCGTGGTGCGCGGCAAAGGCATGGTGCGTGTGGGCAAAGAGCTGGCCATCAACCCCGGCCAGGTGTATGGCTCTTTGGAAGGCGAAGCCACCAAAGAACCCGCCTTTGGTTTGGACGCGGTGTGGATCGAGGCCTCACAGCGCGACTACGCCCGCACCCTGGGCTACACCGTGGTGGACGCCAGCACCGCGGTGGCCACGCACTTGAACAAAGTGTTGCGCGACAGCGCGGCTGATTTACTCAGCCACGACGAGGTTCAGCAGTTGCTGGACAAGCTGGCCTCCAAATCGCCCAAGTTGGTGGAAGACCTGGTGCCCGGCAAGTTGTCGCTGGGCGTGGTCACCCGCACCTTGCAGAATTTGCTCAGCGAATCGGTGTCGATCCGCGACATGCGTACGATTGCCGAGTCGCTGTCCGAGGCCGCTGGCCGCACGCAAGAGCCCGACCAACTCACCTCGATTGTTCGCCCCAAGCTGGGCCGCATGATTGTGCAAAGCCTGGTGGATGATTCCAACAGCCTGGCGGTGATGACCCTGGACCCCAACCTCGAGCAGTTGCTGCACAACGTGTTGCAGCAAAGCGGCCCGGGCCAGAACCTGACCATCGAGCCCGGCCTGGCCGAGCGCTTGTTTGCCGCGCTGCGCGAAGGCGCACGCCAAGTGGAAGAGCAGGGCCATCCTGCGGTGTTGGTGGTGTCACCCGCCATCCGCCCCTGGTTGTCCAAGGCCGTGCGCTACCGCGTCAACGATTTGACCATCCTGTCGTACAGCGAAATTCCGGATGACCAGAGTGTCAAAGTGATCCACAACGTCCACGCTGCTGTGCAGTGAGCCAACAACCTGACTGAGCCCGCCCATCA
>CANGLW010000031.1 GCA_947454955.1 Comamonadaceae bacterium
CAAAAGCGCTTGAACCTCATGACCACCGAGGAGCGCACGGTCAACACCTCGTCCTTGAGCAAGCACCGTGTGTTGAGCGAGCGGTTGGCGGTGCAACAGTTTCTCGAGCAAGTGCCGCAGATTCAACTTTTGGACCGACTGCTTTTGCAGGCTGCCTCCAAACACAATGTGGCGCAGTTGCTCATGCAGTCATTCGTCATGGCGCTCCTGTTGGGTGGGCTCAGTGCCTTGGTGTGGGGGGCTTATGTGGCCTGGCCGGCTGTGATTTTGGGTTTGGTGTTGCCGGTGATGCGTTTGCGATGGATGCGCCAGCGACGCCTGAACAAAATTTCTGACCAGCTGCCCGATGCCTTGGACTTGATTTGCCGATCGCTGCGCGCAGGCCACGCGTTTTCAACCTGCTTGGCCATGGTGGGGCATGAGTCGCCCGAGCCGATCGCCAGCGAATTCAAAACCACCTTCGATGAGATCACCTTTGGCATGTCCACCAAAAACGCCTTGCTGAATTTGGCGCATCGAGTGCCGGTGGGTGATATCCGTTACCTGGTGATCGCGGTGGTGATTCAGTTGGAGACTGGTGGCAATTTGACCGAGCTTTTGTATTTGCTCTCCGGCTTGATTCGTGAGCGTTTCAAACTCTTTGCCAAGGTGCGGGTGTTGGCAGCTGAGGGCAAATTGTCGGCCTACATCATGTTGGCGCTGCCGTTTTTTGTGGCGGGTGCTTTGCAGCTGGTCAACCCAAAATACATCAGCGTGCTGTTTGAGACCGAAGAGGGCCGTCGTGTGGTGAGCATCTCTTTGTTCATGATGATCGTGGGCACCTTGTGGATGTGGCGCATGGTGAAGATCAAAGTCTGAAGGGGAGTGCTATGACCTATGTGATTTTGGTGACGATCTTTCTCTCAGTGGTGGGCCTCATCATGGGCGTGGGTTTTTACCTGATGCGCCAACCCGCTTTGGACAAGCGTTTGCAAGCCCTGCATGAAAAAACCACGCCCATCGACAACCTGTCTGCGCCGCAAACCACACCTTGGCAAGCCAAGATCATTGAAATCACCGGGCCGATTGCCCGTTTGTCTGCCCCGAAAGAAGGTGGCGACGCCTCGTATTTGCGCCTGCGTTTGCTCAACGCCGGCTTGCGCCAAAACTACTGGCCGCTTGTTTTGTTTTCCAGCAAGTCGTTTCTTGCTCTGGTGTTTCCACTGGCGTATGTGTTGGTCAATGGGCTGGGCGGCGAGATGGGGAACTTGAGCATGTCTTTGTTTGTGGTGCTCTTGCTCGCAGCACTGGGTTACTACTTGCCTAATTTGGTGCTGCGTTACCTCATTGATCAGCGTAAAAAAGAGTTGCAAGAAGCCATGCCTGATGCGCTGGACTTGATCATGGTTTGTGTCTCGGCCGGCTTGGCCATTGATGCGGCCATCAAGCGCACCTGTGAAGAGCTCAGCTTGCGCAGCCCGGCGCTGACCGAAGAGCTCGGGCTGGTGAGTTTGGAGTTGCAAGTCGGCGCCTCGCGCGAAAGCGCCATGCACAACCTGAGTTTGCGCACCGCGGTGGATGACATCGCATCTTTCGTCACGATATTGTTGCAGTCGGAGCACTTCGGCACCAATGTGGCCGAGTCGCTGCGCTTGTTGGCCGAGACCATGCGTCAAAACCGCCGCACCCAAGCTGAAGAGCAGGCCGCGAAGATCCCGCTCAAGCTTTTGTTTCCTGTGATTTTTTGCATCTTCCCATCGCTGTTTGTGGTGCTGCTTGGCCCGGCCATGATGAGCATTTACAAAAACTTTCTCAACCAGGGTGGCTAAGAGGAGCAGATCATGACAAGACGCTGGATAGGAAACACGCTGGCTGCGGTGACCATGCTCGGTTGCACCACAGTCTCGCAACCGCAGCTCACAAGCCGAGCTGCTCGCAACGACGGCACGAAAGTCGCTGTGGCTGCAAGCAAGGCATCTAAAACACAAGCCAATCAACTCAATGAGCAAGCCATGCAGTTGGCCCAAACGGGTGAGCTTCAAGAGGCTTTGCGCCTGTGGGAACAAGCCTTGTCCTTGGACCCTTATGCCGCGCGTGTGCACAACAACCGAGGCTACGCCTTGCTGTTGCTGGGGCGTTTGGATGAAGCACGTGTGTCCTTGAACTTGGCCTTGGCCATCAATCCGCCCAGCCCGCAAGCGGGCGCCAACCTGGCCATGCTCGCGCGTTTGCAGCGCCAGGCCGAGCTTGTCGCTTTGAGTCCATCTGAGGCTGTCAAGGCCCCAGCTAACAAAGAGGTGGTGAACGAGGCAGCTCCTTCACGCGCAGACACTGCCGATGACCCAAGCTCCCCCCAACTGGTGGTGGTTGGCCCGCAGGTCTATGAGTTGCGAGATGCGCCTGTTCAAAGCCGCACACCGCAAGCCATTGAAGCTTGGGTTGGACCAACACAGATCAGCGCCCAAAATTTGGCTGCCATCAAAGCCGCGCGCTTGGAAGTGTCCAACGGCGTGGGGGTGCGCTTGCTGGCCAAACGCACCTCGCTCAAATTGGCTGAGCAAGGTGTTGTCACGCAGCGTTTGACCAACACCCCGGGTTTTGCGCAGACCAGCACAGAGCTGCAATACAACCCTACGCAGCAAGCCGCGGCGCAAGCTCTGTGGGCCATGCTGCCAGCCGGCGCGGTCATGCAGCCATTGCCGCGTGTGGACCATCTGCGCTTGGTGCTGGGGCATGATGCCGCAGGGCGGGCGGTGTTGGCCTGGTTAGATGCCCCAGCGATGCTTGCGCAAACCCTTTCACAAAGCTTTCCACAGGCACAGCCTGCCGAAGTGACCGCCCGCTGGGTGCCTGTGCAAGACGGTTGGCAGTGGTTGTGAGGGGCAAGCCCGGTGCTGAGGCATCTCAGGTGTGAGGCTGTGGCAAACTCATGTTTTTCCTGACCAGACGGGCCCTGCGGGGCTCAATTTTTTTGCCATGTCTCACCCCCAAGCGCTGATCGTTCAACAAATCGCGCAAGAAATCCGCGTTGCCCCCCAACAAGTTCAAGCCGCAGTGGAATTGCTCGATGGTGGCGCCACCGTGCCCTTCATCGCCCGTTACCGCAAAGAGGTGACCGGTGGGCTTGACGACATTCAGCTGCGTGAGCTCGAAGCGCGTTTGTCTTACCTGCGTGAGTTGCATGAGCGACGCGAAGCCATTTTGAAAAGCATTGCCGAGCAAGGCAAGCTCACGCCTGATTTGACCGCGGCCATCATGGCTGCTGATACCAAGCAGGCGCTGGAAGACCTGTACCTGCCCTTCAAGCCCAAGCGCCGCACCAAGGGCATGATTGCGCGGGAAAATGGCATCGAGCCCCTGGCCGACCTGTTGTGGGCTGACCCGACCCGTGTGCCGGCCGATGAAGCGCAGGCTTATGTGAAGCCTGAGAAGAACGAAGCGGGGGATGACTTCACCACCGTGGCGGCGGTGCTCGATGGTGTGCGCGACATTTTGAGTGAGCGATGGGCTGAAGACGCGGCCTTGGTGCAAAGCCTGCGTGGCTGGTTGTGGCAAGAGGGTTTGTTCCAAAGCAAGTTGCTGGCAGGCAAGGACGAGAACCACCCCGATGTGGCCAAGTTCCGCGATTACTTCGACTATGACGAGCCCATCGGCCGCGTGCCCTCGCACCGCGCCTTGGCGGTGTTCCGCGGTCGTGCTTTGGACATGTTGGATGTCAAACTGGTTGCACCCCTGGTAGAAACTGACAGCGCTGCTACAACTTCTGCAGCAAAGACAGCGGTGAGCATGGCCGAGGCACGCATCGGTCAACACCTGGGTTGGCGCCATCAGGGCAGGGCGGCCGATGACCTGCTGCGCAAATGCGTGGCCTGGACCTGGCGTGTGAAGTTGAGCCTGTCCACCGAACGCGATTTGTTCACCCGCTTGCGTGAAGACGCTGAAAAAGTAGCCATCAAGGTGTTTGCCGACAACCTGCGTGACCTGCTGCTGGCAGCACCCGCTGGCCCACGTGTGGTGATGGGCTTAGACCCAGGCATACGCACTGGTGTGAAGGTGGCGGTGGTGGATGCCACCGGCAAGCTGGTGGACACCTCCACCGTGTACCCGCATGAGCCGCGCAAAGACTGGGATGGCTCGCTCTACACCTTGGCCAAGCTGTGCGAGAAGCATGGCGTGAATTTGATCGCGATTGGCAACGGCACGGCCAGCCGGGAGACCGACAAGCTCGCGGCTGAATTGATCAAGATGCTCGCCAAGGCCCCAGGCCCCGATGGCTCTGCACGTGTTGCTATTGAAAAAGTAGTAGTGAGTGAGGCGGGCGCATCGGTGTATTCGGCCAGCGAGTACGCCTCGCAAGAAATGCCCGATGTGGATGTGAGCTTGCGTGGTGCAGCCAGCATTGCGCGCCGCTTGCAAGACCCGTTGGCCGAGTTGGTGAAGATCGACCCCAAATCGATTGGGGTGGGGCAGTACCAGCACGATGTGAACCAAAGCGAGTTGGCCCGCATGCTCGATGCGGTGGTGGAAGACTGCGTGAACTCGGTGGGTGTGGACCTCAACACCGCCAGTGTGCCTTTGCTCAGCCGTGTGTCTGGCTTGAGCCCGGCGGTGGCCAAGGCCGTGGTGCGTTGGCGTGAGGCGCAAGGCGCGTTCAAGAACCGCCAGCAACTGTTGCAAGTAACAGGCTTGGGTGCCAAAACCTTTGAACAAAGCGCAGGCTTTTTGCGCATCCGCGGTGGCGACAACCCGCTGGATGTGACCGGTGTGCACCCCGAAACTTACCCGGTGGTGGAGCAGATCATGGCCAAAACCGGCAAGCCGGTGGCCGAGCTGATGGGCCGTGCCGAGATGCTCAAAACCCTGCGCCCCGAGCTGTTTGCCAACGAGCAGTTTGGTGTCATCACCGTCAAAGACATTTTGGGCGAGCTTGAAAAGCCAGGTCGCGACCCGCGCCCCGACTTCAAGGTGGCGCGCTTCAACGAGGGTGTGGAAGACATCAAAGACCTGGTCGAAGGCATGGTGCTCGAAGGCACGGTGAGCAATGTGGCGGCTTTTGGTGCCTTTGTGGATTTGGGCGTTCACCAAGACGGCCTGGTGCACGTGAGCCAGCTCAGCCACAAGTTTGTGACTGACGCGCGCGAAGTGGTGAAAACCGGCGACATCGTGAAAGTGCGGGTGACCGAGGTGGATGTGGCGCGCAAGCGCATCGGTTTGACCATGAAGCTCGATGCCCCAGCCCGCGGCCCGCGTGAGAACAGCTTTGAGCACCGTGGCAACCGTGATCAGCGAGGCAACAGCCCTCGCCCTCAAGGCAATTACCGTTCACAAGACAGTGCGCCTTCGGCCATGGCGTCAGCCTTTGCCAAACTGAAACGATGAAAGCCCTGGCCATCTATGCCGGTCCTGCCGCCTTGGCGCATTTGCGCGCCGAGGGTTTGAGCGCCTCGGATATTCGCACCATCCCCGGTGCGGCGGGTGGCCCCAAGGGTTTGGTACTCGGGCCTTTGGACCGTTTCATGTTTGGCGAGTGGTTGCCTCAAAGTTCGCAGCCTGTGGACTTGGTGGGCGCATCCATCGGCGCGTGGCGCATGGCCACCGCGTGCTTGAACAACCCGGTGGCGGGCTTCGAGCGCTTGGAGCGTGATTACATCGCCCAGCATTACGAGGTGCCCCCGGGCAAAAAGCGGCCCAGTGCGCAGCAGGTCAGCGAGGCCTTTGGCAAGAGCTTGCTGGACTTTTATGGTGGGCGCTTGAACGAGGTGCTTGAGCACCCACGCTATGGCTTGCACATCGTCACCTCCCGTGGGCGGGGCATGTTAGGACGCGAGCACCCCTTGCGCACCCCCTTGGGCTACGCTGGCGCGTTTGTGACCAACATTGTCAACCGCGGTGCCATGAGCGCATGGTTGGAACGTGTGGTGTTTTCCAACCGCGACGAGCTGCCCTTTGTGCCCATGGACTACGACACCCGCCAGGTGCCACTGACTGAGGCCAACTTCAACCCTGCGGTGCAAGCGAGTTGCTCGATCCCGTTTGTGTTGCAAGCTGTGCACGACATTCCCGGTGCCCCCAAAGGCGCGTATTGGGATGGTGGCATCACCGACTACCACCTGCACCTGAACTACAACACCCCTGCTGGCGGCCTGGTGCTGTACCCGCATTTTCAAAAGTCTGTGGTACCGGGCTGGCTGGACAAAAGCTTGACATGGCGACACAAGTCCACCCCGTTTCTGGACCGCATGGTGCTGCTGGCACCCCGGCCTGAGTGGGTGAAAACTTTGCCCAACGGCAAGCTGCCTGACCGCACCGACTTCACCCGCTACGGCAACGACTTGGCCGCGCGCATGAAGGTGTGGAACGCTGCCGTGTCTGCCAGCCGCCAATTGGCCGATGAGTTCGCCCAGTGGTTGCACAAACCTGATGTGTCGCAGGTGCAGCCCCTCTGAGTGGGGTGATGGTTCAGACCCCACAGGTAAAATGAGCGGATGTTTCTGACCGCTGCGCTCTATAAATTTGTGGACTTGCCCCACCACGCCGACCTGCAGGCAGGCCTGCAAGCGTGCTGCGTGGAGAACGGGGTCAAGGGCACTTTGCTGCTGGCGCGCGAGGGCATCAACGGCACGATTGCCGGGCCTGAAGCGGGCATCCATCAGGTGTTGGCTTACTTGCGCGCCATGCCTGAATTTGCCGACCTGGTGCACAAAGAATCTTGGTCTGACCTGCCGCCGTTCAGCCGCATGAAGGTCAAGCTGAAAAAAGAAATTGTGACGCTGCGCGTGCCTGGCCTGGACCCCAACAAAACCGTGGGTCAGTACGTCAAGCCCGAAGACTGGAACGCGCTGATTTCAGACCCCGATGTGATCGTGGTGGACACCCGCAACCACTATGAAGTGGCCATAGGCACCTTCGAGGGGGCGGTTGATCCAAAGATCCGCAAGTTCACCGACTTTCCGGCGTGGATCGATGCGCACCCCGAGTTGCTGCCGCAAGCCCCTGGCGCCAAAAAACCTAAGGTAGCCATGTTTTGCACCGGTGGCATACGCTGCGAAAAATCCACCGCGCTGATGAAGATGAAGGGGTTTGACGAGGTCTACCACCTCGAGGGCGGCATCCTCAAATATCTGGAGACCGTGCCGCCTGAACAAAGCAAATGGCAGGGCGACTGTTTTGTGTTTGACGAGCGGGTGAGTGTGGGGCATGGCCTGGCGCAAGGCCCGCATGAGCTGTGCCGCTCTTGCCGCTGGCCACTCAGCGGAGAGGACAAGCGCTCACCGCACTATGTGCTGGGTGTGAGTTGCGCGCATTGTTTTGACCAGCGCACCGACGAGCAAAAAGAACGCATGGCCGAGCGTCAACGCCAGGTGGAACTCGCCAATGAGCGTGGTGAGGTGCACATCGCCGCCACCATGCCCCAGAAGTTTCACAGCGACGAGTCACTCTGACGCATCACTGTGACGCTTCACATGGATGAATCACATTGACGTTTCCAGCATCTGGCGGTAGTCGTCCCGCGTGGCAATACGCGGGTTGGTTTTGTGGCAATGGTCGGCCATGGCGCCGTCAATCACCGCTTCAAACACATCGGGCGTGACGCCCATGGCGCCCAAGCCAGTGGGCAAGCCCAGACGTGCGTTCATGTCTTTGATGGCTGCACCCAAGTCGCTGTCACTTGTCAGGCCCATGGTGTGGGCCATGCGGCTCAAGCGCTTCTCTTGGACCATGCTCGGTGCGCTGGCGTTGAAGGCAATCACCGCGGGCAAGAACATGGCATTGAGCGTGCCGTGGTGCAAGCGCGGGTTCACGCCGCCCAGGCTGTGGCTGAGCGAGTGCACGCAGCCCAGGCCCTTTTGAAAGGCCATCGCGCCTTGCATGGACGCGCTCATGAGGTTCAAACGCGCTTCGCGGTTGGCGCCGTTGCGGGTGGCTTCTTCAATGTTGGCCCAGGCGCGGCCCAAGCCATCTAAGCCGATGCCATCAGCAGGCGGGTTGAAGGCCGGGGCCATGAAGGTTTCCATGCAGTGGGCCACCGCGTCCATGCCTGTGGCCGCGGTGAGCAGGGGCGGCAAGCCCAGGGTGAGCTCGGGGTCGCAAATGGCGGCTTTGGGCACGATGTGCCAGGAGTGAAAGCCTAATTTACGGTGGTCGTCCACGATGATGATGGCGCCACGCGCCACCTCGCTGCCGGTGCCGCTGGTGGTGGGCACGGCAATCAAAGGCGCCACAGCTTCGGTGATTTTCAGCGAGCCGCCTTCGATGGTGGCGTAGGTTTTGAGCGGCCCTTCGTGGGTGGCTGCAATGGCCACGCCCTTGGCGCAATCAATGGCCGAGCCACCGCCTACGGCAATCAAACCGTCGCAATGCTCTAGTTTGTAGAGCGCTGCCGCTAAGCGCACCGCGGCTTCCGTGGGGTTGGAGGGTGTTTGGTCAAACACCACCGGCTTCATGCCGGGCAGGGCGTCGAGTGCTTTTTGTAAAACGCCCGCGGCTTTCACGCCGGCATCGGTCACGATCAAAGGGCGGGTGATGCCCACGCGTTCGCACTCTTGTTTGAGTAATTGAATGGCGCCGAAATCGAGTTGAACTTGGGTGATGTAGTTGATGAAGGCCATGCTTGTGCTCCATGTAATATCCATCAACTGTACCAAGACCTGAGCCCCGCATGAGTCACCACCGTAACCCGCACGCCTTGCTCACGCCGACCATGCACCAGGTGGTCGAGCGCATCGCGCGGGCCGGCCATGTGCCCCTGCACGCCATGAACCCGGTGCAAGCGCGCGAGGCCTATGCAGCTGGCGCGGGGGTGCTGGAGTTGCCCACACGCCAGCTGGCTCGGGTGCAAGACTTGACCATTGCCGCACGTGACGGCGCGGCCTTGCCAGCGCGGCTGTATGCGCCCAGCCATGACGCGCTGCCTGTGCTTTTGTATTTGCATGGCGGCGGCTTCACCGTGGGCAGCGTGGCCACCCACGATGTGCTGTGCCGAGAGCTGGCCCACCACACCCATTGCGCAGTGGTGTCGCTGGACTACCGGCTTGCCCCTGAACACCTCTTTCCCTCCGCTGCGAACGATGCGTGGGACGCTTTGCAGTGGCTCTCAACAGACACCACGCTGGGCTTGGACACACAGCGTTTGGCGGTCGGTGGTGACAGTGCCGGTGGGACCTTGGCGCTGGTGTGCAGCGCCTGGGCGCGTGATGCTGGGCTGCCCTTGATGTTGCAGGTTTTGTTTTACCCGGGCTGCGCAGCGCACCAGGACACGCCTTCGCACCATACCTTTGCCAAGGGCTTTGTGCTGGAAGAGCCGCACATCACTTACTTTTTCAAGCAGTACATCCGCGATGAAGACCGCGATGACTGGCGTTTTGCGCCGCTCAACATCGACGATGTCGAAGGCCTTGCCCCGGTTTGGATGGGCCTGGCCGAATGCGACCCCTTGGTGGACGAGGGCGTGATGATGGCCGATAAGTTACGCTTGGGTGGCGTGCCGGTGGACCTGGAGATTTACCGGGGTGTGGTGCACGAGTTCATCAAAATGGGCCGCGTTATCCCTGAGGCCAAGCGTGCCCACCAGGACGCTGCCCGCGCATTGAAGGAGGCTTTTGACCATGCTGGATGACTTCCGTTTCAAACACCGCCTGCGCGTGCGCTGGGCTGAGGTGGATTTGCAAAAAATCGTCTTCAACCCGCACTACCTCACCTACCTTGACACCGCCATCACCGACTACTGGCGCACCGTGGCTTTGCCCTACGAGGCCACCATGCACCACTTGGGCGGCGATTTGTTCGTGAAGAAATCCACGCTGGAGTACCACGCCTCGGCACGTTACGACGATGTGATCGAGATAGGCATGCGCTGCGCGCGCATCGGCAATTCATCGCTGCAGTTCCTGGCTGAAATTCACCGGGGCGACACCCATCTCATCAGCGGTGAGATTGTGTATGTGTACGCTGACCCAGCTACCCAAACCAGCCGCACCGTGCCCCAGCCTTTGCGTGATGTGTTGTTGGGTTACGAGGCAGGTCAGCCCATGACCGAAACCCGCCTAGGTGCATGGACCGAATTGCAAGTGCACGCCCGCAGCTTGCGCGACGAGGTGTTTTTACAAGAACAAAACGTGCCGGTGGACATGGAGTGGGACGAGTTTGATGCCCAAGCCACACACGCGGTGACCTTCAACCGTTTAGGCGTGCCGATTGCCACCGGCCGCTTGTTGCGTGAACCCACGGACGCCCCCGGTGTGGCGCGCATCGGCCGCATGGCGGTGACCCGTGTGTTGCGCGGCGCGAATTTAGGCAGCGGTGTGTTGCTGTCGCTGATGCAAAGAGCGCGTGAGCAAGGTTGGCATGAACTGCACATCCACGCCCAGCGCAGCGCCTTGGGCTTTTACAGCCAATTTGGGTTTGTGCCGCACGGCGAGGGCTTTGATGAGGCCGGCATTGCGCACATCGAAATGCGGCTGGTGTTGACGGCTTGAATATGAGCTAAATGCCCATCTAGGCCTTGCCCTGACGGATGGTTTAGCTCTCTTTTCAGGAGCGCCTTAAATATCGGCCAGCAAAGGGTAGGGCAGAGGCAGCAGCTTGAGTTGCGCATCTGCTTGCGCTTGAGGCGAGCTGTAAACAGGGCCTGCAGCGGCACTGATGGTCATGCTCACCAGCGCATCCACACCTTGTTCAGCGGGGGCCACTTGCACCACCGTGCCGCAGGGTTGTGAAAAGTCTGAGGGCTCAAACACCTCGTCACCCGCCTTGAGGGGATTGGCGCTGTGAACCAGGTAGGTGCGGCGTTTGAGCGTGCCACGAAATTGGCTGCGCGCCACCACCTCTTGCCCGGGGTAGCAACCTTTTTTGAAGTTCACACCGCCGACCGATTCCAGGTTGAGCATTTGCGGCACAAACGCTTCGAACACCGGTGCTGTCACCCAGGCAATGCCGCTGTGCACCTCGCCCAGCTGCCAGTCGCTCAGGCTCATGCTGCTTGGCAAACCGGCGTCTTGCCCAACAGGCGCCACCACCAGCGCACGTGGAACGCCCCAAGCCGGGTACAGGCTCACCCAACTGGCCTCACCATGTTCAACTTTGGCCCAGGGTTTGTCTGCGCTCAAGCCAGCTGTGCCCACCGCATCCCCGGCCACCCCCCACAGTTGGTACTGTGCGGTGGCGTCACTCAACTTGGCTTTGGCGCGCAAGACAAACATGCTCAAGCGCTTCAAAGTTTGGGGCAGCAGGTCCAGGCTGCAGACCAGCAGCACCTGGGTGTGGCTGCGCTTGAAGCCCACAAAGCTGGCTTGCAGACGGCCCTTGGCCGAGCAAAAACCGGCCAGGCGCGCTTCGCTCAAGCCCAACAAGGCAAAGTCTTGGGTGAGTTGACCATGCAAAAACGAGGCGGCATCGTCGCCGTCAACCTGAATGATGCCCAGGTGGGGCAGGGGCGTGGCGCCCGTGAATGTTTGGCTCATGGCTGAATTATCATCAACGTTTTGAAGGACGGACACCCCGTGAGGTTATGGAAGCACTTGTTAGCGGGCCTGTTGGCAGGTCTATTAGGGCTGAGTGTCCTGCTGGGCGGTGCCGTCGCTTGGTGGCTCAACCACGCGTTGGTGCCTGAGAACCAGAGCGCGCTGGACCTGTCCATCGACCCTGGCACCTCGCCCAAAGCCATTGCTGCGGCGGTTTCTGAGGCTGGTGCCGATGTGAACCCCACGCTCTTGTACGCCTGGTTTCGCGCCTCGGGCGAGGCCCGGTTGATCAAGGCCGGCAGTTACGAGATCACCCCCGGCACCACGCCCCTGAGCCTGCTCAGCAAGCTGGTGCGTGGCGAGGCTTCGATGTTGTCCATCACCCTGGTGGAGGGCTGGAACATCCGCCAGGTGCGAGCAGCTCTGAAAAACGCGGAGCAACTGCAAGACAGCACCTCGGCCTTGAGCGAGTCTGAGTTGATGGCCGCTTTGGGTCGGCCTGGTGTGCACCCGGAAGGGCGCTTCTACCCTGACACCTACACCTATGCCAAGCGGTCGAGCGACCAAGCCTTGCTGGCACGTGCCCTGCGCGCCATGGACAAGCGCCTGGACAAAACCTGGGCGCAACGTGCACCGGGTAGCCCGCTCAAAAGCCCGCAAGAGGCGCTGATTTTGGCCAGCATTGTGGAAAAAGAAACCGGCAAACCATCCGACCGCGGCATGATTTCATCGGTGTTTCATAACCGGCTGCGCATCGGCATGCCGCTGCAAACCGACCCCACCGTCATCTACGGTTTAGGCGCTGGGTTTGATGGCAATTTGCGCAAGAAAGACCTGCAAACCGACACGCCCTGGAACACCTACACCCGAGGTGGCTTGCCCCCCACACCGATCGCCATGCCAGGCCAAGCCGCGCTGCTGGCCGCGGTGCAGCCCGCCAATTCACGGGCGCTGTATTTTGTGGCCCGGGGTGACGGCAGCAGCCAGTTTTCCGAGACGCTGCAAGCGCACAATCTGGCAGTGAACCAATTTCAACGCGGTAAATAAATGTTCATCAGTTTTGAAGGCATCGACGGCGCGGGTAAATCCACCCACATTGAGGGCTTGGCGCAAGCCTTGCGCGAACGCGGCCACACCGTGGTGCTGACCCGTGAGCCCGGTGGCACCGCTTTGGCTGAAAAGCTGCGCACGATCATCTTGAATGACCCGATGGACGCGATGACCGAGGCGCTGCTGGTGTTTGCAGCGCGTCGTGATCATGTGCAAACCGTGATCGAGCCCGCTTTGGCGCGCGGTGATGTGGTGCTGTGTGACCGCTTCACCGATGCGACCTTTGCTTACCAAGGGGGAGGACGCGGTTTTGATATGTCCGTGCTACAAACTTTAGAGCAATGGGTGCAGGGCAGGGGCGCTCAGGGCCATCATTCGACCTTAAGACAACCCGACCTGACCTTGTGGTTTGACCTCGCGCCGGCCTTGGCCGCAGAACGCCTCGCCGGGGCGCGTGTGCCAGACAAATTTGAGTCTCAACCGGTGGCGTTTTTTGAAGCTGTGCGCGCAGGCTATGCCGCACGTGCCGCCCAAGAACCTCAACGCTTTGCGCGTCTAGAGGCCAACCAAAGCCGTGAAGCGGTGTGGACGGATGTGTTGTCTGCGGTGCAGGCGAAGGGTTATTTGTGATGCAGTGGATCGCTCGTCAAACCCAAGACTTGCTGGCCCAGCGCGGTCATGCGTGGCTGCTGCAAGGCCCATCGGGTTTGGGTCAGCTCGACTTGGCTTTGGCTTTGGCCCGCGCATGGTTGTGTGACGCACCCACCGCCCAAGGTGCTTGTGGGCAATGCGCGAGCTGCCACGGCATCGATGTGCACACCCATGCTGATTTGTGCGTCCTCATGCCCGAGACAGTGATGCTTGAGCTGGGGTGGCCGCTGGACGAAAAAGCGCAGAAAGACATTGACGACAAAAAGCGCAAGCCCAGCAAAGACATCCGCGTTGAGGCCATGCGTGAGGCGGTGGCCTTCAGCCAGCGCACCAGCGCGCGTGGTCGCGGCAAGGTGGTGCTGGTGTTTCCCGCTGACCGCATGAACCATGTGACGGCCAACGCGCTCTTGAAAACACTTGAAGAGCCACCTGGCGATGTGCGTTTTGTGTTGGCCACCGAGGCCGCGCACCAATTGCTGCCCACCATCCGCAGCCGCTGCCTCACACACACCATGACTTGGCCTGCGCATGATGAAGCGCTGACTTGGTTGGTACAACAAGGCTTGAAGGCGCATGAAGCTGCGGATTTGCTCAAAGCCTCAGGCGGTCGCCCGCAAGACGCCTTGCAAGCGCAGGGCTTGGCCCATACCTGGAAAGGCTTGCCCGAAGCCCTGTGGCATGGCGATGCGACGTGGGTGAAAGACTGGCCTTTGCCTGAGCTGCTCGATGCTTTGCAAAAGCTCTGTCACGACCTCATGGCGGTGTGCCAAGGTGCAGCCCCCAGGTTTTTTGAACCGTCACAAATGCCCGGCAAATTACCGGACTTTGCGCAACTTTGCGCTTGGTCACGCGCTTTGACGCAAGCACGACGTACCGTTGAGCACCCCTACAACCCTGGCTTGATGCAAGAGGCGCTGGTCAGCCAAGCCCAGCTTGCTTTGCGTTCTTGAGGGCGTGCTGGAAAACTTATGTTCACCGACTCCCATTGCCATTTGAATTTTCCCGAGCTGCGCCCCTTGCTCACCGACATCCGTGCCGACATGGCCGCAGCGCAAGTGACCCGCGCCTTGTGCATCTCCACCACGCTGGAGGAATTTCCGCAGGTCCACCAGCTCGCGCTGGACTTTGACAACTTTTGGGCCACCGTGGGTGTGCACCCCGACTATGAAGCCGGGCCGGAACAACGCGAACCTACCTTGGATGAATTGCTGACCATGGGGCAGTTGCCCCGTGTGGTGGGCATAGGTGAGACAGGCTTGGACTACTACCGCTTGGAAGGCCGCAGCGTGGCTGACATGGCCTGGCAGCGTGAGCGTTTTCGTAACCACATACGCGCCGCGCAGCAATTGCAAAAGCCCATGATCATCCACACCCGCAGCGCCTCGGACGACACGATCGCGATTTTGAAAGAGATGGGCGAGGGCGCTTCAGGCGCGGCTGGCGGGGTGTTTCATTGCTTCACTGAGACTGAGGCCGTGGCGCGAGCCGCCTTGGATTTGGGTTTTTACATCTCGTTTTCGGGCATTCTGACCTTCAAAAACGCCCAAGACCTGCGCGATGTGGCCAGCTTTGTGCCCATGGACCGCTTGCTGATTGAGACCGACAGCCCGTTTTTGGCACCCGCCCCGTACCGCGGCAAAACCAACACGCCAGCGTATGTGCCTTATGTGGCCAAGCAGTTGGCAGCCCTTAAAAACTGTTCGGTTGAGACCATGGCAGAGGTCACCAGCCGCAACTTCGACGCCCTATTTTTATCATGATACTTCACTTTAATAAATCCTTAAAGCTCATTGTTTTTAAATCGTTATTTCTTTTAATTTCAAGTTTTACTTTAAGTTTTTCGGCAGCTTGGGCTGGGTCTTACGATGACTTTTTCAAGGCCATCGCCATTGACGATGCACCCACGGTTCAAGCCTTGTTGAACCGCGGATTTGACCCGAACACGCCAAGCCCACAAGGATCGCACGGCCTGATGCTGGCCATGCAAGACAACAACCTGAAGGTGGCCAGGGTCTTGATTCGCCACCGTCAAACGAATGTGGACCCGCGAAACAAGCAAGACGAAACGCCGCTCATGATGGCAGCCCTCAAAGGCGACACGGAGCTGGTGCTGGCTTTGATTGCCCGAGGGGCTGACATCAACAAGCCCGGCTGGGCGCCGCTGCATTACGCAGCCACCAAAGGCAGCGTGCCCATTGTGCGTGAGCTGCTCGACAAAAGCGCTTACATCGATGCGGAATCGCCCAACGGCACCACGCCGCTGATGATGGCCGCCATGTACGGCACGCCAGAGGTTGTGAAGATCTTGTTGGAGGCTGGCGCTGACCCGACCATCAAAAACGGGCTTGGCCTGACAGCCTTGGACTTTGCCAAGACCATGGAGCGCAACAAAGAGTCTGCCACGCTGATTTCAGCCTTTGTGGCTGGCTGGGGCTCACGTTGATTTTGAACACGATGTATATTATGTTAAGTAAAGTATCCTGATCAATCAAGGTACTTGCTGAAGGCTCAATAACCCGACACCCCTCACTCAGCCCTGCAGATGCGCGTTCTGCAAGATGTTGAGGACCTGCGCATCCTCCACCTGGTCAAAGTTCTCGTAAAACTGGCCCACGGCGATGAAGTCTTTGGTGACTTCCAGGCAGACCACCTCATCGCACCAAGGCTTGATCAGGTCAATCGCATGCGGTGACGCTACCGGCACCGCGCAAATCAGCTTTTTGGGACGCTCGACCCACACAGATTCGAGTGCCGCCAACATGGTGGCCCCAGTGGCCATGCCGTCATCCACCACGATCACCGTGCGGCCTTGGGGGTTCATGGGCTCGCGTCCTTGAAAGTAACCAATCTCTCGGGCATGCAAGATCTCCAGCTGATATGACTTTTCCTTAGCCAGATCCTGCGCGCTTACTGCGGCGCTCAAATCGGGGTTCAGGTAAGTCCAGCCTGAGCCGCTCATGGCACCCATGGCCAATTCGGGCGAGCCCGGGTAGCGCAGTTTGCGCACCAGCACCACATCCAAATCACCGCCTAATCGCTGCGCCAACACATGACCCATGGGCACCGCGCCGCGCGGAATGGCCAGCACCAGCGGGTGGCTGCCACGGTAAGCGCTGAGCGACACCGCCAACTGCTCTGCAGCGTCCAAACGGTCTAAATACTTCATGGCTGGCCCTTAAAACTTTGATTGTTCTTAGCCCAGCGCGCTGCGCAATTGCGATGGGTCAAGGAGCATCGTTGCGCCAAGCGGGGTGCATCGACAGGGTTTGCGCAGGCGCAACCCGCGGCGTCATGGCCGCTCTAAAGTCCCCTCACCTCCTGCAACCCATCCAAGGAAAAACCATGAACAAAACCGATGCCAAACTCAAAGAAGACGTGATGGCCGAGCTGGCCTGGGACCCGGCCATCCAAGCCGAGAACATCGGCGTGATCGTGAAAGAAGGCGTGGTCACCCTCACCGGGCACATTGGCACCTACACCGAGAAAATGGCTGCTGAAAAAGCGGTGCGGCATGTGGATGGGGTGAAAGCCATCGCGGTGGAACTGGATGTGAAGCTCTCCACCAGCCACCAACGCAGCGATACTGAAATAGCTCAGGCCGCCCTGCACTCTTTGCGTTGGCACACCTGGGTGCCCAGTGACCGCATCCAGGTGGAGGTGGACCAGGGGTGGGTGACCTTGAGTGGCGATGTGGACTGGCAATACCAGTTGGTCAGCGCCGAACAGTCGGTGCGCAACCTGCTGGGGGTGCGGGGCATCAGCAACCGCATCGTGCTCAAACCGAAAATCAGCACCGCTGACATCAGCCAGCAAATCACCGCAGCACTGACGCGCCACGCCAAACGCGAGGCAGACCGCTTGCAAATCAAGGTGGACAAAGGCACGGTGACGCTGCAAGGCTCGGTGGATTCACTGGCCGAGCGTGACGCGGTGATAGGCGCGGCCTACGGTACTCGTGGCGTGGCGAAGGTGGTGGACCAGCTCAACATCCACGGATGAAAAAAACCCGGCACTGCGCTGTTGCGTGTGCCGGGTTTTTTGGGGTCGAAAAGCTTAGGCTTTGAACTGCATGGCCTTGAATTCCAGGAACTCTTCAAAGCCATACACGCCGTTTTCACGGCCGTTGCCCGACTGCTTGTAGCCACCAAACGGCGCGTTCGAATTGAACATGCCGCCGTTGATGTCCACCTGCCCGGTGCGGATGCGGCGGGCAATGCGCACCGCGTGCGCTTCGTCTTTGCTCCACACGCCGCCACCCAAACCGTAAATGGTGTCGTTGGCAATGTGCACCGCCTCGTCCTCGTCTTTGTAGGTCAGCACGACCAACACCGGGCCAAAAATTTCTTCGCGTGCCAGGGTGTCGTTGGGCTTGACGCGCAGCGAGGTGGGTTGCACGTAATAGCCTTTGTCAAAGCCCGCATCCACATCACCGCCGGCAATCACTTCCGCGCCTTCGGCAATGCCTTGTTTGATGAAAGCCTTCACGCGGTCACGCTGCACGGCGCTCACCAAGGGGCCAAGCTTGCTGGTTTCCTCAAGGCTCGGGCCGAGGGTGAACTTGGCAAAGGCCGCAGCAATCAGGGGCTTGGCTTGCTCGTACATGCTTTCGGGCAAAAGCATGCGGGTATGGGCCGAGCAGGTCTGGCCGCTGTTGAGCAAACAGGCCGACACCGTGCCTTTGACAGCAGCTTCCAGGTCAGCGTCGGGAAGGATCACGCTGGCGGATTTGCCACCGAGTTCCAAAGCCACGCGCTTGACCGATTGCGAGGCCAGTTCAGCCACGCGCTTACCGGCACGGGTCGAACCCGTGAAGCTCACCATGTCCACCTCGGGGTGGGTGGCCAGCACCTCGCCCACTACCGGGCCTTCACCGTTGACCAGGTTGAACACGCCTGCGGGCACGCCCGCTTCGTGGATGATCTCAGCCAGAATCATGGCGTTGACCGGTGCCACCTCGCTGGGCTTGAGCACCACGGTGCAGCCCGCGCCCATGGCCGCAGCCACTTTCAGGGTGATTTGGTTGAGCGGAAAGTTCCAGGGTGTGATGCAACCCACCACGCCGATGGGCTCGCGTACCACCATCGAGTTGCCCACCTTGTGTTCCCACTCAAAGCCGCGTGTGACCTTGGCAAAGTTGGCCCAGTTCCAGATGGGGCCACCCACCTGCACGGCTTTGGCCAGCTTGATGGGCATCCCCACCTCGCGCGCAATGGCGGTGCCCATTTCGTCGATGCGGGCCTTCAAGCCAGCAGAAATTTTGTCCAGGTACACCGCACGTTCTTCAGCGCTCAGGGCCGACCAGCCCTCAAACGCAGCTCGTGCAGCCAACACGGCTTGCGTCGCCTCAGCCTGGTTGCCCGCTGGCACGGTGGCCATGACCTGCTCGGTGGCGGACTCGACCACCTCGAAAACTTGCGAAGACTGCGCTTTGACCCACTGGCCGTTGATGTAGTGCGATGGAAATACTTGCATGGTGAGTTTGTCTTGGTATTATGAAAAATACTTCACAAAACAGAGGTTTTGAGTTGTATCGGTGTTTGAATGATCGAATATTAGCTTGTTTTGGAAGGCTTTGTCAAAGAAATATGCACTTTAATGCATTAATGGGCTGCATCAAGGGGATTGCGTTACACATGACCCCAAACCAACAGGCTGTCGCGCCCTTCACTCACCAGGTCCACCTTGGCGCCCACGGGCAGCAGGACCTTGGTGGGCACATGGCCAAAGGGTAAATTGGTCAACACAGGGGCTTTGATTTGGCTTTGCAGCCATTCCACCACGCTGCTGAGCTTGAAGCCCTTGTCGTGCGGGCTGAGTTGGTAGCCGGTGAACTGCCCCAGCACCACCGCTTTTTGCTGGCCCAAAATACCCGCGTGCAACAGCTGGGTGAGCATGCGTTCTACCCGGTAGGGGTGCTCGGCGATGTCTTCCAAAAACAAGATGCCGCCCTTCACCTCAGGCAGGTAGGGTGTGCCCACCAGCGAGCAAAGCACTGCCAGGTTGCCGCCCCACAGTGTGGCGTTTTTGAGGTGATAAGTGTCCTGTAGCTTTGTCTTGCTTGAGGTGCTTGCTACAGAAAGCGTAGCTTTGTTTTGCTGCCAACCCGCGCCTTCGCCCTGCCCTTGCAGCATGTCGTCAAAACAGGCTTCCATGATCTCATCGGGGCCACTGAGCGTCCTGCCCCGCTCGTTCATCACCATCGGTGTGCCAAAACCTTCCACCAAAGAGGGGCCAGCCCAGGTCAGCACGTCATGGCCGGCCTTGGCCATCAAGGCCATCTGAAACGCGGTGAAGTCGCTCATGCCCACAAACTGCGTGCCTGTGGCTACCGCTTTGGCCACGGCTTTGTAGTTGATGCGGCCCAGGATGCGGGTCAGGCCATAACCACCGCGCGAAATCAGCGCCACATCGGCACCACTAGCTGCAGCACGCGCAATCGCAGCCAGGCGGGTGTCGTCGTCACCGGCAAAACGCTGGTGGCTGGCCAGAGCGGCTTCATCCACCTCCACCTCATGCCCCAGGGCTTGCAGGCGTTGCACGCCGCGTTTGAAGCCCGCCTTGTCGCGCACCGCGCCAGAGGGGGAATAGATGTAGATGTGTTTGCTCATGCGTCGATTATCCGGCCGTGAAGTGTTGCAAAGCGGCTTGCGCAATCTGCGCGCCATGCTCTTGCACAAAATGCCCCGCTTGCGGCAAGACCATGGGCTCGGGGCAGCCGCGAATTTGCGCACGCAAGTCGTGCATGACGGGCACACCCAAGACCGGGTCAGCAGCACCGATCGCCATGAACGACCGCCCTTGCCACTGATCGCGCCAAAAGGCTTGGGCCTGGCGCGATGCCGCCACGCCGTCATCGTTCTCGAACTCGGGCACCAGGTTCGGGAATGCGCGAAGTGCCGCGCGAAAACCTTTGTTGGGAAACGGCGCGTCGTAAACCGCGCACTCAGCCTCGCTCATTTGCGGGTTGCCACGCGCAAACAAACGCGAGACAGAAAAATCTGGCTTGGTGCGGCACATCTCACGCCACGCCACAAAGCCTGGGCTCAAGGAGGCTTCGGCGGTGGTCAATGTGGTGTTCATCACCAACAAGCCTTGGTAGCGCGCGGGAGCGGCCATGGGCAGGGTCAAGCCCAAAATGCCGCCCCAGTCTTGCACCACCAACACCACGTTGTTCAAATCCATGCGCGCCACAAAGTCCAGCAACACCTGACGGTGCCAAGTGAAGCTGTGCGCGCTGTCTTTTTTGAGCTTGTCGCTCTTGCCAAAGCCGATCAAGTCGGGCGCCACCACGCGGTGCCCCGCCGCGAGCCAAATGGGCATCATGTGTCGGTACAAATAACTCCATGCTGGGTTGCCGTGCAGGCACAGCCAGGTGATGGACGAGGACTTCGGGCCTTCGTCCAGGTAGTGCAGGCGCAAACCCGGTGCGCTGGGCAAGTCGTTGAGGTAGTTGGGCGCCCAAGGGTAGCCGGGTAAGTTGGCAAAGTCAGCATCGTCGTTGCGCAGCGCGTCGTCGCGCACCGGCCAGGCATGGGGGTTGTTCATCAGTTCAGCCTTCTGCGCTTGGCGGCGCGCTTGAAAAAACCTTTGCAACATGGCCGCGCACGCATCAGCCATCACACCTCCCTGTACTTGGGTGTGGTGGTTGAGTTGGGCTTGATCGAACAGGTTGAGCACCGAGCCAGCTGCGCCCGTTTTGGGTTCTGTGGCGCCAAACACCACGCGCTGCAAACGCGCATGCAAGATGGCGCCCACGCACATGGCACAGGGCTCGAGCGTCACATACAAGGTGCAGTCGTCTAGCCGGTAGTTGCCCAAATGCGCCGCGGCAGCACGCAGCGCGGCAATTTCTGCGTGGGCTGAGGGGTCATGTTGGGTGATGGGCGCGTTGTGCCCTGCCCCTATCACCTGGCCGTCAAGCACCACCACCGCGCCCACCGGCACCTCGCCAGCGGCTTGGGCGAGTTGCGCTTGTTCCAGGGCCAAGGCCATGAAGTCGCTGTCGTTCATGCGGGCATTGTGCACCAGCCCATCGCCTTGTCCTGCCCAGGCATTGCCCCTGGTTTGTACCTAGCTTGGGCGCCTGTGCCACGGGCCTAAGATGCAGCAGAATTCATCTCTATGAGCCCGATGCGGCCAACACCAGGAGACACGATGAACGACTGCACACATTGCCAACCCCGCCGTGGTTTTTTAACCTCTCTGTTGGCCGCTGGCGCCTCCCTGGCCATGCCGGGTTGCGCCACCAAATCAGGCTCTGCCCCGCTGCCCTCTGTGGCTAAGCGAGCGCTGGTGGATGTGCACCACCATGTGTGGGCACCCGCGTTTTTGAAAGAGCTGGAAGCGCGCAAGCTGGCTGAGCCACCAGCCCGCAACTGGTCGCTCAACAAAACGCTGGACGACATGGCCCAGGCCGGCGTGACCTACACCCTCACCTCCCCCACCACACCCGCCGCAAGCTTTGGCGATGTGGCCACGCAGCGCGCCATGGCTCGGGTGAGCAACGAGTACGGCGCGCAACTCGCGCGAGACTACCCGAGCCAGTTCGGCTTTTTCGCCACCTTGCCCATGCTCGATGTGGAAGGTGCTTTGGCTGAAATTGCTTACAGCGTCGATGTGCTCAAAGCCAATGGCATTGCCATGCTGACCAGCTACGACGGCAAATGGCTGGGCGACAAAGCGTTTGCGCCCATCATGAACGAGATCAACCGGCGCAAGCTGGTGGTCTACACCCACCCCTCCAACACCAAGTGCTGCGTGAACCTGCAAGAAGGTGTGCCGGGCTCGACCATC
>CANGLW010000032.1 GCA_947454955.1 Comamonadaceae bacterium
GATGAGGCCATGAACGCCAGCGACACCCTACATTGGGAAAAAGGCACCAGCCGCATCCCCTTTCGGATCTACACCGACCCCGCGATTTACCAGCAGGAACTGCAGCGCTTTTTTTACGAGAAGCACTGGTGTTATGTGGGCCTAGAGGCCGAAATTCCTGAGCCCGGTGACTTCAAGCGCACGGTGGTGGGCGAGCGCTCGGTCATCATGGTGCGCGCAGCTGATGGCCAAGTGCAGGTGGTGGAAAACGTGTGTGCCCACCGTGGCATGGCGTTTTGCCGCGAACGGCATGGCAAGCGCAAAGAATTTGTTTGCCCTTACCACCAGTGGAGCTACACGCTGGAGGGCAATTTGCAAGGCGTGCCGTTTCGCCGTGGCGTCAAGCAAGACGGCAAGGTCAACGGCGGCATGCCAGCAGACTTCAACCCCGCCGACCACGGACTGACCAAGCTCAAAGTGGCGGTGCGTGGTGGTGTGGTATTTGCCAGTTTTGATGCATCCATCGAGCCACTGGAAGCGTTTTTAGGCCCTGAGATCACGCACTACTTTGACCGCTTGTTCAACGGTCGCCAACTCAAAATTTTGGGCTACAACCGCCAGCGCATTCCAGGCAACTGGAAGCTCATGCAAGAGAACATCAAAGACCCCTACCACCCGGGCTTGCTGCACACCTGGTTTGTGACCTTCGGGCTTTGGCGGGCGGACAACAAATCGCAACTCATCATGGATGCGCGCAACCGCCATGCCGCCATGATTTCCACCCGTGGCGCCATGGGCAAGGCCGATCAGGTCACGCAGGTTTCGAGCTTCAAAGAAAGCATGCAACTGCAAGACCCACGGTTTTTGGACATCGTGCCCGAAGCCTGGTGGGGCGGCCCCAGCGCGGTGATGACGACCATCTTCCCCAGCGTGATCTTGCAGCAGCAGGTCAACAGTGTGTCCACGCGGCACATCCAACCCAGCGGTGAAGGCAGCTTTGATTTTGTGTGGACGCACTTTGGTTTTGAAGACGACACGCCCGAGATGACGCAGCGCCGCTTGCGCCAGGCCAACCTGTTTGGACCGGCGGGGTTTGTGTCCGCCGATGACGGTGAAGTGATTGAGTTCTCGCAAGAAGCTTTTGCCACCAAAGACCACCGCACCCTGGTGGAGCTCGGTGGCAACACGGTGGAAAACACCGACCACATGGTGACCGAGACCCTGATACGCGGCATGTACCAATACTGGCGCGAGGTGATGGACGTCCCCGGAGGGCAGGCATGATGGACGCGCAGCGCTACTTGGAACTGAGCCAACTCTATGTGCGTTACGCGCAAGCGGTGGATTCGGGTGATTGGGATTTATGGCCCGAGTTTTTCACCGAGGACTGCGTTTACAAACTGCAACCCCGCGAAAACCATGAGCGCGGCTTTCCTTTAGCCACCTTGTTTTTCGAGAGCAAGGGCATGCTCAAAGACCGGGCTTACGGCATCAAAGAAACGCTGTTTCACGACCCGTACTACCAGCGCCATGTGGTGGGCGCGCCGCTGGTGCACAGCATGAGCGCCGAGAAAATTGTGAGCGAGGCCAACTACGCGGTGTTTCGCACCAAGCTCTCGCAGACAAGCACGGTGTTCAATGTGGGCCGCTATTTAGATGAGGTCGTGCCCACGCCCGAAGGTTTGAAATTCGCCTCGCGCATCGTGGTGTACGACAGTGAGATGATTCCCAATTCCATCATTTATCCGCTATAATTTTCATAGCACAACAACGAGACAGCACATGAGTAATTGGACAGAAGCCACCGATGTGACCAACATTCCCGAGGGCGATGTGATCGCGGTGGCAGTGGGTGGTGCTGAGGTGGCGCTTTACCAAGTGAACGGTGAAATTTTTGCCACCGACAACATCTGCAGCCACGGCCACGCCCGCTTGTGCGAAGGTTTTTTAGAAGGCCATGAAATTGAGTGCCCGCTGCACCAAGGCAAGTTCGATGTGCGCAGTGGCCGGCCCACTTGCGCACCGGTGAGCGAGCCCATCAAAACCTACCCCCTCAAAATTGAGGGCGGCAAGGTTTGGTTAGATCTGGCTTAAAGACCGCTCACTCGCCGTCGCTGTCGCCCACCATGCCGAAGCGACGCAGCTTCACATAGAGGCTTTGACGGGACAGACCCAGCATTTCTGCTGCTGAGGCGCGGTTGTTGTGGGTGAGCTCCAGCGCGGACTGGATGCACATCTTCTCGATCATGTCGATCGTCTCGCCCACAATGTCTTTCATCGGCAAGCGCCCCACCAGGTGCGACAACTCTGCAACTGACCCGGCCATGCTGTTGCTCGATGCTGCGACCGGCTGGCGTTTGCGCGCCACATCGCGGATGTAAAACGCGAAATTGGTTTCGTCGTTGGACAGCGTGAGCGCCGAGATTTCCACCGGCACAGCCAAGCCGGCCATGGTTCGGATTTCGGTGGCGAAGTCTTTGACCACCGCCTGCTGACGCAAGTTGGTACTGAGCACCCCCCAGTCCACCCCACCGCGCACCAGCCAGTTTTCCAGCGGCTGGCTTTGCAACTGTGACAAGGCGGTCGCGCCGATCATCAGCAAGAACTCGGCGTTGGCCGATTTCACCGCACCGGTGCGGTCGGTCAGCACAAAGCCGTCGGGCGAACGCTCCAGGGCTTCGCTGAACCAGGTTTGCTGGCGCGACAACGCGGTGCTGGCCTTGCTTTCTTGCGGGACGATGCGCACCAAAAACTGCGCACCGCTTTCCTGGCGAAACACCGTGGCCGAGACCGTGCACTCTACCTGCGAGCCAATGAACTTGGAGCGGCACATCTCGATGCGCCCGGTGGCATGCGCCATGCGCAAGAGCGAGAGAATTTCTTCACGCGAATCGGGGTCGAAGCAATCGACGATGTCACGGCCCACCAGGCGCTTGTTGGAGTCTTTGACGATGGCCTGAGCACCCACATTGGCTTCCACCACGCGGTAGTTGCCGCCGTCCACCACAATGACGGCCTCGCCCGAGGTGTCAAACAAAATCCGGTAACGGGCTTCGATGTGGCGCAGGCGCAAATAATCGCGCTCCATCGACTGCTGGGTTTCCACCAAACGCCGTTGCAAAACAGCCACAGCCTCCAGGTCGCGGCCCAGGGCCAAGAAGGTGCCGTCGTGGTCCAGCGGCAGCACAGCGTACTGCAGCGGGAAGATCATGCCTTGCGGCGTGAGGTGGTTGACGTGACGCCAGCGGATGTCGTCGCCCGTGTTTTTGGGCGAGAGCATTTCCTCAATTTTGGGGCGGCTCTCCAGGCTGGCGGTTTGTGCCCAAGACCTGCCCAACCAAGCCGAACAGCCCAAAGCTGAGAGTTCGGAGTTGCGCACAGAGACATCTTTGATGATGCCCTCATGATCCATGACGAGCGCAATGTCGGAAGCAATCCCGATCAGTTTGACCAGGGTGTCCGCTTCAAAATTTTTAATTTTCATGAATCAAGACGCTCTTTGCTGTCTCTTGGGCACATGGGCAGCTTTACCTGTGACCAATTCTAGTGCCATCAACTGGGATTCACGCGCGTCGGTGCCCAATAAATCAGCGCCCACCTCCCGCGTGAAGGTCTGACGGTCGCCGGGAATCAAGCCGCCGATCATCACTTGGAGTCGCTGGTTCGGACAGGCCTGACGGATCTGGCCAATCATGCCGCGCACCTCGTCTACAGTCTGGTCGTAGTTGACCGAAAGCCCGACCAGATCAAACCATTCGGTTTCCACCAATCGCAACAGGTCTTTGTGGGTTTCAGGCACCTCGCGGGTCACGCTCCAGCCCTCACGGCGGAAGAACTCGGAGAGCATGAGCACGCCCATGGTGTGGTGCGAGCCGGTGGTGGCCGCCAACAAGGCGCTCAAGCCATTGGCTTTGATGCTGGCATTGGCCAAAAAGGTGGGGCTCAAATCAAACATGAGCTGGTGCAGGCGATAGCAGGCAATCGTCATGCTGGCGAAGTCCACCGTATCGCTGTTCCACCAGTCGCCCATCAAGCGGGAGGCTTTGCACAGGCCTTGTAAATAGACCTCTTCCAGGTCGCAACCCGCGCGGATCCAGCTCTCCACCACCAAGCGCACGTCCTCCTGCTTGGTCAGGCAAGCCCGGGCCAAGCGTTCAATTTGGTCAGGCGCGATGTCGCCGTGCACATCAAGCAGACGGGTGCTGCCGGCCTCAGCCTGGCCGAGCACCCGCTCCAGACGCTTGTAATACGAGTGGTTACTGGTAGGGGAAGGGTCAAAATGCATGTGATGCCCCTGGCGCGTTGAGAAATAGCTAGGCGCGTCTCTTGCCGGAGCACGCGGATAACACCGTGAGTGTCAGTATAAGTAGACATCTCAGTAGCGTCAAACTAAATTGACATTCCGAGCTGTCAAAGGGCATCAACCCCGGCCGTAGCTGTCCTCAAAACGCACAATGTCGTCCTCACCCAGGTAGCTGCCCGACTGGACCTCGATGATTTCCAGAGGCACCTTACCAGGGTTAGCCAGGCGGTGCACCTCGCCAAGTGGGATGTAGGTGCTCTGGTTCTCAGTGAGCACCATCACCTTGGCGCCATTGGTGATCTCGGCTGTGCCGCTGACCACCACCCAGTGCTCGGCGCGGTGGTGGTGCATTTGTAAGGAGAGGGACGCGCCCGGTTTGACCATGATGCGCTTGACCTGGTGGCGCGGCCCCATGTCGATGCTGTCGTACCAACCCCAGGGACGGGCGACCCGGCGATGCTGCACCGCTTGAGAGGCATCCAGCGCCTCGAGCTTGGCCACCACCTCTTTCACCGCCTCAGCATGCGCGGCATCGGCCACCAACAGGGCGTCGGGCGTGTCGATGATCAGCAGGTCATGGGTGCCCAAGGCCACCACGGGGCGTTGACCACCTGCGTGGATGTAAGTATTCACTGACTTGAGGTGATGCGCCTGGGCCACATCGCCCCCGCTGCGGTTGCCCTCGGCCTGAGCCGGGGCCAGATCGGCGACCGCGTTCCAGCTGCCCACATCGCTCCAAATACCGGCAAAAGGGAAGACCACCACATTGCTGGCTTGCTCCATGACCGCGTAGTCGATCGACTGGCTGCGGCAAGCCGCGAAGGCCGCGGCATCGGGCCGGGTGAAGAGCGCGTCTTGCTGGGCGCCAGCCATCGCTTGGCGACAGTTGGCCAAAATATCGGGGGCGTGTTGTTCCAGCGCCTGCAACAGGCTTTGGGCTTTCATCAAGAAAATGCCCGCGTTCCACAGGTACTGACCGCTGGCCAGCAGTTCCAAGGCCAATTCGGCGTTCGGTTTTTCCACAAAGCGCGCCACCGCAAACCCACCTTCGGGCTTGGCCTGCGCTTTTTGGATGTAGCCATAAGCGGTGCTGGGGTGGCTGGGCAGCACGCCGAAAGTCACCAGCTGTCCGGCCTGCGCTGCAGGGGCGGCCCCTTGCACCATGGCGGCGAACTGAGTGGCATCAGGAATGTGGTGGTCAGCCGGGCAAAACAACAACTGCGTTTCAGGCTCTACGCTCAAAGCGGCCAGCGCCATAGCCGCTGCGGTGTTCTTGGCTTGCGGCTCCAGGATTTGCTGCACTTGCAGCCCAGCCTGGGTGGCCACATCTGCCACCAGAAAACGATGCGCTTCAGACGCTACACAAGTGATAGCAGGCTTGGCTGATTTCCCTTGGCCTTCCGTCAGTTTCGCCACACGCTCGAGCGTGAGCTGCAGCAGCGATTTATCACCAATCAGCGGGATGAACTGCTTGGGAAAGGCCTTGCGCGACAGGGGCCACAAACGGGTGCCACTGCCGCCACACAAAATCACGGGATGAATGGTCTGGGTCATGGGTTTTGCAGAGCGGCTTGCAGGGACAAGCCCGCCTGGTCTTTGGCAGAAAGTTGAATGTCTTGTGGCTTCAAGGTGGACGGCCACTGGATGCCGATGGTGGGGTCATCCCAGGCAATGCAGCGCTCGTGCGCTGGGGCGTAGTAATCGGTGGTTTTGTACAAAAAGTCTGCGCTCTCGCTCATCACCACAAAGCCGTGCGCCAAACCGGGCGGCACCCAAAGTTGGCGCTGGTTGTCTTCACTCAGCTCAACGCCAACCCATTGCTTGAAGGTGGGGGAGTTGGGGCGAATGTCCACCGCCACATCAAACACAGCACCACGGACCACCCTCACCAATTTGCCTTGGGGTTGCTGGACCTGGTAATGCAAACCGCGCAGCACTCCGTAGCCTGAGCGGCTGTGGTTGTCTTGCACGAAGGTGTAGGGCTGGCCGTTGGGCTTTTTGATATGCGCATCAAACACCGACTGGTTGAAACTCTCAACAAAGAAGCCTCGTGCGTCCCCGAACACCTTGGGCTCGAGGATCAGCACATCAGCGATGGCGGTGGGCGTGATCTTCATTTAGGCAGGGTTTCTTTGAGCACGCGCAGCAGGTACTGGCCGTAGCCGTTCTTGGACAAAGGTGTCGCGAGTTTCTCCAGCGCTTGCGCGCTGATCCACCCTTGGCGGTACGCAATCTCTTCCGGGCAAGCCACTTGCAAGCCTTGCCGCTTTTGCAAGGTGGCAATGAAGCTGGCGGCTTCTAACAAGCTGTCGTGCGTGCCAGTGTCCAACCAGGCATAACCGCGCCCCATAATTTCGACGCTGAGTTGACCCATCTCCAAGTAACGCTTGTTCACATCAGTGATTTCCAACTCACCGCGGTGCGAGGGTTTGATGTCAGCGGCGATGTCGCACACCTGCTGGTCGTAAAAGTACAGGCCGGTGACAGCGTAATTGCTCTTAGGCGTTTTGGGTTTTTCTTCAATGCTCAGGGCTTTGAACTGGGCATCAAACTCCACCACGCCGTACCGCTCGGGGTCATGCACGTGGTAGGCGAACACACTGGCGCCGGCCTGCCGCGCATCCGAGCGGTGCAGCTGCTTGACCAAGTCGTGACCGTAAAAAATATTGTCACCCAACACCAAGGCGCTGGGGCTGTTGCCCACAAAGTCTTTGCCGATGATGAAGGCCTGCGCCAAGCCATCGGGTGAGGGTTGCACCGCGTACTGGATGTTCATGCCCCACTGGCTGCCGTCGCCCAACAAGTCAGTGAAACGCGGCGTGTCTTGCGGGGTGCTGATAAGCAGCACATCGCGGATGCCCGAGAGCATCAGGGTGCTCAAAGGGTAGTACACCATGGGCTTGTCGTACACCGGCATGAGCTGTTTGCTCACCGCTTGCGTGACAGGGTACAGGCGTGTGCCGGAGCCACCGGCCAGGATGATGCCCTTGCGTTCAGAGGTCATGTTGAGCGGTCATGATTGTTCCAAAAATTCTGTGAGCATGCGACTCACCCCCGTTTGCCAGTGCGGCAAGGTCAGCCCGTAAGTGTGCTGAAGCTTATCTGTATTCAGTCTTGAATTGTGCGGGCGCTGAGCTGGCGTTGGGAATTCACTGGTGGGCACCGGCAACACCTGCGCTTTGATATGCATAGCAGGGTTGATAGACCTGGCAAAGCCCAGCACATGGTTGGCATAGTCAAACCAGGTGGTTTGGCCTGCGGCCACGCAGTGGTAAATACCGGACACGTCACCCGATGCCATACGGGTGTGCGCGATGATCTGCGCCGTCACATCAGCCAGCACATCAGCCCCGGTGGGCGCGCCCACCTGGTCATTGATGACCTTGAGCTCTTCGCGCTCCTGCGCAAGTTTGAGCATGGTCTTGGCAAAGTTGCCACCCCGCGCGCCATAGACCCAGCTGGTGCGCAACATGACATGCTGGCAGCCGCTTTGCGTGATGGCCTGCTCGCCTTCGAGCTTGGTTTGGCCATACACATTCAAGGGCGCGGGCGCATCGGTTTCCAGCCAAGGCGTGGTGCCTGAGCCGTCAAACACATAGTCGGTGCTGAAGTGCATCAGCCAGGCACCTAGCTTCTTGGCCTCCAGGGCAATCAAGCCCGGCGTGGTGGCGTTGAGCAATCGGGCGACGTCTGGCTCGCTTTGCGCTTTGTCGACCGCGGTGTGGGCTGCGGCATTGACGATCACATCCGGCTTGAGGGTGCGCACGGTTTGCGCCACCCGCTCGGGCTGGCTGAAGTCGCCGCACACGGGCACGCCATCCAACTCGGTGGTGTCAAAGTCCAGGGCAAGCACCTCCCCCAGCACCGAGAGGCTGCGTTGCAGCTCCCAGCCCACTTGGCCGCCTTTGCCCAGTAAAAGAATACGCATGGTTCAGAACGTCCGTCTAGGGCTCAAGCCGCCGCGTACTGCTTGGCCACCCACTCGCGGTACGACCCGCTTTGCACATTGCTCACCCACTCGGGGTTGTCCAAGTACCACTGCACGGTTTTGCGTATGCCGGTCTCGAAGGTTTCAGCAGGCTTCCAGCCCAGCTCGCGCTCAAGCTTGCGTGCATCTATGGCGTAGCGACGGTCGTGGCCGGGGCGGTCGGTGACGTAGGTGATTTGCTGGACATAACTGCCCTGCGCTTTGGGGCGCAGTTCATCGAGCAAGGCGCACACGGTGTTGACGATCTCGATGTTGGGCTTCTCGTTCCAACCGCCCACGTTGTAGGTCTCGCCCAACTTGCCTGCCTCCAGCACCCGGCGTATAGCGCTGCAATGGTCTTTCACATACAGCCAGTCGCGGATTTGCATACCGTCGCCATACACCGGCAGCGGCTTACCCGCCAAGGCGTTGACGATCATGAGCGGGATGAGTTTTTCCGGGAAATGGTAGGGGCCATAGTTGTTAGAGCAGTTGGTGGTGAGCACCGGCAGGCCGTAGGTGTGGTGGTAGGCGCGCACCAGGTGATCACTGGCGGCCTTGCTGGCCGAGTACGGGCTATTGGGCTCGTAGGGGTGGGCTTCGGTGAAGGCCGGGGCGTCTTTGGACAAAGAGCCATACACCTCGTCGGTACTCACATGCAAAAACCTGAAAGCTGCTTTGGCCTCAGCACCCAAGCCGCCAAAGTAAGCCCGTACCGATTCGAGCAAATGGAAGGTGCCCACCACATTGGTCTGGATGAAGTCTTCCGGGCCGTGGATGCTGCGGTCCACATGGCTCTCCGCTGCGAAGTTCACCACCGCACGGGGTTGGTGCTCTGCCAAGAGGCGATCTACCAAGGCGCGGTCGCCAATGTCGCCCTGCACAAAGGTGTGGCGCGCATCGCCTTGCAGGCTTTGCAGGGTTTGCAAATTGCCAGCGTAGGTGAGTTTGTCCAGGTTGATGACGGGCTCATCCGAGCCTGCCAACCAATCCAGCACAAAGTTGGCGCCTATGAAGCCTGCGCCGCCAGTCACCAAAATCATGTGCAATCCCTGCTTTCTTGATGTAGAGCAGGCATTATCCCAGCCCAAGGGCTGCCCCGCTTGAGGAAATCCGGGGTTTGGCGCTAAAGTGGCCATCAAGGTTATCTCTCCCACACAAGCCAAGGAGTGCGCATGAGCCACAACCCGGAATCTCTCAAAGACGCCGCCCAGGACATTTGGCTGGCCGGTCTGGCCGCCTTCACCAAAGCCCAGCGCGAAGGCGGCAAGGTGTTTGAGGCCATGGTCAAAGAGGGCCAGGCGATTCAGCAAGCCACCAAAACCAGCACCGAGGCGGCCCTGCACGAGACCACCCAAAAAATGGCGGCCATGGCCCATGAGGTGGGCACCCGCGCCACCGGCCAGTGGGACAAACTCGAATCTATTTTTGAAGAGCGGGTGGCACGTGCGCTGGTACGCTTGGACATCCCCACCCTGGCCGATGTGAACGAACTCAAGCGCCAAGTGGCCGCCCTGGAGGCCCAGGTGGCAGAACACGCCGCGCAAAAAGAAGCCCGCTCGCAACTCACCGCAGCCGAAAAACTCAAAGCCAAAACCACCACCTCGGCGCGCAAAGGCGCCAGCCAATTCCATCCCACGCCAGACAACCCTGCCAAGACCCGCAAGCGCTGAACCTTGCATGGCTAAAAAAGCGCCACGCCGCACTGCCGAACGCATCCTGGAGGTCTCTTTGGGCCTCTTCAACCGCTTTGGCGAGCCCAATGTGTCGACCACGCTGATCGCCTCTGAGTTGGGCATCAGCCCGGGCAATTTGTACTACCACTACCCGTCCAAAGACGAGCTCATCAACGCGCTCTTTAACCGCTATGAAACGGGCTTGCGCAAACTGCTCGATGCCAGCACCGAGGTGCGCGATGTGGAGGACACCTGGTTTGTGATGCACAGCCTGTTTGAGCTGGTGTGGGAAAGCCGGTTTTTATACCGCGACCTCAACGACTTGCTGAGCAAAAACCGCTGGCTCGAAACGCATTTGCAAGACATCATTCGCGACAAAGTGAGCAGCTTTGCCACTTTGCTGAAAAACCTGCGCAGCCGCCACATGCTGGCCATGGACGACGGCACCCTGTCGGCCACCGCCAACAACATGGTGGTCATGCTCACCTATTGGCTGAGCTTTGAGTATGTGCAGCACCCGCGCGAGGCCCTGGAGCCGGCAGCTGCGCAAGCCTCGTTGTTACGCGGCGCACACCACACCCTGAACCTGCTCACGCCCTACCTGCAAGACGAGGCAAAAAGTCACCTGCAACATCTGGTGAGCGCCTACACTTGAATTTTTTTAAACCTGCATCACCATGTCCGACCTGCAAACCCGTTTTGACGCTGCTGTGGCCCACTCGAAAAACCTTTCAGAGCGCCCCGACAACATGACCCTGCTGAAAATTTATGGCTACTACAAGCAAGGCAGCCAGGGTGACAACACCGACGACAAACCCAGCTTCACCGACATGGTGGCCCGCGCCAAGTGGGACGCCTGGACGAAATGCCAAGGCATGAGCCAAGACGAAGCCAAAGAAAAATACATCGAGCTCATCGAATCTTTGAGCTGAACCAGGGCAAGCCATGATCTACAAATTCAAGTCCCGGGCTGCGGCCGATGTGATCATGCTCAAGCCCAATGCCCGCCAGTTGCTGCACATCCTGGACAAGGTGGACATCCACGACCCGGACGACAGCGACGGCATCATCATGGAAGACCAGATCAGCGCGGCGCTGACCGCGCTGCAGTTCGCGATTGATGCCGAAGAAGCGGCCTTGAAAGAAGCGCAAGCCCAGGCCAAGGCCCAAGGTTCAACACCACCCCACGCGGCAGGGGTGACCTTGCGGCAGCGGGCTTACCCGATCATGGAGATGCTCAAGCGCAGTGCCAAAGAGCACTGCGACGTGATCTGGACGGTCTGAGCTCAGTCGACCTTCGCGCCAGAGACCTTCACCACCTGCGCCCACTTCTTGTGCTCGGCGTCGATCATCTTGGCAAAATCTGCCGGGGTGTTGCCGCCAGGAATCGCGCCTTGCGACAGCAGTTTTTCTTTGATAGCCGGTGTGGCAAAAGACTTCGCGGTTTCCTGCTGAATGCGGTTCACGATGTCCGCAGGCGTGCCGGCCGGGGCCAGCAAACCAAACCAGCTGGTGGCATCAAAGCCTTTCAAATTACCGGCCTCTTCAATCGTGGGCACATCAGGCAAAGCGGCTGAGCGCTGCAAGCTGGTCACGCCCAAAGCCTTGAGCTTGCCCGAGCGAATGTGCGGCAAGGACGATGGCAGGTTGTCGAACATCACATCCATGTTGCCCGCCACCATGTCGAGCAAAGCCGGGCTGGAGCCGCGGTAAGGGAAGTGCACCATGAACGTACCGCTCATGCTTTTGAACAACTCGCCCGAAAGGTGAATAGAGGTGCCGTTGCCGCTGGAAGCCATGTTGAGCTTGCCCGGGCTGGATCTGGCCACGCGGATGAAGTCAGTCACATTGTTGATGCCCAGCGCTTTGGCCCGCTCGGCGTTGACCACCATCACATTGGGCACACCAGCCACCAAAGTGATGGGCGCGAAATCTTTGATCGGGTCGTAAGGCAGCTTGTCGTACAGGGCGCGGTTGATGCCGTGCGTGCCCACCGTGCCCATGAGCAAGGTGTAGCCATCCGGCGCCGACTTGGCCACCATGTCAGCGCCCACATTGCCGCCGGCACCCGCCTTGTTTTCCACAATGAAACTTTGGCCGAAGGCTTTGGAGAGTTCAGGCGCGACCGCGCGCGCCAAGATGTCGGTGGTGCCGCCGGGTGCAAACGGCACGATGATGCGCACCGGTTTGGTGGGCCAGGTGCTTTGCGCCCAGGCGGTGGTGCTCAACACCGCACCGAGCGCCACAGCTGCTACACAAAAACGACGATTCACACGCATCTTCATCTCCTCATGTTGATCTGGCCCACAGGCTTGGAATAAGTCTAGGGCAGGCGGCATCAGGCGAGTTTAGGAAACTACTTAGGCATGCATCTGCACAGGGTGATCGGGTGATGAAGCGATCTCAGGTCGCGCCTTATTTGTAGCTGCGCGCGTCCTCAATCACCTTGCCGTCGTTGGGCAACGTGCCAGGCGAGACCAACTGCACGGTACCACGCAACTTGGTCACATCCCGGATGGCCTCGGCCACGCGCTCGGCAAGAGCCTGCGCTTGCACGGCAACCTCGACCTGCAAGGTCATCACGTCGTTGGCCATCTCGCCACTCACCACCAAGCGACCTTTGCTGATCTCAGGGAAGCGACCCAAGACTTGTGCCACCTGACCGGGGTGTACAAACATACCGCGCACTTTGGTGGTTTGGTCGGCACGACCCATCCAGCCTTTGATGCGGGTATTTGTGCGGCCCGTGGGGCAAGCGCCCGGCAAAATGGCTGACAAGTCACCCGTGCCAAAACGAATCAGGGGGTAAGCCGGGTTCAAGCTGGTCACCACCAACTCACCCACCTCACCCTCAGCCACCGGCGTGCCGGTGCCGGGGCGCACGATTTCCACCAACACACCTTCGTCCAACACCAGGCCTTCGCGTGCCTGGGTTTCATAGGCAATCAGGCCTAAGTCGGCGGTGGCGTAGCACTGGTAACCGTCAATGCCGTGCCTCAAAAACCAGTCGCGCAAGCTCGGTGGAAAAGCTTCGCCACCAAACATGGCCTTCTTCACGCTGGGCAGGGGCACGCCCATCTCGGCCGCTTTTTCCACAATGATTTTCAAGAAGCTCGGCGTGCCGATGTAGCCGGCCGGTTGCAACTCGGCCATCGCTTGCACCTGTTGTTCGGTCTGGCCGGTACCACCTGGGAACACGGTGCAGCCCAAGGCGTGTGCGCCGGTTTCCATCATCGAGCCGGCTGGCACAAAGTGGTAGCTGAAGCTGTTGTGGATGAGTTCGCCCGCACGAAAACCGGCAGCATAAATGGCGCGGGCCATGCGCCAATAATCTTTGGCCGTGCCTTCGGGCTCGTAAATCGTGCCGGGGCTGGCAAAGATACGCGTCATCGACGCTCCTCTTTGGATAGCAGCAAAGCCGCCAAACACATTACCCCCAGCTTGTCTGGCCGCTTGTTGGCGCTCCAGCAACTCGTACTTGCGCGTCACCGGCAACTCAGCCAGCGCAGCGCGCGTGGTCACCGCTGCAGCATCTACGCCTTGAAGGATCTCGGCAAAGGCAGGTGCATGCGCTTGGGCATGGGCCACCTGGGCGGGTAAGGCTGCCAGCAAAGCGGCTTCGCGAATTTGCGGGCTGCGTGTTTCAAGCGCGTCGTAATGCATGTTTTAAAAATTCAATGTGTGATGCCAACACGCGCAAGCGCAGCAGCGGGATAAGGCCAAGTGGTCTGGCGATGGGTGACGCTGAGCGCCTGGTTCACGCCAGCCAACGTTTGCGGCGCTTGTAGCTCTTGACGTCTTTGAAGCTCTTGCGCTCGCCGCCGCCCACACCCAGGTAGAACTCTTTCACGTCTTCGTTGTTGGCCAGGTCTTGGGCAGCGCCGTCCATCACCACCCTGCCTGATTCCATGATGTAGCCATAGTCGGCGTACTTCAAGGCCATGTTGGTGTTTTGCTCGGCCAACAAGAAGGTCACTTTTTCTTTGTGGTTGAGGTCTTTCACAATCTCAAACACCTCTTCCACAATTTGCGGCGCCAAGCCCATGGAAGGCTCGTCCAACAAGACCATGTTGGGGTTGGCCATGAGCGCGCGGCCAATGGCGCACATCTGCTGCTCACCACCCGAGGTGTACGCCGCTTGCGAGCTGCGGCGGGTTTTGAGGCGCGGGAAATAGTTGTAAACCTTTTCCAGGTTGGCATCGATTTCCGATTTGGTTTTGCGGGTGTAGGCGCCGGTGAGCAGGTTCTCTTCAATCGTCAAGTGCGCAAAGCAGTGGCGGCCTTCCATCACCTGCACCACACCGCGCTGCACCAGGTCAGCGGGCGAGAGGTTTTCAATGCGCTCACCGCGGTACTCGATCGAGCCCTTGGTCACCTCACCACGCTCACCCTTGAGCAAATTGGAAATCGCACGCAGCGTGGTGGTTTTACCGGCACCATTGCCACCCAAAATCGCAGCGATGCTGCCCTGAGGCACTTGCAGCGACACGCCCTTGAGCACCAAGATCACGTGGTTGTAAATGACTTCAATGCCGTTGACATTGAGCAGGATGTTTGAAGTGTCCACAAGCGTTCCTCTTTCAATCGCAAGCCCAGTGTTGGCGTCACAAGGCTTGCGGCTGAGGGATCAGCCGACTCACCGCACCACAAGGGCGCGGTGAGGGTGTCATCACGACTGGCAGTCAGCCGGTGTGCGACGGGTCATCTTCTTGTCGGCCAGGTATTTCTCTGAACCAGCTTTGACCATGGGCTTGATGATCTGCTCATCGGCCTGCATGAAGTCAGAGCTGAAGCCCCACTTCTTGCCGTCCCAGGTTTGCACACGTGCCCAGCTCGAACCCATGTGGTCCGCACACGAGGTGCTCAAGGGGCGCATGATGCCGGCAAAGCCCAAGGCGTCCAAGCGCTTCTGGTCCAGTGCCAAGTTCTCCAGGCCCCAGCGCACTTGCTCGCCGGTCATGACCTTGCCCTTGCCATAACGCTCTTGCGCGCGGCGCACAGCTTCCACGGTCAGCATGGAGATGATCATGCCGCGGGTGTAGAGCACCGAGCCCACCTCGTCTTTGGGACCAGAGCCCTGACCCTTGTCGTGCACATGCTTCAAGATGTCTTGAATAACCTTGGGCTCTTGGCCCGAGGTGTTCAAAGCCAGCGCGTTGTAACCCTTGGCACCTTCGCCCACGTCTTTGACATCAGGCTCAGCACCAGCCCACCACACGCCGTACATCTTGTCGCGGGGGTAGCCGGTGGCTTGCGCTTCTTTCAAAGCGGTGGAGTTCATCACACCCCAGCCCCACAGCAGCACATAGTCAGGACGGCTCTGGCGCACTTGCAGCCAGGTGGCTTTTTGCTCCACGCCAGGGGCGGTCACGGGCAGCAGTTGCAGGTCAAAGCCGTGCATTTTCTGACGCTCTTGCAGCACAGGAATCGGCTCTTTGCCAAACGGGCTGTCGTGGTACACCAGCGCGATTTTTTTGCCTTTGAGTTTGTCCAGGCCACCTTCTTTGTTGCCCAGGTGCTGAATCAAAATGTCAGCAGCCGTCCAGTAGTGGCCCATCAATGGGAAGTTCCACTTGAAGGCCATACCATCTTGCGCCACCGACAGGCCATAGCCCAAGGTGACCAAAGGAATCTTGTCGTTGACCACTTTCTCGGTCAGCGCGAAGGTGATGCCGGTGGCTTGCGGGTCAAACGCGGTCACACCGGGACGGCTCTTGAGGCGCTCATAGCACTCCACACCGCGGTCGGTGGCGTAACCGGTTTCGCATTCTTCAAAGGTGATCTTCACACCGTTGATGCCGCCATCACGCGCGTTGATCAGCTTGAGGTAATCCTGCTTGCCGTTGGCCCATGGCACGCCGTTAGGTGCGTAAGGACCGGTGCGGTAAGACAAGAGCGGGAAGAACTGCTCTTTGGCTTGGGCGAAGGCGCCCGAGGTGGCCACACCTGCGGCAGCCACCGCGAGTGTGAGGGCCAGTTTTGCAAGCTTCATGAAGGTCTCCTTTGAATAAAAGTTGTGAAGCAACGGAACAAATTTGAAGGTTAAAGGGCGATGGCCAACTGTCAATGGGGGAAAGGCCACAAACGCATTTTTTGTTTGCCAATCGACCACAGTTTGGCCAGGCCGTGAGGTTCCACAATCAGGAACCACACGATCATCGCGCCGAAGATCATCAGCTCGGCGTGCGACACGCCAGCAGTGGAAATGTTCACCCCAAACAAGGCGAACAAAGCGGGCAAAAATTGGTTCAAGAAAATCGGCAGCACAACGATGAAGGCTGCACCAAAAAAGCCGCCCATGATGGAGCCCAGGCCGCCGATGATGACCATGAACAACAAGCGGAAGGACACGTCCACCGAGAACGCGGCCGGCTCCCAGGCACCGAGGTAAATGAAGGCCCACAAGCCACCGGCCACACCCACGATGAAGGAGCTCACCGCAAAGGCGCTGAGCTTGGCGTACATGGGGCGGATGCCAATGACCGCTGCGGCCACGTCCATGTCGCGAATGGCCATCCACTCGCGGCCGATCGCACCACGCACCAGGTTTTTGGTCAGCAAGGCCAAGACCACCAACATGCCCAGGCAGAACCAATACTTGCCCATGGCGCTGTCGATCGACATGCCAAACACCTGCAGGTCATTGACCGAGATCGAGCCCGAGGGCGAGTCGTTGGTGAACCACTTGATGCGCAGAAACATCCAGTCGCTGAAGAACTGCGCGGCCAGTGTGGCCACCGCCAAGTACAAGCCCTTCACGCGCAAGCTGGGCAGGCCAAACAAAATGCCAAACACCGTGGCGCACAAACCACCCAAAAGCAAAGCTGGAATGAGCGGCATGCCCGGAATGCGCACAAAGAAGTTGTAGGCCCCGTAAGCACCCACCGCCATGAAGGCACCCGAGCCCAGCGAAATTTGTCCGCAGTAGCCCACCAGCACATTCACGCCCAGGGCCGCCAGGGCCATGATGAGGAAGGGAATCAGGATGGCGCGAAACACATAGTCACTCGCCAAAAAGGGCACCACCAAAAATGCAGCCGCCAACAACAGGCCGATGGCCACGCGGTCCTGCAGGATCGGGAAGATCTGCTGGTCAGCGCGGTAGTTGGTTTTGAATTGACCGTTTTCTCTGTAAAACATCGCTCAAGTCCTCACACGCGGTCAATGATTTTTTCGCCAAACAAACCCTGGGGGCGGAACAGCAAGAAGACCAGAGCCAGCACATAGGCAAACCAGATCTCAATACCGCCACCCACAAAAGGCCCCAAGAACACTTCTGAGAGCTTCTCGCCCACACCGATGATCAGGCCGCCAATGATGGCGCCGGGCACCGAGGTCAAGCCACCCAAAATCACCACCGGCAAGGCACGCAATGCCACGGTGGCCAGTGAAAACTGCACACCCAATTTGGAGCCCCAGATCATGCCGGCCACCAAGGCCACCACACCAGCCACGCACCACACAATCACCCAGATGCGGTTGAGCGGGATGCCGATCGACTGCGCGGCCTGGTGGTCATCGGCCACGGCGCGCAAGGCACGGCCAGTGGTGGTTTTCTGAAAGAACACGCTGAGCAAAGCCACCAGCACCGCAGCAATCAAAGCGGCAATCAGGTCTTCTTTGTTGATGAGCACGCCACCTGGAAACACCGAGTCAAACGCGAAGATCGGCTCTTTGGGCATACCAATATCGATCTTGTAAATATCGCTGCCAAAAATGGTTTGGCCCAGACCTTCCAGGAAATACGTGATGCCCAGTGTGGCCATGAGCAGCGTTGCGCCCTCTTGGTTCACCAGATGACGCAGCACCAGTTTTTCCACCGCCCATGCCACGATGAACATCACACTACCCGCCAGCACAAAGGCCAGCAAGGTGCTCAGCACAAAATTGTCGATGCCGGTGTAGGCCGGGATCCACTCGGCAAAACGTGCCATGGCCAAGGCCGCAAACAGCACCATGGCGCCTTGCGCAAAGTTGAACACGCCTGAGGCTTTGAAGATGAGCACAAAGCCCAGCGCTACCAGCGAATACAGCATGCCAGCCATCAGGCCGCCGAGCAAAGTTTCTAGAAAAAATCCCATGACGCTGTCCTTTTAGTGGCTGGTGCCGAGGTAGGCGCTGATCACCTCGGGGTTGTTGCGCACCTCATCGGGGGTGCCGTCGCCAATTTTTTTGCCGTAGTCCAACACCACCACGCGGTCGGAGATGTCCATCACCACACCCATGTCGTGCTCGATCAACACCACCGTGGTGCCGAACTCGTCGTTGATGTCCAGCACAAAGCGACACATGTCCTGTTTCTCTTCCAGGTTCATGCCGGCCATCGGTTCGTCCAGCAGCAAGACCTGTGGCTCCATCGCCAAAGCGCGACCCAAGTCCACACGCTTTTGCAAACCGTAAGGCAGTTGCCCCACCGGGGTTTTGCGGAAGGCCTGAATTTCCAAAAAGTCGATGATGTGTTCGACAAACTCGCGGTGACGAATTTCTTCACGCTCGGCCGGGCCAATGCGCAGCGCTTGCAACAAGATGTTGCTTTGCATGCGCAGGTTGCGGCCAGTCATGAGGTTGTCAATCACGCTCATGCCCTTGAACAAAGCCAAGTTTTGGAAGGTGCGGGCAATGCCCATCTCCGCCACCTGTCGGCTGTTCATGTGGTCAAAGCTTTGACCTTTGAAGGTGATGGTGCCTTCTTGCGGCGTGTACACGCCATTGATGCAGTTGAGCATGGAGCTCTTGCCTGCACCGTTGGGGCCAATGATGGCGCGCACCTCATGCTCGCGCACATCGAAAGAAATATCAGTCAGCGCTTTGACGCCGCCAAAACGCAAGCTGATGTTTTTGACATCGAGGATCACATCCCCGATTTTTTTAGATGACTGCACGCTCTGTGCTCCGAGTAACTCGCTCATGCCGCCGCCTTCACAGAGGCGAAAGTTTTTGTATCGACGATCTTCAAGGTGGCGCTCACGCTACCGGTGCGACCGTCTTCAAACTTCACCTGGGTTTCAATGAATTGCTCTTGTGCACCACCGTACAAACCATCCACCAGCGGTTTGTATTTGTCGCCAATGAAGCCGCGGCGCACTTTGTTGGTTCGGGTCAGTTCGCCGTCATCAGCGTCGAGTTCTTTGTGCAGCACCAAGAAACGGCTGACCTGGCTGCCTGCCAACAAGGTGTCTTCGCTCAAGTCCGCGTTGACCTTCTCCACACACTCTTTGATGAGCTCGTAAACCTCAGGCTTTTGCGCCAGGTCGGTGTAGCCTGCATAAGGCAGGTTGCGGCGCTCGGCCCAGTTGCCCACCGCATCAAAGTCGATGTTGATCATCACGCAGACCTTCTCGCGCTTGTCGCCAAAGGCCACCACCTCTTTGATGTACGGGAAGAACTTGAGTTTGTTCTCGACGTACTTGGGCGCGAACATGGCGCCGTCATTGGCGCCACCCATGATGCGACCCACGTCTTTCACGCGGTCGATGATTTTCAAATGCCCATGGCTGTCGATGAAGCCCGCATCACTGGTGTGGTACCAGCCATCGGGCGTGAGCACCTCGGCGGTGGCTTCGGGGTTCTTGAAATACTCTTTAAGCAAACCGGGCGACTTGACCAAAATTTCACCGTTGTCCGCCACCTTGATCTCCACACCTGCGCATGGCACACCCACGGTGTCGGCACGCGCTTCATGGTCGGGTTGCAGGCACACAAACACCGCGGTTTCGGTGGAGCCGTAGAGCTGCTTGAGGTTGATGCCGATCGAGCGGTAAAACTGGAACAGGTCTGGGCCAATGGCTTCACCCGCGGTGTAGGCCACACGCACGCGGCTCATGCCCAGGTTGTTGCGCAAGGGGCCATAAACCAGCAAGTCACCCAGTGCATAACTCAAGCGGTCAGCCAAGCCAACTGACTTGCCGTCCATCAAAGTAGGGCCGACTTTTTCAGCGAGCTTCATGTAATGCTGAAACATGCGGCGTTTGAGGGGCGAGGCGTCTTCCATGCGAATCATCACACTGGTGAGCAAGCCTTCAAACACGCGCGGCGGTGCGAAGTAGTAGGTGGGGCCGACCTCTTTGAGGTCGATCGTCACCGTGGCAGCGGACTCAGGGCAATTCACCACATAACCGCAGGCCAGCCACTGCGCGTAGCTGAAAATGTTTTGACCGATCCAAGCCGGCGGCATGTAGGCGAGCACTTCTTCGCGCTCGGTGAGCTTGTCAAAATCAGCACCTGCTTTGGCGCGGTCCAGCAAGCTGCGGTGGGTGTGCACCACGCCCTTGGGGTTGCCCGTGGTGCCGGAGGTGAAGAACATGGCAGCCACATCGTCGGGCTGGGCCTTGCTGACCTCGTCCATCACCAAGGTGGGATGCTGCGCCGCATGGGCACGACCGCGCTCTAAGAGCTCATCAATGGCCATCAGGCCAGGCTCGCTGTAGTGGCGCAGGCCACGCGGGTCGTCAAAATAAATGTGCGCGAGTTGTGGGCATTGGCTGCGAATTTCCAGCAGCTTGTCGACTTGCTCCTGGTCCTCGGC
>CANGLW010000033.1 GCA_947454955.1 Comamonadaceae bacterium
CAGGTCTTGTTCGCCAATGAGTGGCAGCAAGGCTTGACCTAAGCAAAACAAATTCCAGTAGGCGATGTTGGGCTGGCGGTTGTAGGCGTAACGGCCCTGGTGATCCGAGTGGTTGCAGATGTGGTCGGGGTCAAAGCCATCTAGAAACTGGAAAGGCCCGTAGTCAATCGTGAGACCCAAGATGCTCATGTTGTCGGTGTTCATGACCCCATGGCAAAAACCCACCGCTTGCCACTGCGCCAACAAGCGCGCGGTGCGTTCGCTCACCGATTGCAAGAGCGCGGCATACGGGTTACCTTGCAAATGCGCTGCTGCCTCATGGCCTTCGGGCAGTCCCTGCGCGCAGCTGGGGTAGTAACGCTCTATCACGTAGTCGGCGAGCTGCTTCAATTCTGTGTGCAAGCCGTTGTTGGCGAAGTGCTCGAAGTGCCCAAAGCGTATGAAGCTCGGCGCCACGCGGGTCACCACCGCAGCGGTTTCCAATTCTTCGCGCAGGATCGGCGCGTCCGATCCGCTGATGCACAAAGCCCGGGTGGTGGGGATGCCCAGGCCGTGCATGGCTTCGCTGCATAAAAATTCGCGAATGCTCGAGCGCAACACCGCACGACCATCGGCCCCGCGTGAATAGGGTGTGCGGCCTGCACCTTTGAGCTGAAGCTCCAGCCCGGTTTGTGGCGTCATCACTTCACCCAGCATGAGCGCGCGCCCATCACCCAACTGGCCCGCCCACACGCCAAACTGGTGGCCGCTGTACACACTCGCCAAAGGTGCTGCGCCCTGCGGCACATGGTTGCCCACGGCCATGGCCAAGGCGTCAGCCGCGGTGTGCCAGTCATCGGGCAGGCCCAACTGCTGCGCCACAGTGCGGCTGTGCCCCACCCAGTAGGGCGCAGGCAAGGGGGTGGGGTGCAAAGGGGTGGCAAAGGCATTGCCCAACTGGGCAAAACCGTTGTGCCATTCAAAGTTCAAGGGCATGACGCATTCTCGTTGATGCCCCAATCTCCTGTCTTTCAGGGGGTAAGCCTGTGCTGCCCATGGCGCCTAGGGTTTTCACTAGGTTCTCGCAATTCCCCCCTGAAAACGCTCACTTCTGGCCAATCGGCCCCTCAATCTCAGTGATACTGCGCTCCTAAGGCCGCTGTTGGCCGGTTGTGAAATGAGGAGCTGAGTTCATGTTGGGCCTGATGCAAAACCAACCCCTGTTGATTTCGTCGCTGATTGAGTTCGCGCAGCGGCACCATGGCGATGTAGAGGTGGTCTCGCGCCGCGTAGAGGGTGACATCCATCGCTACACCTGGGCCGATGTGTCGCGGCGTTCGCATCAAGTGGCCAATGCGCTCAAGGGCTTTGGTTTGGACATGGGTGACCGCGTGGCCACCTTGGCCTGGAACGGTTACCGCCACCTGGAGTTGTACTTTGGTGTGAGTGGCTCGGGCCGCGTCTTGCACACCGTGAACCCGCGTTTGCACCCTGACCAAATCGCCTGGATTTTGAACCACGCGCAGGACAAGGTGATGTGCTTTGACATGACCTTCCTGCCCCTGATCCAAGCGGTGCACGCCAAGTGCCCCTCGGTCAAACACTGGATCGCGCTGTGCGATGCCGACAAGCTGCCCGCGGACAGTGGCATCCCCGGTTTGTTGAGCTACGAAGCTTGGATGAGCTCGCAAAGCACCGACTTCGAGTGGCCCGACTTTGACGAGAACTCGGCCTCGAGCATGTGCTACACCAGCGGCACCACCGGCAACCCCAAGGCTGTGCTTTACAGCCACCGCTCGACCATCCTTCACGCTTACGCTGCGGCGCTGCCCGATGTGATGTGCCTGAGCGCGCGCGACTCGATCTTGCCCGTGGTGCCCATGTTCCACGTGAATGCCTGGGGCTTGCCGTATTCGGCGGCCATGGTGGGCGCCAAGATGGTGTTCCCCGGCCCGGCTTTGGATGGCAAATCGATTTATGAGCTCATGGAAAACGAGCGTGTGACCTTTGCCGCCGGTGTGCCCACGATTTGGCAAATGTTGCTGGGCCACATCCAGCCCGATGGTCTGCGTTTCTCGACGCTCAAGCGCACCGTCATTGGTGGTTCGGCTTGCCCACCCGCCATGATCACCGCGTTCAACGACATTTATGGCGTTGAAGTTTTGCACGCCTGGGGCATGACCGAGATGTCGCCTCTGGGCACGCTGTGCACCTTGAAAAATAAGCACCTCACGCTCTCAAAAGAGGAGCAAATGAAAATCCGCCTCAAGCAAGGGCGTTGCATTTTCGGGGTGGACATGAAAATTGTGGGCGACAACGGCGAAGAGCTGCCCCACGATGGCAAGACCTACGGCGACCTGTATGTGCGCGGCCCGTGGGTGGTGGATGACTATTACAAACCCGAAGGCTCCAACCCGCTGGTCAAAGATGCACGCGGTCGCGGTTGGTTCCCCACGGGCGACGTGGCCACCATCGACGCGGATGGCTACATGCAAATCACCGACCGCAGCAAAGACGTGATCAAGTCGGGCGGCGAGTGGATCAGCTCGATCGATATTGAAAACATCGCCATGGCCCACCCCGCGATTGCCATGGCCGCGTGCATCGGCATGAAGCACCCCAAGTGGGACGAGCGCCCGATTGTGGCGGTGGTGAAAAAGCCGGGGGCCGAAGTCTCGCGCGAAGAGCTGCTGGCCTTCTACGAGGGCAAGACGGCCAAGTGGCAAATCCCGGATGACGTGGTGTTTGTACCGGCCATTCCTTTGGGAGCCACCGGCAAGATGTTGAAAACGAAATTGCGCGAGACCTTGGCCGACTACCAACTGCCTGGACTCTGAGCCAGATCAACCCCACGGCAGAGGAGGATTAAGGGCTTACCCTGAGCCGCTGCCATGAGATTTAAAGCTAACCTAGACGCGTGATAGATCCAACCATAACGAGGAGTGTTTCGATGAAATTTGTAGTGCAAGCCCTGGCCGCCGCCGCCGCTTTGACCGTGGCAGGTTCCGCATTGGCCCAAAAGGGCGAGACCGTGAAAATTGCCTGGATCGATCCCCTGTCTGGCTTGATGGCGCCTGTGGGCTCCAACCAGGTCAAGAGCTTCCAGTTCTTCGCTGAAAAGTTCAGCGGCGCTGGCAACCCTGCCGGCGTGAAGTTCGAAGTGATTGCCTTAGACAACAAACTCAGCCCCGCTGAGAGCTTGAACCAACTCAAGGCTGCTATTGATCAAGGCGTGCGCTACATCACCCAGGGCAATGGCTCGTCGGTGGCCGGCGCTTTGATTGACGCGATCAACAAGCACAACGAACGCAACCCCGGCAAAGAAGTCATCTTCCTCAACCACTCGGCGGTGGACCCTGACTTCACCAACAGCAAGTGCAGCTACTGGCACTTCCGCTTTGATGCCGACACCTCTATGAAGATGGAGGCCATGACCACCTTCATCAAAGACCAGACCGATGTGAAGAAGGTCTACCTGCTCAACCAGAACTACTCGCACGGTCACCAAGTGGCCAAGTACGCCAAAGAAAACCTGCAGCGTAAGCGCCCTGACGTCGAGGTCGTTGGTGAAGACCTGCACCCCTTGGCCCAAGTGCGCGACTTCGCACCCTACATCGCCAAGATCAAGGCTTCGGGCGCAGATACCGTCATCACCGGCAACTGGGGTTCTGACCTGGCTTTGCTGGTCAAGGCCGCTATTGAAGGTGGCTACACCGGCAAGTTCTACACCTACTACACCGGTGTGACGGGCACACCCACCGCCCTGGGCCAAAACGCTGCGGGCAAGGTCTTCCAGGTGGCTTACAGCCACTACAACATGGGCGGCCAGATGGAAAAGTGGATGAACGAGTTCAAGACCAAGGTCAACGACGACTTCTACACAGGCTCGGTCATCAGCATCTACAGCGCCTTGGGTGAGGCCATGGCCAAAGCCAAGTCGACCGACCCCGTCAAAGTGGCCGCGGCCATGGAAGGCATGAAGTACAAGTCGTTCAATGGTGAAGTCGAGATGCGCAAGACCGACCACCAGTTGCAGCAACCTGTGTTCATCACCGTGTGGCAAAAGGCGGACAAGAAATTCCCCTACAGCCCTGAGAGCACCGGCATGACGCTGGCCCCTGTGAAAGAGTTCCCGTCCTACATCGCCAGCACACCCACCAGCTGCCAGATGAAGCGCCCCTGAACCTGCGCGGGTGCTGAGGTCCGGTCGATCGCCATCGATCGGACCTTCTTCTATTGACTTTCAAGGACTCTCCGTATGGAGTTTTTCATCATTTCCATGCTCAACGGTTTGAGCTATGGCTTGCTGTTGTTCATGCTCAGCTCCGGGCTGACGCTGATCTTCAGCATGATGGGCGTGCTCAATTTCGCCCACGCCAGCTTTTACATGCTGGGGGCTTACATCGGTTACTCGGTGGCTTCCCTGGTGGGCTTTTGGCCCGGGCTGGTGCTGGCCCCCTTGGTGGTAGGTGCTTTGGGTGCGGTGTTTGAGCGCACAGCCTTGCGCCGCGTTCACCAGTACGGCCATGTGCCTGAGTTGCTCATCACCTTCGGCTTGTCCTACATCATTCTGGAAATGGTGCAGCTCATATGGGGTCGCACCGCGGTGGAATTTCAGCCGCCCGAGATCTTGCGTGGCCCCATGTTCACGCTGGTGCATTCCTCGGTAGAGGGCTTGTCTTTGCTTGCCGGTGCTGCACCCGCAGCGGTGTGTAACGTGACGGATGCGGCCATCAAAGTGGTGTGCTCGCCGTTCCCGGCTACCCGCGGCTTCATGATGCTCGTGGCTTTACTGATGTTGGTGTCGCTTTGGTTGATGCTCACCCGCAGCCGCATCGGCTTGGTGATTCAAGCCGCGCTCACGCACCCCGAAATGGCCGAAGCCTTGGGCCACAACGTGCCACGTGTGTTCATGATGGTCTTTGGCGCAGGTGCGGCCTTGGCCGGTTTGGGCGGCGTGATTGGTGGCAGCACCTTCGTGACCGAACCGGCCATGGCCGCCACGGTGGGTTCGGTGATTTTTGTGGTGGTGGTGGTCGGTGGCCTGGGTTCGCTCTCAGGCGCGTTCTTGGCCTCGCTGCTCATCGGCATTGTGCAAACCTTTGCGGTGGCGTTTGATGTCTCGCTGATCAATTTGGCGCAAGCCTTGGGCATCAGCTTGAGCGCAGCGGTCAAAAACAACTCGGTTATCAAGCTCACCCTCTCGCAGGTCGCACCCATCTTGCCTTACCTGTTCCTTGTTCTGATTTTGATTTTCCGACCCAAGGGCCTGTTGGGCACGCGGGAGGAATGACACCATGACCGCGCGTTACTACGAATTCAAACCCTACAACGTTGGGCGCTGGATCATCTGGAGTTTGTTTGCTCTGGTTTTGATAGCTGCTCCCAAATTCTTCACCAGCAGCCTGTCGGTCACCATGCTCTCGCAAATGGGCATCGCCATCATTGCCTGTTTGTCCTTCAATATTTTGTTGGGGCAGGGCGGCATGCTCAGTTTCGGGCATGCGGTGTACTCCGGCCTGGGCTCTTACATGACCATCCACGCCTTGAACATGGTCAGCGATGGACTGCCCTTGCCGGTGAGCCTCTTGCCCATCATCGGCGGTGTGGCGGGCATGGCCTTTGCGGTGATTTTTGGTTATGTCACCACCCGTAAATCGGGCACGCCCTTTGCCATGATCACTTTGGGCATGGCGGAGTTGGTGTTTGCCATGTCGCTCATGTTCTCCGAATTCTTCGGGGGTGAAGCAGGCGTGTCGGGCAATCGCGTGGTGGGTGGCTCGGTGTTTGGCATCACCTACGGGCCGCCAGCGCAGATGTATTACCTGGTGGCGGTTTACACCTTTGTGAGTGTGGGCCTGATGTTTGCCTTCACCCGCACACCCTTGGGGCGTATTTTGAATGCGGTGCGCGACAACCCTGAGCGGGTCGAGTTCATTGGCTACAGCACACAGCGTGTGCGCTATCTGGCCTTCATCATCTCTGGCTTTTTTGCGGGCATTGCAGGCGGCCTGGGCAGCTTGTTGTTTGAAATCGTCACGGCCGAGGTGGTGGGTGCTGCGCGTTCAGGCGCTTACCTGCTGTTCACCTTCCTGGGTGGTGCCACCTTCTTCTTTGGCCCCATCATCGGTGGTGTGTTGATGATTCTGGCCTTTGTGCTCTTGTCAGAAATCACCAAGGCTTGGCTCTTGTACCTGGGTTTGATTTTCCTCTTCATGGTGATGTATGCGCCTGGCGGCATTGCCAGCCTGATCATGATGAACCTGCGCGTGGCCGCCTTTGGTTTCCTGCGCAAGATCTGGGTGAGCTATCTGGGCCTGGCGGTGTGTGGCCTTGTTGTGCTCTTGGGGGCGGCGGTGATGATCGAGATGGTCTACCACCTGCAGCTCAACGGCGCCATGGGGTCGACCCTCAAATTCATCGGCCTGACCTTCGATGCCAAGAGCACCGACCAATGGTTTGGTGCGGTGTTTGTGTTACTCACCGGCTTGGGATTGTTCGAGGTGTGCCGCCGTCAGTACCTGCATGAGTGGGGCGAAATTCAAGAAGACATTGAAAAAGAAATCAAACGCCGGGAGGCCCTATGAGCGCGCAACTGGCTCTCGAACTCAAAGACCTGCGTAAGAGCTTTGGCAAGTCTGAAATCATCCGTGGTGTGAACCTCGAGGTGGCTGCTGGTGAGCGTGTGGCGGTCATTGGCCCCAACGGTGCGGGCAAGTCCACGCTGTTCAACCTGATCAGCGGTCGCTTTGGCCCTACCAGTGGTGAGGTGCTGTTGCATGGCCAACGCATCGACGGCAAAAAGCCCTACGAGATCAACCGCATGGGGCTGAGCCGCAGCTTCCAAATCACCAACATCTTCCCCAAGCTCAGCGTGTTTGAAAACCTGCGCTGCGCGGTGTTGTGGAGCATGGGCTACCGCTACAGCTTCTGGAAATTCCTGGCTGACTTGGAAGATGCCAACGAGCGCACCGATCAGCTCATGGAGATGATTCGCCTCGATAAAAAGCGCGATGTTTTGGCCGTCAACCTGACCTACGCCGAGCAACGCGCCTTGGAAATCGGCGTGACGATTGCCGGTGGCGCCAGTGTGATTTTGTTGGACGAGCCCACCGCAGGTATGAGCAAGAGCGAGACCACGCGTTTCATCAAGCTCATCCGCGAAGTGACCGAAGGAAAAACCTTGTTGACGGTGGAGCATGACATGGGTGTGGTGTTCGGTCTGGCCGACAAAATTGCGGTGGTGGTGTATGGCGAGGTGATTGCCTTTGACACGCCTGAGGCCGTGCGCGCCAACGCCAAAGTGCAAGAGGCCTACCTGGGTTCTGCGGTGGCCGAAGAACAAGCAGGAGGCCACTGATGGAACTCCTCAACATCAACAACCTGCACGCCTTTTACGGCAAGAGCCATGTGCTGCATGGTGTGAGCTTTTCGGTGAACGCCGGTGAAATTGTGGCGCTCTTGGGCCGCAATGGCTCGGGCCGCTCAACCACCGCCAAGGCCATCATGGGCCTGGTGGATTTGGAGGGCGACATCCGCTGGAAAGGCCAGCCCATCAACGGCAAAAAGGCTTTTGAGATTGCTCACCTGGGCCTGGGCTATGTGCCTGAGAACCGCGATGTGTTCCCCAAACTCACCGTGCATCAAAACCTGATGCTGGGTCAAAAGAAAGCGGGTCAATCGGGCCGCTGGAGTTTTGAGGACATGTACACCATGTTCCCCCGCTTGAAAGAACGCCAACACACCGAGGCCGGCGTGCTCTCAGGTGGTGAGCAGCAAATGCTGACCCTGTGCCGCACCCTGATGGGTGACCCGGACCTCATCATCATTGACGAGCCGACCGAGGGTCTGGCGCCCAAGATCGTGGAGCTGGTGGGTGAGTACCTCAAAAAGCTCAAAGACCGCGGCATCTCGGTCTTGTTGATCGAGCAAAAACTCACGATTGCCATGGCCATCTCTGACCGCGCTCTGGTCATGGGCCACGGCAGCATCGTGTTTGAAGGCACCCCTCAATCCTTGCGTGAGGACGCTTACACCCGCAAAGAATGGCTTGAAGTCTGACGCTGTCTCGACCGTGTCTAAGGCTTCATCTTGTTGACTCATTTTCCCTCTAGAATCTAAAAATAGAACGACCGTTCGATTTTGAAAGGACTGCTTGCATGACGGCCACCCTCCAAGTGCATGGCGACATCGCCGTGATCACCCTCAACAACCCACCCGTCAATGGCTTGGGGCATGCCACCCGCGTGGGCATCACCACGGCTTTGGCAGAAGCCAACGCCAACCCTGCGGTGCAAGCCATTGTGCTGACTGGTGCAGGCAAGGCCTTTTCGGGCGGTGCTGACATCAAAGAGTTCGGTTCACCCAAAGCATTGCAAGAACCCAATTTGCTCAGCGTCATTTTGGCCATTGAGCACTCGCACAAGCCGGTGGTGGCTGCGGTGCACTCAGTGGCGATGGGGGGCGGTTTGGAGCTGGCCCTGGGTTGCCATTACCGCATTGCAGCACCTGGTTGCAATGTGGCGCTGCCCGAGGTCAAGCTGGGCTTGATTCCCGGTGCCGGTGGCACACAACGTTTGCCGCGCGTGTTGGGTGTGGAAGCTGCACTGAACATGATCGTGAGTGGCGAGCCCGTCAAGAGCGAGATGTTGGCCGCACTGCCTGGGCAAAAATTGTTCGACAAGATGGCTGCGTCCATCGACACCCTGGCTGATGAGGCCATGGCCCTGGCGCGTGAGGTGGCCAACAAGCGCCCCATGCCCTTGGTGCGCAACATGCCTTGCAAACACCCCATGGGCGATGCTTACTTTCAGTTCGCGCGCAACATGGTCAAAGGCATGGCCAAAAACTTCCCAGCGCCTGCCAAGTGTGTGGACGCGGTGGAAGCAGCCACCAAGAAAAAGTTTGATGAAGGCATGTTGTTTGAGCGCGAGATCTTCATCAACCTGATGTGGACACCCGAGTGCCGCGCTTTGCGTCACATCTTTGCAGCCGAACGTGCGGCGTCCAAGATCCCCGATGTGCCCTCAGACACACCCACACGTGCTATCAATTCGCTAGCGGTGATTGGTGCTGGCACCATGGGTGGCGGCATCACCATGAACTTCTTGAACGCGGGCATCCCGGTCAAGATGCTCGAGATGAAGCAAGAGGCGCTGGACCGTGGCATAGCCACCATCCGCAAAAACTACGAAGCCCAGGTGAAAAAGGGCAAGCTCAAGCAAGACAAGTACGAGCAGCGCATGGCGCTCTTGAGCACCACCCTGAGCTACGACGACCTCAAAGACGCCGACATGGTGATCGAGGCGGTGTTTGAAGAAATGGGCGTGAAAGAAGCGGTGTTCAAAGAGCTCGACCGCGTGATGAAGCCCGGTGCGATTTTGGCGACCAACACCTCCACTTTAGATGTGAACAAGATCGCATCGTTCACCAAGCGTCCCCAAGACGTGATTGGCACGCACTTCTTCAGCCCTGCCAATGTGATGAAGCTGCTCGAGGTGGTGCGTGGCGAGAAGACCGCCAAAGACGTGCTGGCCACGGTCATGGCCCTGGGCAAGAAAATCAAAAAGACCTCGGTGGTCTCGGGCGTCTGCGATGGCTTCATTGGCAACCGCATGATCGAGCAATACAGCCGACAAGCCGGCTTCTTGCTGGAAGAAGGTTGCACCCCCGCGCAAGTGGACAAGGCGGTTGAGAAATTTGGTTTTGCCATGGGCCCGTTCCGTATGGGCGACCTGGCCGGCAACGACATTGGCTGGGCCATTCGCAAACGTCGCTACCAAGAAAAGCCTAATTTGCGTTACAGCAAAACTGCCGACTTGCTCTGCGAGATGGGCCGCTTCGGTCAGAAGACCGGTGCCGGTTGGTATGACTACCAGGCCGGCCGTCGCGACGCCATCCCCAATGCCCAGGTGGTGGCCATGATCGAGAAGCATCGCGCTGAGTTGGGTATCACGCCGCGCAAAATTTCTGACGACGAAATCGTGCAGCGCCTGGTGTATTCCTTGGTCAACGAAGCCGCGCACATCTTGGAAGAGGGCATTGCATCGAAGGCCAGCGACATCGACATGGTCTACCTCACCGGCTATGGCTTCCCCATCCACCGTGGTGGCCCCATGCAGTACGCCGACACCGTGGGCTTGTTCAACGTCATGCAAAGCATGGAACGTTTTGCCAAGAACCCGCACGACGACGGCAAGTTCTGGCAGCCCGCACCTTTGCTGGCCCGCCTGGTGGCCGAAGGCAAATCGTTCAACCAAACTTAATGCGCAGCCCCTTGTTGGGCTTGAAAGGTTTTCATCATGACTTCAGCAGTGATTGTTTCTACCGCCCGCACCCCTCTGGCCAAGAGCTGGAAGGGCGCTTTCAACATGACCCACGGCGCCACCCTGGGCGGCCACGCGGTGCAGCACGCCATTGCGCGTGCCGGCATTGAGGCCGACTTGGTTGAAGACGTCATCATGGGTTGCGCCAACCCCGAGGGCGCCACCGGTGCCAACATCGCGCGGCAAATCGCCCTCAAAGCCGGTTGCCCGGTGTCGGTCTCAGGCGTTACCGTCAATCGCTTTTGCTCTTCGGGTTTGCAAACCATCGCCTTGGCTGCGCAGCGCATCATCGCGGGTGAGGGTGATGTGTTTGTGGCCGGTGGTGTGGAAAGCATTTCTTGCGTGCAACAAGAAATGAACCAGCACATGCTGCGTGACCCCAACCTGCACGCCATGAAGCCCGAGATTTACTGGAACATGCTGCAAACCGCCGAGCAAGTGGCCAAGCGCTACAACATCAGCCGCGAGGTCATGGACGAGTACGGCGCAGGCAGCCAGCAAAAAGCCTGCGCTGCGCAAGCTGCGGGTTTGTTTGATGCTGAGATTGCGCCCATCACCGTCATGGCGGGTGTGGCCGACAAAATCATGGGCATGACCACCAAGCAAGTGACGGTCAGCAAAGACGAAGGCACCCGTGAAGGCACCACGGCTGAAGGCATCAGCGGCATCAAGCCTGCGATGCCCGGTGGTGTGGTCTCTGCCGGTAACGCCAGCCAGTTCTCAGACGGCGCCGGTGCTTGCGTGTTGATGAGCGAAGAACTCGCCAGCAAAAAAGGCTTGCAGCCTCTGGGCCGTTTTCTGGGTTTTGCCGTGGCCGGTTGCGAGCCTGATGAGATGGGCATCGGCCCGGTGTTTGCCGTGCCCAAGGTGCTCAAGCGTTTGGGCCTGAGTGTCAACGACATCGACCTGTGGGAACTCAACGAAGCCTTTGCGGTGCAAGTGCTGTATTGCCGCGACAAGCTGGGCATCCCAGCTGACCGCCTGAATGTGAACGGTGGCGCGATTGCTTTGGGTCACCCCTATGGTGTGAGCGGTCAGCGTTTGACCGGCCACGCCTTGATTGAAGGCAAGCGTCGCGGTGCCAAGCGTGTGGCGGTGACCATGTGTATTGGCGGCGGCATGGGCGCAGCAGGCATTTTTGAAGTGCTGTGATCTATGCCTTTGCGTTCCACGCTTGAGTTCCTGCTGTACGACTGGCTGGACGCACCGGCCCTGAGTGCGCGTGAGCGTTTTGCCGACCACTCACGCGAAACCTTCGATGCGGTGCTCGACACTTGTGAGCGCATCGCGCGTGAGAAGTACGCGCCTTTCAACCGCCTGGTCGACACCGAAGAGCCGCGCACCGTCACCGAGCCCGATGGCAGCCTGCGGGTCATCTTGCCGCAAGCCACCCATGACGCCCAAAAGGCCTACGCCGCCTCTGGCATGCTCAGTGCCGCGCAAGACTACGAGATGGGTGGCATGCAACTGCCCTACACGGTCGAAGCGGCAGCCAATGCGTTTTTCGGCATGGCCTCCATCAGCATCGGCTCAGGGCTCTTGACCACCGGCAACGCCAATTTGCTGATGGTGCACGGCACGCCTTTGCAGCGTGAGGTGTTTGCCAAGCAAGAATTTGCGGGGCGCTTTTCGGGCACCATGTGTTTGTCGGAGCCGCAAGCGGGCTCGTCCTTGTCTGACATTGCCACCCGCGCCGTGCCTGACACCGGCGACTGGGCCCATGACCCCCTGGGGCCGCGTTACCGCCTCAAAGGCAACAAGATGTGGATCTCAGCGGGTGAGCACGACCTGACCGAGAACATCATCCATTTGGTGCTGGCCAAAATTCCCGATGAAAACGGCAAGCTCATTCCCGGCACCAAAGGCATTTCATTGTTCATCGTGCCGAAAAAACTGGTGGGCACCGATGGTGACCTCACCGGCGTGCGCAACGATGTGGCCCTGGCCGGCTTGAACCACAAATGCGGCTGGCGCGGCACCACCAACACCTTGCTCAATTTCGGTGAAGGCACATTCGCGGTGGGTGAGGGCGCGACCCTGAACGCCAAAGCGGGTGGGCCTTATGGTGACGGCTCTGGTGCCATTGGGTACTTGGTGGGCCAGCCGGGTCAAGGCTTGGCCTGCATGTTCCACATGATGAACGAGGCGCGCATTGCCATTGGCATGGCCGCCACCATGCTGGGCTTGGCTGGCTATGAAGCGAGCCTGGACTACGCGAAAAACCGCCCCCAAGGTCGCTTGCCCAAAAAGGCCGGTGCGGTGGTGAGCAAAGACGCGGCATCCCCGCAGGTGCGCATCATCGAGCACGCCGACATCAAGCGCATGTTGATGACCCAAAAAGCGTACTGCGAAGGCGCGCTGGCGCTGGAGTTGTATTGCGCCCGCCTGGTGGATGAACAACACACCGCTGATGCCGCAGCGGCTGATGAAGCGCGCTTGCTGCTCGAAGTGCTCACACCCATTGCCAAGAGCTGGCCGAGTGAATTCTGTTTGGAGGCCAATTCATTGGCCATTCAAATCCATGGGGGTTATGGCTACACCCGCGACTTCCCGGTGGAGCAGTATTGGCGCGACAACCGTCTCAACATGATCCACGAAGGCACGCACGGTATTCAAGCCGCAGACCTCTTGGGCCGCAAGGTGTTGATGGAAAACGGCCGTGGCCTGCAGCTCTTGGCCCAACGCATGATGCACACCATCCAGCGCGCCTCTGCCCATGAGCATCTGCGTGAACAGGCCCAAGCCTTGGGCCAGGCCATGAAAGATGTTGAGGCCACCACCCGTGCGGCCTGGTCTACCGGTCAAGCGCACGAAGCCTTGGCCAACGCGGTGCCCTACATGCAAGCCTTTGGCCACATGGTCTTGGCCTGGGTCTGGCTGGACGTGGCCTTGGCATGCACCCAAAACACTCCCGCACATGAAGGCCGCCGTCGGGCCATGCAGTTCTTTTTCACTTTTGAGTTGCCCAAAATCAAAGCCTGGTTGGCGGTGGTGGCGCAACGTGAGATGGTCTGTGTGGACTGCCCCGAGGAGGCCTTCTGATGACCAAACCGTATGCACGACTTCAAACCTGGATTTGGGTGTGCTTGTATGCCGGGCTCTTGCCCCTGGCCATGACCGCGTTTTTGAAAGATCCTGCCTTGGCCACAGCCATCCGCATCATCTGCGGTGGTTTGGTGGTCACAGGCGTGGTGTTATGGATCATCCGTACCCAGAAAAAATAAACTTCACAGGAGACACACATGAACATCAACATCCAACAACTTTTTGACCTGACCGGCAAAACCGCACTGGTCACCGGTGGCTCACGCGGCCTGGGTTTGCAAATGGCACGCGCTTTGGGCGAAGCCGGTGCGCGCCTGATGCTCAGCTCGCGCAAAGCCGCAGACCTGGAAGAGGCGGTGGCTGAACTGCAAGCCGCGGGCATCGATGCACGTTGGGTGGCCGCTGATTGCGCGCAAGAAGCAGACATTCACCGTTTGGCTGATGAAACTTTGCAGCGCTTAGGGCCCGTTGATATTTTGGTGAACAATGCCGGTGCCAGCTGGGGCGCACCCGCTGAAGACCATCCCGTCGAGGCGTGGGACAAGGTGATGAACCTCAATGTGCGCGGTTACTTTTTGCTCAGCCAAGCCATTGCCAAAAAGAGCATGATCCCGCGCCGAACCGGGCGCATCATCAACCTGGCATCGATTGCTGGCTTGGGTGGTAACCCACCGCAAATGACCACGATCGCCTACAACACCTCCAAGGGTGCGGTGATCAACTTCACAAAAGCCTTGGCCGCGGAATGGGGCAAGTACAACATCAACGTCAACGCGATTTGCCCGGGCTTTTTCCCCAGCAAAATGACCAAAGGCATTTTGGAAAACTGGGGTGTGGACACCATCAAGGCGCACGCCCCCCTGGGTCGCATTGGCGATGACAACGACCTCAAAGGCCTGACCCTGCTGTACGCCAGCGACGCCGGCAAACACATCACCGGCCAATGGCTCGCGGTGGACGGTGGTGTGAGCTGCGTGCGAGGCGGCTGAGCATGGCCATAGAGTTCGGGGTGGACATCCCCTTTGTGCGTCACCTGGGGTTTGTGATGGAGCAGTTTGAAGGGGGTCATTCGACCATCACCTTCAAGCCTGCGCCCGAGCACCTGAACTCGTTTGCGGTGACGCATGGTGGGGCCACCATGACGCTGATGGATGTGAGCATGGCCACCGCCGCGCGTAGCGTGCAACAAGACATGGGTGTGGTGACCATCGAGATGAAAACCAGCTTCATGCAAGCGGCACGTGGGCTGCTCACCGCCAAAGGGCGTTTGATGCACCGCACCGCCACCATGGCCTTCACCGAGTCCACCATTTACGACGAACAGGGCAGGGCTTGCGCGCATGCCACCGGCACCTTCAAATACGTCAAGCGTTTGCCCACCGGCCCCAAGAGCAGCAACGGCTTGAACTTGCCGCAGATTTCAACAGACTGAACAACAAACGAATAACCAGGAGACACACCATGCCCGTCAACCACAAAATTGTCTTGGACAACCGCCCCGTGGGCGCAGCCACTGCAGCCAACTTCAAATTGGTTGAAGCCCCCACACCGGCCTTGCAAGACGGCCATGTGCTGGTGCGTCACCACTACCTGAGCTTGGACCCCTACATGCGTGGCCGCATGAACGAATCCAAAAGCTACGCGCAGCCGCAGCCTTTGGGTGAGGTGATGATCGGCGGCACGGTGGGTGAAGTGGTGGAAAGCCAGCACCCCAAGTTCAAAGCTGGCGACAAGGTGGTGGGCATGGGCGGCTGGCAAAACTACAGCGTGGTGGACGGCAATGCCTTGGGCGCTTTGCGCAAGGTCGACACCACCCATGTGCCCCTGAGCCATTACCTGGGTGCGGTGGGCATGCCGGGTGTGACCGCTTGGTACGGCCTGTGCAAAATCATCGAGCCCAAAGCCGGTGAAACGGTGACGGTGAGTGCCGCCAGTGGTGCGGTGGGGAGTGCCTATGGCGCTTTGGCCAAAGCACGTGGTTGCCGCGTGGTGGGCATTGCCGGTGGCCCCGACAAATGCGCTTATGTGGTCAACGAACTGGGTTTTGATGAGTGTATCGACTACAAACAACACGCAGATGCCATCTCTCTGGCCAAAGCCTTGAAGGTGGCTTGCCCCAACGGCATTGACGGTCACTTTGAGAACGTGGGTGGCATGGTGCTCGATGCCGTGATGCTGCGTACCAACGCGTTTGCACGCATTGCGGTCTGCGGCATGATTGCCGGCTACGATGGCGCGCCCCTGCCCATGGCCAACCCCGCGCTGATTTTGGTCAACCGCATGAAGATCCAAGGCTTCATCGTGAGCGAACACATGGAAGTCTGGCCAGAAGCTCTTCAAGAACTCGGCACCCTGGTGGGCACCGGCAAACTGCGCCCCCGCGAGTCGGTGGCTGAGGGCTTGGCCGCAGCGCCCGAGGCTTTCCTGGGCTTGCTCAAAGGCAAGAACTTCGGCAAGCAGCTCGTCAAACTCATCTGAGCCATGAGCGCTGCGGGCGAGGAGTTTCGCGAAGACCTGCGCGCGCCTGGCAGTCGCAATGCCCAGGCGCGTCAAACGCTGAGCTCTGAAGAGCTCGCACCGCTTACTCAGCTCTCTAACACCCGAGCCTTCTTGTCCATTTTGCTCACGTTGGGCATGATCACCGGCGCTGCGGTGTGGGGGCTCTGGGCTTGGTCGCTGCCAGGCTGGGCGATGCTGTGGGTGCTGCCGGCCTTGTTGGTCATGGCCATCACCCAGCATGGCTTGTTCATCCTGGCGCATGAGTCGGCGCACTACCGTTTGTTCACCCACCGTGGCTGGAACGACCGTGTGGGCCGCTTGATGGGCATGGCCGCAGGTATTTCCATGTGCACCTACCGCGTGACGCACCGCCTGCACCACAACCACCTGTATGGCCCGCAAGACCCCGACACCGCATTGCACGGTGGCTACCCGCGAGGCGTGGCCTACCTTTGGAAAAAACTGGCGGTCGACATCACCGGTGTGAACGCGTGGAAGACCTTCGCCTACTTCTTTGGCTCACCCGCCATCAACGACGACACCCAAACCGCAGCGCGCCCATTAGACGACACATCACCGCAGTTGCGCGCCGATGCCCGGCAAGACCGCTGGGGTGTGGTGGCTTTTCATGTGCTGGTGCCTTTGTTGCTGTGGGCTGCGCTTGGCCCGCTGGCCATGCTGGCTTTCATGGGCTTGTGGTGGTTGCCCATGGTCACGTTCTTGCAACCTATTTTGCGCTTGCGTGCGGTGTGTGAACATGGCGCGGTGAACGACACCAGTTCGCCTTTGACGGCCGCACGCAGCAACCGCACCCATGGTTCCTTGGGCAATTGGGTGGGGCGTTTTTTGTTGTTCCCGCACCATGTGAATTACCACCTCGAGCATCACCTCTACCCGGCGGTGCCCCATTACAACTTGCCAACTTTGCACCGTGCCTTGGCCGCCAAAGGTGCCTTGCAAGATGCCGAGGTGCGAGACATCGCAGCGTCATTGAAACTTGTGTTCGCCCCCAAAGTGACTACCAGGAGTGTACGTGTCTGAGCTTGTTTTGCACCACTACAGCACCTCGCCTTTCAGCGAGAAAATCCGTTTGATTCTTGGCTACAAAAAGTTGGCTTGGAAGTCGGTGGCCATCCCGCAAATCATGCCCAAACCTGATGTGCAGGCCTTGACGGGTGGTTACCGTAAAACACCGTTTCTGCAAATCGGGGCGGACATTTACTGTGACACCGCCTTGATTTGCGATGTGCTCGAGCACCATGCCCCCACACCCTCGCTGTTTCCTGCTGGCCAGCAGGGCGTGGCACGCACCGTGGCGCAATGGGCCGACAGCACCTTGTTTTGGGCAGCCATGGCTTACAACTTAAGCCCCAAGGGCGCTGCGGCCTTGTTTGCCAACGCGCCAACCGAAGTGGCCAAGGCCTTTGCGGCCGACCGCGGCGCCATGAGTGCAGGCATGACCCGATTGCGCCCGGGGGATGCCACCGCGGCTTACAAAAGTTATTTGCGCCGCCTGGCCAATATGCTCGATGCGCAAGCCTTTTTGTTGGGCGCTGTACCCACGGTGGCTGACTTTTCGGCTTACCACCCGCTGTGGTTTTCACGTGTCCGCAATGCGCCCATGGCCGGCATTTTGGATGCCACCCCAGGCGTCTTGGCCTGGATGGACCGCATGGCCGCCATCGGTCATGGCGCTTCAGAAAAAATGAGTTCGGCTGATGCCGTCACACTGGCTGCCAACAGCTCACCTGCAGCTTTGATGGATGAGGTGTTTCAAGACGAACACGGCATCCCTTTGGGCACCGAGGTGACGATCACCGCAGAGTCATTCGGCCCCGAGCCGACCACGGGCATCTTGATGGCCGCCACCCGCACACGCTACACCCTAGCCCGCACCGACGAGCGGGCAGGCCAGGTGCATGTGCATTTCCCTCGTATTGGTTTTGTGTTGAAAAAGGCAGACGCATGAACTCGAAACAAACAGCGGTGCTCACTGGCGCCGGCTCAGGCTTTGGTTTGGAAATGGCCCGCATAGGCGCCAAGCAGGGTATGAATTTGGTGCTGGTGGATGTGCAGGCAGACGCCTTAGCCAAAGCCGAGCAAGAGATGCTCGCAGCCGGCGTGCAAGTGTTGGCACGCCAAGTGGACGTGTCCAACGCCCAAGCCATGGAAGCCTTGGCAACTGAGGTTCAAGCGCGCTTTGGTGCACCGCACCTGGTGTTCAACAACGCGGGTGTGGCGGCGGGTGGTTTGCTGTGGGAAAACACGGTGGCCGATTGGCAATGGGTTTTGGGTGTGAACCTGTGGGGCGTGATTCACGGTGTGCGCGTGTTCACCCCCATGATGCTCGAGGCGGCCAAAGCGAATGCCACGTATCGAGGCCATGTCGTCAACACCGCCAGCATGGCCGGTTTGCTCACGCCGCCGAACATGGGCGTGTACAACGTCAGCAAGCACGCGGTGGTGGCCCTCACAGAAACCCTCTACCAAGATTTGAAGTTGGTGAGCGACCAGGTCAGTGCCAGTGTGTTGTGCCCGTATTTCGTGCCCACCGGCATCAGCCAAAGTCATCGCAACCGTCCGCAAGATTTACCGTCTGACAAACCCACCAAGAGCATGTTGATCGGCCAGGCCATGAGTGACAAAGCGGTGAGTTCAGGCAAGGTGACGGCCGCTCAAGTGGCGCAGATGGTGTTTGATGCGGTGGCACAAGACCAGTTCTACATCTACAGCCACCCGCACGCCTTGGGCAATGTGCAAGAGCGCATGAATGCCATCGTGGCGCAGCACAACCCGCCTGACCCGTTTGGTGCACGACCTGATGTGGGCGCCAAATTGCGAGCCGAATTACGAGGCGAGTAACGCGACTTGTTTCGCCACGTGCTACACCACGATTTGCGCGGCTGATCTTGGTTCGATTTTTTTCCGACGCCGTGGGTACGCGCCCACACCAGCGTCGGCATTTTCTTGACAATCGTCAAGGGGAGGGCGAGTAAAGCGCCAGCCTAGCGCCTGCGCGTTCGCAACCTTGCATCTGCCCTCTACAGTGCCTTCAAACTCTTGGAGCACTGGCGATGGACATCACCACCACCCACCTGGTCAAACAGCGTTTGTTGCGCTGGTCTTGGCCTCTCATTTTTGCGTTGGGCACAGCCGTGGCCTTGCTGTTGGGTTTGAGCACCCAAACCCTGCAAGACCCCGACATCGCGATGCACATCACCGCAGGGCGTTGGATGCTGGAGCATCAAGCGGTGCCCGATGTGGATGTGTTTTCTTACACCCGCTTGGGCGCACCGTGGATTGCGCATGAGTGGCTGGCCCAATGCATCATGGCGGTGCTGCAGGCCATCGCGCCATGGACCGCATTGGTGGTGGTCACCGTGGGTTTGTTTGCGTTCACGCTGGCCTACCTGTTGCGCTTTTTGTTGGAGCGCATGCCGCCGATTTACGCCTTGTTGATGACGGCTTTGGCCACAGCAGCCATGGCCTCACACTTGTTGTCCAGGCCCCACGTCATGGCCTGGCCGCTCTTGGCGGTGTGGATGGCTGAGCTCATCAAAGCCAATGAGCAACGGCGTGTACCACCCTGGTGGCTCTTGACCGTGATGGTGCTTTGGGCCAATTTGCATGGCAGTTTCACCCTGGGCTTGTTGCTCATTGGTCCCATGGCCCTGGAGGCCTTGATCGACAGCCCGGGTATGCGTTGGCGTGTGTTCCAGCAGTGGTTGGGCTTTGGCCTGGCGGCCTTGGTGGCGGCCATGTGCACGCCTTATGGTTGGCATGGCATTTGGCTGACCTTGCAGGTCTCAGGACTCACACACTTGCAGCGCATCGGCGAATGGATGCACCCTGGCGGCATGGCGCTCTTGCCTCTGGAGATTTGGCTGCTGATGTTTATGCTCATGGGCATGCTGGGTTATTTGCGCTTACCTGTGGTGCGCTTTGTCATGCTGCTGGGCCTCTTGCATCAGGCCTTCATGGTGGGGCGGTTCATCTCGGTGTTTGGCTTGCTGGCACCCATGCTCATGGCCACCTCGTTTGGCAAGCAGTACGCGCACATGACGAGCCACGAGACGCCCTCACGTTTGGATGCCTGGTTTGACAAACTCAAGGTGAACGCCAACAGCCCTGCCGTGTTGTTGTCTGTCGGGCTGGTGCTTGTGCTGGG
>CANGLW010000034.1 GCA_947454955.1 Comamonadaceae bacterium
ACCAAGATTTAACCCGCCGTGGCTTCCTCAGGCTTGGCCTTGCCTTCTTTCTTCGGCAAAGGCTGGATATCGAGCAGCACCTCGGTTTTGCTCTCGTCCTTGTCGTCCAGGTCCACCGTCAAGCGGCCGCCATCGGTCAGGCGACCAAACAGCAGCTCGTCGGCCAGCGCGCGACGGATGGTGTCTTGAATCAAACGCTGCATCGGGCGTGCGCCCATGAGCGGATCGAAGCCCTTCTTGCCCAGGTGCTTGCGCAACTTGTCGGTGAAGGTAACCTCCACCTTCTTCTCGGCGAGCTGCTGCTCGAGCTGCAGCAAGAACTTGTCGACCACACGCAAGATGATGTTTTCATCCAGCGCTTTGAAGTTGACGATCGCGTCCAGTCGGTTGCGGAACTCGGGCGTGAACAAGCGCTTGATGTCGCCCATCTCGTCGCCAGCCTGGCGCGGGTTGGTGAAACCAATGGTTGCCTTGTTCATGGTCTCGGCGCCCGCGTTGGTCGTCATGATGATGATGACGTTGCGGAAGTCCGCCTTGCGGCCGTTGTTATCCGTCAGCGTGCCGTGGTCCATCACCTGCAGTAGCACGTTGAAGATGTCGGGGTGCGCTTTCTCGATCTCGTCGAGCAGCAAGACCGCATGCGGCTTTTTGGTAACCGCTTCGGTCAGCAGACCGCCCTGGTCAAAGCCCACATAGCCAGGGGGCGCGCCAATCAAGCGGCTCACCGCATGGCGCTCCATGTACTCCGACATGTCAAAGCGAATCAGGTCAATGCCCAAAATGTAGGCCAATTGTTTGGCCGCTTCGGTTTTGCCTACGCCGGTGGGGCCGCTGAACAGGAAGGAGCCAATCGGCTTGTCGGGCTTGCCCAAACCAGAGCGGGCCATCTTCACCGCCGAGGCCAAGACCTCCAGCGCTTTGTCCTGGCCAAACACCACGCTCTTCAAATCGCGCTCGATGGTTTGGAGCTTGCTGCGGTCGTCGTTGGACACATTCGCGGGGGGAATGCGCGCGATCTTGGCCACGATGTCTTCAATCTCGGCCTTGCCAATCGTCTTCTTACGCTTGGACGCGGGCAAGATGCGTTGTGCCGCACCGGCCTCGTCAATCACGTCAATCGCCTTATCGGGCAAATGGCGGTCGTTGATGTACTTGGCGCTCAACTCAGCCGCGGCTTGCAAAGCGGCCACCGCGTACTTGACGTTGTGGTGCTCTTCAAAACGGGACTTGAGGCCCTTCAAGATATCAATGGTTTCGGGCACGGTGGGCTCGACCACATCCACTTTTTGGAAGCGGCGTGAGAGCGCAGCGTCTTTCTCGAAAATGCCGCGGTACTCGGTGAAGGTGGTGGCCCCGATGCACTTGAGCTGACCGCTGGAGAGCGCGGGCTTGAGCAAGTTGGACGCATCCAACGTGCCGCCTGAGGCCGCGCCCGCACCAATCAGGGTGTGGATCTCGTCGATGAACAAAATCGCATTGGGCTTGTCTTTGAGCGACTTGAGCACGCCTTTCAAGCGCTGCTCAAAATCGCCGCGGTACTTGGTACCGGCCAGCAAAGCGCCCATGTCGAGCGAGTACACCTGAGAGTCGGCCAAAATTTCTGGCACATCGCTTTGGGTGATGCGCCAGGCCAGGCCCTCGGCAATTGCGGTTTTGCCCACGCCGGCCTCACCCACCAAGAGCGGGTTGTTCTTGCGGCGACGGCACAGAATTTGGATGACACGCTCGACCTCGTAGGCCCGGCCAATCAGCGGGTCAATCTTGCCCTCTTTGGCGGCCTGGTTCAGGTTTTGGGTGTACTGCTCCAGCGGCGAAGCTTTCTCGTTTTTCTCTTGAGACGCTTCTTCGCTTTCGGGCTGGCCTTCAGGCTTGGAGGGCTCAGGCGGCTCGCTCTTTTTGATGCCGTGGGCGATGAAGTTCACCACGTCCAAACGGGTCACGCCCTGCTGGTGCAGGTAATAGACCGCGTGCGAATCTTTCTCGCCAAAAATCGCCACCAGCACATTCGCGCCAGTCACTTCTTTTTTGCCGCTGCCGGTGGACTGCACGTGCATGATGGCGCGCTGGATCACGCGCTGGAAACCCAGGGTAGGTTGGGTGTCCACATCATCGGTGCCCGCCACCTGGGGCGTGTTGTCTTTGATGAAGTTGGCCAGCGACTTGCGCAGGTCGTCGATGTTGGCCGAACAGGCACGCAGCACCTCGGCGGCGCTGGGGTTGTCAAGCAAGGCAAGCAACAGGTGCTCCACGGTGATGAACTCGTGGCGCTGCTGGCGCGCTTCAACAAACGCCATGTGCAGACTGACTTCTAACTCTTGGGCAATCATGTGATTTCCTTTTGCCTAGCTCTGTGGTTTAACTGTAATCCGAATTGCCCGTTTTTTTGATGGTCCGGCTTTATAAATCTACCGGCTCGCTCACGCACTGCAGCGGGTGGCCCGCTTTGTGCGCTGCATCCAAGACGCGGTCCACCTTGGTGGCTGCCACGTCCTTGGTGTAAACGCCACACACGCCTTTGCCGTCGAGGTGAATCTTGAGCATGATGCGCGTGGCCTCTTCGAGGTCTTTGCTGAAAAATTCCTGGATGATGCCCACCACAAACTCCATGGGGGTGTAGTCATCGTTGAGCATCACCACCTGGTACATCTGGGGTGGTTTGATTTTTTGGGTGCGCCGCTCCAGCACGACCGAGCCACCGTCGTCACGCGCGGGGCTTTTGATGGGGGTCGGCGGGTTCGGGGTGTTGGGTTTCGTCGCCATGAATTCATTCTAGCGAGGCTGCATCAGCCTTGCATTTGAAATGGCGACGAAAACACCGTCTTCAAGAGAAGCCAGGGCCAAAGCGCAGAAATTTTTAGGTGAAAATCAAGCAAATCACCCAGGCCCCGTTGCTCATGCCCTCTTCTCCCATCCTCGCCATCCTGCGCCCCGCTCAAAAACTCGGCGCGGCGGCGCTGTGCGCCCTGACCTTCAGCGTGGTCACGTTGTGTGGGTTCACCCTGCCCACCCAGGCCCAGGCTCAAGTTCAAGGCCAGCCCCAAACCCAACTGCCGCGCCTGCCCTTGAGTGCGGGCATGCATTTGCTTGAAGTTCAGGTGGCCAGCACCTTTGAGCAACGCGCCACGGGTTTGATGTTTCGCACCGAGATGCCGCAGCACGAGGGCATGCTGTTCGTGTTCGAGCAGCCCTCGCAGCAATGCTTTTGGATGAAAAACACCTTGCTGCCGCTCAGCGCCGCCTTCATCGCCGACAACGGGCGCATTGTGAATATCGTGGACATGAAACCGCAAACCCTAGACTCGCACTGTTCCACCGAACCGGTGCGTTTTGTGCTGGAGATGAACCAGGGTTGGTTCGCGAAAAAAGGCCTGAAGGCTGGTAGCGTGATGAAGGGCGCAGCGTTCAAAAACTGAAAACGCGTCATCTACCTGCTACGTTTTCAATAGCTGAAACACCAAAGAAAAAGGGGGTCTTAGCCCCCTTTTCTATTGAACCCGATCAGGGCTTGACGATCATCAAGCCTTCACCGTGGCCAGGGCCGCGTTCAAGGTGGCGCTGGGGCGCATGATGGCTTCAAGCTTGGCAAAGTCGGGCTTGTAGTAGCCGCCGATGTCCACGGGCTTGCCCTGCACCGCAGCCAATTCAGCCACGATGGTTTTCTCGTTATCAGCCAACTGCTTGGCCAAGGGTGCGAAGGTGGCTGCCAAGGCGGCGTCTTCGGTTTGTGCGGCCAACTCTTGCGCCCAGTACAGACCCAAATAGAACTGGCTGCCGCGGTTGTCCAACTGACCGGTTTTGGGCGAGGGGTTCTTGTTGTTGTCCAACAATTTGCCGGTGGCCGCGTCCAGGGTTTTGGCCAGAATCTTCGCCTTGTTGTTGTTGGTCTTGAGCCCCAAATCTTCCAGGCTGACCGCCAGGGCCAGGAACTCGCCCAGCGAATCCCAACGCAGGTGGTTTTCCTCCACCAGCTGCTGCACGTGCTTGGGCGCAGAGCCGCCCGCACCGGTTTCGTACATGCCGCCACCGGCCATCAAAGGCACGATGGAGAGCATCTTGGCGCTGGTGCCCAGCTCCATGATGGGGAACAAATCGGTGAGGTAGTCACGCAGGATGTTGCCGGTCGCGCTGATGGTGTCCAAGCCACGCACCACGCGCTCCAGGGTGTAGCGCATCGCACGCACCTGGCTCATGATCTGGATGTCCAGGCCCGCGGTGTTGTGCTCGTGCAGGTACATCTTGACCTTGGTGATCAGCTGCGCCTCGTGCGGGCGGTACTGGTCGAGCCAGAACACCACCGGCATGCCCGAGTTGCGCGCACGTGTGACGGCCAGCTTGACCCAGTCGCGGATGGCCGCGTCTTTGACCTGGCACATGCGCCAGATGTCGCCGGTCTCCACGTTCTCCGACAGCAGCACTTCACCGGTGTTGATGTCGGTGATGTTGGCCACGCCGTCTTCGGAAATCTCAAAGGTTTTGTCGTGCGAACCGTATTCCTCGGCTTGCTGCGCCATCAAGCCCACATTGGGGACGGTGCCCATGGTTTTGGGGTCAAACGCGCCGTGCCATTTGCAGAAGTTGATGATCTCCTGGTAGATGCGCGCAAAGGTGGACTCGGGCATCACGGCCTTCACATCCTTCAAGCGGCCGTCAGCGCCCCACATCTTGCCGCCGTTGCGGATCATCGCGGGCATGGAGGCGTCGACGATCACGTCGTTGGGCGAGTGGAAGTTGGTGATGCCTTTGGCCGAGTCCACCATGGCCAGCTCGGGGCGGCCTTCGTGGCAAGCGTGCAGGTCACGCTTGATTTCTTCCTGCTTGCTTTGCGGCAAGGTGGCGATCTTGTCGTACAGGTTGGCCATGCCGTTGTTCACGTTCACGCCCAGCTCTTCGAACAACTTGCCGTGTTTTTCAAACGCGTCTTTGTAGAAAATCTTCACGCAGTGACCGAACACGATGGGGTGCGAGACCTTCATCATGGTGGCCTTGACGTGCAGCGAGAACATCACGCCGGTGTTGTGCGCGTCTTCAATTTCCTTCTCGTAGAACTCCAGCAAGGCTTTCTTGCTCATGAACATGCTGTCGATCACCTCGCGGTCGAGCAGGGAGACCTTCGGCTTGAGCACAATGGTTTTGCCGCTCTTGGTGATGAGCTCCATGCGCACTTCACGGGGGCGGTCCAGCGTCATCGACTTTTCGCCGTGGTAGAAGTCGCCGTGGTGCATGTGCGAGACGTGCGAGCGCGAAGCCTGGCTCCACTCGGCCATGCTGTGCGGGTTCTTGCGGGCGAACTCTTTCACAGCGCGTGGTGCGCGGCGGTCCGAATTGCCTTCACGCAGCACGGGGTTGACCGCGCTGCCCACGCACTTGGCGTAACGCGCGCGAATGGCTTTTTCTTCGTCGGTTTTCGGGGCTTCGGGGTAGTCAGGCACGGCATAGCCCTTGCCCTGCAACTCTTTGATGGCCGCTTGCAACTGGCCCACCGAGGCGCTGATGTTGGGCAGCTTGATGATGTTGGCCTCAGGCTTGAGGGTGAGCTTGCCCAGCTCGGCCAAGTTGTCCGGCACACGCTGCTCGGGCTTGAGGAAGTCCGAGAACTCACCCAGGATACGACCGGCCACCGAGATGTCGCTGGTCTGAACGTCCACGCCAGCCGGCGCGGTGAAGGCGCGGATCATGGGCAGGAAAGCGCTGGTGGCCAACAGGGGGGCTTCGTCGGTCAGGGTGTAGATGATGGTGGGTTTGTTGCTCATGGGTGGTCTCTTCTTAGTTCAAGCCTCAAGGTTCAAGCCGCTGTGTTCAAACCCAAGGTCTGCCAGCGGTCTTTAGCAATACTGGCGTATTTTGCTTTCAGGGCACTGACCCAAAGCCTGTTTTTTGCAACGCAATTTTGCATGGCGAAATTTGAGGGTCGCAAAACTGAAATATTTTTGGGCCACCCAAGAAAAAAGGCCCCAAGCGCAAGCTTGGAGCCTTTGTTTCGCTGGTCAGGGCCGGCACATGACCGGCCGACTGACCAACTGCTGCTCGCAACTTAAGCGAAGTTGGCAGCAGCAAAGTCCCAGTTCACCAATTTATCGAGGAAGGTCTCCACAAACTTGGGGCGCAGGTTGCGGTAGTCGATGTAGTAGGCGTGTTCCCACACGTCCACGGTCAGCAGCGCTTTGTCGGCAGTGGTCAGGGGCGTGCCAGCTGCGCCGGTGTTGACGATGTCCACCGAGCCGTCGGCCTTTTTCACCAACCAGGTCCAGCCCGAACCGAAGTTGCCCACGGCGCTCTTTACAAACGCTTCTTTGAACGCCGCGTAAGAACCCCATTTGGCGTTGATGGCTGCTGCCAGTGCGCCGGTGGGCTCGCCGCCGCCATTGGGCTTCATGCAGCTCCAGAAGAAGGTGTGGTTCCAGATCTGGGCGGCGTTGTTGTACACACCACCGCTGGATTTTTTGATGATGGACTCGAGGTCCATGCTTTCAAACTCGGTGCCCTTTTGCAGGTTGTTCAGGTTGACCACATAGGCGTTGTGGTGCTTGCCGTGGTGAAACTCCAGGGTTTCTTTGGAGTAGTGCGGTGCCAGGGCGTCGATGGCGTAAGGCAGAGCGGGCAAGGTGTGTTCCATGGTGTCCTCTAGGTTGATTGAAAAATTCAGCAGTTGCCAAAACGTTGCATTGTAGAAAGGTTGAAGAAACGTTGCATCAAGCCTGTGCATACCCATTGACCTTGCGGGCATGCCAAGCGGCTCAAGCCTTGGCGTGTACCGCGCTCACCTGCATCTCCAACGCACCGTCTTTCAAAGTGGCTTGCACCGCCTGACCGCTGCTGGCCTGCGTCACGCTGGTCAGGGTTTTGCCATTGGCATCACTGAGCCACGCATAACCACGCTCCAAGACCAGCGCGGGGTCCAAAAGGCTCAGCTTGAGCTCAGCGCGCGCGAGCCGTTCGTGCTGTTGCTGCCAGTGTCTTTGCAAGGCCTGCGGCAGTTGTTGCGACGCATCAAGCAAAGTTCTGTCCATGGCGCGCCATTGGGTTTGCGCGGCAAAACGCAAACGCTGCGCGCAGCCTTGCAGCACCTGCTGCTGGCGCGCCACCAAGCTAGATGGGCGGCCCAGGCGCTGCGCTGCGGCATCGAGCCGCTGCGACTGCACATCCAGGCGACGCGTGATGCCACGCGTGATCTGGTCTTGCAACAGGTCCAGCGCACCGAGCCACACGCTTTGCGGTTGTGCCACCAACTCGGCCGCGGCCGTGGGTGTGGGGGCGCGCAAATCAGCCACAAAATCGGCCAGGGTGAAGTCGGTCTCATGCCCTACTCCGCACACCACCGGCACAGGGCTTTGCGCGATGGTGTGCACCAGCGCCTCGTCGTTGAAGGCCCACAGGTCATCCAAAGAGCCACCGCCGCGCACCAGCAAAATCACATCAATCGGGTGTTCATCTTTGCCTGTCAAGTCTTGCCCAGCCTCGCACCGCTGGTACAAATTGTGTAGCGCCTGCTGCAACTCAGCCGGTGCCTGCGCCCCCTGTACCGAGGCCGGCGCGATGACCACCGGGATGTGCGGCACACGGCGCTTGAGCGCTGTGGCCACGTCATGCAAAGCTGCAGCGCCCAGCGAGGTCACCAAGCCAATGGCGCGCGGCATGGCCGGCAACGGGCGTTTGCGCTGCGCATCGAACAAACCCAAAGCTTCGAGCTTGGCCTTGCGTTGCAAGAACTGTTCAAACAAGGTGCCTTGGCCGGCGCGCGACATGCTCTCCACAATCAGCTGCAAGTCGCCGCGGGGCTCGTAAATGCTCAGGCGCCCGCGCAGTTCCACCAACTCGCCATCGCGCGGTGCGAAGTCGAGCAAGCTGGCTGCTCTCTTAAACATAGCGCAGCGCACTTGCCCGGTGCTGTCTTTGAGCGAAAAGTAGCAGTGCCCGCTGGCCGCGCGCGAGAACGCCGAAATCTCGCCACGCACCGCTACCGGGTTGAAGCGCGACTCCAGCGCATCGGCCACCGCATGCACCAAGGCGCTGACCGACCAGACACGACTGTTCGCGTCAGACATGGCTTGATAAGTGGCTAGTTCGAGCGGCTGGGCTTGTCAAGCCCCAAGCAGCCATCCACAGAAAAGGGTGGATATTAAAAGTGATCAAAACAACAGTCTCCCGAGGGACAAGCAGCTAAGTCCTTGATTTATATAAATATTTTCTGCCTGTTTTTTAATCATTTTGTTCAAATCAAGGAAATCAGCGGCTTGGAGCGGGGTACGGGGGTGTTTACTCACAAAGTTATCCACAGAATTTGTGACCTCAGGCCCTGATGGATAATGACCCATCTGAATTTGCGGGAGCCGCTGAGTGTTGTCCATCATACAAGCCGCAGGGTGGCCGATTTGGCCGCTGTTGGTCAGTTCTGTGCTGGCCGTGGCCCTGGTCATCGAACGCTTTTGGAGCCTGCGTGTGCAGCGCGTTTTAGGGCGCGGTGTGCTGGACGATTTCACCGCGCAGATTCAACGCGGTCGTCCCAGCCCCGAAGCACTCGCCGCTTGGGAAACCCAATCTGAATTGGGCGCGGTGCTGGTGAGCAGCCTGCACGCCCTGGACCGCCACCCCACATGCAGTGAAGCTGATTTGCGCAACGCGGTGGAGACCGCCGGTCGCTTGGCCGCCCACCGCATGGAGCGGTATTTGACCGCGCTGGCCACCATCGCCTCGGCCGCACCCCTCTTGGGCTTGCTGGGCACGGTGGTTGGCATGATCGACATCTTCGGCTCGCAAGCCCCCGCTGGCAGCGCCAACCCCGCGCAACTCGCGCAAGGCATTTCGGTGGCGCTTTACAACACCGCGTTTGGTTTGATCGTGGCCATTCCCGCCTTGATTTTCTGGCGCTTCTTTCGCGCCAGGGTGGACGCTTACCTGCTGCGCATGGAAGCCGCCTCTGAGCAACTGCTGGGCACCATCAACGCTTTGCGGCGCGCGGCCACATGAACTTCAAACGCAGCAGCCGCGATGAGCCGGAGATCAACCTGATCCCCTTCATCGATGTCTTGCTGGTGGTGCTCATCTTTTTGATGCTCTCCACCACCTACAGCAAGTTCACCGAGATGCAGGTCAAACTGCCGGTGGCCGACACCGAGCCGCACCGCACGCTGCCGCAAGAGGTCATCGTCACCATCACCGCCTCGGGTGCTTATGGCGTGAACAAAACCATGCTGGAGAGCCGCCGTGTGGACGCGCTGGCCGCCGCCTTGACCCTGGCCGCCGGTGAGACCCCGGCCGAGACGGTGGTGATCATCAACGCCGATGCGGCTGCGCGCCACCAAGCGGTGATCGCGGTGATGGAAGCGGCCCGCCGCGCGGGCATGGCCAACATCACCTTTGCGGCCCAAACCGCCTCACCCGCGTCGGCCCCATGAGCTTGGCCGCGGCATGAACTCGCCTGAATTTCCACCAAGCTCAGCCAATAACTGGGCAGAGCGCCTGACCCGCGCCTGGCTGCATCGCGGCGCTCTGGCGCGTTTGCTCTGGCCGGTGTCTGTGGTCATGATGATTCTGGTGCGTCTGCGCCAAGGCTTGTTCATGAGCGGGTTGTTGGCCTCGCACCGCGTGGACGTGCCGGTGCTGGTGGTGGGCAATGTGGTGGCTGGCGGTGCGGGCAAAACCCCGACGGTCATCGCCCTGGTGCAGCACTTACAAGCCCGTGGCTACAAGCCCGGCGTGATCTCCCGCGGCTATGGGCGCACCAGCAGCGCGGTGCAAGCTGTGCAAGCCAACAGTTCAGCCACAGAGGTGGGCGATGAACCCCTGCTGATCCAGCGCCGCACTGGCGCGCCGGTGTGGGTCGGCCAAGATCGCGTGGCAGTTGCGCAGCATTTGCTGGCGCAACACCCCGAGGTGAATTTGCTGGTCTGCGACGACGGTTTGCAGCACCTGGCTTTGAAGCGCGACATCGAGGTGTGCGTGTTTGACAACCGTGGCGTGGGCAACGGTTGGCTCTTGCCTGCAGGCCCTTTGCGCGAACCCTGGCCGCGCGCGGTGGACCTGGTGTTGCACACCGGCAGCCAGCCCGCGTTTGAAGGCGTGAATTGCTTTCGCGGTCAACGCAGCCTGGGCCAGGCGGTGCAGGCCGACGGCACCAGTTTGCCCTTGTCCTCGATCTCGGGCCAGGTGCTGGCCCTGGCAGGCATTGCGCAGCCGACCGCGTTTTTTGAGATGCTGCGTGCCCAAGGCCTGAATCCCACGCGCACCTTGGCCTTGGCCGACCACATCAATTTTGATAGCGTGGATGTGAATGAATTCAAGGGCTACACCGTGGTTTGCACAGAAAAAGATGCGGTCAAGCTCTGGCCCAAACTGCCGCAAGCTTGGGCTGTGCCCTTGCAATTCACACCTGAGACCGCGTTTTTCAATGCGCTCGACCGACTGCTGGCAGACTTGGATTGACTTGGCCGATTGACTTGGCCGATTGACTTGCTTGACTGAGCTTCACCACCACACCCAGGCACATCCATCAAGGTGCCCCACCGTTATCATTGCCCCATGGACACACGACTTCTCGAATTGCTGGTTTGCCCCGTCACCAAAGGCCCACTAACTTACCAGCGTGAGACGCAAGAGCTCATCTCGCGCTCGGCCCGCCTGGCCTACCCGGTGCGCGACGGCATCCCTGTGCTGCTGGAAAACGAAGCCCGCCCCCTGAGCGACGACGAAGTGGCCAAACTCGGCGGCTGAAACCACAGCTGAAGCGATGAACCCCGTCACCATCCTCATTCCGGCGCGGCTGGCCTCGACCCGCCTGCCCAACAAACCCCTGGCCGACATCGCCGGCCTGCCCATGATCGTGCGGGTGGCCCAGCGCGTGGCCAACATTGGCGCGCGTGTGGTGGTGGCCACCGACAGCACCGAGGTGCAGGCGGCCTGTGCGCAGCACCACATCGAAGCGCTGATGACCCGCGCCGACCATCCCAGCGGCAGCGACCGTTTGGCCCAAGCCTGCGACCTGCTGGGTCTGTCGGAGACCGACATTGTGGTGAATGTGCAAGGCGACGAGCCGCTGATTGACCCCGGCCTGGTGCAAGCCGTGGCCCTCGCCCTGGCAGACGCGCCCCAAGCGAGCATGAGCACCGCGGCCCACCCCATTGATACGGCAGCCGACTTTGCCAACCCCAATGTGGTCAAGGTGGTCACCGATGCAGCGGGCAACGCCCTTTACTTCAGCCGCGCCCCCATCCCGCACTGGCGCGACCGTCCCAGTGCTGAGGCCCTGCCCAGCCACCCCGCCCTGCCCGCGCCCTTGCGGCACATTGGCATTTACGCCTACCGGGTCGGCTTTTTGAAGCAGTTCCCCAAGCTCAGCCCCGCGCCGCTGGAGCAACTCGAATCGCTCGAGCAGCTGCGTGCGCTCTGGCATGGTCACCGCATCGTGGTGCACACCACCCCGCACGCGCCGGGCGCCGGGGTGGACACGCCCGAGGACCTGGCGCGGGTACGCCAGCAGTTTCTTCAGGCATAACAGCCCTGCAAAATTCGCAAGGGTCGCGTCAGCGGGCCGTGCTATCCTCCCCGCTCTGTTTCGGTGCATGACTTAGGTCATGATTGGGCCAGACGCACACTGACCACAAAGGACTTTCATGAGACTGATTCTGTTGGGCGCACCCGGCGCCGGTAAAGGCACCCAGGCCGCGTTCATTTGCCAGAAGTACGGCATCCCACAGATCTCCACCGGCGACATGCTGCGCGCTGCCGTCAAAGCCGGCACGCCCCTGGGCCTGCAAGCCAAAGCGGTGATGGAGTCCGGCGGTTTGGTCAGCGACGACCTGATCATCAACCTGGTCAAAGAACGCATCGCCCAAAGCGATTGCGCCAAAGGTTTCCTGTTTGACGGTTTCCCCCGCACCATTCCCCAGGCTGACGCCATGAAGGCTGCCGGTGTGAAGCTCGACTACGTGCTGGAAATCGATGTGCCGTTTGAAGCCATCATCGAACGCATGAGCGGGCGCCGCTCGCACCCCGCTTCGGGCCGCACCTACCACGTCAAGTTCAACCCGCCCAAAGTGGCCGGCGTGGACGATGTGACCGGCGAGCCGCTGGTGCAACGCGACGACGACAAAGAAGAGACCGTGAAAAAACGCCTGGACGTTTACAGCGCCCAAACCCGCCCCTTGGTGGACTACTACAGCAACTGGGCCAAGGCCGACGCTGCCGCGGCCCCCAAGTACCGCGCCATCAGCGGCATGGGCGATGTGAGCGACATCACCTCACGCGCACTGACCGCACTGGCCAGCTGACACGCTGCGCCCCACAAAACCGGCTTAGGCCGGTTTTTTTACGCCTGCGAAACAGCGCCATGAACGGGCAAGGTTCAACAGACACGCACAAAACCGACAAGGGCAAAACGCCCCCAAAGCGTGCTGCATAATCAGCCTCGGCCATGTCGACACGACCCACCGTTCAACCCCGACTCTCGCTCTCGGGCATCACCAAACGCTACCCCGCTGTGGTGGCCAATGACGGTATTTCTTTGGACCTGATGCCCGGCGACATCCACGCGGTCTTGGGCGAAAACGGTGCAGGCAAATCCACCCTGATGAAGATCATCTACGGCGCGGTCAAGCCCGATGCCGGCAGCATCGCGGTGAATAGCGAAGCGGTGCATTTGCACAACCCGCAACAGGCGCGGGAGCTGGGCATCAGCATGGTGTTCCAGCACTTCAGCCTCTTCAACACCTTGAGCGTGGCCGAGAACGTGTGGCTGGGGTTAGACGCCAAGCTCAGCCTGGACGAGGTGGCGCGCGCCATCACCGACAAAGGCCAGGCCTACGGCCTGGACATCGAGCCCCATCGCCCGGTGCACACGCTCAGTGTGGGCGAGATGCAGCGTGTGGAGTTGATTCGCGCCTTGCTCACCAACCCGAAAATTTTGATTCTGGACGAGCCCACCTCGGTGCTCACACCGCAAGCAGTCGAGAAACTTTTTACCGTGCTGCGTCGCTTGGCGGCCGAGGGCTGCAGCATTTTGTACATCAGCCACAAGCTGCATGAAATTCGCGCGCTGTGCCACACCTGCACCGTGTTGCGAGGTGGCAAAGTCACCGGCAGTTGCGACCCACGAACCGCCAGCAACGCCGATTTGTCACGCCTGATGATTGGCGCTGAGCCCCCCGCTCTGCCCCCGCGCGCTGACACACAGGGTGCCACGGTCTTGCAGGTGCAAGGCTTGTCGCTGCTGCGCGACCACCCGTTTGGCGTGGACCTGCAAGACGTATCTCTCGAACTTCGCGCGGGCGAGGTGCTGGGCATCGCTGGCGTATCGGGCAACGGGCAAAAAGAATTGCTCTTGGCTTTGTCGGGTGAAGATGTGCGTGCGCCAGCAGGCTCGGTCCAACTCAACAGACAAGACATGGGCGCTTTATCGCCGATGGCTAGGCGCCAACTGGGTTTGCACTTTGTGCCCGAAGAACGCCTGGGGCGCGGCGCAGTGCCTGCCCTGCCCTTGTCACTCAACCTGCTGCTCACCCGCAACGAGGCTGTGTCTTACCCGGGCTTTCTGGGCGGGTTCATCAACACCAAAGCCTTGCAAGCCCATGCTGCAAAAATCATAGCGAGGTTTAGCGTGAAAGCCGGCGGCCCGCAGGCTTTGGCCCGGTCTTTGTCGGGCGGCAATTTGCAAAAGTTTTTGGTGGGCCGAGAGATCGATGCCCAGCCCAAGGTGCTCATCATCTCGCAACCCACCTGGGGGGTGGATGTGGGGGCCGCCGCTTTGATACGCACCGAAATTTTGGCGCTGCGCGATGCAGGCTGCGCGGTGCTGGTGGTCAGCGAAGAGCTTGATGAGTTGTTTGAGTTGTCTGACCGCATGATGGTCATGTCGCAAGGGCAACTCTCACCCGCGGTGCGTACGGCGGAGGCCAGCACTGAGCAAATTGGCGCGTGGATGAGCGGGCTGTGGCAGGAGGCTGCGCATGCTCAAGCTTGAAGCGCGAGCCGAACCTTCGACGTTCTGGCGTTACGGCTCGCCCTTGCTGGCCCTGCTCATCACCACCTTGATAGGTGTGCTTTTGTTTTGGGCTTTGGACAAAGACCCGCTGCGTGGCCTACAGATGTTCTTTTGGTTGCCGGTGCAAAACGCGCGCGCCTGGGGCGAGCTGCTGGTCAAGGCCACACCGCTGCTCATCATCGCGCTGGGTTTGGCAGTGGCCTTTCGGGCCAATGTGTGGAACATTGGCGCCGAGGGCCAGTACATCATGGGCGCCATTTTTGCCAGTGGCGTGGCGCTGACCGCAGACAACACCTCTTCAGGGTGGATGGTGGTGCCGGTGTTGCTGGCTGGTGTGTTGGGTGGCCTCTTGTGGGCGGCCGTGACCGCGGTCTTGCGTGACCGCTTCAACGCCAATGAAATTTTGGTGAGCCTCATGCTGGTGTACGTGGCGGTGCAGGTGCTGATGTTCATGGTCAACGGCCCTTGGAAAGACCCGCGCGGCTACAACTTTCCGCAAACCGCCACCTTCGCTTTGGCCACCCAAGTGCCCAAGCTCATCCCTGGCACACGGGTGAACATCGGGGTGTTGCTGGCCCTCTTGGAAGTGGTGTTGGTGTGGGTGTTTTTTGAGCGCATGCGCGCCGGCTTTGCGCAGCAAGTGAGCGGCCAGGCACCTGCTGCAGCGCGCTACGCAGGGTTCTCTTCGCGCAAAGCTTTGTGGGCAGCGCTCTTGATTTCGGGGGGCACGGCAGGCTTGGCCGGAGGTTTGGAAGTGGCCGGCCCCTTGGGCCAACTCACCAACAACGTGCCGGCAGGTTATGGCTTTGCGGCCATCATCGTGGCGTTTGTGGGGCGCTTGCACCCGGTGGGCATGGTGTTCTCAGCCATTTTGATGAGCATGTTTTACATCGGCGGCGAGATGGCGCAGTCGCGCATGGGCCTGACCAAATCACTTACCGGCGTGTTCCAGGGCTTGCTGTTGTTCAGCTTGTTGGCCTGCGACACGCTGCTGAACTACCGTTTGCGTTTTCAAAGGAGCCCGTGATGGCTTGGGACGCCTACGCCTTGTTGATCGCCGCCTCCCTCAACGCTGGCACGGTGCTCGCCTTGGCGGCCCTGGGCTTGCTCGTCAACGAGAAAGCGGGCGTGGTGAACCTGGGGGCCGAGGGCATGATGCTGTGCGCAGCCATCGCCGGTTTTGCTTGCGTGGTGCACACCGGCAACGACTGGCTAGGCTTTGCAGCGGGCATGCTCACAGGGGCATTTTTGGCAGGCCTGTTCGCACTGCTCACGATTTGGCTGGGCACCAACCAATACGCCACCGGCCTGGCCATGACGCTGTTTGGCACCGGGTTTTCGGCCTTCATCGGCACGGGCTATGTGAAAGCCACCTTGCCCGAGCGCGTTCACTTTGAGGTGCCGTTCTTGAGTGACATGCCCTGGCTGGGCACGGCGCTTTTCAAGCAACACCCGCTGGTGTATGTCACGGTGCTGCTGGCACTGGGCTTGATTTATTTCCTGAACAAAACCCGCGCCGGCCTGGTGCTGCGCAGCGTGGGGGAAAGCCCTGAATCGGCCCACGCTTTGGGCTACCCGGTGCGGCGCATCCGTTTGTGGGCAGTTGTGTTGGGCGGTGCTTTGTGCGGGCTGGCCGGGGCGTATTTGTCGGTCATCTACACACCCTTGTGGGTGGAAGGCATGGTGGCGGGCAAAGGCTGGATTGCCCTGGCTCTGACCACTTTTGCCACCTGGCGCCCATCTCGCGTGTTGCTGGGTGCTTACCTGTTTGGCTTTGTCACCATGTTGCAGTTTCACCTGCAAGGCGCGGGGGTGGAAGTGCCCAGCGAGTTCTTGACCATGCTGCCCTACCTGGCCAACATCGTGGTGCTGGTGCTGATCTCACGCAACCCGCAGTGGATCCGTTTGAACATCCCCGCCTCGCTGGGCAAACCCTTCAACCCCGTGGCGTGAAATTTGCTTACTTTTTCTATGGTTTTCAGAAGTTATATTCTGTTCGCCTGTTCAATGTTCCGTCCTCAACACAAGGAATTTTCATGAAAGACTTCAGCAAGCGTACCCTTCTGGCCGCTGTGGTGGCCTCTGCCACGGTGGCGATGATCGGCTGTGGCAAAAAGCCTGAGCCGGCAGCTGCAGCCCCGGCCGCCGCACCCGCCAAGGCCGAGCCCCTGAAAATCGCCTTTGCCTACGTCGGCCCTGTGGGTGACGGTGGTTGGACCTTCGCACACGACAACGGCCGCAAAGCGATTGAGAAAGAATTTGGCGACAAGGTCGTCACCAGCTTTGTGGAAAACGTGCCCGAGTCGGCCGACGCTGAGCGCGTCATCCGCGACATGGCCGCCCAAGGCAACAAGTTGATTTTCGGCACCACCTTCGGCTACATGGAGCCCATGCTCAAAGTGGCGGCCGAGTCCAAAGACGTGAAGTTCGAACACGCCACCGGCTACAAGCAAGCCGAGAACATGAACACCTACGACAGCCGCACCTACGAGGGCGCGTACATGGCCGGTGTGATTGCGGGCAAGATGAGCAAAACCGGCACCCTGGGTGTGGTGGCTTCGGTGCCTATTCCTGAAGTGATCCGCAACATCAACAGCTTCACCTTGGGCGCGCAAAGCAGCAACCCGAAAATCAAAACCAAGGTGGTGTGGGTGAACGCCTGGTTTGACCCACCAAAAGAAACCGAAGCCGCGACCTCGCTGATCAACGGCGGCGCGGATGTGCTGTTCCAAAACACCGACTCGCCTGCCGTGCTGAAGACGGCCGAGAGCAAAGGCAAACGCGCCTTCGGTTGGGACTCTGACATGACCGCCTACGGCCCCAAAGCCCACCTGGCATCGGCCATCATCAACTGGGGCCCCTACTACGTGAAGGCCACGCGTGATGCGCTGGAAGGCAACTGGAAAGGTGGCGGCGCGGTGTGGTGGGGCATGAAAGAAGGCGCGATTGACGTGGTGTCGATTGCCGACGATGTGCCCGCCGAGACCAAAGCCAAAATTGACGAGATCAAGAGCGGCTTGAAGGCCGGCAGCTTCACCATCTGGAAAGGCCCCATCAAAGACCAGAGCGGCAAAGACATCTTGAAAGACGGCGAAACCGCTGATGACAAGTTCCTGGGCGGCATCAACTTCTACGTCAAAGGCGTGGAAGGCAAGATCCCTGGCGGCAAGTAAGCCGCTGCCTCAAGGCCTGAACAAGGCATGAGCTTGTATCAAAAAGGGGCGTCGGTGATGCCCCTTTTTTGATCGTTTTGCGCGATGATGCACTGAACTGGGGTGTTGTTTGAAAGCCTTGCGCGCGTCTTTGTTGTCGTTCTCGGGCCATGGGGCCACGGCACAGGCGCACCTTGAAAACGACGGCCTGTTGGTCATCGGCAAGTCCCCTCACCATGGACGCGAGGTGGTGCTGGCCGCTGGCTCCTACCGCGCAACGCTTGATCAGTGGAACCGCGAGCACACGCAGAACCTGGGTGAAGCGCACATCGAACATCTGCCCGGTCGCATTTTGGCGCCGGGTTTTGTGGACATGCATGTGCACTACCCGCAGCTCGATGTGATCGGCTCGCCCGCCAGCGGCCTGCTGCCCTGGCTGGAGAACTACACCTTCCCCCAAGAAACAAAGTTTGTCGATGCAGGCCACTGCCAAGCCGTGGCTCAGGTGTTTCTGGATGAGCTGCTGCGCCACGGCGTGACCACCGCCCTGGTCTTTGCCACCTCGCACCCAGCCTCGGTCAACGCGCTGTTTGAAGCCGCGCA
>CANGLW010000035.1 GCA_947454955.1 Comamonadaceae bacterium
GCGGCCGATTTCACCGCCTTTTGGTCGCGCGGGGTGAAGGCGCGCAGGGCGTGCTGCACGCGGTTGCCCAACTGGCCCAGCACCGTGTCGGGGATGTCGAGCGGGTTTTGCGTGACGAAGTACACCCCCACGCCCTTGGAGCGCACCAGGCGCACCACCAACTCAATGCGCTCGAGCAAGGCTTTGGGTGCGTCGTTGAACAGCAGGTGCGCCTCATCGAAAAAGAACACCAACTTAGGCTTGTCCAGGTCACCCACCTCGGGCAGGTGCTCGAACAGTTCGCTCAGCAACCACAGCAAAAACGTGGCGTACAGGCGAGGCGAGTTCATCAGCTGCTCGGCGGCCAGGATGTTGATGACGCCCATGCCGGCCTGCGGAGTCGCTGGGCCGCCCCAAGACGGAGCAGCGCCCCCTTGGGGGGCCGATGCCGCAGGCGTCTGGGGGGGCATGACGGTCTGCATGAAATCTTCCACATTGAGCATGGGTTCGCCAAAAAATTGATCGCCGCCTTGCTGCTCAATTTGCATCAGCCCGCGCTGAATCGCGCCGATGCTGGCCGCGCTGATGTTGCCGTACTGTGTGGTGTAGTCCTTGGCGTGGTCGCCCACGTGCTGGCACATGGCGCGCAGGTCTTTCATGTCCAGCAGCAACAGGCCCGAGTCATCGGCAATTTTGAAGACCAGTTGCAACACGCCTTCTTGGGTGTCGTTGAGGTTGAGCATGCGCCCCAGCAGCAGCGGCCCCAGGTCACTCACCGTGGCGCGCACCGGGTGACCTTGTTTGCCAAAGACATCCCACAGCGTGGTGGGAAATGCTATGGGTTCAGGAGCGCTCAGCCCACGTTCTGCCAGCACTTTGGCTAGTTTGTCACTCACTTTGCCGGGCTGCGAGATGCCAGTTAGGTCGCCCTTGATGTCGGCCATGAACACCGGCACGCCTTGCCGCGAAAAGTTTTCAGCCAGCTTTTGCAGGGTGATGGTTTTGCCCGTGCCGGTAGCCCCGGTGACCAGGCCGTGGCGGTTGGCCTTGTCGGGCTCGATGGCGCAGCTCAGCGTACCTTGGGCGGTGTGGCGTTGGGCGAAGGGCAGGGCGGTGAGGGTCATGATCAAAAGTAGAATACCAATAGTGCTATTTTGAAGGACAAGAGCGTGGCTGGACACAGTAAATGGGCCAATATTCAACACCGCAAAGGTCGCCAGGACGAGAAGCGGGGCAAGATCTGGACCCGCATCATCCGTGAGATCACCGTGGCGGCCCGCGCCGGTGGGGGTGATTTGAGCGCCAACCCGCGTCTGCGTCTGGCGGTGGACAAGGCCAAGGCGGCCAATATGCCGGCCGACCGCGTGAAGTACAACATCGACAAAGCCACGGGCAACGCCGAGGGCATGAGCTACGAAGAGATTCGCTACGAAGGCTACGGCATTGGCGGCGCAGCCATCATTGTGGACACCATGACCGACAACCGCGTGCGCACGGTGGCCGAGGTTCGTCATGCCTTCAGCAAACAAGGCGGCAACATGGGCACCGAAGGTTCGGTGGCGTTTCAGTTCAAGCACTGCGGCCAGCTGATTTTTGCCCCGGGCACCAACGAAGACACCTTGATGGAAGCCGCGCTGGAGGCGGGTGCTGAAGACGTGATCACCGGCGACGATGGCGCCATCGAGGTGCTGACCAGCTTTGCCGACTACGAGGCGGTGAAAGACGCCTTGGAGGCCGCAGGCTTCAAGCCCGAACTGGCCGAAGTGACCATGCGTCCTGAGAACACGATCGAGCTGTCGGGCGATGATGCGGCCAAGATGCAAAAGCTCCTGGATGTATTGGAAGACCTTGACGATGTTCAAGCCGTCTTTCACAACGCGAACTTGTGACGCACCCCCAGGCTACGCGCACCTTGTGTCGCTTCGCCACCCCCCTTGCCGGGGGCGCTCACTGATGCCCGGGCCAAGCCCGTTGCATGGTGAGCCCTGGTAAGCAGGGTGGGTAAACTGATTGAACTGGTTTTGATGGGAAAGCTATGAAAGTATTGGTGATTGGTGGCGGCGGGCGTGAACATGCGCTGGCTTGGAAGCTGGCGCAGTCTGAGAAGGTGCAGCGCGTGTATGTGGCCCCGGGCAACGGGGGCACCGCGCTGGACAAGCGCTTGGTGAACATCAACATCACCGACGTCAAAGCCCTGCGCGAATGGGCGCTGGCCGAGCACATTGGCTTGACGGTGGTGGGCCCCGAGGCCCCTTTGGCCGCCGGCGTGGTCGACGAGTTTCGCGCCCACGGTTTGCGTGTGTTTGGCCCCACCAAGGCTGCTGCTCAATTGGAATCGTCCAAAGCGTTTTCCAAAGCCTTCATGCAGCGCCACGGTATTCCTACCGCGGCTTACGACACGTTTTCAGACGCGCAAGCCGCGCACGCTTACATCGACAAGATGGGCGCGCCCATTGTGGTCAAGGCCGATGGCTTGGCTGCGGGCAAAGGCGTGGTGGTGGCCATGACTCTGGCCGAAGCGCACGAGGCGGTGGACTTCATGCTGCTGGACAACAAGCTGGGTGTGAGCCACAACGAAGGCGGTGCACGCGTGGTGATTGAAGAGTTTTTGCAGGGCGAAGAGGCCAGCTTCATCGTGCTGTGCGACGGCAAAAACGTCACCGCCCTGGCCACCAGCCAAGACCACAAGCGTTTGCTCGACGCCGACGAAGGCCCCAACACCGGTGGCATGGGTGCGTACTCGCCCGCACCGGTGGTCACGCCTGATGTGCACGCCCGCGCCATGCGCGAGATCATTTTGCCCACCATCCGCGGCATGGAAAAAGACGGTATCCCTTACACCGGCTTTTTGTACGCCGGCTTGATGATTGACGCGGCCGGCCACCCTAAAACGCTTGAGTTCAACTGCCGCATGGGCGACCCCGAAACCCAGCCCATCATGATGCGTCTGAAAACCGATTTGGTGGACGTGATGCTGGCTGCCACAGAACCCGGTCCCCATGGTCGGTTGGACCAGATCGAGCTGGAGTGGGACCGCCGTGTGGCCCTGGGCGTGGTCATGGCTGCTGCCGGTTACCCCATGAACCCGCGCAAGGGCGACGCCATCACCGGCTTGCCCGCTGAGGCACCTGATGCTGTTGTGTTCCACGCAGGCACCTCAGGTAATGGTGGTGAGGTGGTCACGTCGGGGGGCCGCGTCTTGTGCGTGACCGCCCTGGGTGACACGGTCAAGCAGGCCCAAACCCGCGCTTACGAGGTAGCCCAAGGCATCCACTTCAATGGCGCGCAGTACCGCCGTGACATTGGCTACCGTGCTATCAAAGCATGAGCAACTTGATTTGACACACACTGATTTTCATCCGCCTTTTGCGGTTCAGCTCAAAGGCCATCCGCTGGCAGCCAGGATTCTGAAGGCCTTGGGTTGGGACTTGTCGTTTGAGGGCTTGCCCGCCCGCCAGGGCGTGTTCATCATGTACCCGCACACCAGCAATTGGGACTTCGTGGTGCTGCTTTTCATGAAATGGGCCACAGGTATTGAAGCCTCGTTCTGGGCCAAAGACAGCTTGTTCAAAGTCCCGGTGCTGGGCCGCTGGCTGCGTTATTTGGGCGGTGTACCGGTGCGGCGCACCAGCGCGCAAGGTATGGTGGGCGATGCGGTGGCCATGTTTGAGCAAGCGAAAAAAGCAGACCAATACTTTTGGGTGGCCTTGGCGCCCGAGGGCACGCGCAAGAAAATACCAGGGTGGCGCAGCGGCTTTTACCGCACCACCTGTGGCGCGCAGGTGCCGTTGGGTTTGGTCAAGCTCGACTACCGGCTCAAAACCATCCGCATCACCGATTTCATTCTCTTGAGTGGTGACGAGGCCCAGGACTTTGAGCGCCTGGCCGCGGTCTATGATGGCGTGTCGGGCAAAAACCCGCAAAGCGCCTCTCCCATCCGTTTGCTCGGTGCTGACGTGCCCCGTGCAGAAACCGTGAAATAACATGAGCACAGACACCGTCACCCAAGTTCGCGACTACCTGCAAGGGCTGCAGCAGCGCATCACTGGCGCTTTGACCGCCATCGACGGCACCGCGTTTTTGCTAGATGCCTGGCAAAAGCCCGAGGGCGAAACCCTGCAGGGCAACGGCATCACGCAAATCCTGGAAGGTGGTCCGGTGTTTGAACGCGCTGGGGTGGGGTTCTCGCATGTGCGCGGCCCCAAGCTGCCGCCGTCGGCCACGCAGCATCGCCCCGAATTGTCGGGCGCACCGTTTGAAGCCATGGGTGTCTCACTGGTGTTTCACCCCCGCAACCCCTATGTGCCCACCGTGCACATGAACGTGCGCATGCTCGCTGCCACCGCGGCTGACGGTCAGGTGGTGACTTGGTTTGGTGGCGGCATGGACTTGACGCCTTACTACGCGTTTGAGGAAGACGCAGTGCACTTTCACCGCACCTGCCGCGATGCGCTGCAACCTTTTGGTGACGATAAATACCCACGCTTCAAACAGTGGTGCGACGAGTATTTCTTTTTGAAACACCGCAATGAACAGCGCGGCGTGGGCGGTGTGTTTTTTGACGACTTCTCGGAATTTCCCTTCGAGCAAAGCTTTGCCATGATGCGCGCGGTGGGCGACAACCTGTTGACCGCCTACATGCCCCTGGTGGAAAAGCGCATGAACACGCCGTATGGCGAACGCGAGCGCAACTTTCAGCTGTACCGCCGTGGCCGTTATGTGGAGTTCAACCTGGTGTGGGACCGTGGCACGCACTTCGGCTTGCAGTCGGGCGGTCGCACCGAGTCGATTTTGCTGTCCATGCCGCCGCTGTGCAGCTGGTCTTACCAGCACGCGCCAGAGGTTGGCACGCCCGAGGCCGAACTGACGCAAAAGTTCATCACCCGGCGTGCATGGCTGTAAGCCGCATTGGCGTTCTGGGTGGGGCGTTTGACCCGCCGCACCTGGCCCACCGGGCCTTGGCACAAACGGCGGTGAACCGCCTTGGTTTGTCTCAGCTGCGTGTGTTGCCCACCGGTCAAGCCTGGCACAAAACCCGAACGCTCAACGATGCCCGGCACCGCCTGGCCATGACCGAGCTGAACTTTGTGGATCTGCCGGGTGTGGTGGTGGACGAGCGAGAAATTCGCCGCGCAGGCCCGAGCTACACCATTGACACCGTGCGCGAGTTGCAAGACGAGCACGCTGGTGCTGAGGTGTGCGTGCTCATGGGCCTGGACCAAGCCTTGGCTTTGCCCAGCTGGAAAGACTGGGAGAAGCTGGTCGCACAAGCTATAATTTGTGTAGCTGATCGTGCAGACAGCGCGAGCCCCAAGGCCATGTCTGAAGAAGACCATGCGTCGCTGTTGCAAGCCCGCCTCAAGCATCTGCCTCCCGGTCGTTGGCGTTACCTGCCCATGCCTTTGATGCCCATCAGCGCCACCGACATTCGCCACCGCTTGGCCCATCGTCAGCCCTTAGATGGGCTGGTCAGCCCGGCAGTTGCGCGTTATATTGACCAACATCACCTCTACACCCACGCCTGATGACCAACGAAGCCGCCGCCAAAAAAGACATTCAGAAACTCCAGCGAGCCATTGTCGATGGCCTCGAAGACGTCAAAGCGCAAGACATTCAGGTGTACAACACCGAACACCTCTCGCCCCTGTTTGAGCGGGTGATCATCGCCTCGGGCACCTCCAACCGCCAAACCAAAGCCCTGGCCGCCAGCGTGCGCGACGCGGTGCGCGAGGCCGGTTTCAGCAAGCCGCGCATTGAAGGCGAAGAAAACGGCGAGTGGATCATTGCGGACTGCGGCGCGGCCGTGGTGCACATCATGCAGCCCACCATCCGCCAGTACTACCACCTGGAAGACCTGTGGGGCGAAAAGCCCGTGCGTATCAAGTTCGGCGCCGACAAGCCCACGCCTGGTGCCAAGGCTGCTGCGCAAGCGGCTGAAAAATCTGGCAAGGTCGATGCCAAGCCCAGCAGCCTGCGCCGCTCCAGCGCGGCCAAGCAGGGTGTGGCTGAAGCGTTCCCGTCCAGGGCTGCGATGGCCAAGGCACAAGAGGCCAAAGCGGGTGGCAAACCTGCCGGTAAGACTTCTGGGCGTGGTGCCAAGCCAGCGGGTCAAAGCTCCGCCCGCCCAGGCGCCAAGACCGTGACTTCTGCTGCTGGCAAAGCACCTGCCAAAACCGCAGCCAAGCCCATCAAAACTTTGGTCATCAAGCCTGAAAGCAAGGCGGTGCCTAAGAAGGGTGCTGCTAAACCTGTAGCAAAAACGGGTTCTCGGCCTGCTTCAAAATCTGTTGTTAAAACAGGTGCCAAGCCTTCAACCAAACCAGCTACCAAGAAGGCGCCTGCTAAAAAAGCGCCTTCCAAGTCTGGCCGTTAATTTTCGGACCGGCACAAGTTTGGGTTGATTTGGCTGAGCGAATTTCGTGTTGCTAAGACCATGATGTCGGTGAGCCCAGGCGCATGAAGTTGATGATCGTCGCCGTGGGCCAGCGCGTCCCCGACTGGGCGCAAACCGCGTGGGACGATTACGCCAAGCGCTTTCCTGCGGAGCTCAAGGTGGAGCTCAAAGCCATCAAAACCGAGCCACGCGCCTCCAAAACTTACGAGCAACTGGTGGCGGCTGAGAGGTCGCGCATTGAAGCCGCCATTCCCAAAGGCACACGCGTGGTGGCGCTGGACGAACGTGGCACGCACCTCACCACCGTGGCGCTGGCGCAAAAACTTAAGGGCTGGCAGCTGGAGAGCGACGACGTGGCCCTGGTCATCGGCGGCCCCGATGGCCTGGACCCCGAATTCCGTGCCCAAGCCCATGAACGTATCCGCCTCTCAGACCTGACGTTGCCCCACGCCATGGTGCGCGTGCTGCTGATCGAGCAGCTCTACCGCGCCTGGTCCATCAACGCCAACCACCCGTATCACCGGGAGTGATGGGTCAGTAGCCCTGAAACAGAAAATCCAAAGCGTTGGTGATGATGCTTTGCTCAGCGTTCAAGTTGGTGATGGGATTCTTGAGCATCTTGCGCGGCACGGCAGCTAACTTGGGTGTTTCCATCAAAAAGTTCTCGCCCTTGATTGTCAAGACTGGCGTTAAACGCATAGGCAGCTTGATCTTGGCGAACGCATGCTCACGGCACAAAGGCACAACAACCGTGGTGTTGAGGCCATCGAGCAAGTCACTTTGTACCTCTAACAAGTAAGGCGTGTTAGCGGCTGATTGTCCTGGGTTGGGGTAGACATCAAACCGCGCCATCAGAAGCCTCTCCATTCGTCCAGCGGTAAGCCTTCATTGTCCACGCTAGCGTTGTACGCAGCGATGAATTCTTGGTGCTCTTCTTTCCAACGTCTGGCTTGTTCGTCCCGAACGTAACTCCGCAACGACGCTTCGCACACTTGCGACACGTTGATGCCCAACGCTTTCGCGTCTTCAAGTACCGCCACACTCAAACTGACGTTGGTGGCTCGCTTCAAGGCTTTTGGGGTAGTCAGCGATGTCATGGTATCGTTGTCTGATTTCAATGCACATATTCTATGCGCATTGAAAATGTCGGTCAATGCTTGCTTCCTCATCGTCTCAAGCGAGCAGGCACAATCAAGCCATGATTTACCTCGCCTCGCAAAGCCCTCGTCGCCGTCAATTGCTCGAACAACTCGGGGTAGGCTATGAGTTGTTGTTGCCGGGGGATGATGAAGACGCGGAAGGTATGGAAGCGGTGTTGCCTGGCGAGGCGCCGTTGGCTTACGTCAAGCGGGTGACGCACCTCAAGTTGCAAGCGGCCTTGAAGCGGCGCAAGGCTAGGGGCTTGAAAGCTGCGCCGGTGTTGTGCTCTGACACCACCGTGGCTTTGGGTCGGCAGATTCTGGGCAAGCCCGCTGATGCCAAAGACGCCACTCGCATGCTCTCAGCACTGTCAGGCCAAACCCATCGCGTGCTCACGGCGGTCAGTTTGGGCACCGACAAAAAACAGGTGCAGATCGTCAGTATTTCCAAAGTGCGGTTTGCAAACATGACGCCCGCGCAAATCAAGGCGTATGTGGCCAGTGGCGAGCCCATGGGCAAGGCCGGGGCGTACGCTGTGCAGGGCAGGGCGGCGGCGTTCATTGAGCACATCTCGGGTAGTTACTCGGGCATCATGGGGCTGCCGGTGTTTGAAACAGCGCAACTGCTGCGCGAGTTTGCTTACAAATTTTGAGCTGAGTCAGACCATGCAAGACGATATTTTGATCAACTGGTCGCCGCAGGAAACGCGGGTGGCCATCGTGGAAAACGGCGCGGTGCAAGAGCTTCATGTCGAGCGCGCGCACGAGCGCGGGCTGGTGAGCAATGTGTACCTGGGCAAGGTCTCGCGTGTGCTGCCGGGTATGCAGTCGGCCTTCATCGACATCGGCTTGGAACGCGCAGCGTTTTTGCACGTGGCGGACCTGTGGCAACGCCAACCCGATGGCGAGCCACCAGGCTTTAACCGCAACAACACGCCGGTTGCACCCATTGAAAAACAGGTGTTCGAAGGCCAAGCCCTGATGGTGCAAGTCATCAAAGACCCGATTGGCACCAAGGGCGCGCGCCTGTCCACGCAAATCAGTTTGCCTGGGCGCCTCTTGGTGTTTTTGCCGCAAGACGACCATGTGGGTGTGTCGCACAAAATCCCGCCTGAGCAGCGCGATGCCTTGCGTGCGCGCTTGCAAGCGCTGGTGAGTGAAAACGCTGAGAACAACACCGGTGGTTTCATTTTGCGCACCAACGGTGAAGATGCGAGTGACGCCGAGCTGCGCGACGACATCGCCTACCTGCGCAAAACCTGGGCGCGCATCAAAGAAGCGTCGCAGCGCCAGCCGCCCAAAACCTTGCTGCACCAAGACCTGAACCTCTTGCAGCGCGTGCTGCGCGACCTGGTGAGCGAACATACCAATGCCATACGGGTAGACAGCAAAGAGCAGTTCGAATCGCTGCTGGGTTTTGGCAAAGAGTTCATGCCGGCTGCGGCGCAAAAGCTGCAGCACTACAAAGGTGAGCGGCCGATTTTTGACCTGTTCAACATCGACGAAGAAACCGCCAAGGCCCTGGGCCGTCGGGTGGACTTGAAGTCGGGCGGCTATTTGATCGTGGACCAAACTGAGGCGCTGACCACCATCGATGTCAACACCGGCGGCTTTGTGGGCGCTCGTAATTTTGACGACACGATTTTCAAGACCAACCTCGAAGCCGCACTGGCCATTGCGCGTCAACTGAGGCTTCGTAACCTGGGTGGCATTGTGATTGTGGACTTCATCGACATGGCGCGTGAGGACCACCGCGAGCAGGTGCTGGCCGAGTTCCGCAAGCAAATTGCACGGGACCGTGTCAAAACCATGGTGGGTGGCTTCTCGCAACTGGGCCTGGTGGAGATGACACGCAAACGCACCCGCGAGTCACTGGCCCACATGCTCTGCGAGCCCTGCCCAAGCTGCGAGGGCAAAGGCATTGTGAAAACCGCGCGTAGCGTGGCCTACGACATCCTGCGCGAAATTCTGCGTGAAGCCCGCCAATTTAATCCGCGCGAGTTTCGTGTGGTGGCTTCCCCCAGAGTTATCGAGCTGTTGCTGGACGAAGAGAGCCAGCACCTGGCCGGCTTGAGCGAATTCATCGGCAAACCCGTGTCGCTGCAAAGCGAATCCGCCATGGCGCAAGAGCAGTACGACATTGTGTTGATTTGAGCATGCGCATCGCTGTTCTAAACCGTACCTTTGCCACCACCGGGGGTGGGGCGGAGAGCTACTCGGTGAATGTGGTGCGTGAGTTAGCGGCCAAACATGAGGTGCATCTGTTTTGCCAGTCTACCGACGAGCCGGTGGAGGGCGTGACGTACCACCATGTGCTGCACATCAGCGACAAGCCGCGTTGGGTCAACCAGTTGGTGTTTGCTGTGGCCAGTTGGTGGGCTACGCGCCGCGGCTTTGTGGTGCACGCGCATGAGAACACCTGGCACGGTCAGGTGCACACCATCCACGTGCGACCCACGCGTTACAACCTGTTTCATGGCCGCAGTGGTTGGCGCTTGGCGCTTCGTTGGCTCAAGGTCATCACCAGCCCTCGATTGTTGACCTACCTATGGTTGGAAGGCGCGCGCTTCAAACCCGGTAAAACCGTGGTGGCCACGTCTGAGGCTTTGGCACAAGAGTGCAGGGCGGCTTACCCAGGGTTGGACATCGAGGTCATCACGCCTGGCGTGCGTTTGCCGCAAACTCAACTAAGCAAACAAGAAGCCAGGAAACAGCTAGGGTTGCCGCAAGACGTGCCACTCATTTTGTTTGTGGCCAATGATTACGCCCGCAAAGGTCTGGACACTCTGCTGCAAGCCCTGACTGAGCTACCCGGTGTGCACTTGGCGGTGGTGGGCAGCCGTAACCCGCAGCCTGAGTTTGAAGCGAAAGCACACAAGCTTGGCGTGAAAGAATGTGTGCATTTCTTGGGGCCACTCAAAGATATGAGTCCCGCCTACCAGGCCGCCAATGCACTGGCACATCCCACGATCGAAGATACCTTTGCCATGGTGGTGTTGGAAGCGATGGCCCACGGCTTGCCCGTGGTGGTCAGCGGCCCCAAGCACTGTGGCATTTCGGCGCAGTTGGTGCATGGTCAGCAAGCGCTGTTGCTGGATGATCCGAGGGATGCAACTGCTTTGGCAAACCACTTGGCTGAGTTGCTTCAAGACCAAGGTGAATCGCCGTTGGCTTTGTCGCTGAAGGAAGCGGGTAAATCGTTTGCTGCGCAACATACTTGGGGCCAAGCTGGTGGTGCATATGAGGTTTTATTCAAACAACATCCCTCTAAACCGGCTTGAATTAAATATTCAGTATTCGACGAGTAAGTTGGTTCAAAGCCAGCCCATCGTCACCGCTTTCCCCCATAATCTAATTATTCTTCTGCATAGTTAGTTTTATCCCTTCGCCAGATTCATGAAAAAGCTTTTTTCGCTCGCCCGGGTTGTCAACTCTTTGGGGTGTGTATCAATTCTTTCGGCCTCGCAGGTCTTGGCGCAGGTGCCCGCCGGGTTGGACATGAACAGCGCCGCGGCCTTGCAGCGAGCCACCGAGGCGCGCGCTTCTGACGCGTTGCCCTCTATCCGCTCGTCGGCTCCAGTGGCACCGCCTGTTTTGGTCACCGAGTCGAAACAGGTTGACTTGAAACCCCTGGGGCCTAACGAGTTTCAGAAGTTCGTGACCGAGTCTTCCGGGCAGTCCTTGCCGCTTTACGGGCTGGATTTTTTCAGTAACTCCCAGTCGGCCGGCAACCCCTACGCGCCGATCAGCAACACCCCCGTCACCGCTGACTACCCGCTGGGTGCTGGTGACGAGGTGCTCATTCGCGGCTGGGGCTCGATTGACATAGACGTGCGCGCCGTCATCGACCGCAACGGCCTCATCAGCATCCCGCGGGTGGGTACGGTGTCGCTCTCCGGTGTCAAGGCGTCAGAGGCGCAGGGTGTCATCCGCGCGGCAATTGCCAAAAACTTCAAAGACTTCGAGCTCAACGTCACCTTCGGGCAGCTGCGTTCCATCACGGTGTATGTGGTGGGCCAGGCACGCCGCCCGGGCACTTACAACCTCAGCAGCTTGTCAACCCTGGTCAGCGGCCTGTTTGCCAGTGGCGGCCCCACGGCCGATGGCTCCATGCGCACGGTGCAACTCAAGCGCGGCAACCAGCTGGTGACCGAGTTTGACCTGTACGCCTTCCTCAGTCAGGGCAACAAAACGGCCGATGCCAAGCTGCTTGATGGCGACGTGATTGTGATCCCCCCAGCCTACGGCCATGTGGCCTTGACGGGTAAGGTCACCACCCCTGCGGTGTATGAAATCAAAAATGAGAGCGAAACGCTGGAGCAGCTGCTGGCTGTGGCAGGTGGCCTGCCCGTGGTGGCTGACCCGCGTAAAGCTTACCTGGAGCGCATCACCCCCGGCACCTCGCAACCTCGTAGGGTGGAGGAATTTGCCTTGGACGCCAGCGGACTGAAACGTACCCTCAAAAAAGGCGATGTGCTCAATGTCATCAGTATGGTGCCTGAGTTTGCCAACGCGGTGACGCTGCGTGGCAACGTCAGCCAGCCGCAGCGTTTGCCTTTCAAGGAAGGCATGCGCATTCGCGATCTGATTCCCAGCAAAGAAAGCCTCATCAGCCGTGCGTCGGTGGCGCGGCAAAACAGTGCTTTAGGTGAACTTAAAAACCAAGAAACTTTGGCAGGGCAAGTTGGTAATTTGATTGATCAAATCAACCTTGACTACGCGGTGGTTGAACGTGTGGATCGCGCAAATTTGAACGTCCAACTCATACCCTTCAACCTCGGCCGCGTACTTGCCAACGCCAACGACCCCGACAACCTGCAACTGCAAGCAGGCGACATCATCACCGTGTTCAGTGTGAACGACGTGCGCGTGCCCTTGGCCAAACGCCGGGTGTACGTGCGTGTGGAAGGTGAAGTTGCCCGCCCTGGTGTTTACCAAATGACTCCTGGCGAGACCTTACAAACCCTTCTGGACAAGGCCGGTGGTTTGACTAAAGACGCCTATTTGTACGGCTCTGAGTTTTACCGTGAAGAGGTTAAAAAGTCGCAGGCTGAGAACCTTCAGCGCCTGTTACGCCGCCTGGAGGGTGAAACCGCTGGCAACGTCACCCAACTTACCCAAAGCCAGGGTGCCTCGGCAGACCCCACAGGTGGTTTGGTCAAGCTACAAGCCGCTCAAGCAGCGCAGCGTCAAGCGCTTGAGCGCCTGCGCAGTTTGCAGCCTACTGGCCGCATTGCCCTGGACATGCCAGCCGACACGGCCAACACCATCTCTAAGGTGCCGCCCCTGCGCATTCAAAACAGCGACCGTTTGGTGGTGCCCAGCAAGCCCGACTTTGTGTACGTCTTTGGCTCGGTCAACACCGAGTCTGCTTTGATCTACAAGCCCGGAAAAACCGTGGCCGAGTACCTCGAGCAGTCAGGCCAAGCCTCGGGCGCAGACCGCGACAACGTCATTCTGGTGCGGGTGGACGGCTCGGCTCTCACCAGCACCGGCAACTGGGGCAACAGCGTCATGCGCACGGTGGTGATGCCTGGCGACACCATCGTCATGCCCGAGAAGGTGGACCGCGAGACAGCCTGGAGCGCTTTCACCCGAAACGCCAAAGATTTGACGCAAATTTTCTACAACTTGGGCTTGGGTGCTGCGGCCATCAAGACTTTGCGGCAATAGTCGTTCGTAAACCTATCAACTTGACATGAATTTCTGCTAGTATTTACACATCCTTTCAGTCCTTTTGGAGGCTTCTCATGTCTATGTCTAAATTAATCGCCGTTTTGGCCGCAACAGCGCTGGCTTCTTCTCCCGTTTTTGCCCAAGGCGCGGGCGCTAGCGGTACCACTGGCGGTGCGGGTGGTGCTAGCGGCGCTGGCACTGCCAGTACTGGTGCAGCTGGTTCTGGCGCAGCATCGACAGGTGCAGCCAGCACCGGCGCGGCTTCTACTGGCGCCGCAGCGTCTGGTGCAGCTACTACGGGTGCTGCAACAACTGCAGCTTCTGGTGCAGCGGCCTCTGGCGCTGCCGCAACCACAGCTGCTACAACTGCAGCTGCTACAACTGCAGCTGCTTCAGCTGCAGGTGCGTCTGCTGCCATCAGCACGGCAGTTGCCGCGGTGGGCACAACTGGTCTGGTCGCTGGCGCTGTTGTGGCTGCCGCTGTGATTGCCGAGGCGACCAAACCTCAAGCAAATACGGGAACAACTGGCTCAACTGGCACTGTAAAAAATTAAGTGTTTAGGCTGACTCCCCGGGATCCCCCGGGGATTTTTTTGCCTGAAATTTATTGATGTTGTGGATTTTTTATGGTTTGAGATGGGTTGGCATCACCCTTTTGATTGCTTATGCCTTGAGTGGGTGCACCACTGCTTCGCAGGCCACCTTCGAAACCATACGTCTGGTTTGGGATGGTGACTATGACACCGCCAAGGTAACACCTCAAAACCCAACATACCGATACCTCAAAGTCACCACAGGCGGTCGAACCGCTTATCTGGTTTTGGGTTACCTTGAAACATCGGGGCCGCATGAACCCGTCGAGGTTTGGTACAGCGCCAAGGGTGAGGTCATCAAAACCCAATCTGGCCGTGTGGTCGGCACAGTGGGCTTAGAAGCTGACTGGCGAGCAGTCATTCTGCATGGTTTACCAAACTGGGGTGAAGTGGCAGTTGGCCAAGGGCCGTGGTTCTACCAGCGGACCAAAGACTTTATGCCAGGCTATCGTATGAACGAGACAGAAGCGCTTCGCTTGGTGCCTGCCGCAGCCAGCCAAGCAGTTACAGCTTTGAGTGCCTCTGCCCAACCCTTAGCTAAGCACCGGAATCTGCGTTGGTTTCAAGAATTAACTTCTGAAACCTCTGCCAATTCACCTGCAGCATGGTATGCGCTTAATGATCAGGCTCAGGTGGTTTTGACCCACCAGTGTCTCAGCACACACCTGTGTTTAACACTTGAGCCTTGGGCACCCTCATTAACTAGCGCAGTGCCTGGTGCTTCTAAAACCGTAGCAACTCCATGAGGCTCACAGCTATCTGCGCAGCCCTGGCCTTGGCTTTTGGGTCTGCTGCGGCTCAAAACAGCGCCGTGCTTGTTGAGCAGCGCTTGAGCGACTGGCTGCTGGCAAACTCGACCGCTAGGCCCCAAGGTGATCTTTACTTGCCCGGCTTGCAGTGGCAAGTGCAAGAAGAAAAACCAACGCAAGAAAGCTTGAAGTTTCAGTTGCTGGGCTGGCTCAACAACCCGCAAGATCGTCACCATCCGAATGCATCACCAAGCTTAAGCAAGCAAGACCGTCAGGGCTTAACGCAATGGCTTCAAGGTTTGCCCATCACCGGCCGCGTGGCGGTGGGCGTGCCTGATGCGCGTTGGCTGCAAGGGCAGCCCGCACAAGACCCGATCTTGCTGCCAGGCCAGCAAGTAGTGTTGCCCCTGCGCCCTCGTCATGTCACCATCATCTTGCCTAACGGCCAGTTGTGCCACCAACCACACACGTCTGGTGCTGATGCCCGTAGTTATGTGCAAGCTTGCGGGGTAGATGCCGACTGGGCTTGGATTGCGCAACCCGATGGGCGCACTCAACGACTGGGCATAGCCCGCTGGAACGAATACCCGCAAGACGAACCTGCCCCGGGTGCGTGGCTGTGGGCGCCTGGGCCTGAGTTCTCTGAGGCGTTCAACGAAACGCTCATTCGTTTGGTGGCCACTCAGGGGCCCTCCATGCACGCGGGCACAAGCCATCAGGCCACTAACCTCAATTCAGTCAGCGACAAGCTTCAACCCGTACAAATCAAACACTCACTCGACATAACCGCCAGCAACTGGGGCACCATCGGTCTCATTCAAACCCCCAGCGCTCGCATGATGGGTGAGGGGGGAGTGCTGATGAACTACAGCGCTTACTCACCCTACGGCAGCCTCAACATCATGCTGCAGCCCATGCCCTGGCTGGAGTTTGGGTTTCGCTACACAGACATCAACAACCGTGCCTATGGCGAAGCCATCAGCAACCAAACCTACAAAGATAAAAGCCTGGACATCAAGGTGCGTCTGATTGAGGAAACCCGTAGCACCCCCCAACTGGCGCTGGGCTTCAAAGACATCGGTGGCACAGGTCTCTTCAGTGGGGAATATTTGGTGGGCAGCAAGCGCCATGGCAATCTGGACTTCAGTCTTGGCATGGGCTGGGGCTACCTGGGTGGGCGCAGCGACATCAACAACCCCATCGGCGTTTTAGCCAACAGTTACTACCAGCGCCCGGCGGTAGACACAGGGCAGGGCGGTGTGGTGTCGGGTGGCGGCATGTTCAAGGGCCCAGCCGCTTTGTTTGGTGGTGTGCAGTGGCGCACCGACCACGGGTTGTTGAAGGTAGAGCTGGACGGCAACAACTACCAACAAGAGCCCCTTGGTAGCACGCTTTACCAAAGGTCGCCCATCAATCTGGCATGGGTGAAGCGCGTTAACAGTAACGTGGATTTCCAGGTGGGTTTTGAGCGTGGCAATCAGGTGTCGTTTGGACTCACCCTACATGGCAACCTGCAAGACTTGAGTACACCCAAAGTGGGGGATCCTGAAGCACCGAAGTTTTCGCCTAGTTTCTCTCCCTCATCCGCATCATCAGCTAGCCCGCAATCAACATTGGTATGGAACCAAACTGCGCGCGATGTGGCGCTGCTAACTGGCTGGCAGGTTCAGGCTATCAGCCAAGAGGGCAGCGCCCTGCACCTGTCTGCAGTCAGCACCCGTGCCATGCACACGCAAGAGCGCATCCAACGTGCGGTGGCCGTGCTGCACCGCGACGCACCGGCCAACATTCAGCGCTTTGTGTTGCTGCTTGGCGAGCGTGGTTTGGCGGTAGATGGCCAAGAGGTGGACCGCGCCGCCTGGGTGGCACAGCGCGCGCAAGCCCTGGCGCCTTCCCTCAAAAAACCAGCTGCAAGCACCTTCACGCCCTCGCGCAACGCAGCGGACAACGCCAAATTGGAAACCCTGTGGCAAAACACGGCCACACCTTTCAAATTTGGCGTTCAGCCCAGCTACAGCCAAATCTTGGGTGGGCCAGACAGCTTCGTGCTTTATCAGTTAGGTATGCAGGCTGAAGCGCAATATCACTTTGCGCCCAATAGCTGGGCAGATGCTGCTCTTAACTTGCGTGCGTTGGACAACTACGGCGTGTTCCGTTACACCGCGCCTAGCGACCTGCCGCGCGTGCGCACCTACGCGCGAGAGTTTGCCACCACCTCGCGATTCACCTTGCCCATCCTGCAGCTCACCACGGTAGGCCAGCTGAGTGACACGCAGTTTGTCAGCGCCTATGGCGGCATGCTGGAGACCATGTACGCCGGCGTGGGGACCGAGTGGCTGTGGCGACCCAACCGCAGCCGCGTGGCCCTGGGGCTGGACGTGAACCACGTGCAGCAACGCGCCTTTGAACAAGATTTGAACTTGCGCGACTACTCGGTCAACACCGGCCACCTCACGCTTTATTGGGATACGGGGATTCAAAACCTGTTTGCCAAGATCAGCGCCGGCCAGTACTTGGCTGGTGACCGTGGTGTGACGGTGGACGTGAGCCGACGCTTTGACAACGGTGTAACCGTGGGCGTTTACGCCACCAAAACCAATGTGTCGGCCGAGCAGTTTGGCGAGGGCAGTTTTGACAAGGGGCTGTATGTACAGATCCCGTTTGATGTGATGCTGCCGCGCTCTAGTAACGCCACAGCCTCCTTCAATTGGAACCCTTTGACGCGCGATGGTGGCGCCAAGCTCAACCGCCTGCACCCATTGTTTGACCTGACCAGCGGCCGCGACCGCCGTGCCACCATCTATGGCCCGCCCAAGTCATCGCAACCCAAAACTGGCGACGACATCTTTAGCCTTCCAGCCAGTGCA
>CANGLW010000036.1 GCA_947454955.1 Comamonadaceae bacterium
ATCGCCCGCCAGGTGATGGGCTACCTCACGCAATTCGCGCTCAAGGCCAGCAAGCTGGGGGTTTTGGGTTTTGCCGCTTTGTTGGCCACGGTGTTCACCCTGGTCTTCACCATCGACCGCACGCTCAACCAAATTTGGCGGGTGCGGCGGGTGCGATCCTGGCCGCAGCGTTTGCTGATTTACTGGGCCTGCATCACCTTGCTGCCCATAGTGCTGGGCGCGTCCCTCTCCATCACGTCTTACATCGTCACTGCTTCGCGCGGGGTGGTGAGCAATTTGCCCGGCGGTTTGCGCTTCACCCTGGACGCTTTGGAGTTGCTGCTGATTGCCGGGGCCACTGCGGCCACCTACCACTTTGTGCCCAACACCCGGGTGCGCTGGTCGCATGCCTGGGTGGGTGGTTTGTTGGTGGCAGCCGGCATTGAGTTGGCCAAAAAAGGCCTCACCGTTTACCTCGGTTTGGTGCCCACGTATTCAGCGGTGTATGGCGCCTTTGCCACCGTGCCGATTTTGCTCATCTGGATTTACCTGGCCTGGGTCATCATGCTCATGGGCGCGGTGATCACCGCCAGCCTGCCGGGCTTGAGCTCTGGTTTGGTGTGGCGCGCGAGCACCCCGGGATGGCGCTTCCAATTGGCGCTCGATGCGCTGGCCGCTCTGTTGCAGGTGCAAACCACGCACAAGGGTTTGCCGCTGGAGCGTCTGTGCGCGCAATTGCGCGTTGACCCGCAACACCTCGAACCTGTGCTCGATGCGCTGGTGGCCTTGGATTGGGTCGGCCAGTTGCAAGAGGGGGGCGAGAGTGGCCCGCGTTATGTGCTCTTGGTCTCGCCTGCGCTCACGCCTTTGTCGCCCTTGGTGGAGCGTTTGTTGTTGACGCGCACCGCAGGCAGCGCGGCCGTGTGGCACAACGCCCACCTGCATGAGCTGCGTTTGTCGGAGGCTCTCCCACAGGTAACCCCGCTGTCGCCTGCCGCTTAGCGCTTCAAAAACCCAGTGATCGCCGCCAGGGTGTCTTCCGGCGACTCTGCCATTTGGTGGTGCCCCACCGCCACATTCACCACCTGCACCTGTTTACCTGCGTCCTTGGCAGCTTGCACCAAAGCTTGCGCGGCTTTGGCGGGCGTCATTTGGTCTTGCGCACCCAGCACGAACAAGGCCGGGCAGCTGATCTGCGCCATCGCCTCTGGCCCACCGGTGTAGCTGTCGCAAGCTTTGAAGCCCAGGTAAAACGCTTGCGGGTTGTGGGCCAACACACGCTTGCCCAGCGCCATGCCCACGCCGTACACCCAGGTGCCCGGGCCAAGCAGAGAAGGCCCAGCTGCCAAGGTGCTGCGTGAGAACACCTGAATCATCTTGAGTGCTACGAGCGGGTCGGTGCGTGAGGACTCCAACAAAGCTGGCGAGACCTTCATGGGCGAGGCCGTGCCCACCAACACCAGGTGGCTGATACGCGCTTGCAAATCAGCCGCGGCTTGCAAGGCAATCAGCGAGCCCCAGCTGTGGCCAATCAGGGCCGCACGTTCAAGGCCTGCCGCGTCCATGAGCGCGGCCACAAACTGGGCCGCGGCCTCCACACTCTCGGGCACCTCGCCAGCACTGCGGCAGTGGCCGGGCAGGTCCACGCACAGCACGTTCCAGCCGTGGTGGGCCAGGTAGCGGCTTTGCAAAATCCACACGCTGTGGTCGTTGAGCACGCCGTGGATGAAGATGGCGGTGGGCTGCGCGGCGTTGAAAGGCTTGCCGCCGGTGTAGCAGTAGGTCTCATGCCCAAGTACGGTGAGTTTCATGCGCCACCTGCTTTCTCGGCCGCTTTTTCTGCCACTTTCAAGGCGCGTTTGAGGTCGTCGATCAAATCGTCCGGGTCTTCCAAGCCGATGGACAGGCGGATGGTGCCCGGGCCAATGCCGGCTTGCGCCAGGGCTTCGTCGCTCATGCGGAAATGCGTGGTGCTGGCGGGGTGTATCACCAGGCTGCGGCAGTCGCCCACATTGGCCAAATGGCTGAACACTTTGAGCGCCTCGATGAAGGCGCGGCCCTGCGCGCGGCTGCCACGGATGTCAAAACTGAACACCGAGCCCGCGCCTTTGGGCAGGAGTTGCTGGGCCAAGGCATGGCTGGGGTGGGTCGGCAGCATGGGGTGGCCCACCCGGCTCACCAGCGGGTGCGCGGCCAAGAAATTCACCACGGCTTCGGTGTTGCTCATGTGGCGTGCCATGCGCAAGGGCAGGGTTTCAATGCCCTGCAAAATCAGCCAGGCGGTGTGCGGGCTCATGCAAGCGCCAAAGTCGCGCAGACCTTCGCGCCGTGCGCGCAACAAAAACGCACCCACGGTGGATTCTTCGGCAAACACCATGTTGTGAAAGCCCGCGTAGGGCTGGGTGAGCTCGACAAATTTGTCGTTGGCGGCCCAATCAAAACTGCCGCCGTCAATCACCACACCACCAATGACGGTGCCGTGGCCACTCAAAAACTTGGTGGCGGAGTGCATGACCAAATCAGCCCCCAAATCCAGCGGCTTCAAGAGCCAAGGCGGGGTGAGGGTGGCATCCACCAGCAAGGGCACACCGGCCTCATGCGCGATGCGGCTGACCTGCGGGATGTCCAGCACATCCATGCCCGGGTTGCCCACGGTCTCGCCGAAAAACAGCTTGGTGTTGGGCTGCACCGCAGCGCGCCACGCCGCCAAGTCGCCGGGTTTGACAAAGGTGGTCTCAATGCCAAAGCGGCGCAGTGTGTCGTTGAGCAGGTTGTGCGAGCCGCCGTACAGTGCCGCGCTGGCCACGATGTGCGAGCCCGCACCCATCAAGGTGGCCACACTCAGGTGCAGCGCAGCTTGGCCGCTCGCTGTGGCAATCGCGCCGATGCCGCCCTCCAGGGCTGCCATGCGCTGCTCGAACACCGCGTTGGTGGGGTTGCTGATGCGTGAATACACATGGCCTGCGCGTTCCAAATTGAAGAGCGAGGCCGCTTGGTCGCTGGACTCGAACACGAACGATGTGGTGAGGTGGATGGGCACCGCGCGCGCGCCGGTGGCGTCCACCGTGGCGCCTGCGTGCAGGGCCAGGGTGTCGAACCCAGGGTCTGAATAGCCGGACATGATCAATCTCCTCGTTAATACCCCTCATTTTGCGCGGAGTTTTAGGCTAAATTAAGCACCATAGATCACATAAGGAGCACCCCATGAAAGTCAGCGACATCTTGCGCGTCAAAGGCAACACGCTGTTCACCGTCACCTCGCAAGACCCTCTGGCGCAGGCGGTGCAGGTCATGGCCGACAACGACATCGGCTCGCTGGTGGTGATGGACCAGGGCAAGCTGGTGGGCATGCTGACCTTTCGTGAGGTGATCCAGCAGGTGGTGAAAAACGGTGGGGCCATCGGTGCATCCTTGGTGCGCGATGCGATGGACAGCCAACCGCACACCAGCGGCATGGACACCGAGCTCGACGAGGTGCGCCGCATGATGCTCGAGCACCACGCCCGTTACCTGCCCGTCATGCAAGACCTCATGCTCATGGGCGTGATCAGTTTTTACGACGTGGCCAAGGCGGTGGTGGACAGCCAGGACTTTGAAAACAAGATGCTCAAGGCCTACATCCGCGACTGGCCCGAGGGCCAGGAAGCCGCCAAAAGCTAAGGCGACCAGCCTCCTCGCCGCTCGGGGATAATCACGCCATGAGCGGCAACACCTTCGGACATACTTTTTGCGTCACCAACTTTGGTGAATCCCACGGCCCGGCCATCGGCTGCGTGATTGACGGCTGCCCGCCCGGCATGGCCCTGAGCGAGGCCGACATCCAGCCCGACCTGGATCGCCGCCGTCCCGGCACCAGCCGCTTTGTCACCCAGCGCAATGAGCCCGACCAGGTGCAAATTTTGAGCGGGGTCTATGAGGGCAAAACCACTGGCACGCCCATTGCGCTCTTGATCCAGAACACCGACCAGCGCTCCAAAGACTACGGCAACATCCTGCAGTCGTTCCGACCAGGACACGCCGACTACAGCTACTGGCACAAGTACGGCATCCGCGACCCGCGTGGCGGTGGCCGTTCATCCGCGCGCCTCACCGCCCCCATGGTGGCGGCCGGTGCGGTGGCCAAGAAGTGGTTGGCTGAGAAATACGGCACAGTGTTTCGCGGTTGCATGACCCAAATTGGCGAGGTGCCCATTGGCTTTGAATCGTGGGACCACGTGCACGAGAACCCATTTTTTGCGCCTTTGGCTGACACCTCGGCGCTAGAGACCTACATGGATGCGCTGCGCAAAAGCGGCGACTCTTGCGGCGCGAAAATTCGCGTGACCGCCAGTGGCATGCCCGTGGGTTTGGGCGAGCCTTTGTTTGACAAGTTGGACGCCGACATTGCTTTTGCCATGATGGGCATCAACGCGGTCAAGGGCGTGGAAATTGGCGCGGGTTTTGCCAGCGTGGCGCACCGCGGCAGCATGCATGGCGACGGCTTGAGCCCCCAGGGTTTTGCAGCCAACAACGCTGGCGGCGTGTTGGGTGGCATCAGCACCGGGCAAGACCTGGAGGTGAGCATCGCCATCAAGCCCACCAGCTCGATTTTGATTCCGCGCGAGACCATCAACACCGCAGGTGAGGCCGCCGAGGTCATCACCAAAGGCCGGCACGACCCCTGTGTGGGCATCCGCGCCACGCCGATTGCCGAGGCCATGCTGGCCCTGGTGGTGATGGACCATGCCTTGCGACACCGCGCCCAGTGCGGTGATGTGCAGGTCAACCCGGGGCCCATCCCTGGTCATCTTCCGGGTCAGATGCCTGGTCAGACGCCGCAATAAATCTTCGCCTGAATTTTTTGCCCGAACATGGGCACCTGATAGGAGACTGCCATGCCCACCATCCACGTTGAAATGTTTGAAGGCCGCACGCTCGAGCAAAAGCGTGAATTTGCCAAAGCACTGACCGAAGCCGCGGTCAAAACCATCGGCTCCAAGCCCGAGTCGGTGGACATCATCTTCACCGATGTCAAGAAAACCGACTGGGCCAGCGGCGGCGTGCTCTGGAGCGACAAGACTTGACGGCTCAGGCCGCGTCTGCGCGTCAGCTGTTCCCTTTCGCCGCGCTGTCGGCGACCTATTTCGCCCACATCGGGTTCTTCAACCCTTACCTGCCGCTGTGGCTCAAAGAGGCGGGCTATGGCCTCCTGGCCATCAGCGTGCTGACCTCGGTGCAGTCCCTCACGCGCTTGGTGGCGCCCTATGGTTGGGGCTGGCTGAGCGACCACACCGGCGAGCGTGTGAAGCTGCTGCGTTTTTGCGCCACCAGCGCCATGCTGATCGCGACGGCTTTATGGCTTAACCTCAGCTTTGCCGCACTGGTGCTGGTGTTGTTGCTCATGTTTTTGAACACCAGTGCCATGATGCCGATGAGCGAAGCCGCCATGGCACATCTGGTGAGCCAAGGCGGCAGCTTCGACCCGAAAAAATATGGCCGCGTGCGCTTGTGGGGGTCGATGGGTTTTTTGGTCACCGTGTTTGCAGCCGGTGCCTGGTTTGAGCATTTCGGTCTGCAGCATTTCCCGGCCTGGACGGTGGCCTCGCTGGCCCTGGTGGTACTCAGTGTGTGGCGCATGCCCGACCTCAAAGAAACCCACCATTCGCACCTGGAAGCGCAACCGGTGTGGCCGGTTTTGCGTCTGCCGCATGTGCGTTGGTTTTTCTTGTCGCTGTTTTTTCATGTGCTCTCGCACATGGGTATTTATGTGTTTTTCTCGCTCTACCTGGACGAGCTGGGCTACAGCAAAACCATGATTGGGGTGCTGTGGGCGGTTTCGGTGATTGTGGAGATCGGGTGGTTTTTCACGCAGAGCCGCTGGCTGCCGTGGCTCACACCGCGCGCATGGTTGGTGCTGTGCGCAGGCATCATGGTGGTGCGCATGGTGATCACCTTCAGTGCGGCTGATGCCCTGTTGTGGCTCTTGCTGGCGCAGGCCCTGCACGCCATCACGTTTGCCACCCACCACTCGGTGTGCATCGCCCTGGTCTCGGAGATGTTCCCCGGCCGTTTGCGCGGCCGCGGGCAAGCGCTGTACACCGTGCTGGGCTACGGTTTGCCCGGTGTTTTGGGGGGCTTATTGGGGGGTGTGCTCAGCTCAAATTTTGGCTTGGGCAGCGTGTTCCAAGCGGCTGCGGTGTGCGCTGCACTTGGCACACTTAGTGCGTGGTGTTTTTGGCGTTCATCACACTGACTACCTTCATGAGCACCTTGAACACTTCACGGTCTTTGTCTCGGCGTTTGATCCTGGCTGGCGCAGCTTCTTTGGCGATGTCTGGCTTGTTGCACGCACAAGAGTACCCGGTGCGTCCGGTGACCTTGATCACGCCTTTCCCCGCAGCGGGTTCGACCGACTTGGTGGCTCGCACCATCGCTCAAAAAATGGGTGAGATTTTGGGCAAAGCGGTGGTGGTGGAGAACCACGCCGGGGCAGGGGGCAACATTGGTTGCAACTTGGTGGCCAAGGCCGCACCCGATGGCTACACCATCCTCATCACCTCCTCAAGCACCCACTCGATCGGCGCGGCTTTGAACAAGCCGGTGCCCTTCAATTACGACACCGACTTCACCCCGATTGGCTACGCCGCCATGGCGCCCAATATTTTGTTGGTCACCAAAACCATCCCGGTCAAAACGCTGGGCGACTTTGTCGGTTTTGCCAAGGCCAACCCCACGGTGCTGAACTTCTCGTCAGCGGGCAACGGCACCATCATGCACCTCACCGGGGAGGCCTTCAAAGCCGAGACCGGAACCCAAATGGTGCACATTCCTTACAAGGGTTCAGGCTTGTCGATTCCTGACCTGATTTCGGGCAAGGTGCATGTGCTGTTCGACAGCATCGTCTCGGGCATCTCGCATGTGCAAGACGGCAGCTTGACCGCCTTGGCGGTGCTGGGCAAAAACCGTTCGCCACTGCTGCCCAACACGCCCACCCTGAAAGAAATTGGCGCGCCGTATGGCTTGAAAGATTTCGAGTCGGTGAACTGGTGGGGCTTTTACGGGCCGAAGAACTTGCCCAAAGACATTCAGCTCAAGCTCAACGCGGCTTTGAACAGGGCTTTGAAGTCCAAAGATGTGATCGACAAGCTCGCCAACATTGGCGCTGAGACCGGTGGGGGCACGCCCGAGGCGTTTGCGGAGTTTGTGCTCAAAGACCGGGCGCAGTGGAGCCGGCTCATCCAGAGCCGCAAAATCACCATCGACTGATCACGATTGATGGATCGCGTGATCGGCTTCACAGCCAGGGCGTTAGCGGTGCTATCGCCCTTTTTTTTCACCCTTCAATAACCCCATGAATCTTTAAGGTTGATGCGCTTGGCTAAACTTGCAATAGCTTATAGCTATCAATTTTCCATTTTTATCAATTTCTTTAAGGATTGTTGCTGTGAAAAAACTTCTTTGTGTGGCCCTTGCTGCTGGTTTTGGTGCTGCTGTGCTGCCTGCGCAGGCCCAAACGTCGATGCCCGAGGCGCAGGTCAATGCGCTTGAAGCCCTGTTTGGCAAACAAGCCGGTTCGCGCCGCTCGCAAGCCAAAGGCTTGTGCGCCACCGGTTACTTTGTGGGCAATGCCGATGGCCGCGCCATGTCCAGCGCAGCGGTGTTCAAGGGCGACAAGGTGCCGGTGGTGGCGCGCTTCTCGGTGGGCGGCGGCAACCCCAAGGCCAATGACAAAGGCAAGTCGGTGCGCGGCCTGTCTTTGCAGTTCAACCTGCCCAACGGCGAGACCTGGCTGTCGGCCAACATCTCCGCGCCCATGTATTTCGTGAGCAAGCCCGAGCAGTTCGCCCCTTGGGTGCAGGTGCGCACGCCCGACCCAGCCACCGGCAAACCTGACCCCGAGAAGCTCAAGGCCTTCAACGAAGCCAACCCCGAAACCCTGCTGCAAGCCGCTTACCTGGCCAAGCAACCGGTGCCGGCCAGCTTCGCCACGCAGAACTACTTCAGCACCAACGCGTTTGAAGTGACCAACGCCCAGGGCATGAGCCAGTTTGTGCGCTGGCAGTTCGCAGCCCAGGCGGGTGTGATGGGTTTGAGCGACGAGCAGGTCAAAGCCATGCCCGATAACTTCCTGGCTGACGACCTGGCCGAGCGCACGTCCAAAGGCCCGGTGTCCTTCGACTTCAAATTCCAAATTGCCGAGAAGGGCGACCCGATCACCGACCCCACCCAGGTCTGGCCCGAGACCCGCAAGCTGGTGACCGCTGGCCAGCTGCACATCGAGAAGCTCGCGCCTTTGAGTGCTTGCGACAACATCACCTTCAACCCCTTGGTGCTGCCCGCAGGCATCAAGCCCTCGGCCGACCCGGTATTGCTGGCCCGCCCTGCGCCTTATGGCGTGTCGCTGGGTCGTCGTCTGAGCGAGCCTAAGTGAGCGGTTCACATCAGCGAACCGAGGTGAGCGGCTCAAAATCATTGAACAGCTAAGTCAAGCCAGAACAATTGACGCCAGCAGCTTGCCTGAGTGCTTGCGAGATCCAAGCCCGGTGTGGTGACACACTGGGCTTTTTTCATGCGCATCGGACATGATGGCGTAATCTTTGCTTGCTCAACTGCAAAGACTTCCACAGGCTGCCATGTCCATCCACGCCGCGCTCAACCACGTCACCCACTACAGCTACGACCGGCTCGTCAAGCTCGGGCCGCAAATCATTCGGCTGCGACCCGCGCCCCACTGCCGCTCCAAGGTGATGTCGTACGCGCTGAAGGTCGAGCCCGAGGGGCATTTCATCAATTGGCAGCAAGACCCCTTCGCCAATTACCAGGCCCGCCTGGTGTTCCCTGAGGCCGCCAAAGAATTCAAGGTCACGGTGGACCTGGTGGTGGAGATGGCGGTTTACAACCCGTTTGACTTCTTCCTCGAGCCCGAAGCCGAGAACTTCCCCTTCGCTTACACACCCGATGTGGCGCAAGAGCTCGCGCCCTATTTGGCGCTGGATACCAAAACCACAGCGTCCAAAGAATTCCAGGCATTTTTCAAGACTGTCGAGCGACAAGAGCGTCGCACCATCGATTTTTTGGTGGGCCTGAACCAGCTCGTTAACCAGCACATCGGCTACCTGATCCGTCTGGAGCCTGGTGTGCAAACCCCGCAAGAAACGCTCACCCTGCGCTCGGGCTCTTGCCGCGACTCGGCCTGGCTCATGGTGCAACTGCTGCGCCACTGCGGGCTGGCGGCACGTTTTGTCTCGGGCTATTTGATTCAGCTCGCCCCCGATGTGAAGTCGCTCGACGGCCCCAGCGGCACCGAGGTGGACTTCACCGACCTGCACGCCTGGTGCGAGGTGTATTTGCCCGGTGCAGGCTGGGTCGGGCTGGACGCCACCTCGGGTCTCTTGGCAGGCGAAGGCCACATTCCCCTGGCCTGCACGCCACAACCTTCAGGCGCCGCACCGATCGAGGGTGCGATTGACGAGTGCGAGGTCGAGTTCAGCCACCACATGGCGGTGAGCCGTATTTTCGAGTCGCCACGGGTGACCAAGCCTTACACCGAGGAACAATGGGCCTCGGTCATGGCCCTGGGCGAAGCGGTAGATGCCAAACTCATGACAGGTGATGTGCGCCTGACCATGGGCGGTGAGCCCACCTTTGTGGCGGTGGACGACCGCGACGCACCAGAATGGAACACCGATGCCCTCGGACCGACCAAACGCGGGCTGGCCACCGGTCTGGTGCACAAGCTGCGTGAAGAATACGGGCAGGGTGGCTTTTTGCATTTCGGCCAGGGCAAGTGGTACCCTGGCGAGCAATTGCCGCGCTGGGCCTTGTCGATTTACTGGCGCAAAGACGGCCAGACTTTGTGGCACAAGCCCGAGTTGCTGGCCGACGAACGCCACCCCGCCAACTTCACCGCGCAAGACGCGCAGCGCTTCACCCGCACCTTGGCCACCAAGCTGGGCCTGAGCACCGACTTCATCACCCCCGGGTATGAGGACGTGTGGTACTACCTGTGGCGTGAGCGACGTTTGCCTATGAACGTGGACCCCTTCGACTCGAAGCTCGACGACGAGATGGAGCGCGCGCGCTTGCGCCGGGTCTTCAGCCAAAAACTTGACAGCGTGGTGGGCTATGTCTTGCCCCTGCAAACCCAAACACCGGGTTTGGCCGGACCGCGCTGGGTCACCGGCCCCTGGTTCTTCCGCGACGAGCGCATGTACCTGCTGCCCGGCGACTCACCCATGGGCTACCGCTTGCCGCTCGATTCACTGCCCTGGGCAACTGCTACCGACCAGCCCTACCTGATCGCTCAAGACCCCTTCGCCCCGCGTGAGCCTTTGCCGGCCGGCAGTGTGTACCGCGCGCAGTATCAAGGCTTGAGCACGGGTTTGCATGATGACCAAGCGCATCCCGCTGCTGGGGGCTACGCTAGCAATTCAGGAGCGGTTGGGTCAAATGCAGCAAGGTCTGATGCCTCAAAAGGCTTGCAGGCTCAAGCAGCGCCTGGGCTCAGCACCGATGCTGTGCCTGGTTCTGCCGGCCTGGACCGCCACACCTCCGCCCATTGGGTCACACGCACCGCGCTGTGTGTGGAAGTGCGCGACCCGGCGCGTGCCAGCGGCCCGCAAGCCGAGCTGGACAAAAACCATGTGAAGCAAGGCGTCATGTATGTCTTCATGCCGCCCTTGGCGCGCCTGGAGGACTATCTGGCGCTGCTCGCTGCTGTGGAAGCCACCGCCGATGCGCTTGGTATTCCCGTGGTGTTGGAAGGCTACCCACCCCCGCGCGATCCGCGCTTGACGCTGTTGCAGGTCACGCCCGATCCCGGGGTGATCGAGGTCAACATCCACCCGGCCCACAACTGGGGCGAGTTGGTGGCGCACACCGAGTTCCTATACCAGGCCGCGTTTGAAACCCGCCTGAGTGCCGAGAAGTTCATGACCGATGGCAAGCACACCGGCACCGGGGGCGGCAACCATGTGGTGATGGGCGCGGCCACACCCGCTGACAGCCCCTTCTTGCGCCGCCCCGAGTTGCTGGCCAGCCTCTTGGCCTACTGGCACAACCACCCCAGCCTGAGTTACTTGTTCAGTGGTCTTTTCATCGGCCCCACCAGCCAAGCCCCGCGGGTGGATGAGGCGCGCAACGACCAGCTTTACGAACTTGAAATTGTCCTGCAGCAAATCCAGCGCAACCGCGAATTGCACGGCCAGCACATGCCCCCTTGGTTGGTGGACCGCACGCTGCGCAATATTTTGGTGGACGCCACCGGCAACACTCACCGCAGCGAGTTTTGCATCGACAAGCTGTACTCGCCTGACTCGAGCACCGGGCGTTTGGGCCTGCTGGAATTGCGCGCTTTCGAGATGCCGCCCCACGCCCGCATGAGCGTGGTGCAGCAGTTGCTGCTGCGTGCCATGGTGGCGCGTTTTTGGGATACACCTTACACCGCGCCACTCACCCGCTGGGGCACCGAGTTGCATGACCGCTTTTTGCTGCCCGCCTTTGTGCAGATGGATCTGGCCGATGTGCTGCGCGACATGCGCGACGCTGGCTTTGCGTTTGACGACGCTTGGTTCGCGCCTCATTTTGAGTTCCGCTTCCCGCGTGTGGGCGGCATCGAGGTGGCCGGCATGGCCCTCACTTTGCGCCATGCGCTCGAACCCTGGCATGTCATGGGCGAAGAAAGCACCTCGGGCGGCACCGCGCGTTATGTGGACTCGTCACTCGAGCGTCTGGAGGTGCAGGTCAGCGGCTTCAACCCGAGCCGCTACACACTGACGTGCAATGGCCAAGCGCTGGCGCTGCAGCCCACCGGCACCACCGCCGAGTTTGTGGGTGGTGTTCGCTACAAAGCCTGGAACCCACCGTCGAGCCTGCACCCCAGTATTGGCGTGCACGCGCCGCTGCAGTTCGATGTGCTCGACTCCTGGTCGGGCCGCTCGGTGGGGGGCTGCACTTACTTTGTGGCGCACCCGGGCGGGCGCAACTACGACAGCTACCCGGTCAACGCTTATGAGGCTGAGAGTCGTCGCCTGGCGCGCTTTGCCAATGCGCACACCCCGGTGTCTGCGCAGGGCCAAGTGCCCACGGTGCAGGTGGTGGGCAGCCGCGAGTTCCCGTTCACGCTGGACTTGCGTCGGCAAAGTCAGGTTTGAGGTTCAAGCACTTGCCTGCCCCGCTAGGCAGTGCTTGTCTTAAACTCAAGCTGTGACCGATCCCGCCATGCCCCCGCAAGCCCAACCCGAGGCTGCTGTGCTTTCGCCGCAGGAGAGCCTGGCACGCAACGGCATCGTCTTGCCCAAGCCGCGCACCGGCCATTGGGACGAGCTGCGCGGCAACACGCAGGCCTTGAACACGGTCTGGTCTGAATTTTTTGCACAGACCGGCGCGCTCACCCCGCAAGACCTGAACCAGCAAACCCAGAGTTTGCAGCGGCAAATCCAAGATAACGGCGTGACCTACAACGTCTATGCTGACCAAAATGGATTTCAACGCCCCTGGTCGCTCGACCTGTTTCCGTGGCTGATTGAATCGCAAGACTGGCAGCACATCGAAGCGGGCGTGTTGCAGCGTGTGACCTTGCTCGAACAGATGATGGCCGACACCTACGGGGCGCAACAGCTCTTGCAAGAAGGCTTGATTCCCCCGGCTCTGGTGCACGGTCACCCTGGTTATGTGCGCGCTTTGCAAGGTGTGAAACCTGTGGGCGGCACTTACCTTCACATTGCAGCGTTTGATTTGGCGCGCGGCCAAGATGGGTCCTGGTGGTTGATGAGCCAACGCTGCCAAGCGCCTTCAGGCTTGGGTTATTTGCTGGAAAACCGCCTGGCCATTGCCGCGGAATTTCCCTCGGCTTTTCAGGCCATGCGGGTGCAGCGTTTGGCACAAACCTACCGCGCATTGGTAGACAACCTCAAACGCATGAGCCCGGCCGGCGCTGATGCGCACCTGGTGTTGCTCACCCCCGGGCCATACAACGAAACTTATTTCGAGCATGTGTACCTGGCGCGCTACCTGGGCCTGACCCTGGTCGAAGGCAGCGATTTGCTGGTGCGTCATAACAAGCTCTACCTCAAAACTTTGTCTTCATTGGTACCAGTGCATGGCTTGCTCAAGCGCCTGGACGATGGCTACCTGGATCCTTTGGAGTTGCAACCCGAATCCACGCTGGGTGTGCCTGGGTTGTTGCAAGCCATCCGCGCGGGCAACGTGCTGGTGGCCAACATGCCGGGCAGTGCGTGGCTGGAGTCGCCCGCTTTGCTGGGCTTTTTGCCGGCCCTGTGCCAGCGCTTGTTGGGCGAGTCCTTGAAGTTGCCTTCACTGCCCACCTGGTGGTGTGGCGAGCGCGCGGTGATGGACGAAGCCTTGGCGCAGTTGCCACACGCTGTCATCAAACCCACCTACCCCGACCCAGCAGGCCAATTGCTACGCGACGGCGCCATGGACGTGATGGGTGTGGGCTTGTCCAGCGCCGACTTGTTGGCTTGGGCAGACCGTATTCGCGCTGAGCCGCAGCACTACACCTTGCAACAGCATTTGCCGCTGTCGCACTTGCCCACCTGGCAAGCAGGGCAGGGGGCCAGCCGCGATGCGCTGGGTCAGGTCGTGCCGCGTGCGGGGGTGCTGCGTGTGTTTGCGGTGTGTGATGGTCCGGGTTCGTGGCGGGTGCTGCCCGGTGGTTTGGCGCGCTTGGCAGGTCCTGATGAGCGCACCGCCGCCATGCAGCGCGGTGGCAGCAGTGCTGATGTGTGGGTCTTGTCCTCAGGTGAGGTCGATGAATTCACCTTGCGCCCAAGCGGCGCGGCCATGTCGCGTGGCCCAGCGTTGCGCCAGGTCACCAGCCGTGCGGCGGAGAACATGTTTTGGTTGGGCCGCTACACCGAGCGGGCCGACAACACCATCCGCTTGGCACGTTTGATTTTGGAGAGTTTGTCGGGCGATGACGCCACCTCACCGGCCTTGATGAACTGGCTCACCCGCTTGGCCCAAAGCCAGTCCTTGGTGCTGGGCGGCGTGCCTTCGCCCTTGCAAGCGCGGCGCGTGTTTGAACGCGCGCTCATTGCCGGCCTGTCGGGCTCGCAGGGCTTGAGCGTGGGTTTCAATTTGGGGGCGATCCGGCATGCCGCGTTTGCGGTGCGCGAACGTTTGTCGCTGGACCAATGGCGTGTGATTGTGAGCGCGCACGACGAGGTGCAGCAAAGCTTTGCTGGTGCGCAGGTCATGTCCTCATTGCAGGCGCAACGGGTGCTACGCCGCTTGAGCGACCACCTCGCGGCCATCACCGGCGCGCAGGCTGACCGTATGACGCGTGACGATGGTTGGCGCTTGCTCAGCGTGGGCCGAAGCCTGGAGCGTTTGGGCTTTTTGTCCTCGGCCTTGTCTTGGGGGCTGGAGGGCGACACGCTCTCAACCACCAGCGGTTTTGAGGCCATGGTGGCTTTGTTTGACAGCACCATCACCTACCACGCTTACTTTCAGGAGCGGCGCGATTTGAGTGCGCTGGTGGACCTGTTGGTGCTGGACCGCGACAACCCGCGTTCGCTGACTTGGGTCAGCAAAACTTTGCGTGAACGTTTGGTCAAACTAGGCTCAGGCAAGCCTTCGGGTAGTTTGGATTGGGCCGGGCGCTGTCCAGACATTGATGTGAATTTCAATGAGCCTGTGCAGCCCACATTGATGGCCTTGCTCCAGAACTGCCAGCAGACCGTGTACAGCTTGTCGGACGAAATCAGCGCAGCTTACTTCACCCACTCGGTCAACCAGGCGGGCCTGCGGCCCATCCGAAGCTGATGCAACTGCACATCACCCACGACACGCGTTACGACTATGCCGCGCAGGTGGAGTTGGCCCAGCACATCGCCTGCTTGCGTCCGCTGCATGGCCCCACGCAAACTTTGGTGTGGCACCAACTCAGCATCTTGCCGCAGCCGGTGCAGGTGCAAGATGCGCTGGATGTGTTTGGCAACACCCGCAGTTTTTTTGCGTTCCAAGCGCCGCACCAAAGCCTGCTGATCTCGGCCACCAGCTTGGTCAACACCCGGTCGCCTTTGCAAGCCCACAGTGATGTCGTGTGGACGCAGGTGAGCGAACAATTGAGCTACCGCACCGGTCAACCGTATGAGCCCGCCAGTGCCTTTGTTTTTGATTCGCCCTTGGTGCGTGCGCATGCCGACTTGCGCGCCTATGCAGCCATCAGCTTCACGCCGGGTCGACCGTTGTTAGAAGCGAGTGGCGAGTTGATGGACCGTATCCACGAAGACTTCAGCTATGAAAGTCATAGCACGCAAGTGGACACGCCACTCCTGCAAGCCTTCGCGCAACGCCGTGGCGTGTGCCAAGATTTTGCGCACATCATGATCGCTTGTTTGCGCAGCCTGGGGCTGGCAGCGCGTTATGTGAGCGGCTATTTGCTCACCCAACCGCCACCCGGTCAGCCACGTTTGATCGGCAGCGACGCTTCGCACGCATGGGTGTCGGTTTACCTGCCCGATGTATCGGCCGATCAGCGCTGGTGTGACTTTGACCCTACCAACAACCGCTGGGGTGTGGGCTCACCGGGCGAAGACTATGTGACCTTGGGTGTGGGTCGAGACTTCTCAGACGTCTCGCCGCTGCGGGGTGTGATTCACGGTGGCTCGCAACACAGCTTGAGTGTGGCGGTGACGGTGCAGCCGTTTGAGGAAGCCCAACCGGGCTTGTTCGCCACGGTTTAAGGCTCTTCTCAGGTCCTCCCCTTCACGTCTTTTTTTGAGCGCGTCAAACCAGCAGGTCTTGGTGCAACTGCGCGGCGGCTTGCAGCAGCAGGTGGTCTTGACCCATGCGGCCCACCACTTGCAAGCCCACAGGCAAACCTTTGGTGCCACGCGCGAAAGGCAGGTGCACGCTGGGCAAACCCATGAGCGACCAGGCGCGGCAGAACATCGGGTCGCCGGTGGCGCCCAAACCTTCGGGCGCTTCGCCTGCGGCGCTGGGTGTGATCAGCACATCATGTTCGCCAAACAAATCATCCATGCGCGCGCGCCATTGCGCGACCTGCATGAGGTTGTTGGCTTGGCGTTCGCCAGAGATGGCCATACCGTCGCGCAGCAACTCGTTCAAACGCTCACTCAATTGCGCGCCAAACATCACCCGCTCAAAGCTCAAGGCGCGGGCCATCTCGAACACCATCACCTCTTTTTGCAGGTCGATGAGCCCATCAAAACC
>CANGLW010000037.1 GCA_947454955.1 Comamonadaceae bacterium
ATCGCTGCCGCTGTCGGCCAACAGCGCCAATGTGGGTGCTGTGAGCGTCGTGTCTTTGGTAAACGTCAGGCTCGCACTGCCCACGTTGCCGGCCGCATCCGTGTCCGTCACCACCACCGTGTGTGACCCATCGGCCAAGGCGTCTGTCGTGGTCTTGATCGCATTCTGATCAGCCACAACTTTGCCGTCAATGCTCACCACACGCGAGCTTGCACCCGAGGTGATTAATGTGTTGAAGGTGAGCGTTGCATCGCTGCTCACTCGGTCACCACTCGAACCCGTGTCGCTCGTCAACCCCACTGTGGGCGTTGGCGAGGAAATGTCCACTGTGAAGCTTGAGGAGTTCACAGCAGTGGCCGCATTACCAGCTTTGTCGCTGACATTGGCCGTGATGTAAGTCTGGCCATCAGTCAAAGCAGCTAATGCTGACGAGGGCAACGTTATGTTGGTCTTGTTAGCAGAGACAACACCAGCATAGGTCTGGCCATTGAGGGTGACGTTCAAGAGTTGTCCGTCTTCAACGCCCGTAGTTTGCACTGTAACAACACCAGCCACACCGCTTTCAACCTTGTTGAGATAAGCACCCCAATCTGCAGAAATAGAGGTGATAGTCGGTAATGTGCCATCAACGCTGATCGATTTGGCTGCGCTTGCACTCACATTTCCTGCAGCATCAGTTTGTATGGCGGTGATCGTCTCAGCGCCATCACCAAATGCCGCAACATCAGCGCTTGCAATCGCTTTGGTCCACATACCATCGCTCTGCACAGTCACTGTATTACCTGCCGAGAGAGTTCGGCCACTGCTGAAGCTCAAAGTAATTTGTGCGCCAGCCTCGCCCGTGCCGGACAGGGTTAGGCCCTCAGTACCCTCTGCGCGGTTGATAACGTCGTCAATAGCCAAGGTGTTGATCACCGGGGCTGCAGGCGCACGCGTATCAACAACGATCGACTTTGCTACAGAGGCATCGCTGACATTGCCCGCCGCATCAATGGCTTTTGCTGTCACGGCATGAGAGCCGTCGGCCAATGCGGCCGTTGAGAAACTAAAACTTCCAGCAGAAACTTCTGTGGCAGTACCCAGCTCTGTGGCGCCGTCATACACCTTCACAGTGGAGCCGGTTGCGGCCGTGATCGTCAATGCGACATGGTTGTCGTTGGTCAGATCAGGGGCAGTGACCACTGGTTTGGCGGGTGCTGCCGTGTCTAAACTCAATGTCAGTGTAGAGGCGGCGGCTTGGTTGCCTGCTGCATCCTTCAAACTCGCATCAACAGTGATGGCACCGCTGCCAGTGAACGCACCAGCCTTGGCCGCAAAATAGGTAACGTCGCCAAGCGTCGCCACATTGAACTTGCTCAACAACTGCAAAGTGTTGAGCGCAACGCCACCCACCTTCACCACCACATTAGCGCCTGTGGGCACGCTAAAACCCAAAGGCACGGCACCAGGGGCATCGCTGTCAGAGTAAGGCGTGATCACCAGAGCCGGGGCGGTGGTGTCAACGGAAGACAGATTAAGGGTTGCACTGCCGGTGTTACCAGCCGCATCATTTTCGCTGGCGTGAACTTGCACAACTTCGCTGCCGGAAAATGCACTCGCCTTGGCGGTATAGCTTGTCAGCCCGCCAGAGGTGGATGTATTGAATTTCGAGGAAACCCCAGCAGCATCCAACGTAACGCTATCTACAACCACGGTTACCGTGGCAGTGGAGGTGACCTTGAAGCCTGAACTGTAAAGAGGGTTGTCAGCATCGGCCAATGGAACCAGGTTCACCACAGGGGCAACGCGGTCTAAAGTGAACACAGCGTTTTGCTTGTTGGCGTCTGTGTTTAAAGTCGAGACAGACGTGTTACCCGCCAAGTCTGTGCTGAAAGCAACCACCGTTGAGGCGCCATCAGACGCACCATTGAGCGTGACAGTTGCACTCCAGTTGCCCGATGAATCGACCACCGCATTACCTAAAACGGCATTGCTGTGCGATGCATCGACGATGGTGATGATCGAGCCCGGCTCTGCAAAACCTTTAACGAGCTGAGTAACGGTATTGGTGGAAGCATCTGCTGAAGAGATAGCAGGTGCAACCGGCGATGTCGTGTCGATCACTCGCAAAGTAACGCCAGCCGATCCGACATTACCGGCCACATCAGACTGGGTGGCAGTTACCGACACCAGTTCTGTGCCCACAAATGCGCTTGGTTTTGCGGTGTAGGTGGTCACGCCGTTGGCCGTTGCATTGGCGAACTTGGCAGCAAGACCATTCGCATCCAAAGCTGCGCCATCAACCGTCACGGTGACAGTTGAGCCAGCAGTGACCTTAAAGCCAGCGTCATAAGTTCCATTTTGGGTGCTGACCACACGGTCCAACGCCACGGCAGGTGCTGTTGAGTCAAGCGTCTGGGCACTCAAACTGGCAGACGACGTGTTGCCTGCACTGTCCGTCTTCAATGCGGCCAAGCTGATGGTTTCGGAGCCAGTGAATGCACCTGATTTGGCGCTGTACAAGGTCACGCCACCAGTGGTGGTTTGGGTGAACTTTGCAGCTACAGCAGCTGCACCCAAAGTTTCGCCGTTAATTTCGCCGTTAACACTGATAGTCACAACCGCATCAGCATCCACACTGAAACCTTGACCAACCTTGGTGATCACGGGAGATGCCGGGGCGGTGGTGTCAATAGGGTTGAGCGCAAAGGCCCAAGAACCCTTGCCACCAGCGATGGTTTGGCTAACGGCTACTCGGAGTTGCTCTGAACCAGTGAAACTGCTGCCCACTGCGGTGTAGGTGTCGAAAGTTTCGTCAGAGCTCTTGGTAAAGCTGGCCGACAAAGCATCTGTTGTTAAAGCCGCCCCATTTTTAAACACGGTCACCACCGCGTCTTTGGCCACCTTGAAGCCTTGGGCGTAGGCTGCATTCTCAGCGTCGTAAACCACACTAGATTTAGTGGCCAGCACCTGGTTGGCATTCAACACAGGCATGGAGGGCGCCGAGTCAGCCTGGATCAGGTCGACCACCTGTTTAGCCGCCGCATTGGTAGTGAAGCTTGCACCGGGGTTGGTGCTGTAGAGGATGACGCCGTTCGCATCTTGAATCTCAACGTAGCCGTTTTCTGCCACGCCAAAGCCAACCAGTCCAATTTTGTCGAGCGCAGCTTGGTTGATTTTGGAAAGATCGCTGATGTTGTTGGCAACAATGGTTAAACGGCCCAGGCCAGTGACGCTGGACACAGAGTCAATCGCCAAGAACTGGTCTACGGTCAAGGTCAAGCCCGAGTTCACGATGAACACCGTCCCCGCAGGAATCGTGACGTTATGGAAGTCGGTGTTGCCCTTAGCCACCTCGATGGTCCCAATATTGGCCAGGTAACTGTCGGCAGTCAGGATGACCTTGTCTTCCACCTTCGCAAAGTCAAAGGACACGCGCTCAACACCCGTCAAGCCCTGGGTGTTGACTTTGAGCACACGGAAGTCGCCCGCAGTGGTGATGTCGTCCACCTTGATGTGGATCGCGTCTTGGCCCCCACCCAAACCACCGCTGAAGGTGATGGCGCCAGCGTCAGCAGCGTTGATGGCCAGAACATCATCAGTCACCGTGCCATTGACGTTCACAAGCAAGGACGTACCCGCACCTGTGATTAAGTCGTAAGGGCTGTTGATATCCGCAAAGTTGGGCACAGGCTGTCCAGCGGCCTTCACACCAGCACGGTAAAAGCTTGCGCTACCGTCTTGAGCAATGTCAACCGTGATTGGCCCTTTGGCATTACCCCCAAAGCTGATGGTCTTGGCCGCGTTGTCTACAGCGGCCGTGAACGTGAACCCCGAGGTGGCAACTACAGGCGCATTGAGCGTGATGGACAGGGTGTCAGCCTGGTGGCTAGCCACATCGTCCACGGTTGTTGAACCAGAGATAGTTGTGATGGCCGAGGTCACCGTTGCCAGGTCAGCATCGTCAACAGTTTTGCCAGCGTTTTGACTTTCGTAGGCTGCCGCAACAGCTGCCAAAGTGTTGGCCAGAAGCGTTGCGCCCGTGCCGCTCGTAGAGATATTAGCGTCTTTAAGCACCTTGACCAACGCAGTGGCGGCCTCGTCAAACTGGGTTGTATCACCACCTGAAATCACTTGCAGCGCAGTAGCGACCATGACGCCGGCCTTGAAGGCGTTTAGCGCCTCAGCATTACCAGCTGCGGCGGCGGCCTGAGGATCAGTTTTGAGAATATCAAACGCAGGATCAATCCCCAACTTGGTCAACACATCACGTGTAGCCGCCGCGATCTGCGCAGGCGTTGCGCCGTCACCAGCCAAGCTTGTGATCAGCGTAGTCACAGGCGTAACAACAGTTGCCCCCTCAGGCGCAGTTAGAGTCCCCTTGAATTCTTGGCCCGTGGTGGCGTCAACGCCACCCTCCACCTTGATGGGACCCGTGCCAGTTAAGCCCGTGAACTTGCCATCTTTGAGGGTGTAAACAGCCTCACTTTGCGAGTCATTCACACGTGTGACCTTGGCCCCCACAATGTAGCCATCCAGGGCCGTACCAGTAGCCATGGCCACGGCCTTGGCAACAATGCTTGCACCGCCCCCTCCGCCGCCACCGCCTGCCGCCAAAGCAGCCAAAGCACCCAAGCCAGCCCACACAGAACCCGAAACGCCGACCTCAGTAGCCGTCGCAGCAGCTGTTTTGGCTGCAGTAGCGGTGCCCGCCGCGCCCGCATCAGTCACCACCTTGTCAGCGGCCTGGTCAGCAGCAGCATAGTTCTCAACAAATGTGGCAGGGACGCCACCCAACGATACGCTAGATGCAGGTTGGGCGTCAGCATTGAACAGAGGGACATCTGCCGCAACGTCTTTGAGCACCAAAGGCTGGTCAAGGTCTGACGACTCAACCAACAAGTCTTTAGCGATAGGCGTGGACTTCACATGGCTCAACAGACGACCTGTTGCCCCATCAACCAACAACACCTGCATGCCCGGCTGGAGTTTTAGGCCGCTCAAAGCTGTAAGCTCAAGCAACTGACGCGAACCGTCTGCTGCTTTAACAAGCAATTTGACCTGAGCTGAGGGAATCAAAGCCATGAAATTTTCTCCAATATCCGGGCGAACTTACACTTAATAATGAGTGTATCACCCGAAAAGGTTGAATTTCAGAGGAGACGATAGATTCTGCGATGCTTTAAAAAAGTGTGATAAGCCTGTGCCACAAAGGGCTATTTGAAATAGCCAAGCAGCAATAAGTGAGCGGGGGGGGGTAAGCTGGTCTTAACGCTCGCCCAAAGACTGCGAAAGCGTCTTTACCACGGGCTTGAGCAGGTACTTGAGCACCGTGCGCTCACCGGTTTTGACCTCGATGGTGGCGGTCATGCCGGGTTGGATGTCGAGCTGCTCGTCCGGTCGGGCACTGAAACGCCGACCGTCTGTTTTTACCAACACTCGGTAGTAAGGCAGCTCACCTTGCTTGAGGTCTTCCGACAAGGTGTCGGCACTGATGTAGGTGAGCTTGCCGCTCAAGTCGCCATACACCGTGTAGTCGTAGGCATCGATCTTGACGCTGGCTTTTTGGCCAATGCGCAAAAAGGCGATGTCGCTGGGTGACACCCGGGCCTGAATGACCAGGTCGTCCTCCAAGGGCACGATTTGCATGACCTCATCCCCCGGGCGAACCACGCCGCCTTGGGTGGTGATGCGCACGTTCTTCACCACGCCACGCACCGGGGCGCGCAACTCAGACAAGTCCACCTGGCTTTTGCGTTGGGCCATGTTTTGCTGAACGCCGGCCAGGTCTTCTTGGGCTTTGCTGAGTTCGGCCTGGGAATCTTGAAAGTATTTGTTATTCTTATTGGTAATTTGCGACTTGAGGTCAGCCACCTGGCGCTGCAAGCGCAGCACATCAGTCAAACTCACATCACCGCTTTTAAGCAAAGGCTCCGTGATGTCGAGCTCTTTTTGGGCCAGGACCACCATGGCTTGTAAAGACGCCACGTCTTCTTTGATGGCCGACTGGCGCTTGGCGTACAGCTGGGTTTGTGCCTTCACAAACTCGGGGTACTCTTGCGCCTCAGCGGGCAGCTGCAGTGAGGTGCCCAGCACCTCGGCCTGCAAGCGCGCCACGGTGACCATCAGGCCCACCATTTTGGCGCGCGACTCCAGGTAAGCGGCCTCGGGGCGGGTTTTGTCAAACTTCACCAACACTTGGCCAGCCTCAACGGTGTCGCCTTCATGCACATTAAGTGCGGCAATGGTGCCCCCGTCCATCGACTGAATGACTTGGGTTTTGCTGCTGGCAATCACCGCACCTTGAGCGCGGGTGATCTGGTCGAGCTCGGCCCAGTTGGCCCACGCCACAAACAAAGCGAGCACGATGGCACCCACCCACACCACAATTCTCAAGCCAAAGAACTTATGCAGGTCCACCTGGTCGCGGCCCGAGCCTGACTTGTTGGCCGATTGAAGAAACCACAGAATGTTCATGCTTGTCCTTGGGGCGCAGGCGCTTGACCTGCTTGCGCTTGGGCACCGGCTTGTGGCGGGGCACCTGTTGGTGCAGCCCGCAGTTTGGCCAACACCGCATCACGCGGGCCGTCCATCACCACACGGCCTTGGTCCAACACAATGAGCCGCTGAATATGCGTCAGTAGTGCTGGTTTATGCGTCACCACCACCAGCGCTGATTTGGGCGAGATGCCTTGGAACAAATGCTGCATGACACGCGCTTCCAACTGCGCGTCCATCGACGCGGTGGGCTCGTCCAGCAACATGATGCGCGGCTGCTGCAACAGCATACGGGTAAGGCCCACCAACTGGCGTTGTCCACCCGACAAGCCGCGGCCGCCTTCTGAAATTTCCAGCTCCAAGCCTTTGGGGTGTTGCTGGATGATTTTGTCCAGCCCCGTCAGCGCTGCGGCTTTGAGGATTTGCGTGTCGCTGGGCGAAGGCAAACCCAGCGTGAGGTTTTCACGCAAGGTGCCCTGGTACAAGCGCACGTCTTGCGGCAAATAGCCAATGTGCTCACGCACAAACTCAGGGGCGAGGTGCGCCACATCAATGTCGTCAATGAACATCGTGCCCTGCTGGGGCTTGAACAAACCCGACAGAATTTTGATGAGCGTGGACTTGCCCGAGCCAATCGCCCCCACCACAGCAATACGTTCGCCAGGGATGATGTTCATATCAGCCACTTGCAGGCTGGCTTGGCCAGGACCATACGAGAAGCCGACCTTGTCGAGCTTGATGTGACCGTGACACACCTCAGGCACCACCAAGCGCCGTGCTTCATCGCGGTCACTGGGCAGGGCCATGATGCCGTCCAAACTTTTGAGCGCAATTTGCGCTTGCTTCCACTGCACGATGAGCGAAGGAATTTGCGCGAACGGCCCCAAAGCCCGACCACTGATGATGGTGCAGGCAATCAAGCCGCCCATGGTCAAGCGGCCTTCGGTGATTTCATAAGCACCCACCACTACCATGCCGATGTAGATGATTTGCTGCAGTGTTTGGGTGATGTTGGTTGAGAAGGTGGTGAGCGCCTTGGTTTTGATTTCACCCGCACCAATGATGGCGGTGAACTGACGCCAGCGGTCAAGCAACTTCCACTCGGCATTCGACGCCTTGATGGACTCGATGCCGTCAATGGCCTCGATGAGCAAACCATTTTTGCGGTTCGACTCGGTCATGTTCAAAGCGGTGAGTTCTTCAATAGGTTTGCGCAACAGCAAGCCCACCAAAAACGTGAATGGCAAGACCACCAAAGGCACCAACGCCACAGGCAGCGAGATCATGCCAATGACCACGATGAACAAGAGCGCGAAGGGCACATCCGCCAAGATGAAAAGGGTGCTGGAGGTTAAGAAGTTGCGCACCGACTCAAACTGCCGCACTTGCGCAGCAAACGTGCCCACCGTGCGGGGACGCGCGTCCATGCGGATGTCCAGCGCCTTGCCAAAAAAGATGGCCGAGAGTTCCTGGTCAATGGCTTTACAAGCGCGGTCAATCATGTGGGCACGCACTTGCTTGAGCACCAGCTCCAGCGCAATCCCGATCAAGGCACCCACCGTCAACACCATCAGGGTGGAGTAGCCTTTGCTGGGCACCACGCGGTCGTACACCTGCATGGAGAACATGGCCCCCACCAAGCCGACGATGCTCACAATGAAGGTGGCCAGAATCGCGTCAAAAAATACCGCGCGGTATTGGCGCACCGCGTAGACAAACCAATCACCTGCGGTACGCGGGGCAGATTGCTCCCCAACCTCTGCCACCACCGCAGGCTTGAGCATGAGCACATGACCGCTGGCCAGCTCTTCAAAGCTCACCTCAACCACTTGGCCCTGGTGGTTTTCTGCAGTGCAAACACGGCTGCTGAGTTGGCCGCGCAACAACAAAATACGATCGTCTGATTTGGAGACCCACAGCAAGGGAAACTGACCACGCTCAAGCTTGTCGGCGATCAATTCAAGTTGTTCACCAGCCGGGAACATGGCGTTCCACAACTCTTGCGCCTGGCGGTGCACAGCCAGGCTGGACATCTCCACCCCATCGGCAGTTTTTTCGATCATGCCGAACCTGAATGCAGGCACCGCATGGCCCTGCAGCGCAGCCATCTTGGTCAAAAGCAAAGGCAGCTTGGGGTCATACAGCGGGCTGGCCGCTTCTGATGGCACGGAGGCAAGGGTGGAGTTATTCATGGATGACCGTGTTTTTATCTGCGCCAAGCTCACCCGTGAGTAAGAGCAGCTTCACTTGAGATTGCAGTAAGCCGTAACGCACATCGGCCAGGTTATAGATGGCCTGTGTTTTTTCGCGCAAGGCATTGAGCACATCGAGCCAGTTCTTGCGGCCAATTTGGTACTGGCGCAAATAAGACTCCACCAACTCAGCGGTGTCGTCTTTCAAAGATTGCGCTGGCTTGAGTTGCGCGCCAAGTACATCAATGTCGCTGTACAAAGTTTTGACCTGGTTTTCCAGGCTTCTATCTAAGGCAGCCAGTTCTTGCTCTGCGGCTTCTTTTTTAGAGATAGCCGACTGAATGCCAGACAGAGCACTCAAGCCTGCACCGGGTTGAAACTGCAAGCCAATGTAGGTGCTGCCGCGCTCCAAGCCCAAAGCCATGGGGCCTGCGGTGATGTACTGGTAGCCTGCCACCACTGTGGGCAAGCCCTGCGCTTTAGCCACTTGCATTTGGGCTTGGGCACTCTCAATTTGCGCTTGTAAACGCTGTCGCTGGGCAGAGACTTTTTGCGCACGCTCCACCACCGAGGCATCGCTGAGCAGTCGCTGGTATGCAATGTGGCTCGGCTCTTTCAAAGGGCCACTCAAGGGCCCAGCCCATTGTGATAATGAAAACTTAGCCGACTCGAGCTGCCGCTGAATTTGCAACTGTTCAGTGAACGCTTGCTGCAAGCGGGCCTGGGCCAAGGTCAGGTCAGCAGGGGGGCTGATCTCGGCTTGCACACGCCGGTTGATGAGGTCATGAAGCCGCTGGTGTTCTTTGATGTTTTCTTGGGCTGTTTGCAACCGGTCGGTTAAGCGAAGCACCTCGAAAAAAGAATTCCCCACTTGGGTCAAGGCATTGAGCTCTGCCTCTTGCACACTGGCTTGTGCTGCTTTCAAGTTAGCTTGCCCAACGTCAATGCGCCCTTCAATGCGACCCCCTGCCCACAAAGGCTGCTCCAACTTAGCCACACTTTGCACATAGCTGGTGTCTGAACGCAGGTCGGAGGTGACGGTGGGAAAGCGACCCCACTTGGCTGCCTCCAAATCAAAGCCTGAGGCCTTGGCTTGGTTGCGGGCTTGCAAGATGGTGGGGTGGCGCAGCATCGCCAGGTCCAAGAGGCCGCTCAATCGCACCTCTTGTGCTTGTGAAGGCAAAACCACCAAAAGTGCAATCACCCAAGTCGTCAACTGCCGCGTGCCTTGCCATGTCGCAAGGCATCGGGCCAGACAAAGCCTGAGTGAAAAAATATGCATGTGTGTCTGTCGCCTTCAGGGTGCGCCATCAGCGGCACACTTAGCCTCTCATTATGTCGCAACTACTTAAATAGCCAGGGGCAGCCTGATCAGTGGAAAATTTTGTCCGTGTTTGGGGCCGCCTTCAATGGCATTGGTTCAACTTCCTGAGTTGAAATTAACCCAGAAGGGTTGAACCACTGGGCTTTAGCCACGATTTTCTTCAGCAGCAACTTGGTTCTGAGCAAGAGGTCGTTGCCCAAATGCAGCGTTAAGGTGTGCCGGTTGGCCAATTGCAAACCGAGATGACAAACCGCCCCCTCAACCGTGGCTTTGATGCCCACCACCAACAGAGGCGACTCCCCCAAAGGCAGGTCTTCTACAGGCTTAAAGGGCTGTGTGAAAGTTTCTTTTTCAGCCAGCACCTCTTCTTGAAATTCAGCAATGGCCTTGGCTTGCTCTTCGGGATGTTGCTTTGCCAAAGCGCTCACAACCGCTTTGTCTGACACATCCAAAAACTTCGCGGCCACCGCCCTTGTGAGCCAAAGGCGATATTCCTGCGCTTGCGACGTGGTCACGCGCAACAACAGGCGGTCTTCTTCCGCCACATAAGAAGCATTGATCTGCTGGATGCCCATGGGTCATTTTATGCATCTCCATGAACTGACCTTACTTCTTCACTACCCCCACCACCTCAAACAGCTTCTCGTATTTCTTCACGTCGCTGCTCAGGGTTTGGGCGAATTGATTCGCGGGTTCGAATTGGACGGACAGGCCGGCTTTGTTGAGGCGTTGGCGCACGCCTGGGTCGCTCAGGGTTTCTTGAATCGCCCACTCCAGGTGTTTGCGAATCGGTTCGGGGGTGCCTGCGGGCAGCATCACGCCTTGCCAGGTGTCGAGCACGAAGCCGGGCACCAAATCTTTGGTCAAAGGCAAATCAGCGAAGGGCGGTTCTGCGCGGCGTGAACCAGTGCTGGCCAGGGCGCGCACACCACCACCAGCCACATGCGCCTGCGCGCCGCCGGGCACATCAAACATCATGTCCACATGACCGCCCAGCAAATCTTGCATGGCTGGCGCATTGCCTTTGTAGGTGATGAGTTGCAAAGGGAACGGGCCCATGCTTCGTAACAACTGGCAAGACAAACTCGGGTTGGCCCCTGAGCCTGCGCAGTTGTAGTCGGTGCGTGACTGCTTACCTTTTTGCAAAAACTCAGCCCAGGTATTGGCCAGTGAGGGCCGCACCAACAAGATCAACGACGACTCGGTGATCTTGGCCACAGGGCTCAAGGCTTTGAGCGGATCGACATCGAGCTTGTGCGTCATGCGCAGATGAATCACGCTGGGAAACGCGAACAACAAGGTGTAGCCATCGGGCGCTGCAGCCATCACATGCTGAATGCCCACCAAGGTCTCTGCACCGGCACGGTTCTCCACCACCACGCGGGTCTTGAGCACCTCGCTCATGCGCTCAGCCAAGATACGCGCAGAAATGTCAGAGCCCCCACCCGCAGGCGTGGGCACCACCAGCGTGATGTGCTTGCTGGGCCAGGCTTGTCCCGCGTGTTCAAGCACCGGCTTGGCTTGCGCATGCACCTGCACAGCACCTAACAAGCTCAATACCAACACACCACACCAACCAACAACAGCCAACGCAAAGCGCGCACGCCACTGTTTGAAACCATCACACCAAGCTCTCATGGCAAGCTCAATGCAACTCTTTGGCCTTGGCTTGTTGCTTGGCCATTTTGTCGATGAGGCCAGGCAGGTCTTTGCGCAAAATTTTGCCAGCCGGGTTTCTGGGCAAAGACTGGATGACGATGAACGTGCCTGGTGTTTTCCCGCCAAACTTTTTCTCTTTGCAAAACTCACCCAACTTCAAATCAAGCGGACCTTCGCTGGGCTTGGGCACCAGCAAAGCAAACAAGCGCTTCACACCATTGGCGTCGGTTTTAGACACCACCGCGCTCTCGGCAATCAGCGGGTGGGTGTTGAAAACATTCTCCAACTCTTCCGGGAAAAACTTGATGCCACCCAGGTTGATGCGGTCATCCAAACGTCCCTCCACCTTCACAAACCCATCGGGTGTGATGGTGCCAATGTCGCTGGTGTAGTACCAACCATGTTTGAATTTCTCGCGCGTGCGTTCTTCGTCTTTGTAGTACGAGGTGGGCATGCCCGCAATCTTCACGCGCAGCTCACCGCTTTGCCCGGCGGGCAAGACCTGGTCGTTCTCGTCCACCACCTCCATCGTCACACCTTTGCGCGGCTTGCCCGTGTGGTTGGGGTGGCTCATCTGCATCTCAGGTGTGGCCATGGTGATCAAGCCCACCTCACTGCTGCCGTAGGGCAAATAAATGTGGGGTGTTATTTTTTGTCGTGTCAGTTTGAACACCGGGTCGGCCAGGGAACCGCCCACCGCACGCAACTGCTTCAACGACGGGAACGCATTGCCATCGCCGGGCATGAAGGAGGCAAGTTTGGGCAACGATGCCGGGGTCAACATCGCGTGGGTCACGCCATGCAAGGCGATCAGCTTGGCCATGTTGGCCAGGTCTTGGTCTAACTGAAACACCACCACACCTCCTTTGAACATCGCGGCCAGGCTCGAGATGTTGCCCATCGTCAAATGCAAGTCACCGGGTATCAAACGGGTTTGGTCGTCATAGCCCATGCTGGTGTTTTCAATGCGTGTGAGCCAATGCGCGTGGGTGTAGGCAATGGCACACGGCGTGCCCGTGGTGCCTGAGGTCAAACTCAAACGGCCCAAGTCTTCAGGTGCTGGCCAGTAGTCCATGAAGCGCAAATTCTTGGGCGTTTCCACCGCGGGGTCCACCAGCTGATCCATGGTGATCAACTTGAACGTCAAATCATCGGGCAGCTTCTCTGGCGCCTTGGGCAAGATCAAATACTTCGCGCCGTACTTGGCCAGCAAGGCACGCTTCACACCACCCGGGCTCTTGGGAAACACAGGCAGAGAAATCGCGCCTAAACGGGCGATGGCCACGATCATGGCCAGGTGAACCGGGGCTTGCGGCAAGGTCAAACCCACCACATCACCGGGCTGAATACCTTGCGCGTGCAAGGCCTTGGCCAACTTGCACACCGAGCGGTAAAAGTCGATGCGGCGCATCACCTTGTTGTCCACAATGCAGCAGGGTGCGGCGGGGTCTTGCGCGAAGGCCGCTTCGAATTTGTCAATCAGGTTCATGGTCTATCTCGTCAATGTTCTTTGTCGGTTTTTTTGTCGATGTTCTTGGTGGCTGTTTAAGCTTTGCCGGCCATCACATCGAGCAAACTCGCCACAATGTGTTCAACCGATGCTTGGTTGGTGTGCACCGTCAATTCAGCTTGCAAAGGTGGCTCGTACGCGCTGTCCAGGCCCGTCATCTGGGTGATCTTTCCGGCGCGGGCCAAGCGGTACAAACCCTTGGGGTCGCGCTGTTCACACACCTCCAGCGGGGTGTCCACAAACACCTCCACAAAATCATGGGGCCCCACCAAGGCGCGGGCCATGTCGCGCTCGCGCCTGAAGGGCGAAATGAACGCGGTGATGACCACCAGCCCCGCATCCAACATCAAGTGGCTCACCTGCGCAATGCGGCGTATGTTCTCGGCCCGATCGGCATCTGAAAAACCCAGGTCTTGGTTCAGGCCCAAACGCACGTTGTCACCATCAAGCAAATAGGTTCGGTAACCCTTGGCGTGCAGCGCCACCTCCAGTGCATTGGCCAGGGTGGACTTACCCGCACCCGACAAGCCCGTGAACCAAATCACCTTGCCGGGGTGGCCGTTCAAACGCTCGCGCGCAGCGCGCGTCACCACGTGCTGTTGTTCAGTCAGGTTACGCAAAGCGGGTGAGTTCCGGGTGGCGCAACAACCAAGGCTCGATCCAGGTCAAAGCCTTGTCAATCTCGCTTGCATACTCGGTCTTCAACTTGGCCAGTTCATTCAAGCGGTCTTGCTGCGTGAAGCTCTTGCCGCCATCCGACTTTGAATACTTGTTCAAGGTGCCACTGGCCATCAAGCGCTGGGTGTCGGCAGCGTCCCAACGCAGGCCCAAGCTGTGTGCCGCTTGTTCTGTGCCGGCGACGGCGTCCAGCAAATAGTCATCAAAGTCCATCCAGGTGGGGGCGTGTTGCCGACCCTGTCCGGCCTGGCTCAAGGTCAGCATCTCGCACAGCCAGGTCATGGCGGCAATGTCGCCGTGGCTCAAGGCCTTGAGCTCAACCACTTGGCTTTGCAGTTTATTCAGGCGTTTGACGCGCTGCGCTGCGCCGCCCATCAAGTCCACCAAACCACCACCGGGTTTGAGGATGTTGATCACAAACTTTTCAAGTCTGCAGTAAAGAAAAACAGCGCGCGATTGCTCTTGTTTCAATAGCAAGTGTGCGATTTCATTGACCCAGCTGGTGCACTTCACCAGCACCTCGGTGCGCGCGCCCAAGGGCCGGCCCAGGTGGTGTTCCACATAGGCCAGCAACTGCGTGAAC
>CANGLW010000038.1 GCA_947454955.1 Comamonadaceae bacterium
ATTGGCATTGTGAAGAAGAACGCGATCATGATGATCGACTTCGCGCTCGATGCCCAACGCAACCAGGGCATGTCACCCGAAGAGGCGATTCGCCAAGCCTGTGTGCTGCGTTTCAGGCCCATCATCATGACCACCCTGGCTGCCCTGATGGGCGCCTTGCCGATTGCCTTGGGTCTGGGTGCGGGTGCTGAACTGCGTGCCCCACTCGGTATTGCAGTGGTGGGTGGCTTGTTGTTCTCGCAAGTCATCACCCTCTACATCACCCCGGTGATTTACCTCTACCTTGAGCGTTGGGCCGGCAAAGGTCCTCTCAAAGTCACCGAAACCTGATTCTGCGACACTGTGTTCTGCCTCCACTCGGGGGCAGATTTTTTTTGAAGCCTTGCCCATGTCACTCCCTGTGCTCCCCACTTCCTTTGCCCTGCGTGTTTGCGGTGTAGCGTCTTTGTTTGTCTTGGCCGCGTGCGGCAAAGCCCCGGAAGCACCATCGCCACCCCCACCACCGGCCGTGGCTTTGTTGCAAGTTGCGCCCACCATGGTGCCCAAGACCGTGCAGATCAGTGGTCAGAGCGAAGGTGTTCGCCAAGTGGAAGTGCGCGCCCGTGTGGGTGGCATTTTGACCAAGCGCCTCTACCAAGAGGGCGAGCAGGTCAGCGCCAACCAGGTCTTGTTCCAGATCGACCCCGTGCCATTTGAGTTGGAATTGGCCCGCACCAAAGCGCAACTGGCCGAGCAACAAGCCCGCCTGGAACAAGCCACGCGTGAAGAGCGCCGCTTGAAAGACATGGCCGCGCAAAAAGCGGTGAGCCAAAAAGAAGCCGACGACGCGCTGACCACGCGTTTGAGTTTGCAAGCCACGGTGGAGGGCAGTGCGGCAGCGGTCAAGCAAGCTGAACTCAACCTGGGCTACACCCGCGTGACCGCTCCGATTGCCGGTGTGAGCGGGCGTGCCGAGCGTTCTGAAGGCACCTTGGTCAACACCAGTACCGACAGCCTGTTGACCACCGTGGTACAGACATCACCGATCTGGGTGCGCTTCTCTTTGTCTGACCAAGAAATTGCTGGCTTGCGTGACAAGGCTGGCGGCTTGGCCAAGGCGCAAGTGAGCCTGACTTTGGCCAACGGCAAAAAGCTTGACCTCAAAGGCCGCATCAATTTTGAAGCGGGTCAGGTCGACCCGCGTTTGTCCACCGTGCAATTGCGTGCGGAGTTTGACAACCCGAAAACAGAACTCTTGCCCGGTCAGTTTGTGCGTGTGGGCTTGACGGTGGGCAGCCGCGAGGCCGTGCTTTTGCCGCAAACCGCGGTGCTGCAAAACGACCAGGGTCGCTTTGTGTATGTGCTGGGTGAAGAGAACAAAGCCCAGGTGCGCCCGGTGCAAACCGATGGTTGGCAAGGCAACCAGTGGGTGGTGGTGGGTGGCCTCAAAGCCGGTGAGAAGGTGATTGCCGACAACCTGCTGCGCGTGCGCCCGGGCTCGCCGGTCAAGCCGATTGAAGCGGGGGCTGGTGCTGGTGGCACCCCTGGTGCTCCAGGTGCCCCAGGTTCTGCCCCTGCCGGTGCTCCTGCACCCGCTGCGCCTGCAGCGGCCAAGTAAGCGGGGTTCACGCATGTTCCGCTTTTTCATTGACCGGCCGGTGTTTTCATCGGTCATCTCGCTCATCATCGTCTTGGCAGGTTTGGTGGCCATCACTGTGCTGCCAGTGGCCGAGTACCCTGAGGTCGCGCCGCCCACGGTGACCATCACCACCAACTACCCTGGTGCCAACGCTGAGACGCTGACCCGCACGGTGGCTGCACCCATTGAGGAACAACTCAGCGGCATTGAAGGCATCCAGTACTTCAACTCGTCGGCCAGCTCGGACGGCACCTTGACCATCACCGTGACGTTTGCATCTGGCACCAACGGTGACCAAAACACCGTGGCGGTGAACAACCGCGTGCAGATTGCGCTGCCGCGTTTGCCTGATGAGGTGCGCCGCACTGGCGTGACGGTGCTGAAAAAATCCAACGATGTGTTGTTGCTCGCAGCGGTGCGTTCGCCCAACGGCACACGCGACCCGCTGTTCATCAGCAACTACACCTCGATCAACATGATCGATGAGATCAAGCGCGTGCCTGGTGTGGGCGATGTGCTGCTCATTGGTGCGCGTGATTACTCGATGCGCATTTGGCTCAACCCGGAGCGCATGGCGCAACTGGGTGTGACGCCCAGCGATGTGGCCGCCGCCATCCGCGCGCAAAACGCGCAGTACGCCACCGGCAAAATTGGCAGCGAGCCCGCACCTCAGGGGCAAGCCTTGGTGATGACCGCTACCGCGCAGGGGCGTTTGCTGCAACCTGAAGAGTTCGGCAACATCGTGGTGCGCTCGGGCGGTGCCAACGGCACCTTGCGTGTGAAAGATGTGGCGCGTGTGGAATTGGGCGCGCAGTCTTATGAGCAACAAAGCCGCTTGGACGGCTTGCCCTCGGTTTCGCTGCTGGTGTACCTGCAGTCAGGTGCCAATGCGCTGGACACCGCGGTGGCCGTGCGCGCCAAATTGGCCGACCTCAAAACCCGTTTCCCCAGCGACATGGAGTACGTGGTGCCGTTTGACACCACCATGGTGGTGACCGCGTCCATCCATGAAGTGCTGGTGACCTTGCTGGAAGCCGCCTTGCTGGTGGTGATTGTGGTGTTTGTGTTCCTGCAAAGCTGGCGCGCCACCTTGATCCCGATGATCGCCGTGCCTGTGTCGCTGATTGGCACTGCAGCAGGCTTGTGGGCTTTTGGTTTTTCCATCAACCAGTTCACCTTGTTTGCCATGGTGCTGGCCATCGGCATCGTGGTGGACGATGCGATCGTGGTGCTGGAAAACGTCGAGCGCTTGATGCGCACCGACAACATGGCACCCAAAGACGCAGCCATCCAAGCCATGCGCGAAGTCTCGGGCGCGGTGGTGGCCATTGTGCTGGTCTTGTGTGCGGTGTTTGTGCCTGTGGCTTTCCTGGGTGGCATTGCCGGCAAGCTCTACCAACAGTTCGCGGCCACCATTGCCGTGTCGGTGGTGATCTCGGGTGTGGTGGCCTTGACCCTGACCCCGGCTTTGTGCGCCTTGCTGCTCAAGCCCGGCCACCACGAAGCGCCGATTTTCCGCAGCTTCAACCGCGGCTTTGAGGGCTTCACCAACCTCTACACCCGCATTGTGGGCAGCACCCTGCGCCACAGCCGTGTGGGCCTGGTGCTGTTCTTGATGGTGATCGTCGCTTGTGTGGTCTTGTTCCGCATGACCCCTTCGGGCTTTGTGCCTTCGGAAGACCGTGGCTTTGTGATTGGCACGCAGTCGCTGCCCGATGCCGCCACCTTGCAGCGCACCGATGCGATGAACGCCAAATTGCTCAAGACGGTAATGGCCGAACCCGGTGTGGACCATGTGACTTCTTTGGTGGGCCTGGATGTGATTGCGGGTGCGAACCGCAACAACGCGGCCACCATGTTCATCACCATGAAGCCTTGGGATGACCGCGAGTCCACCTCGTTTGACCTGGTCAAGGCCGCCTCTGGCAAAGCCGCGGGCCAACGCGAAGGCATGGCCTTCTTTTTCAACCCCGCGCCGATTCGCGGCATCGGCTTGGCTGGTGGCTTTGAGGTGTTTTTACAAAGCCGCGCCGACCCCGATCCGCGCAAGCTCGCCGAAGTGTTGAAGATCTTTTTGGAAGAGCTGCGCAAAGACCCACGACTGACTAGCATCAACTCATTCTTCCGGCCCACCTCGCCGCAGTTGTTCATCGATGTGGACCGTGAAAAAGCGATCGCGCTGGGCGTGCCGGTGGCCGATGTGTTCGATGCGCTGCAAAGCACGATCGGTGCTTTGTATGTGAACGACTTCAACAAATCGGGTCGCACCTACCGCGTGCTGATGCAGGCCGATGCGCCTTACCGTGCCAAGCCCGAAGACATCGGCCATGTGCAGGTGCGTGCGGCTGGTGGCGCCATGATTCCCTTGTCTGCTTTGGTGCAGGTCCGGCAAATCACCGGGGCTGAACAGCTCGAGCGCTTCAACGGTTTCTTGGCCACCAAGGTGCTGGGCAACAGCGCGCCGGGCGTGAGCTCAGGTGAGGCCATCAAGGCAGTGGAAGAGGTGGCCGCCCGCGTGCTGCCCGAGGGCTACAGCATGGCCTGGAGCGGTCAGGCCTTCCAAGAAAAGCGCACCGGCAAAGCTGCCATGTTGGCGTTTTGCTTTGGCATCGTGATGGTGTTTTTGATTCTGGCCGCGCAGTACGAAACCTGGTCTCTGCCGGTGGCGGTGATTTTGGCCGTGCCTTTTGCGTCCCTAGGCGCTTTGGTGGCGGTGATGCTGCGGGGCATGCCCAACGATGTGTACTTTCAGATCGGCATGGTGGTGCTCATTGGCCTAGCGTCTAAAAATGCGATTCTGATTGTGGAATTCGCCGCGCAAAAACGTGACCAAGGCATGGGCGTGGTGCAAGCCGCGCTTGAGGCAGCGCGCTTGCGTTTGCGCCCCATCATCATGACCTCGCTGGCCTTTGTGTTGGGGGTGCTGCCCCTGGTGGTTTCCAGCGGTGCGGGCTCGGCAGCGCGTCGTTCCATGGGCACCGGTGTGTTTGGTGGCATGTTGGCTGCGACCTTCCTGGCCACGCTCTTCATTCCTTTGTTTTATCTGTGGCTCTCTAAACCAGACGCCGCCAAAGCAGGGGGCCAGCCATGATGAAATTCGTCGTGGGCACAGCCGCCCTCATGCTCAGCGCTTGCACGGTGGCACCCACCTACCAGCGCCCCTCGGTCAAGTTGCCCGAGACTTACCAGGCCACGCCAACAGCGGTGGAAGCTGCTGCAGCCACCGTGGGCATCGCGCCCTGGTGGGAGGCTTTGAGGGATGCGCAGCTCAACCAGTGGGTCAACCGCGCGCTGAGCCAAAGCCCGCAAACCCAAGCGGCCGCAGCCCGCGTGCAAGAGGCCGATGCGCTCATGCGCCAGGCTGGCGCTGCCTTGTTTCCTGAGGTCAATTTGTCGGTGGGTGGCGTGAACAACCAGGTCACGCAACTCGGCGCGGTGCCGGTGAGCCCCGGCTTGCCACTGGCGCGTACCGACCGTTCGGTGAGTTTGAGCACCAGCTACGAGTTGGATGTGTGGGGCAAGGTACGCAGCGCCGACCAAGCCGCGCGCGCCGCAGCCATGTCCAGCCGTTATGCCCAGGCCACGGTGCAAACCACCTTGGCCGCTTCGGTGGTGCAAGCGTGGCTCAGCCTGCGTTCGCTGGACGCACAAATTGCCATCACCCGAGACAGCGTGGGCAACCGCCAAGAAGCTGCAGCCATCATTGGCAAGCGCCAAGCTGGTGGCCTGGCCTCCGAGGTGGATGTGCAAGCCGCGCAGCCTGCGCTTTTGGCCTTGCAAGCGCAGTTGGCTGACTTGCTGCGCCAACGTGCTTTGAGTGAGAACCTGCTGGGCGTCTTGCTCAACAGCCCGGGCCTCACTGTGGCTTCACAAGTGGCCTTGCCTGCCGCCCCCAATGTGCCTGCGGGCTTGCCTTCGAGCCTGCTGACTGCACGCCCTGATGTGCGTGATGCTGAAGCGCAGTTGATGGCGGCCAATGCCCGCATTGGTTTGGCGCGTGCGGCCTTGTTCCCTGCACTGAGCCTGACCGCTGCGGCGGGCTCGCAAAGCGCGGACTTGAGCAACCTGTTCAAGCCCGAGGCCTTCACCTTCTCACTGGGTCTGAACATCTTGGCGCCCATCTTCGATGCCGGTCGGCGTGATGCGGTGGTGGCCCAGGTCACGGCGCAACAGCAGCAACTCGCTGCGAACTATCGGCAAACCGTGCTCAACGCTTTCCGTGATGTGCGCGATGCCTTGAGCAACACCGAGCAACAAGCCGTGGCTGAGCGCGCCTTGCAGGCCCAGCAGCAAAGTTTGCAAGCCTCTGTGGGTTTGACCCAGGTCCGGGTCAATGCCGGTTTTGTGGCACCAGCGCTTCTGTTGGATGCCCAGCGCAACCTCAACGAGGCCGAGCTGGCCTTGGTGCGTGCCCGCGCTGCGCGCTTGGCGGCTTCGGTCGATCTGTTCAAAGCCCTAGGTGGTGGTTGGCAGGCCGGATCGTGAGCTCTCTGAATCTGGATCAACCCAGCCGGGTCTGATCCATGCTGTCATGGCCTGGTGCCATGACAGCCCACCCCCAAGTCCCAAGTTCCCAAGCTCAGCCCCAAGCTAAGCCAAAAGACACGTCCCAGGACAAGTCCCAAGGCAACTCAAACACTGAGTGGCCTGAAGCGGGCTTGAGCACGGCCCAAGTTAAAGCCATCGCGCGTCAGTGCGGCCCCAATGCCTTGCCTGCGGCCAAGCCACGTGGCTGGTGGCACATGACACGCAAGTTGTTGAGCGAGCCCATGTTTGCTCTGCTTTTGATAGCGGCCGTGCTTTATGGTTTGCTGGGTGATGTGCATGAAAGCTTGAGCCTGCTGTTCATGGTGGGGGTGGTGCTGGCCTTGACGCTGTACCAGCAGGGCCGCACCGAACACGCTTTGGAGGCCTTGGCCAACTTGGCTAGCCCGCGCGCTGTGGTGCTGCGCGATGGACAGCTCACCACCTTGCCAGCTGCTGAGGTGGTGCCGGGCGATGTGTTGCTTATCAAGGAGGGAGACCGTGTGGCAGCTGATGGGGTGGTCATCGGTTCATCCTTGGTGAGTGTGGATGAGTCGCTGCTCAGTGGCGAGTCGGTGCCCATCGAGCGCCATGCCGGCCAGAGCTTGTGCGCCGGCACCCTGGTCGTGCAGGGTGTGGCTTGGCTCAAGGTGCAGCACACCGGCGCACAAACCCGCATGGGGCAGCTGGGCCAGTCGCTGCAAACCATCACCCCGGGGGACTCCCCCCTGCAACAGCAAACCCGTGTGCTGGTGCGACGCATGGCCGCGGTGGGCTTGGTTTTGAGCGTGTGGTTGGCAGCCCTGCACGTGTGGCGTGATGGTGATCTGCTGGCCGCAGCCCTGTCGGGCATTGCGCTGGCCATGGCCTTGTTGCCGCAAGAATTTGTGGTGGTGCTGGCGGTTTTGCCGGCGCTCGGTGCCTGGCGTTTGTCCCATCAAAAAGTGTTGATACGCCGCATGCGCGCCTTGGAGACCCTGGGTGCCATCACCGTCTTGTGTGTGGACAAAACCGGCACCTTGACGCAAAACCGCATGCAGGTGGCCGCGATGCATGTGGCCGCGATGAACATGGCGCATCCTGCAGATGGGGTGTTGCAGTTAACCCCCAACACCACTGAGTTACCCGAGGCAGCCCATGCGTTGTTGGAGTACGCGATTCTGGCCAGCGAGGCTTTGCCGGTGGACCCGATGGAGCGCGCCTTTCATGAGTTGGGGCAACGTTGCTTGCGTGAGACCGAGCACCTGCACCAAGACTGGACGCTGGTGCAGCGCTACGAGCTCTCGCCTGAGTTGCGCGCCATGTCGCGGGTGTGGTGGAACCCACCCGAGCCCATGCATGAGGTGGCCACCAAAGGCGCGCCTGAAGCGGTGATGGACCTGTGCCATTTGAATGCCGACGCGCTGAAGTATTGGCGCGAAGCGGTGCATGCCATGGCCAGCCAGGGCTTGCGTGTCTTGGGTGTGGCCCGGGCCAAGCACAACGGCCCGCCGTGGCCGGCTTTGGCCCATGACTACGCGTTTGAGTGGGTGGGTTTGATCGGTCTGCAAGACCCCTTACGTGCGGATGTGCCAGCGGCGGTGGCGCAATGCCACTCGGCCGGTGTGCGGGTGCTGATGATCACTGGCGATTACCCCCAAACCGCGCAGGCCATCGCTGTGCAAGCCGGATTGATTCAGCCGGGTGGTGTTGACCAGGTGCTCAATGGCGATGAGATGGATGCCATGAGCGACGAGGTGTTGCGACAACATTTGAAAACCACGCAGGTGTGCGCGCGCATCAGCCCCGCGCAAAAGTTACGCATTGTGCAAAGCTTGGCCAGCTTGGGTGAGGTGGTGGCGATGACCGGCGACGGGGTGAACGACGCACCTGCCTTGAAGGCCGCGCATGTGGGTGTGGCCATGGGCGAGCAGGGCACCGATGTGGCGCGCGAAGCGGCCTCGGTGGTCTTGGTGGACGACCGCTTTGCCTCGCTGGTGGGGGGCTTGCGCATGGGGCGGTGCACAGACGACAACCTGCGCAAGGCGGTGGCCTACATCGTGGCGGTACACGTGCCGGTGGCTGGCATGGCGCTCTTGCCTGTGCTCTTGGGGTGGCCGCAGGTGCTGTGGCCGATGCACATTGTGTTGTTGGAGATTTTGATTGACCCGGCGTGCTCGCTGGTGTTTGAACAGGAGCCCGAAGCCCCTGACCTGATGAGCCGCGCGCCACGTGACCCGCAGGCAGCTTTGTTGGATGGTCGTGCTTTCATCACCGCGATGGTGGAAGGCTTAGGCGTGTTGGCTGTGGTGATGTCGGTGTTGTTGTTAGCGCGGCAGTGGGTGCCGCAAGACCTGGCCAACACCTGGGCGTTTTTGGCGTTGGTGCTCGGTGACTTAGGCTTGGTGCTGGTGAGCCGCGCGGTGAATGCGCCAGCGCGTTGGGCGGCGCTCACACAACCCAACCCCGCATTGGCTTGGGTGGCGGGCTTGACCCTGATCACCCTGGTGTTGGGCTTGACGGTGCCGCCCTTGGCCGAGCTGCTGCACCTGGTGCCGGTGCAGCGTTGGTTTTAGATCATGCCCTCGAACATCATCACATCCACCTCGTCGCCCACTGCCACATTACCTTGGTGGTGGTGCAACACCATCAGGCCGTTGCCTTGCACCATGGAGCTCAGCACGCCCGAGCCCTGGTTGCCAGTGGTGCACACCTGCAGCTGACCGTTGACGGTGGACACGGTGCCGCGCTGGTACTCGGTGCGGCCTGGTTTTTTGCGGATGGCCTCGGTGCTACGCGCTTTGAGCAAAGGCAGGTCGCGTTGGCGTGCGCCCATCATTTGCAGCAACGCAGGGCGCACAAAGGCCAGGAAGGTGACCATCACCGCCACCGGGTTGCCGGGCAAACCAAACAACACCGATTGACCGATGCGCCCCACAGCCATCGGGCGGCCCGGGCGCATGGCGATGCGCCAGAAAGCCACATCGCCCAGTTCGCGCATCATGTTTTTGGTGTGGTCGGCCTCGCCCACGCTCACACCTCCGCTGGTGATGATGGCATCAGCCTCGCGGGCACCGCGCTCGAACGCGGCTTTGAGCAAATCAGGCTGGTCTTTGACCACACCCAGATCCATCACCTCGCAGCCCAAGCGGGTGAGCAAACCAAACACGGTGTAGCGGTTGCTGTCGTACACCGCGCCTTCGCGTGGGGCATCGCCCAAGCTCAGAATTTCATCGCCGGTGGAAAAGTAAGCCACCTTCAAGCGGCGCAGCACGTTAACTTTGGGAATGCCCAAACTGGCCATCAGGCCAAGCGCAGCGGGTCTGAGCAGCTCACCTTTTTGTAGCGCGGCTTGGCCGGCCATCACATCTTCACCAGCCAGGCGGCGGTTGTCTCCTGGCTTGACCACACCGGCGGGCACGGTCATGTGCTCGCCATCGACTTGCGCGAACTCTTGCGGCAGCACGGTGTCCAAACCCGCAGGCATGATGGCCCCGGTCATGATGCGCACACACTCACCTGAACCCACCTGACCTTGCCAGGCTTTGCCCGCTAGGGCTGTGCCCACCACCTTGATTTTCAGGGGCTCGATGCCCAGCTGCGCGCCATCGAACGCATAGCCGTCCATGGCCGAGTTGTCGTGCGGCGGCACGCTCACCGGGGAGATCACGTCTTCGCTGAGCACGCGACCCAAGGCGGCGAACATGTCCAGGGTTTCAACCTCGCTCACTGGCACCACCAAGCGCGAGAGGAAGTCACCCACCGCCTGTGCGCTCAGGGCTTGCGGGTCGTAGCCTTGCAGTTCTTCGGCAATGTGTGCCAGGGTCTTCACTCAGCGGCTCTCCAGGGCTTGCAGGTCTTCCAAAGTATTGGCGTTGGCAAAAGCGCGTGGGTCGTCGTTGAAGTCCACCAAGGCCACTTTGTGTTGCGCGGTCCACGCGTCAATCTTGCGCCCGCCAGCCTGGGTAAAGGCCACCAGGCTTTCAAGCAAGTCCAAGCGCAGCAAACAAAACACCGGCTGCGTGCGCATGACGGTGCCGTGCTCGTCAGTTTCTGGCGCGCAGGCCATGGCCAGGTCAGCGTCTTGCGCCAGCAAGGCCTCGCCCAAACGCTGCGCCAAGTCCATGGGAAACAAGGGGCTGTCGCAGGGCACGGTCAGCACATAGGGGGTTTCGCAACGCTCCAGGCCAGTCAAGAAACCTGCCAAGGGGCCAGCGTAGTTGTCCAGCACATCGGGCCACACCTCGGCACCAAAGGACTCGTAGGCCGCCAGGTTGCGGTTGGCATTGATCATGACGCGGCCCACCTGCATTTGCAGGCGCATGAGGGTGTGCAAGGCCAGGGGGATGCCGTTGAAATTTTGCAGACCTTTGTCCACGCCGCCCATGCGCGAGCCGCGCCCGCCAGCGAGGATCAGCCCGGTGATGTCTTGGATGTCCATCATGTTCAACCGCCGATGTAACTCATCTCGACACGGCGCTGACCCGGCGCGCTGGTGTCGGGGCCCAGTTCGCTGCGCAATTCGGAATAACGGTCGCTGCGGCCCTGCCAAATGTGGCCGATGGCCGAGGCCAAGTCGGCATCACTGGCGCCACCGCGTATCAGGCTGCGCAGGTCGTGGCCTTGGGTGGCAAACAGGCACAAATACAAACGCCCTTCGGTGGACAAACGCGCGCGGTTGCATTCACCACAAAACGCTTGGGTCACGCTGCTGATCACACCTATCTCGCCCAGGGCCGGGTCGTGCTGGCCATCAGCACCCACAAAGCCCCAGCGCTCGGCGGTTTCACCGGGCTGACTCGGTTCAAGCTGCACCAAAGGTAGTTCGGCATGGATAAGTTTCACCACCTCGGCCGAGGGCAGTACCTCGTCCATGCGCCAGCCGTTGGTGGCGCCCACGTCCATGTACTCGATGAAACGCAGCACCACACCGGTGCCGCGGAAGTGGCGCACCATGGGCAGAATTTCCTGCTCGTTGGTGCCGCGTTTGACCACCATGTTGACCTTGATGGGCCCCAGGCCTGCAGCCTTCGCGGCTGCGATGCCTTCAAGCACATCGGCGACTGGGAAGTCCATGTCGTTCATTTGGCGAAACACCGCGTCGTCCAAACCATCCAGGCTCACGGTGACGCGCTGCAAACCGGCTGCCTTGAGGGCTTGGGCCTTGCGTGCCAAGAGCGAACCGTTGGTGGTCAGTGTGAGGTCCAGCGGCAAGCCTTCGGGCGTGCGCAGGGCGGCGAGTTGCTCGATCAAAATTTCCAGGTTTTTACGCAGCAGCGGCTCACCCCCCGTGAGGCGAATTTTTTGCACGCCATGCGCCACAAACTGCTGGGCCACACGGGTGATTTCTTCGAAGCTCAGCAAATGGCTGTGCGGCAGGTAGGGGTAGTCCTTGTCGAAAATCTCCTTGGGCATGCAGTAGCTGCAGCGAAAGTTGCAGCGGTCGGTCACGCTGATGCGCAAATCACGCAGCGGACGACCCAGGCCATCGGCCAGCAAACCATTGGGGGTGATGCGGCTGCCCGGCGCAAAAGCGGCCGCGGGCGCAGCCAAGGTGGGGGTGCGCTGATCTACCAGGGGAATGACACGTTCTGACATGCCCTGCATTTTGCCTGAGCCCCAATGGTTGGGCTGGGGCAGGGGAATCGCTCTAAGCCAAAGACAAACTACGGGTGCTCAGGCGAAAAAAAGCCCCTCCGAAGAGGGGCTGGTGTTCAAAAGCTCAGCCTCAGCTGCTGAACTTCACCACCAATGGCACGATGAGCAGGGCCACGATGTTGATGATCTTGATCAGCGGGTTGATGGCCGGGCCTGCGGTGTCTTTGTAGGGGTCGCCCACCGTGTCACCGGTCACGGCCGCTTTGTGGGCCTCGGAGCCCTTGCCGCCGTGATGGCCGTCTTCGATGTACTTCTTGGCATTGTCCCAAGCACCGCCGCCGGTGCACATGGAAATCGCCACAAACAGGCCGGTGATGATGGTGCCCATCAGCAAGCCGCCCAGCGCTTTTGGGCCGAGCAGCAAGCCCACCAGCACCGGCACGACCACCGGCAGCAGGCTGGGAATCACCATCTCTTTGATGGCCGCGCTGGTCAGCATGTCCACCGCCTTGCCGTACTCGGGCTTGGCCGTGCCTTTCATGATGCCGGGGATCTCTTTGAACTGGCGGCGCACTTCCACCACCACGCTGCCTGCTGCACGCCCCACCGCTTCCATGGCCATGGCCCCGAAGAGGTAAGGGATCAAGCCGCCAATGAACAAGCCAATGATGACCAGCGGGTCGGACAGGTCAAACGCGATGGCCTTGCCGTAGGTTTCGAGCTTGTGGGTGTAGTCGGCAAACAGCACCAGCGAGGCCAGACCTGCCGAGCCAATCGCGTAGCCCTTGGTCACCGCTTTGGTGGTGTTGCCCACCGCGTCCAGCGGGTCGGTGATGTCGCGCACGCTGCTGGGCAGCTCGGACATCTCGGCAATGCCGCCAGCGTTGTCGGTGATGGGGCCGTACGCGTCGAGTGCCACCACAATGCCGGCCATGGACAGCATGGACATGGCGGCCACCGCAATGCCGTACAAGCCGCCCAAAGCATAGGCAGACCAGATGGCCACGCACACGAACATCACCGGCCAAGCAGTGGAACGCATGGACACGCCCAAGCCGGCAATGATGTTGGTGCCGTGACCGGTGGTGGATGCTTGTGCGATGTGCTGGACCGGGCTGTACTGGGTGCCGGTGTAGAACTCGGTGATCCACACCAAAGCGGCGGTGAGCACCAAGCCGATGGTGCAAGCGCCAAACAGCTTCATTTGGCTGCCGGCCGCGCCCAAAGCGTCGTCGGGCATGATGCTCACCGTGACGAAGTAAAACGCCACCAGTGAGAGCACGCCAGAGATGGCCAGGCCTTTGTAAAGCGCAGGCATCACATTGGTCATGCCGGGGGAGGCCTTCACAAAAAAGCAGCCCACGATGGAAGCGATGATGGACACCGCGCCCAGCGCCAGTGGGTACACCACGGCTTGGCCGGGAGCGCCCGAGATGAGCAGGGCGCCCAGCACCATGGTGGCAATGAGTGTCACCGCATAGGTCTCGAACAGGTCAGCGGCCATGCCGGCGCAGTCACCCACGTTGTCGCCCACGTTGTCGGCAATCACTGCCGGGTTGCGCGGGTCGTCTTCTGGAATGCCCGCCTCGACCTTGCCCACCAGGTCAGCGCCCACGTCAGCGCCCTTGGTGAAAATGCCGCCACCCAAACGGGCGAAGATGGAAATCAAGGACGAGCCAAACGCAAAACCGATCAGCGGGTTGAGCAGGGCGGCCAGGTTGGTCGACGGGTTGGTGTTGCCATTGCCGGTGAGGAACCAGAAAAATCCAGTCACCCCCAACAAGCCCAAACCCACCACCAGCATGCCGGTGATGGCGCCGCCCCGAAAGGCTACGTCCAGCGCCGGGCCAATACCATGGGTGGCAGCTTGCGCGGTGCGCACATTGGCCCGCACCGATACGTTCATGCCGATGAAGCCACAAGCGCCTGACAAGAAGGCACCAATGACGAAACCGACCGCGGTTTGAAAGTCCAGAAACAAAGCCATGAGCACCGCGAGCACCGCGCCCACGATGGCGATGGTTTTGTATTGCCGTGCGAGATAGGCGGCAGCGCCGGCTTGAATGGCTGCTGCGATTTCCTGCATGCGGGCGTTACCCGCGTCTTGCGCAAGAATCCAACCCCGGGCCCAAATGCCGTAGGCCACGGCAATCAGCCCACAAACGAGCGCCAGTATCAGCGTCGATTGACCAGTCATGTAGAACTCCTCATTTGTTATGTCGAATCGGGGGACCAACGCTTCGGGATACTCCCCCACCGCGTTGCTTCCTCGTCGCATCCCATGCGGATCGATTGGCCAACGCCCTATTAAAGGGGCAGTTCCGCCGACTTTGCAAGCCCTGTGAAAGTAAAATCGGGGTTAATCCCTAGCTGAATCGCTTTCCCTTAACTTATCCAAAGAGCTC
>CANGLW010000039.1 GCA_947454955.1 Comamonadaceae bacterium
ATCACCGGGCGGAAGCGGTGGGTGCAGCCCTCCAAAATCGCCTGGTCGGTGGCCATGCCTTGTTCGCGCATTTGGCGGATGAAGCTCACCAGCACCACCCCGTTGAGCACCGCAATGCCCCACAGGTTGATGAAGCCCACCGCTGCGGGCACGCTCAAATATTCCCCGCTGATGGCCAGTGCCACCAAGCCGCCAATGGCCGCCAGCGGCAGGACGGTGATGACCAAGCCGGCGTAACGCACCGAACCAAACAGCATGTAGAGCAAAAAGAAAATCGCGGCGATGGTGATGGGGATGATGATGGCCAGCGTGGCCGTGGCGCGCTCCAAGTTTTCAAACTGACCACCCCACACTACAAAGTAGCCGGTGGGCATGGGCACTTGCGCTTCAATGCGCGCCTTGGCCTGCGCCACAAAGCCCCCCAAGTCACGCCCCTGCACATTCACACCCACCACCAGGCGGCGCTTGCCACCTTCGCGGCTGATTTGCGCGGGGCCGTCACCCAAGTGAATCTCGGCCACATCACGCAGCGGCACGATGGCGCCATTGGGTGCGCGCAGCACCACACCGGCAATCGCATCGGTGCTGGAGCGGCTCACCTCAGGCAGGCGCACCACCAGGTCAAAGCGGCGCTCGCCTTCAAATACCTGGGTGGCCACTTTGCCTTTGACGGCGATCTCAATCAGGGCGTTGATGTCCTCCACATTCAGGCCGTAACGCGCAATCGCTGCGCGGTCGATGCGGATGGTCATGTACTCCTGGCCACTCACTCGCTCCACCCGCAAGTCGGTCGCACCAGGTGTGGCCATCAGCGCTGTGGCAATCGCATCACCCGTGCGGCGCAACTCATCGAGGTCGTCGCCAAAGAGCTTGACCGCCACTTGCGAGCGCACGCCCGAGACCATCTCATCCACCCGCGCCGCAATCGGTTGGCTGATGGCAATCTCCACGCCGGGCAAGAACTTGAGCTTGTCGCGGATCTCGTTGGCAATGTCGTCTTGGGTGTAGCCATCGCGCCAGGTGTCGCGCGGCTTGAGCGAGACGATGGGGTCAGATTCATGCGGTTGACCCGGGTCAGAAGCCGATTCGCCACGCCCCAAACGCGAGACCACAGAGGCCACCTCGGGCACGGTTTTGATGGCCTGCAAAGCCTGGGTTTCGAGCTTGATGGATTCGTCCAGCGAAATTTTCGGCACACGCACAATCACCGGCGTGATCGAACCTTCTTGCATGGTGGGAATGAAGGCCGTGCCTAAAAAAGGCACCAATGCAAAGCTGCCCGCCATGGCCACCAAGGCACTGAGCAAGACCTTTCTCGGGTGGGCCAGCGCCCAATGCAGCATGCGCAGGTAAGGTGTTTTCATCTGGCGTAAAAGCCATGTGTCGTGCTCGGGGCCGCCTTTGAGGATGAAGCTGCACAGCATCGGGCTCATGGTGAAGCTCAGCACCAGCGAGATGGTCAAGGCAATCGCGATCGTGAGTGCCAGAGGCGCGAACATCTTGCCCTCCATGCCCTGCAAACTCAAGAGCGGCAAGAACACCAAGATGATGATGCCCACGCCGTACAGCACGGGCTTGCCTACCTCGGAAGCCGCTTCAAAAATCACACGCGCTTTGGCGCGGCCCTCGTTGGCCGGGTCACCCAGCCGGGCAAAGGCGTTTTCCACCACCACCACTGCGCCGTCCACCATCAAGCCAATGGCAATCGCCAAGCCGCCGAGTGACATGAGGTTGGCACTCAAGCCGATGCGGTTCATGGCGAAAAATGTGAGCAAGGGCGTGAGCACCAGCGTGGCCACCACGATGATGCTCGAGCGCACATCGCCCAAGAACACAAACAAAATCACCACCACCAACAAGATGCCTTCTGCCAGCACCTTGGCCACGGTTTTCATGGCGGTGTTGACCAGTTCAGAGCGGTCGTAAAACGGCACGATCTGCAAACCCTCGGGCAGCATTTGGCGTTGGTTGATGTCTGCCACCCGGGCTTTGATGCGGGTCACCACATCGCGCGCATTGCCACCGCGAATCATCTGCACAATGCCCGCCACCGCTTCGGTTTGTCCATCTTTGATGATGGCGCCTTGGCGCACCTCGGAGCCAAAGGCCACCTGCGCCACATCTTTCACATACACCGGCGTGCCTTGGAATTCTTTGAGGGCGATGTTGCCCACGTCGTCGAGCGATGCGATCAAGCCCACGCCGCGGATCAGGTACTGCTCGGACAAAGCCGGCAGCGCGCCACCCGATGAGTTGGCGTTGTTGCGCGCAATCGCGCTGTAGACCTCTTGCACGCTCAGGCCGAAGTAGCGCAGCCGGTCGGGCTTGACCTTGACTTGGTACTGCCGCGCAAAGCCGCCTTGCGAGTTGATGTCAGCCACACCAATGATGGAGCGCAGCATGGGGCGCACCACCCAGTCTTGCACCTCGCGGCGAAAGCGCAGCTCTTCTTCGCTCAGCGCTTTGAGCTTGCCATCGGCACCACGGTCGTCTTTTTTCTCCAGGGTGTATTGGTACACCTCGCCCAGGCCGGTGGACACCGCACCAAGCACCGGCGTGATGCCTGCAGGCATGCGTTGGGTGACTTCAATCAGCCGCTCGAGCACCAGCTGGCGGGCAAAGTACACATCGGTTTTTTCGGTGAACACCAAGGTGACCAGCGACAAACCATTGCGGTTGAGCGAACGCATTTCCACCAGGCCGGGTAGGCCGGTCATGGCGATTTCAATGGGTGCGGTGATGAAGCGCTCCACCTCGGTGGGCGGGCGCCCAGGTGCTTCGGTGGCCACCTGCACCTGCACATTGGTCACATCAGGAAACGCGTCGACCGACAAGCGTTTGACCGCCATCACGCCAGCCACCAGCATGATGACGCACAGCACTGCCACCAACACACGCTGGCGCAGCGACCAGCGAATCAGGCCAGCAATCATGTCTTGCCCCCAGGCTTGGCGGGTGTGGGTGAGGCGTTGGTCAGTAGGCGCTGGTTGCGGTCGTTGTTGAGGTGAAACGCGCCTTGCACCACCACGGTGTCGCCTTCTTCCACACCTTTGAGCACAGGCCGCTGTTTGTTCACGGTGGCGCCCAGCGTGACTGGGGTGAGGCGGTAGGTGTTGGGCGCGGTTTGCACAAACACATGGTCGCGGTCGTTTTCACGCACCACCGCAGCTTCAGGCAGCACAGCCAATTTTGTGGGTGCCGCAGCGATGCGCAAGGTGGCCAACATTTGCGGTTTGAGTTCGCGGTTCGGGTTGTCCAATTGCGTGCGAATGGCCACGGTGCGTGTTTCGGGCTGGATGGTGTCGCTCACAAACACCACCTGCCCGGTGAGTTGCTGCTCCAGCGCGGGCACGATGATGTCGACCTTCTGGCCGCGTTGCACGGTGCGTGCGGCTTGTTCGGGCAAGGCACCCACCACCCACACATTGGAGAGTTCAGCCACGGTGAAAAGTTGGTCGCCCGGTTGCACCACCTGGCCCTGGCTCACCTTGCGTTCCAGCACCACGCCGGGTAGGCGCGCGGTCACATTGGCTTGGGTGTGCAAGCTGCCTTGCGACTTGAGTTTGTCCACCGCAGTGCTGGGCATGCCCATGAGTTGCAACTGGTCTTCGGCGGCACGCAATTCGGCTTTGCTGATCGAGAGTTCGGTTTCGCGGCGCTGCAATTCGGCCGAGCCAATCACATCGGCTTGGATGAGTTGTCGGGCACGATCCACCGCGCGCTCTGCCAACGACTGGTTGGCCGCTGCGCGCAAAAACGCCAGCTGGGCCGTGGTGAGTTCGGGGCTGCTGACATGCGCCAAGGTTTGCCCGCGAACCACGGTGTCACCCACCTCGGCCAGTACCTCGGTCACACGGCCGGTGACCGACGCTCCGATGCGTGTGACCAGCCGCTCATTGGCTTCCACGCGGCCTGGGTGCTCTTGCGTCACGGTCACCAGGGCCATGGCCACCTGGCCGGTTTGGTAGTTGCTGGTTTGCTCGGCCGACACGGTGATGACCATCGGGTCGGCGTTGTTGGCTGCAGCCACCGGTGAGTTTGCCGAGGTGCTGGCGGTTTTGTCACCACAGGCGCCAAGCATCAGGCAGGCCAGGCTCACAGCGCAAAGTTTGAACAAGTTAGGCATGGTCAGTTCCGTTTCACATAGGCGCGGCGTAGCGGCCGGCCAAAAATTCAAGTTCAATGCGGGCGGCTTGCCATTCGTAGCTGGCCACCAGCAGGTCGGCACGCACCGAGCGCAGCACGCGCTGGGCATCGAGCACATCCAGAATGCCGCGCTCACCATAGCGGTAAGCCGCTTCGGCCACACGCAAGGCCGATTCCGATTCACGCACCGCGCCTTGGCTCAGTGCCTCGACCTTCAGGCGCGCCATCTCTAAAGCCCGCCACGCTTGCAGCACCTGCTGTTGCAACTCGGCCTGGCGCCCCGTCAGTCGTGCGCGCTGGCGCTCAAGTTCAGAGGCGGCCTCGGCCTGCGGGCCTTCGCGACCATCAAACAGCGGCACTTGCACGCTCACGCCCAAGGTGCTGTGCACGATGTCGGGTTCTTGGTTTTGCTGGTAACGCAGCTCAAGACCGGGCCAGCGGCTGGCGCGGGCAGAGGCCAGCTGGGCTTGTGCGCGGCTCACCTCGGCCTGCAGCAGTTTGAGTTCGGGGTTGTCGGTCAAAGCCTGGGCTTGGAGTTGCGCCAAACCGGGCAGCGTGGGCACCACGTTCAAGGCCGCATCAAGCTGCCAGCGTGCGGGCAAACGGCCTGCGGCCAAGCGGTTGAGCCACAGCATGGTTTGCTCGGCTTGTAAGGATGCGTTTTGCAAGCGCTGGCGGGCGCTGATGATCTCAGCATCGGCCTTGATGATTTCATAGCGCGCCGCCTCGCCGCTTTCCACCCGCAGGCGAACCCGCTCGCGCACCTGTTCCAGCAGGGCCAGGGCTTCGGTGGCAGCCTGGGTTTCAGCGCGGCGCAGCAGCACCTCATAAGCCCGCAGTTGCACCTGCGCCACCAGCTCATTGCGGGTGGCAGCGATCAGGTGCACCGCCCCGGTCTCAGACGCCTGCGCGCCGGCCACGCGGGCCTGGCGCAGGGTGCTGCTTTCAATGAACTGCGAAATACCCACGCCCTGAACCCGTCCGGCCAGGCCTGCGGGTACGCGGGCGGCGTTGCTGCCGTCCATGTAGTCCAGGCGTGGGTTGGGCAGGGCGCCGGCCGAGCGCACCGCCGCACTGGCCGTGGTGCGCGCCTGGCGGGCCGAGAGCAAACCTGGGTTGTGGGTGATCACCGTGCTCACCAGATCGTCCATGGTCAGGCGGGTGATGGGCTCGTTAGCACCCGTGGCTTGGGCGTGGGCCAAGCTGGCAGCCCCCCACAAGGCGCTGGCCACAAGCAGCTTGGCCCAGGGCTTGAACGCCCAGCCAACCCATTCAGAAGATGTTTTCATGGCATGACATAAAACCTGGTTCATGAAAAATATTGTGAGGAAAAGCGCAAAACCTTATTCGGGCACGGTTGATGCTGGCATTCACCGGTGATGCCCGCCCCACATTCCCCTGCGACAACCCAGCCCATGCCTGACCCGAGCCACAACGCCACGCAGCAAGTGGTCAAGGTGCGGCGCGACTACAACAGCTGGGTGGGCCGCGAAACCATGGAGGACTACGCCCTGCGCTTTGCGCCCCAGCGCTCGCGCCGCTGGTCCACCTGGCAGGTGGCCAACACCGCGTTCGGGGCCGCGTCTTTCCTGGTGCTCGAGGCCGTGGGCGCCACCCTGCTGGTGCAGTACGGCTTCACCAACGCGCTGTGGGCCATCTTGTCGACCGGGCTCATCATTTTTCTGGCCGGTCTGCCCATCAGCATTTACGCCGCACGCTACGGGGTGGACATGGACCTGCTCACCCGAGGGGCGGGCTTCGGGTACATCGGCTCGACCATCACCTCGCTGATTTACGCGGCCTTCACCTTCATCTTTTTTGCCCTTGAAGCAGCGGTCATGGCCTACGCGCTGCAGCTGGCACTGGACATCCCACCCGCCTGGGGCTACCTGGTGTGCGCGGTGGTGGTCATGCCCCTGGTGACCCACGGGGTGGCTGCCATCAGCCGATTGCAGGCCTGGACGCAGCCTTTGTGGATCGTTCTGCTGCTGGTCCCCTTCATCACCGTGTTCTGGCTCGATCCTGGTGCGTTTCTGGGGGTGGTGCACTACATTGGTGAGAAAAGTGGTCATGCGGGCTTTGATGTGCTCAATTATGGTGCGGCCTTGACGGTGGGCGTGGCCCTGATGACGCAGATGGGGGAGCAGGCCGACTACCTGCGGTTCATGCCCGCACACACCGCGCGCAACCACAAAGCCTGGTGGGCCAGCGTGATGATTGGGGGCCCGGGGTGGGTGGTGCTGGGTGTGCTCAAGATGTTGGGTGGTGCCTTGCTGGCTTACCTGGCCATTCACCACGCCGTGCCGCCTGACCGTGCGGTGGACCCCAACCAGATGTACCTTGCCGCTTACGAGTACGTATTCCCGCATTACGGATGGGCTGTGGCGGCCACCGCTTTGTTTGTGGTGATCTCGCAGCTCAAGATCAATGTGACCAACGCTTACGCGGGCTCGCTGGCCTGGAGTAATTTTTTCTCGCGCCTCACCCACAGCCACCCCGGGCGCGTGGTGTGGGTGGTGTTCAACACCCTCATTGCTTTCATGTTGATGGAGATGAACCTGTTCGCCGCGCTGGGCGATGTGCTGGGTTTGTTCTCGAATGTGGCCATCGCTTGGATGATGACGGTGGTGGCCGATTTGGTCATCAACAAGCCCTTGGGTTTGTCACCACCTGGCATCGAGTTCAAGCGCGCTTACCTGTACGACATCAACCCGGTGGGTGTGGGTGCGATGGGCCTGGCCTCGGTCGTGTCCATCACCGCTTACTTAGGCGTGCTTGGTCCGATGGCGCAAGCGTTCTCGGCCATGATTGCCTGCGGCACAGCGCTCTTGGCCGCACCGGCCATTGCCGCACTCACACGCAGTCAGTTCTATTTGGCCCGCCAACCCGAGCCACAACAAGCGCTCAAGCGCTGTGTGATTTGCGAGCGCGATTACGAAGGCCCTGACATGGCCTTTTGCCCCGCTTACCAAGGCGCCATTTGTTCACTGTGTTGCACGCTGGATGCGCGTTGCGGTGATTTGTGCAAGCCTCACGGCAAGCTCTCGCACCAGTGGCAGTCAACCTTGCGTTTCATGGCACCGAAAAAACTCTGGCCGGTGTTGGACGCGGGCTTGGGGCATTTTTTGATGCTCATGCTCATCGTGGTGCCGCTGCTCACCGCGGTGTTTGGTTTGCTCTACCACCAAGAAATCAAAACCCTGGAGCTGGGCTTGGGGGATGTGGACTTGAGCAGTGCCCATGCCGCACTCAAAGCGGGTTTTTTCAAGGCTTACATGGCCGTGCTCTTGCTCTCGGGCTTGGTGGTGTGGTGGGTGGTGCTGGCCAACAAGAGCCGCGAGGTGGCGCAAGAAGAATCGAACCGCCAAACAAGTTTGCTCATGCGCGAGATTGACCTGCACGAACAAACCGACCACGCCTTGCAACAAGCCAAAGCCTTGGCCGAGCGCGCGCAGCACCAGGCCGAGCACGCCAACCAGGCCAAGAGCCGTTACATCAGCGCCATCAGCCATGAGATACGCACGCCGCTCAACAGCATCCTGGGCTATGCGCAGCTCATGGGCGAAGACCCGCAAGTGCCGGCGCACCGCAAACACGCGGTGCAAGTGATTCGCCGTGGCGGTGAGCATTTGCTGTCCTTGATTGAAGGCACGCTGGACATCGCGCGCATCGAGTCGGGCAAGCTCACCCTGGACATCAAGCCCATGGACTTTGCCGATGCGGTGCATGAACTTGCCGCCATGTTCGAGCTGCAAGCCGCGGCCAAGGGTTTGCATTTTGAATTTGAGGTCTCGGGCGCTTTGCCCGAGTTGGTGCGGGCCGACGACAAACGTGTGCGCCAAATCATCATCAACTTGCTGGGCAATGCCATCAAATTCACCTCGCATGGCCAGGTGATGTTGCGGGTTCGTTATGCGCGTGAGATGGCGTTTTTTGACATTGCCGACACTGGCCCGGGCATGAGTGCCGAGCAAATCACCCAGGTGTTTGAGCCCTTCACCCGTGGCACCACCTCAGGCACTGGCCAAGGTGGTGCAGGTTTAGGTTTGACGATTGCCAAGATGCTCACCGACCTGATGGGCGGCGCCTTGAGTGTGGACAGCACGCCGGGTGTGGGGTCGGTTTTCCATGTGAAGCTGTTTTTGCCTGAGGTGCTCAGCAGCGGGGTGCGCTACAAGCTCCCGGCGCAGACACCGGGCGTGCGTCGCGGTTACAGCGGGGCACGCCGCCATGTGCTGGTGGTGGACAACGAAGACATGGACCGCGAGGTGCTCTCGCATTTGCTCTCACCGCTGGGCTTTGTGTTGCGCACCGCGGCCAGTGGCCATGATGCGCTGGACCTGTTGGCCGCAGGCTACCGGCCTGACGTGATCTTCATGGACCTGGCCATGCCCGGCATTGACGGTTGGGAAACCATACGCCGCCTGCGTGCCATGCCGCGCATGGACGAGGTGCATGTGGCGGTGGTCTCGGCCAATGCCTTTGACAAGTCGCTGGAGAACGATGTGGGCATCACCCCGCAAGACTTCATCACCAAGCCGGTGCGCCATGCCGAGTTGCTCGATTGGTTGGCTCAGCGTCTCAAATTGCAATGGCTTTACCAAGAGGCGAAGTTCAGTGCAGATCCATCCACGCAGCAACCGAGAAAATCCTCAGCCCCAGTCACTGTTGAAGACACGCAAGCCAGTGTGCCTGTAGGTCCTGAAGTTGAGCAAGCAAATCTCCCAATTCATTTATCCGCCCATACTTTGCAAACCATGCGCGATGCGATCAGCTTGGGGTATTTGCGCGGCATCCTCAACCAGCTTGAGCAAATTCGCCAGACCCAGCCGCATGCCACAGCCTGGACAAACCAAGTAGAGGCTCTAGCCAGAAGCTATGAATTTGAGAGCATTATTCCCTTGCTGGGCGGCGTAAAAATGAAGGTTGATTCATGAGTGACGCCCTCGACCTGCAGCAAAGTGAGGTGGTGCTCATCGTCGATGATGTGCCCGACAACCTCTCGGTGTTGCATGATGCATTGGATGAGTCAGGCTACTCGGTGTTGGTGGCGCTCAATGGCGAGTCGGCCTTGCAGCGCGCGCAGCAAGCCGTGCCCGATGTGATTTTGTTGGACGCCATGATGCCCGGCATGGACGGCTTTGAAGTGGCGCGCCGCCTCAAGGCCAACCCCATCACCGCGCACATTCCCATCGTGTTCATGACAGGACTCACCGAGACCGAGCACCTCGAGGCCGCGCTGGCCGCCGGTGCGGTGGACTATGTGACCAAGCCCATCAAGCCGCGCGAGGTGCTGGCACGCATGGCGGTGCACACCCGCACTGCCAAGGCTGCGCGCCAAACCGCGCAGCAGGCGAACCAAACCCGCAATGCGCTTGATGCCTTTGGCTATGCCAGCGTGACAGTGCGTGCGCGCGATGGGCGCTTGTTGTGGCAAACACCTTTGGCGCGTGAGTTGTTGCGCACCTGGTTTGGTCCCGACAACCAGCTGGTGCCCGAGCCGGTACTAGCGTGGTTGCAACGACAAGCCGCAGCGCAGTTGATGGCGACCAGCACCGCGGTGCAAGGCGCGCCACGTTTTCACCTGGACCAAGGCGCGCGCCGCTTGAGCTTTGATTTGCACCAGCAGGTGGGTGACAGCGAAGGTGGGGGCGATTGGCTCATCGTCATGCGCGAGATCTCGGACGAGGCCGTCATCAACACCATGAGCCTGGCCTTCAAGCTCACCGCGCGCGAGGCCGAGGTGTTGTACTGGGTGGTCAAGGGCAAGATCAACCGCGACATTGGTGACATCCTCGGTTCAAGCCCGGCCACCGTGAAAAAACACCTGGAACGCATCTTTGCCAAGCTGGGTGTGGAAACCCGGACCTCTGCTGCCGCCATGGCCATCAACCGCATCCGACAGTCGCACCCACAGTTCGAGGCTTAAACTCTCAGGCCATGCCTGGACCTCAAACCTTATTGCACCTCGAAGCGCTGGTGCTTGAACTGCCCAATGGGCTCATCCGAGCCCCCATGACCCTCACCATCCCAACGGGTGTGACCTTGGTGTGTGGAGATGAAGGCACCGGCAAAAGCACCTTGCTTCGCACCCTGGCCCAAGCCGCGACAACCGAGGTGTTTTTGATGGACCCGGCCGACCGCAGCGTGGACGAAACGATGGTTCGCGCGTACTGGCAAGCCCAGGCAAAGCGTTACAGCGCCTGGCGCGAGGATGTATTGCAAGACCTGACCCAGGCCTTGGGCTTGGCACCTCACCTCGACAAGTCCTTCTTCATGCTCTCCACCGGTTCGCGGCGCAAAGTCATGTTGGCCGCATCGATCGCCAGTGGCGCACCCCTGGTCTTGTGGGACCAGCCTTTTGCCTCGCTCGATTTGGCTTCCATCCAGGTGCTGCACGGTGTGTTGAAAGCCGCGCAGGCCCAGGAACGCGCTTTTGTGCTGGCCGATTACCTGCCCCCAGAAGGCGTTAACCTAGCAAACACGATCAACCTTGATCTAAGTTGATGTACGCCACCTGGCGTACATACAAAGCCGGCCCCGATCTCCAGAATTGATTCGTCCGTCATCAGGCGGCCTTATCAACTTCACTGGAGTTCACATGCAACGTCGCTTCACCCTCAAAGCTCTGGCTGCGGCCACAGCCCTGGCCTCTTTGGTCGCTGTTCCTTCCTACGCTGCTGACACCATCAAGGTCGGCATTTTGCACAGCCTCTCGGGCACCATGGCCATTTCTGAGACCGTGCTCAAAGACACCGTGCTCATGGCGATCGACGAGATCAACGCCAAGGGCGGCGTGCTGGGCAAGAAGCTCGAGCCCGTGGTGGTTGACCCTGCTTCCAACTGGCCCCTGTTCGCTGAGAAAACCAAGCAGTTGCTCGGTCAAGACAAAGTCTCGGTGATCTTCGGTTGCTGGACGTCGGTGTCACGCAAATCCGTGTTGCCCGTGGTGGAAGAAATGAACGGCCTGCTGTTCTACCCCGTGCAGTACGAGGGTGAAGAGCTGTCTAAAAACGTGTTCTACACCGGTGCTGCGCCTAACCAGCAGGCCATTCCAGCTGTGGACTACCTGATGAGCAAAGACGGCGGCGCTGCCAAGCGTTGGGTCTTGTTGGGCACCGACTATGTCTACCCCCGCACCACCAACAAAATTCTGCGCGCCTACCTCAAGAGCAAGGGCGTGAAAGACAGCGACATCGACGAGAAGTACACCCCCTTCGGTCACTCCGACTACCAGACCATCGTGGCTGACATCAAGAAGTTCTCGGCAGGTGGCAAAACCGCGGTGGTGTCCACCATCAACGGTGACTCCAACGTGCCTTTCTACAAAGAGCTGGGCAATGCCGGCTTGAAAGCCAAAGACGTGCCCGTGGTGGCCTTCTCGGTGGGTGAAGAAGAGCTGCGCGGCGTGGACACCAAGCCGCTGGTGGGCCACCTGGCTGCCTGGAACTACTTCATGAGCATCAAGAACCCGGCCAACGACGAGTTCATCAAAAAGTGGAGCGCCTACGCCAAGGCCAAGAACATCGCCGGTCACAAAGACAAGCCTTTGACCAACGACCCGATGGAAGCCACCTACATCGGCATCAACATGTGGAAACAAGCGGTTGAAAAAGCCAAGACCACCGATGTGGACAAGGTGATTGCCGCCATGGCCGGTCAAACATACACCGCACCCAGCGGCATCGTGAGCAAGATGGACGAGAAGAACCACCACCTGCACAAGTCGGTGTTCATCGGCGAGATCAAGGCTGACGGTCAGTTCAACGTGGTGTGGAAGACACCCGGCCCCGTCAAAGCCAAGCCTTGGAGCCCCTTCATTGAAGGTAACGCTTCCAAGCCTGATGAGCCTGTGAAGAAGTAATGTAGGCAATTGGGGCTGCCGTGTGGCAGCCCCTACTGACAGCTCTGTGAGCAGGGCTGGGTCTCTTGCGAGCAACACCAGCCCGGTTTTTTATGTTGAAAAGATTTCTGTTTTCTGTTGTTCTGTTTGCTTCTGTTTTCATAGCAAGCACCTCAAGCGCCTTGACGCTGGAGCAAGCGCAAGGCATGGCCATCGGTGAGGTTGATGCCCGTGTTGAGGCCGTCAACCAGGCTGTGCTCGATGCCGATGAGCGCACCGTGATGTTCATTCAAGCCTTGGCCGATGACGCGGTCAAGGTCGCTGGCAAACAAGTGCTGTTGATGCAAGGCAGCCAAGCCACGGACCCCGTGACGGGCAAGCCTGTGGCCATGCCTGCCAATGTTGAAGATGTGATCAACAACAACCGCATGCGCGGTGAGTTGGACACCGCACTGGCTGCGGTGAAGTTGTTCAGCCCCGATGCCGCTTTGCGCCTGGCTGCGGTGAACGCTTTGCTCAAAGAACCCGATGCCTCTCGCCTGGCTTTGCTGGACAAAGCCTTGGCCAAAGAGACCGATGACGCGATCAAAGCCCGTTTGGAATTGGCCCGTGCCGCGGCCATGCTGGGCAGTGAGGACAAAACCCTGCGCCTGCGCGCCGCAGCCACCTTGGCCCAAGCCAAAACACCTGACACCAAGCGTTTGCTCTCAGACCGATTGGCGG
>CANGLW010000040.1 GCA_947454955.1 Comamonadaceae bacterium
ACCGCGTCGTGGCCGAGCCACTTGAGCATCCACCACAAACGCCCGCAATAGTTGGCACCCTGGCGGTCGTACACCACCACTTGTTGACCGGCTTGCAAGCCGCACTGCGCCAGCCAATGCGCCACGCGCTCGCGTTGGGGCAAGGGATGTCGGCCACCATTCACAGCCGGCAGGGGTGGTTTGGAACTCAGGTGTCGGTCCAGGTCCGCGCGCACAGCCCCAGCGATGTGGTTCTCGAGGTACTGCATGTCGCCCTCGGTGGGCTTCATCAGCTCGAAGCTGCAGTCAAAGACCAAGGCGTCTTTCAAAGCCATCAGCTGGGGCACGGTGATCAGGGTGGTGTACATGGTTCAATGGTCCTCGGCAGGGGTGTCGGGCACGGCGCGTTCGCGCAGGAAAGTCGCGCCCACGCCACTGGTCACAATCAAAGCAATGCCCGCCCAACCCATGAGCGGGATCTGGTCGCCAAACAGCAGCAGGCTGTAGAGCGCGGCAAACACAATGCCGGAGTATTGCAGGCTGGCTACCACCAAGGTGTGGCCGCGGCTGTAAGCACGGGTCATGCACCACTGGCCCAGCGAGGCCAGGGCGCCGATGGGGATGAGCCAGGCCGCAGCCTCCCAGGTGATCTGGTCCAGGGGCGTGAAGCCGGTCCACATGAGGCCCAGCACGCCGGTGGCAGCCGTGCCCACCGCAAAGTAAAACACCGTGCGCTCCACCGGTTCGCCGGCTTTACCCAAGGCGGTGACTTGCAGGTATGCCAGCGAGGCGCTCATGCCCGAGAGCAGGCCCACCACGCCGGCAAACAATTGGTTTTGTTCGATGGTGGGGCGCAGGGTCATGACCACACCCACAAAGCCCATGAGCACGGTGATGATGAGCGGGCCGTTGCGCTGGGTGTTGCCCATGAGCAAACCACCCCCCACGATGAATGCCGCCACCCAGATGCCGCTCATGTAGTTCAGCGTCATGGCGGTGGCCAGGGGCAGGGCAGAGATGGCGTAAAACCAGGCGGCCAGTGCAAAGCCACCCACAGCGGTGCGCCACAGGTGCATGAGGGGCACAGGGGTTTTCAAACTCACCCGGCGGGTGCGCAGCATCAGGGCCATGAGCACCATGCCGATCAAGCCGCGGTAGAGGACCAACTCGGCGGTGTTGAAGACCTGCGAGGCGATTTTCACGCCCACACCCATGGTCGCGAAAAAGAAGGCCCCCAAGACCATCCAGAGGGCTTGCACAGCTTAGAGACTCAGTTGGCGGCGATACCACTCATGGAAGTGCTGCATGCCGTCTTCCATGGGGCTTTGGTAAGGGCCGACCTCGTTGTCACCGCGCTTGAGCAAGGCGGCGCGCCCAGCGTCCATGCGCTCGGCGATTTCATCGTCCTCAATACACGTTTCCATGTAGGCCGCTTGCTGGGCCTCCACAAACTCACGCTCGAAAGCCACGATCTCTTCGGGGTAGAAGAACTCCACCATGTTGAGGGTTTTTTGCGGGCCTTGCGGGTAGAGAGTCGAGACGGTCAGCACATGCGGGTACCACTCCACCATGATGTGCGGGTAGTAGGTCAGCCAGATGGCGCCTTTGTCGGGCAGCTGGCCGTTGCGGTATTTCAGCAGGGCCTCATGCCAGCGTTGGTAAGTGCCCGAACCCGGTTGACCAAAAGCGCGCGACACGCCCACTTTTTGCACCGAGTAATGTTCGCCGAACTGCCACGACAAATCGTCGCAGGTCACAAAGCTGCCCAAGCCCGGGTGGAAGGGGCCGACGTGGTAGTCCTCGAGGTAAACCTCGATGAAGGTCTTCCAGTTGTAGTTGCACTCGTGCATTTCGGCACGGTCAAAGGCGTAGCCTGAAAAATCCAGGTCCAGCGCAGCGCCCATGCCCGCCAGGTCGGTGGCGATCGAGCGCTGGCCGGGGCCGGCTTCAAACAACAAACCGTTCCAGGACTGCAGGGCGTAGTTGTTGAGGTTCAGGCAAGGGTCTTGCGCGAAATGCGGCGCGCCCAGCAACTGACCCTGACCCGAGTAGGTCCAACGGTGCAGGGGGCACACGATGTTGCCCGCTGCGCTACCAGCTTGGGTTTGTAAGAGCGAGCCGCGGCCTTGCAGCATCACGGCCTGACGATGGCGGCACACATTGGAGACCAAATTCACGCCATTGGACTGGCGCACCAAAGCCCGCCCGGATTGCTCTTGGGGCAAGGCGTGGTAGTCCCCCACTTGGGGAACTGACAGTTCGTGCCCAACGTAACGCGGGCCGGTCTTGAAAATCTTGGCGATTTCCTGCTCGAACAGCGCTTCGTCAAAGTAGCTCGAAACAGGTAATTGGCTGTTTGCCTGCTGCAGTTGAAGACTTAAATCAGACATGGGTGACCTGACCTAATGACTCCCCTGAACCCGGGAGACGATGAATGGAAAAGCTGGTTTCGGTTTGTTGACACAAACCTGACAGCAAACCGTCAATTCTACCCTCAGCGGCCGCGTACTTCGGGGTTTCCCTCTAGCCCTCGCTTTTGCTGTAGCCTATCGTTCCTCTGGATAAAATTAATCTTTGTTTTTTCGCCCTACATGCCCAAGGTTAAACCCTCTGCCGACGCTGATCAGGCACCCCATCAGCCCTCTGACCAGCCCCTGCCCGCTACTTACGAAGCCGCTTTGGAGGAGCTCGAGACCCTGGTGCAGCAGCTCGAATCAGGTCAGTTGCCGCTGGACCAGTTGCTCAGCCACTACCAGAGAGGCTCGGCCTTGTTGGCTTTTTGCCGCGACCGCTTGCAGGCGGTGGACCAGCAAATTCAGGTGCTCGATGGCAGCACCCTCAAACCTTGGAATGGTGCATGACGGCTTTTGAGTTTTCTGCCTGGCGCGATCAAGTGCTGGCCCGTGTGGAGGCCGCCTTGAGTGACTGGGTGGGCGCAGGCACCCCCGACACCCTGGCCCAACCCATGCGGTATGCGGTGCTCGATGGTGGCAAGCGCTTTCGCCCGCTCTTGGTTCAAGCCGCCAGCGACGCGGTGGGCGGCCACGCTGCAGCCACCTTGCGTGCAGCGTGCGCGGTGGAGCTCATCCACGCCTATTCCCTGGTGCATGACGACATGCCCTGCATGGACAACGATGTGCTGCGCCGAGGCAAACCCACGGTGCATGTGCAGTTCGGCCAGGCGGGTGCTTTGCTGGCGGGGGACGCCTTGCAAGCCCTGGCCTTCGAAGTGCTGACCCTGGACAACGCGGTAGATGCCGCCACCCAGGCCAATCTATGCGGACTGCTCTCGCGTGCGGCGGGTAGCACTGGTATGGCCGGCGGTCAGGCGATTGACCTGGCCAGTGTGGGCCTGCAACTGACCGAGGCGCAACTGCGCCAGATGCACCGCCTCAAAACAGGCGCTTTGCTCAAAGCCAGCGTGATGATGGGCGCGGCCTGCGGGCCAGCCAGTCAACAAGCCTTAGCCCAACTGGCCATTTATGCCGATGCCCTTGGCCTGGCCTTTCAGGTCATGGACGATGTGCTGGACGTCACCGCCGACTCGGCCACCTTGGGCAAAACCGCTGGCAAAGACGCCGCGAATGACAAACCCACCTATGTGTCCTTGCTGGGGCTGGATGCCGCCCGCGAACTGGCCATGAATTTGCACCGCCAGGCTTCTGAGGCCCTGGGCCAAAGTGGCTTGACAAACACCCATGCCTTGGCGGCCCTGGCCGACCAGGTGGTGCACCGCAATCACTGAGAATAGACGTATGTTGCAAGAGATCAACCAACCCGCTGACCTGCGTCAGCTCTCCCGCAGCCAGCTGCCGGCATTGGCGCAAGAGCTGCGCACTTACCTGCTCAACAGCGTGGCCAAAACCGGTGGCCACTTGAGTTCTAACCTGGGCACGGTGGAACTCACCGTGGCGCTGCATTACGTTTTCAACACGCCGTATGACCGCCTGGTGTGGGACGTGGGCCACCAAACCTACCCCCACAAAATTCTGACCGGTCGGCGCGACCGCATGCACAGCCTGCGCCAGCTCGGCGGCTTGAGCGGTTTCCCGCAGCGTGCCGAGAGCGAGTACGACACCTTTGGCACCGCGCACTCCAGCACCAGCATTTCTGCAGCTTTGGGCATGGCTTTGGGTGCGCGCCAAAAGGGCGAAGACCGCTACGCGGTAGCCATCATTGGCGATGGCGCCATGACCGCTGGCATGGCCTTTGAGGCCATGAACAACGCGGGCGTGGAGGACTGCAAACTCATCGTGATTCTGAACGACAACGACATGTCCATCAGCCCGCCGGTGGGTGCGCTCAACCGCTACCTCGCGCAACTGATGAGCGGTCAGTTTTACGCCGCGGCCAAGAACGTGGGCAAGCAGGTGTTGAAAAACGCACCGCCCTTGTTTGAGCTGGCCAAGCGTTTCGAGCAAACCGCCAAAGGCATGGTGGTGCCCGCTACTTTGTTTGAGAAGTTTGGTTTCAACTACATCGGCCCCATCGACGGGCATGATTTGGACTCGCTCATCCCCACGCTGGAAAACATCAAGCAGCTCAAAGGCCCGCAGTTCTTGCACGTGGTCACCAAAAAAGGGCAGGGCTACGACCTGGCCGAGGCCGACCCGATCGCCTACCACGGCCCTGGCAAATTCGACCCCTCGGTGGGTTTGCAAAAACCCAGCGCGCCATCCAAGCCCACCTTCACCCAGGTGTTTGGCCAGTGGTTGTGCGACATGGCCGAACACGACAAGCGCCTGGTGGGCATCACCCCGGCCATGCGCGAAGGCTCGGGCATGGTGGAGTTTCACAAGCGCTTCCCCGACCGTTATTACGACGTGGGCATTGCCGAACAACACGCGGTGACCTTCGCCGGTGGCTTGGCCTGCGAGGGCTTGAAACCGGTGGTGGCGATTTACTCCACCTTCTTGCAACGCGGTTACGACCAGCTGATCCACGACGTGGCCTTGCAAAACCTGCCGGTGGTGTTTGCGTTGGACCGCGCTGGTTTGGTGGGCGCTGACGGCGCCACCCATGCCGGTGCTTACGACATTCCTTTCATTCGTTGCATTCCCAACATGAGCCTGGCGTGCCCAGCCGATGAGCGCGAATGCCGCCAATTGCTCTCCAGTGCTTATGCGCAAAACCACCCTGTGGCGGTGCGCTACCCCCGCGGCTCAGGCGCTGGCGTGGCGACGCTGCCGGACCTGGAGCCACTGCCTTTTGGCAAAGGCGAGGTGCGCCGCCAGGGCGCAGGCCGCATCGCCATCTTGGCCTTTGGCACCTTGCTTTACCCGGCGCTGCAAGCCGGTGAAAAGCTCGATGCCACCGTGGCCAACATGCGTTGGGTCAAGCCGCTGGACACCGAACTGGTTCTGAAGCTCGCCGCCACGCATGACTGCATCGTCACGGTGGAAGAGGGCTCGGTGATGGGCGGCGCGGGCAGTGCGGTGCTGGAAGCTTTGAATGCGGCGGGGGTGAGCAAGCCCGTATTGCAACTCGGTTTGCCCGACCAGTTCATTGAACACGGCGACCCGGCCAAGCTCTTGAGTTTGCAGGGCTTGGATGCGGAGGGCCTCGAAGCCTCGATTCGCAAAAGGTTTGGTTAAAGTGCACGGTTTGTTTGAAGAGCACCACAGCCTGGTGTTTTTCAACGGGTTTAGCCCCACGCCAGGTGGGTCAAATCCGAATCTAGGCTTTGTTTGCCTATACTCTGGCTCTCGTTCTGATTTTTAAAAGGAGACACTTCATGGATCGTCGTTCCCTCATCAAGCAAGCCGGTATTGCCGGTGTTCTGGCCGCTGGTGTTGCACCCGCTGTGCATGCCCAAGCCACCATCCGTTGGCGTCTCGCTTCGAGCTTCCCCAAGGCGCTGGACACCATCTTCGGCGCGGCTGACACCTTTGCCAACTCGCTCAAGAAAATGTCGGGTGGCAAATTTGAAGTGTCGGTGCACGCAGCTGGCGAGTTGATGCCCGCTTTCGGCGTGGTTGACGGCGTGCAGCAAGGCTCCATCGAGATGTGCCACACCGCCCCTTACTACTTCTTCGGTAAGGACGAGACCTTCGCTCTTGGCTGCGCCATTCCTTTCGGCTTGAACAGCCGTCAAATGACCGCCTGGATGTACGAAGGCAACGGCTTGAAACTCATGCGTGAGTTCTACGCTAAGTTCAACATGATCAGCTTCCCCGGCGGCAACACCGGCACCCAAATGGGTGGCTGGTACCGCAAAGAGATCAAGTCCCTGGCTGACATCAAGGGCTTGAAAATGCGTATCGGTGGCTTTGGCGGCAAAGTGCTGGAGCGTATCGGCGGCGTGCCCCAAAACATCCCCGGTGGCGAGATTTACGCTGCCCTGGAAAAAGGCACCATCGACGCGGCTGAGTGGGTGGGTCCGTATGACGACCAGAAGTTGGGCTTCAACAAAGTGGCGCCCTTCTACTACTACCCCGGCTGGTGGGAAGGCGGCCCTGAGCTGGACTTCTTCATCAACAACAAAGCTTTCGATGCCCTGAGCCCCGAGTACAAGGCCATGGTGGAAGCTGCTGCGTCTGAGGCCCACGTGACCATGCAAGCCCGCTACGATGCACGCAACCCCGCTGCCTTGAAGCAGTTGGTGGGTTCGGGCAGCAAGCTGCGCCCCTTCCCCAAAGACGTGATGGCCGCTGCGTTCAAAGAAGCCATGGCTTTCTACGACGAGCTGTCTGCCAAGAACGAAAACTGGAAAAAGGTCTACGCCGACTTCAGCAAGTTCCGCGCAGAGCAGAACCTGTGGTTCAAGTTTGCCGACGCTCAGTTCGACAACTTCATGCAAGCTCAGAAACTGTGATTTGGCTGGCCCCTTCGGGGGTCGTCAAAAAAACCGCGATTGGGGCAACCCAGCGCGGTTTTTTTTCAGTCCATACGCCGGAAATCGGCCAGCTCGGTGGTCAGGCGCTGGAAGTTTTCCAGCATCACCGCATCAGCGGCGTAGAACACCGCGAATTTGCCCATGAGGGTGCGCGCGTACAAGCGTGGGGCAATCAACCACTCCAAACCACGCACGCGCACCAACTTGCAGTAAGCCAGGTCGCGCAGGTCGAGTTGCTTGTTCCACACCCAGCTTTGGCGCAAGTGCTCGCGGTTCAAACGGGTTTTGCTGGTGAAGATGAACCAGGTGGTGGTGGTCATCAGCGCCAAGGCGGCGATGAACCAGAACAGGCCTGAACGCCCGCCAGAACCCAAGACACCTTTTTGCCACAACAGCCACAGCCAGAGGATGCAGCCCGCTATCAAAACCGTAGCGATGGCTTTGAAGACAAGCCCAAACGCACTGCACACCAGCTCAGGCTCTGAGGGGGTGAAGCGAAAAGGGGCTGGCCCGAGTTGGGCCAGCGATTCAGTGTTCAGCACAAGATCAGACGATGCTCAAGAGGTGAGTCTGGCTCACTTGGTCTTGAAGAGGTCGTCAATTTTCTTTTGCTCAGCGTCGGCATCTGCCTGAGCTTTGGCCGGGTCGGTGTTTTCCAGCGTCGGCTCTGCACCGTCCATCGATGGCGGGGCTTCGATGACCACCTTGTCCAGGTCAACCACGACTTCTTTGTCGAGGAACATGGTCACGGTTTCAGGCACAAAGATCACGATGGCCACCAAGATGAGCTGCATGATCACCCAGGGGATAGAGCCCAGGTAAATGTCGCTGGACTTGACGGGTTTTTCGATGCGCTTTTCTTTGAACAGCGTGTCGGCAATGCCGCGCAAGTAGAACAGCGCGAAACCAAACGGGGGGTGCATGAAGCTGGTTTGCATGTTCACGCACAACAGCACACCAAACCAGATCAGGTCAATGCCCATCTTCTCAGCCACCGGGCCGAGCATGGGGATGATGATGAAGGCGATCTCGAAGAAGTCCAGGAAGAAGGCCAGGAAGAACACAAAGATGTTCACCACAATCAGGAAGCCCACTTGGCCGCCTGGTAACTGGCTGAGCAAATGCTCCACCCATTTCGCGCCGTCCACACCCTGGAAGACCATGGAGAACACGCGCGAACCGATCAAGATGAACACCACCATGGCGGTCAGGCGCATGGTGCTGGACATGGCTTCCCAAATCAGGTCTTTGGTCAAACGCTTGTGCATGGCAGCGAGCACCAGCGCGCCCACGCAACCCATGGCACCGGCTTCGGTGGGGGTGGCAATGGCCGTGTTGATACCTGGCAAACCGCCCATGGAACCGAGCACTGCAAAGATCAGCACAGCTGAAGGGATGATGCCGCGCAAGCACTTGCGCCACAGCGGCCAGCCGTTGAGCGTACGCGCCTCGCGTGGCACGCCAGGCACGTGGCTGGGTTTGATGATGGACAGGGCGAAGGTGTAGAGCGCAAAGATGGCGATCTGCAACATCGAGGGGCCCCAGGCGCCCTTGTACATGTCGCCCACCGAGCGACCCAGCTGGTCAGCCAGCACCACCAGCACCAAGGATGGTGGCACCAACTGCGTGATGGTGCCCGAGGCCGCCAACACGCCGGTGGCATAGCGCATGTTGTAGCCGTAACGGATCATCACCGGCAGCGAGATCAGCGCCATGGCGATCACCTGACCGGCCACGGTGCCGGTGATGGCGCCCAAAATGAAGCCCACAATGATCACCGAGTAACCCAAGCCACCTTTGACGGGGCCAAAGAGCTGACCCATCGAGTCGAGCATGTCTTCGGCCAGGCCGCACTTCTCAAGAATGGCGCCCATGAAGGTGAAGAAGGGGATGGCCAGCAGCAGGTCGTTGCTCAAAATGCCGAAGATGTTGATCGGCAGGTTGGCCATGAAGCTGGCGGGGAACCAGCCCATCTCAATGGCAAAGAAGCCGCTGAACAGGCCCAGCGCAGCCAGCGAAAACGCGACCGGGAAACCGATCAGCATCACGAACACCAAACCGGCAAACATGACCGGTGCGAAATTTTCCATTTGCATGGCAGGACTTTCTAAATATCTTCTGGGGCCGCGGCTTACTGCACCGGCTTTTCGTAATGGATGTCCATGTTGTAGCTGCCCTGCAGGAAAGCCACACGTTTGACGATCTCGCTCAGGCCTTGCAGCAACATCAAGCTAAAGCCCAGGGGCAAGAGCATCATGGCCGGCCATCGGATCAGACCGCCTGCGTTTTGCGACATCTCACCGGTCAGGAGCATCTTGAGGAAGAGTGGCCAGCTGAAGTAAATCAGCAGCACCATGACGGGCAACAGGAAGAAAATCAGGCCAAACAGGTCCACCAGCACCGGACCTTTGCCGCCAAGCTTGGCGTAAATGATGTCCACCCGCACGTGCTCGTTGAGCTTGAGCACAATGGGCGCGCCCAACATCACCGTGGCAGCGAACATGTACCACTGGATCTCGAGCCAGCCGTTGGAGCTGATGTCAAAACCGTAACGCACGAAAGCGTTGCCCGCGCTGATGAGCGCTGCTGATAGCACCGCCCAAGCCGCCAACTTGCCCAAGGTCTGACTGATTTTGTCCATCAGCAGGGCTAATTTCAGCAATGAAGACACAGACTTCTCCAGGAAAGTAAAAAACTGAACAACCTAACATTTTAAGCGTTCATCTGGTCCTAGGATACGTGGCATTCCTCCTTTTTAAGTGAGGGGTGACCACATGGCGACACCTCGACAGGCGCATGGGGTCGATTCATAATCAACCATGGACAACACGCACCGGACGACGGTTTTCATGCCCAATCCAGAGTCCATGGATTGGCGTCGGGCAGGCAAAGACCCTTTGTCTTTGGCCCTCATCAACACCCGCAACCGCACTTTGCAGCTGCTTGCCGCCTTTGAACAGCATTTGGGCGAAGGTTTGAGCGTGCCGCTTCTGGCCGAAGTCAACCCGCCCCTGTGGGAGCTTGGGCACATCGGCTGGTTTCAAGAATTTTGGATAGGGCGCAACCTTCAGCGGCATTTGGGGCACCACGCTGACCCCAGTGCGACCCGTTTGCCCTCGCTCAAGCCCGATGCGGACCGCTGGTGGAATTCCAGCCTGGTGCCCCATGCCAGTCGGTGGAGCCTGGACCTGCCTGATTTGGCCGAGACACGAAGCTACCTGTTGGCAACGCTCGAGTCCACGCTGGACCTCTTGGCCAAAGCGCCAGACGACGATGCCGCACTCTACTTTTACCGCCTGTGCCTTTTGCATGAGGACATGCATGCCGAAGCCTTTGTGATGATGGCCCAGACCCTGGGCATGCCGCTGGAGCTCAGCCTGCCCGCGCCACGACCCGTTCGCGAGTCTTTGTTGATCCCCAGCAGCTTGTGGCGTTTGGGGACGGATGCCGGACAAGGCTTTGCGTTTGACAATGAAATGCCCGCTTACGAAGTTGCCGTGCCCGAGTTTGAGATTGACGCCCAAGCTGTGAATTGGGCGCAATTCATCGAATTCATTGACGACGGCGGCTATGACCGGCCCGAGCTCTGGCACCCGCAGGGTCAGGTTTGGTTGGCACAAGTTCAAGCTCAAGGGCGACGTGCGCCTCGGCATGTGGCACAAGTGGGTGTGGCACGGCTCGGTGGCGAGGGGGCGGTGATCCAGCAGTATTTCGGCCAGGCCCGCCGCATGGTGGCCTTGCAACCGGCCATGCACCTGAGCTGGTGGGAGGCTGATGCCTGGTGCCGTTGGGCGGGGCGCCGCTTACCGACCGAGGTGGAGTGGGAACTGGCTGCGCACCAAGCCGCGCGCCGTGGTTTCCATTGGGGCGATGTCTGGGAGTGGACGGCTTCGACGTTTCGTGGCCTGCCTGGTTTTGAGCCTCACCCGTACCGGGACTACTCGCAACCCTGGTTTGGCACGCACAAGGCCGTCAGAGGTGCCTCGATCTTCACGTCTTCCAGGTTGCGCCATCCCAAGTACCGTAATTTTTATGAACCGCATCGCGACGATGTGTTCATCGGTTTCAGGTCTTGCGCGATGTGAAGCCCAGCCGCAAATCAACGGGTCTGCTTGCGCTGTCGATAATTCCACCACGGCAGCGTTTGACGCAGTGACTGCACTTCGCCCGCCTGGCTAGGATCCACCGCATAGCCCCCCAGGCTTTGCAGGCGTTCATGCCACGCCGGACTGCCCAGTACCTTTTGCAAGCTTTGGATGGCGGGCTCTTCCAGCGCTGATTTGAGGCACACCAAATGGTAGTTTTCGGTCACCAACGGCACAAAGCCCAGCCCGCGGGCCAGCGCGGCGGCCTCAATGCCCAGGCCCGCATCGGCCGCGCCTGCGGCAATCGCTTGGGCCACCGCGGCGTGCGAGCCTTCCTCATGGTCATAACCTTGCAGCGTGGCGGGGTCGATGTTGGCTTGCGCCAATAACTCGTCGAGCAACACCCGCGTGCCGGTGCCCCATGCCCGGTTGATGAGCCGCACACCGGCTTGCGCCAAATCGGCCACGCTAGTCAGTCCCAAGGGGTTGCACGGGGCCATCATCAAACCTTGGCGGCGCTGCGCAAAGCCTATGATTTTGTGCAGACCGGGTTTGAGCAAAGGTCGGTAGGTGCGTTCGGTCAAAGAGCCCTTGGCCGGGTGCGACAGGGTGTGAAAGCCCGCCATCACACAGCGCCCTTCGTTGAGTGCGCGGATCGCATCCACACTGCCCATGAAGCGCACGTCCAGGTGCAGCTGGTGTTGCTCGGCCGCGTGGCCACGCAGGGCACTCAACGCATCGTCGTGGCTGGCATAGAGGGTGAGCACGTGGATGTTGTCATCGAAGGCCAGTGCAAACGCGCGCTCCAAGTCGGCTTGCAAAGACGCAATTTGCGGCGCCAAGCGCGCTTGCGCTTGCCGCTCGGCCCACAGCAATTTTTCGCCAAACTCGGTCAGGCGTGAGGCCTGACCTTTGTCCCAGGTGATGAGCTCATGGCCCATGTCGTCCTGCCAACGCTTGAGTTCGCCCCACACATGGCGGTACGACAAGCCCAGGGTACGTGCTGCCCCAGAAATCGAACCGCTGGACTGCACCGCGTGCAACAAATCCAACAAGGGGTTGCGGATGGTGTTGGGGATGTGGGTCCCAGCTTGGGTCTCTGGCGCAACGCCTGGCTGCGGGCGTTCGAAGGTGTAGTGAAACTGGAGCTTATGCAATTGA
>CANGLW010000041.1 GCA_947454955.1 Comamonadaceae bacterium
TTGGAGCGTTTGAAGCACGACGACCCGCGTCTGGACAACCTGCAAGCCAGCTACAGCTTGGCCGAAGAGGTGGAAGACCCGACCGCGGTGACACGTCGTTCGCAAGAGCCCACCAACAAACAAACCCCGGTGATCAAAGGTGTGTTGCCCGATGCACCTGCACCGGTGGCAGCCCCTAAACCCGCCGAGCCCGCGCCTGTGCGCCCTGTGGCTGCGCAGCCGGCCGTCACTGCATCCAGCGGTGGTTTCTTCGGTTGGCTCAAAGGCCTGTTCGGCGGCGGCACACCTGCTGCGGCACCTGAAGTCAAGAAAGACGAGAAGCCCGCCCGCGAAGGCCGTGGTGGTGAGCGCGGCGAGCGTGGCGAGCGTGGCGAAGGCCGCGGCCGTGACGGTCAACGCCGTGGCCGTGGTGGCGACCGTGGTGAGCGTGGCGGTGAGCGAGGTGAACGTGGCGAAGGCCGTGGCCGTGATGGTCAGGGTCGCGACAAAGGCCCACGTGATTCCACCCGTGAGACAGCTCGTGATACAGCCCGTGATGGTCAACGCGACACCGCGCGCAGCGAAGGCGGCGAGGCAGAAGGCGACAACCAGCGCAGCCGTCGCGGCCGCCATGGTGAAGGCCGTGGCCGTGATCGCAACCGTGGCGCTGAAGGCGAAACCAACACACAAGCCAATGACTTGAACCTGGCACCCGCCAACGGCACCGAGGTGGTGGCTGGCGAAGAAGGCAAAACCGAAGGCCGTGAACGTGGCCAGCGAGGCCGCGGTCGTGACCGTAACCGCCAACCGCGTGACGAGCAGCGCACCGATGAACTCGGCAACGAGGTTCGCAGCGACGCCAACACCGAAGAGACCAGCGCGCCGCGCCTGGACGAGAACGGTGAGCCACGCCCACGCCGCTCACGCGACCGTTATGGTCGTGACCGTCGTCAACGTGGTGAACGCGCTGAAGGTGAACCAGGTACTGAAGTTCAAACCGAAGGTGCACCAGGCCAGATGACTGCAGCACCTGCTGCACCCACAGCTGAGTCCAACGAAGCGCCGGTTCGCTCTTACTTCAGCCCTGAAGTTCTGCAAGCCAGCGCACCTGCCGCTAGCACCGACGCAACACCAGCACCTGTGGCCGTGTCTGCGTCTGCAACACCAAGCTCGAACCCTGAGCCTGTGGTGGCGGCCCAAGCCCCTGCCACGGCTCCTGCACCAGTGGCTGCGCCGGCTGCTGCACCAGCACCTGCTGCAGCACCGGCTTCCGTGGCAAGCGCAGGCCTGCCCAAGGTCAGCGCCTACCACCTGCCCGTGAATGACCTGCAGGCTGTGGCCCAAGGTTCAGGTTTGCAGTGGGTGAATTCGGACGCCAGCAAAGTGGCAGCGGTTCAAGCAGCGATTGCCGCAGAACCCAAGCCGGTGCATGTGCCGCGCGAGCGTCCAGCGGCTGTGGTGATCAGCGAAGGACCGCTGATTTTGGTGGAAACCAAACGCGATCTGCGTCAGATGGCTTTGCCCATTGAGTCAGACGTCTCGGCTTAAGCGCTGAGGTAGCCTGATCAGATCAGGCTTCAAGCACAACGCGTGGTGGGTGAACAACCCCCACGCGTTTTTTCATGCTTTATGCCTTGGCGGCTTCGCGCCAGGCTTTGGCAGCGGCCTCGGTCTCGCCGCGTTGCTCGGCCAACTCGGCCAGCGCGATCCAGCCACTGCGACGCAGAGCCTGGTCTTGCAAACGCGGCAAGGCTTGTGACATGAGTTGCTGCGCCTTGCCCCACAAACGCATGCGCAAGCACGCCACGGCGGCCAAATACTGAAGCAATTCATCGCGCGGGTTTTGCATCTGCGCCTGCTCAATGCGGCGCAGCCAGCTGGCATCCAAGGCGTCAGACTGCGCGGCAAAGCCTTGTTCCAAGACCTGCACCAAACGAATGCGGGTCGTCAGGTCAGTGGGTGTGGCACGAGGCGCGCCCACCATTTGCTCCCAAACCGGTAGCAACCACACCAAGGCCAGCTTGGCCTCACCGCCACATGCGATCAAATGCCCAGCCGCGGCCAAAGCCACTTCAGGCATGGCCTGCTCGTTCTTGTCCAGTTGTGCCCAGCTCTGTGCAATTTGTGCCGGCTCTTTGCCAGCGGTCAGCAACTCAATGGCCAGGGTGCGCAACAAGCTGAGTGTGCCCGTCGCTGAAAACGCGCGGTGTTTGCCCAGCAAACGCGCTACTTCCAAAGCAGGCAATTTGCGGTTGGACAAGCGGGCCATTTTGAAACGCAAACGCAAAGCCAAAGTTCGACGCGCTGCGCCTTGCGGCAACTCATCAAAGCGCTGTTGGGCCAGCGGCCAATCGCGGTCTTGCACCGCCCAGCGTGTGGCGGTGAGTTGCACCGCTTCGCGCATGTCTTGCATCTCGCGCTCGCTGGTTTCACCCAAAGCTTGTTGGGCATGGGCATCGCGCACCGCATGGTCTTGCAATGCATGGGCGCTGTCTGCAGCCAACAAATGCAACATCACGCGCAGGCGTTGGGCGCGGCGTACATAAGCAGCGTCCAAGCCTTGGGGCTCGACGTTGGCCAGGTTGCGCTCTTGGGTCAGCACACGCTCTGCGGTTTTGCGGGCGCGGATGAAACGCCCCGCGGCCAAGTGGGCCATGGCATCAAGCAAGCCACTTTGGATCTGACGCTCCTGGTGTTGAATGCGCCAGCGACGTGCCTCGCGCGGCAGGGCCATCAAGCCATCCAAAGCACGCATGGCCAACCACACCACCAAAAACACACCCACGGCCACCAAGAGCACCAAGTTGAGCGACATGTCCACCCGGTAAGGCGGCCAGAACAAAGTGACGGTGCTTTGGTTGTTACCGGCAAACAAGGCGCTGGCTACCGCCACGCCAAACAAAGCCAAGAACCACAGGGCGGCGCGCATCGTCTTAGCGGCCAGCCGCCGCAGTGGCCAAAGCAGCCAGGGTTTCGTCCACCGGCGGGAGTTGCAGGGTCTTCATCTGCACTTGGGTTTGCGCCAGCAAGGCGGCAGCGGCTTGGGTTTTGCGCGAGGCCGGGTCAAAGTAACGCGTCAAGCTCGCAGCAGCAGAGGTCAAGTCGGTGCGGGCTGATTCTTGTTGGCGGGCCAACAGACCCAAGCGCGCGTTGAGCAATTTGAGTTTGAAATTCTCGCGCACAAAAAACGATTGCTCGGGCGACAAGAGTGCGGCGTCCAAGGTTTCCACGCGGCTCACACGCACCAACTGGCGCAGCTCTTGGGTGATGGCCTGCCAGGCCTCTTCCCACCAGCGTTGAATCACAAAACGAGGGGGCGGCGCCACACTCACAGGTGCTGCGGGCGCTTGGCCCACCGCATTGGCCAAGGGCACCTCATCAGCCAGGCGCACCAGTTCATCGAGCTTGACCAGGAGCGCTGGCAAGTCAGACAAGGTGGTGGCTTTGATGCGGGCCAGGTCTTTGGCAATCGCCCGTTGCACCGGCGCCAAGCGCGGCTGCGCGGTGCGGTTGATGCGGGTCTCGGCAGTTTTCAAAGCTGCCAGCAAAGGCTCAACGCTGCCGGTGAGTTGCGCTTGTTGTTGGGCCAAACGCAGGGCCGATTCAATGTCCACCAACAGGTTCTCATCGCGCGAACGCGAGAGGCTTTGCATCAACTCTTCGAGCTGCGTGCGTTGCAGGGCGACTTCGCTGAGCTTCGCATCAGACACCGCGAGCTTGGCCGCGGTTTCACGCGAGAGGTCTTGGGCCTGCTTGGCCATGGCGCGCGCCTCAGAGGCTTGGCTACCAGCATCGGCACTTTGCCGCGCGAGTTGGGTTTGGATGTCGCTGAGCTTTTGCCACAACAACAAACTGCTGAGCAAGGCGGCAGCCAAGACCGCACCCCCCAAACGCGCCACCCACGGCGAGCGCTTGGACTCGTTGGGTAAAACGGCGTTGGCAGGCGCTGCTGTGTCGGTTGGGGCGCTGGCCGCGGGGTCTGTGCTCATGGGAGCGATTTTATCGACCGCGCGACCTCGTCCATCGATGGGTGTGACGTGATGACCACACCAAACCCAGCTTTTTCTGCCATTTGCGCAATGCGCGGGTGGGTGGCCACCGCGCGCGCCGCGCCCAGGCTCTGACCAGGCAGCAGGCTTTGCAAGTGCCGAATGGCCTCGCTGCTGCTCAAAACCCAGGTGCTGCCGGGCAAGCCCATCTGCACCGCTTGCTGTTGTTCTGCACTCCACACCGGGCAGCGCCGCTCGTAGCTCACCACCGTGTCCACCTGGGCGCCAGCGGCCAACAATTGTTGGGTGAGCCAGTCGCGCCCCACGCCTTGTGCGGTGCTGTGCTGCGCATCGGTGCCGCGCACAATCAACACGCGTTCACCACCTTGGATCTGCTGGTGCACACGCTGCCACAAGGCCTCGGAATCAAAGGTAAGCGCATCCGAGGCGGGTGCGTCGATCTGCGCAGCAGGCACACGCGCTTGCAACAAGGCGCGGGTGGTGCCCGGGCCAGTGGCCCAGCAGCGTTGGGGATAAGCTATTTTTTTTGTAGCACCACTTTGAGCCAGTGCATAGGCTTCAAAGAAACCCATCACCGCATTGGCACTGACAAACATCACCGCGTGGTAACGCTCGATGTCTGCCCAAGCCAAGAGCAACTCAGGCTGGTGCGGCAGGCTGTGGATGTCGATCAGCGGCAGGGCCAGCGCATTCAAACCGCGCTGCTTCAAACCCTCGACCCAGGTCGCAGCTTCTCGGGCCGGGCGGGTGACGATGACCTGGGCTGCGGCCACAACCTCGCTCAGAACACGTTGAGCTTAGCGCCCACAGCTTTGACGCCGTGTTGCAAAGACAGCGCCACTTGGTCGCCCAGGGCCATGGCCTCGTTCAAGCTGCCCACCGCGCCGCTGGCTTGGGCGCGCACCGGTGCGAACTGGCCCTCAGGGTCACCCCATGCAGCGGAGATGTTGAGCTGCTCGCCCTCCAGCGTGGCGTAGGCCGCCAAGGGCATGGAGCAGCTGCCGCCCATGGCTTTGCTGACCGCGCGCTCAGCCGCCACACGCAGCCAGGTGCCGCGGTGCACCAGCACCGAGAGGGCTTGCGCCACGTCTTGACGGTCGGAGCGAATTTCAATGCCCAAAGCGCCCTGCCCGGCGGCAGGCAGCATGGTGCCAGGCTCGAACACCGCGCGGATGCGCTGGCCCAGGCCCAAACGCTTCAAGCCCGCAGCGGCCAAGATGATGGCCTGGTAATGGCCTTCGTCGAGTTTGCGCAAACGGGTGTCGAGGTTGCCACGCAATGGTTCAATCACCAAATCGGGGCGGGCTGCGCGCAGCAAGGCCACACGGCGCAGACTGGAGGTGCCCACCACCGCGCCTTGGGGCAAGGCGTCGAGCGAATCAAAGTTGTTGGAGACCAGGGCGTCGCGCGGGTCTTCGCGTTCCATCACGCAAGCCAGCTCAAAACCCTCGGGCAGTTCCATGGGCACATCTTTGAGGGAGTGCACGGCCAAGTCGGCACGGCCTTCTTCCAGGGCCACTTCCAGCTCTTTGACAAACAGGCCCTTGCCACCGACCTTGCTCAGGGCGCGGTCCAGAATTTGGTCGCCTTGGGTGGTCATGCCCAGCAGGCTGACCTGGTGGCCATGCTGCTCCAGCAGGGCTTTGACGTGCTCAGCCTGCCACAGGGCAAGGCGGCTTTCTCGGGTGGCGATGGTCAGCTTCATGGCAAAGGTGTCAATTTAGATTGACGCCCACTGTAGCACGTCAGCGAAATTTGACACCCACAGAAACCCTTGGCTGGCTAACTCAGGGGCGGTAGGTGCACTTGTCGCCAATCGAATGGCGCTCCACCGTCACGGCGCTCAGGGCCGGCAGGCGGGGTTTGAGATCGCGCCAGATGAACAGGCACAGGTTTTCCAGGGTGGCTGGGCCTAAACCGGGCACTTCATCGAGGTAGTGGTGGTCGAGCTGCTCACGCACGTCTTTCAGGGCTTGGCGCACCAGCCCCAGGTCCATCACCATGCCGGAGGCCAGGGGCTCGCCCTGCACAAACACCTCGGCGTGGTAGGTGTGGCCGTGCACGCGCTTGCTGCCCTGCGCCTCGATCTCGCGTTGCAAGGTGTGGGCGGCATCAAAGTAAAAGCGCTGGCTGATTTCAAACATGGTGGGGTTGCTAAGGCTGAGCTGTATTGTCGGCGATCTGACAGCGTCAGCGGATGCCGATCATCTTGTGCGACTGCACGCCCAACCGCCATTGCGGGTTGGCCTGGCAATAGGCAATGGCCAGCTCGGTGTTGCGCGCGCGGTCCGGGCCATCCATGGGCTGCAAATAAAAATGGGTGAAAGGCAGGGCCGCAAAACGCGCCGGGTCCACCCCGGTTTGCGGGTAGACCAGCTTAAGCTCGCTGCCACCCTCGATGGCCAAAGGTGCATCGGCCTTGGGGCTCACGCACACCCAGTCTAAGCCCTCAGGCGCAGGCTGCGTGCCATTGGTTTCCACCGCGATGAAAAAGCCTTGCGCGTGCAGGGCGGCGGTGAGTTGGGCATCCACTTGCAAAAGGGGTTCACCACCCGTGAGCACCACAAAGCGTTGACCGGCTTGGCCCGGCGCTGCAGGCCAATGGCTGGCGATGGCCTGGGCCAGGTCTTGCGCGGTCTCGAACTTGCCGCCACCCGTGCCATCGGTGCCCACAAAGTCGGTGTCGCAGAACTTGCACACCGAGCTGGCGCGGTCTTCTTCGCGGCCGGTCCACAAATTGCAACCGGCAAAACGGCAGAACACCGCAGCACGGCCCGACTGAGCGCCTTCGCCTTGCAAGGTGTAGAAAATTTCTTTGACAGAATACGTCATGCGCCAGCCTTAAAACCTCGATTTTCTCAGCTTCTTCAACGCCCTGCCCTTCACCACTTTCATTCCTTTGCACCATGCCCTGGCACGCCCTGTTAGAACTTGACTACCAACGCAGCAAAAATGCCGATGGCACCCCGCAAACCGTGGTGCAACACCACCACGTAGGGCCGCTACACGTGCTGCAAAGCCTCTACCCCGAAGGCCCGCAGGTCTGTCACAACGTCATCTTGCATCCGCCCGGTGGCATTGTGGGCGGCGACACGTTGGAGTTGAAGGTGAATTTGCGCGAAGGCACCCATGCGCTGGTCACGACACCAGCAGCCACGCGCTTTTACCGCTCCGACAAAGAGAGCGCGGTACAACAGGTGCACGCCAAATTAGCACCCTACAGCCGCTTGGAATGGCTGCCCATGGAGGCGCTGGCTTACAACGGCTGCATCGCCCGCAACCAGGCTGTGTTTGAAGTGGCCGAGGGTGCTGAGATGATGGGCTGGGACATCACGGCGCTGGGTTTGCCGCAGGCTGACCTGCCTTTTGAGCGCGGCGAAATTTTGCAGCACATCGAAGTGCCCGGCGTGTGGCTGGAAAAAGGCAAGCTGGCCGCGCAAGACCAAACCTTGATGAACAGCCCGGTGGGCTTGGATGGCAAACGCTGCACTGCCGCTCTGTTTTTCATAGCAGGCAGTGACATTGCTCGTGACCGGCGCGATGCTGCACTGGACGCCATACGTGCAGTGATTGACGCCACACCGATGACCGATGGCTTGATTGCAGGGGCGACCTCACCGCACCCTCAGGTGCTGGTGATGCGGGTACTGGCCGATGTGGTGGAGCCCGCCATGGCGCTCTTGCAAGCAGCACGCGCCGTATGGCGACAGAACCTGTGGCAGCTCGAACCGGTGGTGCCGCGGATCTGGAAGATGTGAACGCTTCAACCCACGTTCAGATCGCGACCATCTGACGCACACCTTGGGCTTGCATCTCGCTGCCCAGGCCTTGCGCCATCACCGCGCCGCGTTCCATCACCAAATATTGATCGGCCAACTCTTCGGCAAAGTCGTAGTACTGCTCGACCAACAGAATCGCCATGTCACCTCGGTCGGCCAACATGCGAATCACACGGCCGATGTCTTTGATGATGCTGGGCTGGATGCCCTCGGTGGGCTCGTCCAAAATCAAAATTTTCGGCTTGGCGGCCAAGGCACGCGCAATGGCGAGCTGCTGCTGTTGCCCCCCCGAGAGGTCGCCCCCCCGGCGGTGCAGCATTTGCTTGAGCACCGGGAACAGCTCAAACAATTCTGCGGGAATGGGCGTGCTCGCTGGCCGATAAGCCAGGCCCATGCGCAGGTTTTCTTCCACGGTCAGGCGCGCAAAAATTTCACGGCCCTGCGGCACAAAGCCCATGCCGGCACGTGCGCGCTCATAGGGTGTGGCTTTGCTCAGGTCTTGGCCATCGAACTCGATGCTGCCCGACTTGATGGGCACCAAACCCATGAGGGATTTGAGCAGCGTGGTTTTGCCCACGCCATTGCGGCCCAGCACCACGGTGACTTTGCCCAGTTCGGCCTTGAGGCTCACATCGCGCAAGATGTGCGAGCCGCCGTAATACTGTTGGATGTTGTTGACGTTCAGCATAAGTGTTCAGCGGCCAAGGTAAACCTCGATCACGCGCTCGTCGTTTTGCACTTGGTCAAGCGTGCCTTGGGCCAGCACCGAGCCGTCGCACAGCACGGTGACGATGTCGGAAATGGTGTTGATGAAGCTCATGTCGTGCTCCACCACCATCAAGGAATGCTTGCCCTTGAGCGACAAAAACAGCTCGGCAGTGCGCGCGGTTTCTTCGTCGGTCATGCCCGCCACCGGCTCATCGAGCAACAGCAATTTCGGGTCTTGCATGAGCAACATGCCGATCTCGAGCCACTGCTTTTGGCCGTGGCTCAAATTGCCGGCCAAGCGGCTCACGCTGTCTGCCAAATGGATGGTGACCAGCACCTCGGCCAAGCGGTCGCTTTGCGCCGAGTTGAGTTTGAAGCGCATCGAGGGCCACACCTGGCGGTCGCTGGGCTGGGTGCGCAGGGCGAGTTCCAGATTTTCAAACACGGTCAGGTGTTCAAACACAGTAGGCTTTTGGAACTTGCGGCCGATGCCCAGCTGCGCAATTTGCGCCTCGGTGTGGCGCAGCAAATTGATGGTGCTGCCGAAATACACCGTGCCACTGTCGGGCCGGGTTTTGCCGGTGATGATGTCCATCATCGTGGTTTTGCCAGCACCATTGGGGCCAATGATGCAACGCAGCTCGCCCGGTGCAATGTCGAGCGACAAATTGTTGATGGCCTTGAAACCATCAAAGCTCACGCTCACATCTTCCAAATACAAGATGCGGCCGTGGGTGACATCCACCTCACCGGTGCTGATGCGACCAAAACTCGCGGCACGCCCACCCGACTCGGTGTTGGTCTGCACCTCTTGCGCTTCTTGACGGGCGCGCAAACGCTGCGCGCCTTGTTCCATCAAGTCCGGTGTCATGCGCGGCTCCCTTTGATTTTCTTGACCAAGCCCACCAGGCCATCGGGCAGGTACAGCGTGACCACGATGAACAAGCCGCCTAAAAAGTACAACCAGAATTCAGGGTAAGCCACCGTCAACCAGCTCTTGGCACCGTTGACCACCACCGCCCCCACCATGGGGCCAATCAGCGTGGCGCGCCCACCCACCGCAGCCCAGATCGCCATCTCGATGGAGTTGGCCGGGCTCATTTCACCCGGGTTGATGATGCCCACCTGCGGCACATACAAGGCCCCTGCGATGCCGCACATCACCGCGGAAATTGTCCAGATGGTGAGCTTGTAGCCCAGGGGGTTGTAGCCCGAAAACATGACGCGGGTTTCTGCATCGCGGATGGCCATGAGCACCCGGCCGAACTTGCTGTTCACCAACCAACGGGCCAGCACCAGACACAGCATCAAAGTGAGTGCGGTGATGACGAACAAGATCATGCGCATCTGCGGTGTGGCAATCGGGATGTCCAAGATACGCTTGAAATCGGTGAAGCCGTTGTTGCCGCCAAAACCGGTTTCATTGCGGAAGAACAGCAGCATGGCCGCAAAGGTCATGGCCTGGGTGATGATGGAGAAATACACCCCTTTGATGCGTGAACGAAAAGCAAAGTAACCGAACACAAAGGCCACCAAGCCCGGCACCAACACAATCAACAAGAGCGTGGCGATGAAGCTGTCAGAGAGCGTCCAGTGCCAGGGCAAGGTTTTCCAATCCAGGAACACCATGAAGTCAGGCAGGTTGCTTTTGTAGTTGCCGTCCAGCCCGATTTGGCGCATGAGGTACATGCCCATCACATAGCCACCCAGTGCGAAAAACATGCCGTGACCCAAACTCAAAATACCGGTGTAGCCCCAAATCAAATCCATGGCCAAGGCACAAATGGCATAGCACATGATGCGGCCGCACAGGGCCACTGCGTAGTCACTCAAGTGGAAGACGCTGCCCGCAGGCACCCACAGGTTGAGCACCGGCGCCAAGCCGCACAACACAGCCACAGCGATGAGCACACCGACCCAACCACGTGAGGTGAACAAAGGTGCGCTGGCAGGCAATTGAACGTGATTCATGGTCATGTCTCCGCCGAGCGGCCTTTCATCGCGAAGATGCCCTGCGGACGTTTTTGAATGAAGATGATGATGAACACCAGCACCGTGATCTTGGCCAGCACCGCACCGGTCCAGCCCTCCAGAAATTTGTTGAGCACGCCCAGGCCCATGGCAGCGTACACCGTGCCGGCCAACTGCCCCACGCCACCCAGCACCACCACCATGAAGGAATCGACGATGTAGTTCTGGCCCAGGTCTGGCCCCACATTGCCCACCTGGCTCAAAGCGCAACCAGCCAAGCCGGCAATGCCCGAACCCAAAGCAAATGCATAGGTGTCGATGCGCGCGGTATTCACGCCCATGCAAGCTGCAATCGGGCGGTTTTGGGTCACGCCGCGTACAAACAAACCTAAGCGTGTTTTGTTGATCATCAAGGTCATGCCCACCAGCACGGCAGCAGCAAAAGCGATGATGACCAAGCGGTTGTAAGGCAGCGTGAGGTTAGAGAGCAGCTGCACGCCGCCGCTCATCCACGCAGGGTTTTCCACGCCCACGTTTTGCGCACCAAAGATGCTGCGAATCGCTTGCATGAGCACCAGGCTGATGCCCCAGGTGGCCAACAAGGTCTCCAGCGGGCGGCCATACAAAAAACGTAGCACGCTGCGCTCTAAGGCAGCGCCCACCAGGGCGGCACTCATGAAAGCCAGCGGCACAGCGGCTACCAGGTACCAATCGAAGTAGTCGGGCAGGTAGCTGCGAAACACGCCTTGCATTACATAAGTGGCATAGGCGCCGATCATCATCAGCTCGCCATGGGCCATGTTGATCACGCCCATCAAACCGTAGGTGATGGCCAGGCCCAAAGCAGCCAGCAACAAAATGCTGCCCAGGCTGATGCCGGTGAAAGCGGCGCCCAAACGCTCGCCCCACACCAACGCGTCTTCAATGGTTTTGAGCGACGCTGCCAATTGGGTTTTCACATCCGCCTGGTCTTCCACCGCCAATCGGTCTGAGAGCAAACGCTTGGTGTCAGGTGTTTTGGCTTGGGCCAAGGTGGCTGCGGCGCGCAGGCGCAGGGTTTTGTCCTCACTGCCCAGCATGGCCGCGGCACGGGCCAA
>CANGLW010000042.1 GCA_947454955.1 Comamonadaceae bacterium
GCCTTCCAGGTTCAGGGTGGTGTGTTTGAGCAGTTCGCGGGCCAAGGCAGCGCCCAAAAAGCCGCTGCCACCGGTGATGAGAATGTTCATAGCGTTCAAGTGTTTGCTTTGGGGGGCAAGGTGATGCCCGGGAAAATTTTGATCACCGCTGCATCGTCTTCACGCCCAAAGCCCGCGGTGGAGGCTTGCATGAACATTTGATGTGCGGTGGCCGAGAGGGGCAGGGGGAACTTGGTGGCACGCGCGGTGTCAAGCACCAGGCCCAAATCTTTCACAAAAATATCTACCGCGGACAAAGGCGTGTACTCACCGCTGAGCACATGGGCCATGCGGTTTTCAAACATCCAGCTGTTGCCCGCGCTGTGGGTGATGACCTCGTACAGGTCATCAGCGTTCACGCCCTCGCGCAAACCCAGGGCCATGGCCTCGGCTGCAGCGGCAATGTGCACACCCGCTAGCAATTGGTTGATGATTTTCACCTTGCTGCCGTTGCCCGCACGGTTGCCCAGCTTGTAAACCTTGGCGGCCATGGCATCGAGCACACCACCGGCTTTGGCGTAGGCCGCATTGCTGCCTGCGGTCATCATGGTCATTTGGCCGCTGGCCGCTTTGGCAGCGCCACCTGAAATGGGTGCGTCCAAATACAAGAGGCCCATGGCCTCCAGCCTTTGTTCCAACTGCGCCGACCAGTTCGGGTCCACGGTGGAGCACATCACAAACAGCGCACCGGGCTTCATGGCTGCCGCAGCGCCATGTTCGCCAAACAGCACGGCTTCGGTTTGCGCCGCGTTCACCACCACGCTGATGACCACGTCGCAGTCTTGGGCCAGTTCTGCGGGATTGGCACAGGCCGTGCCGCCGTCTTTCGCAAAGGCCAATGCGGCGTCGTGCCGCACATCGCAAACGCGTGGGGCGTAACCGGCACGGCGCAAAGAACCGGCCATGCCAGCGCCCATGGCGCCCAGGCCGATCACGCCTACTTGAATGTCTTGTGTCATGGTCATTGGAAGCCCAGGGCGCGAGGTGCCCAGGTGCTCAGAGATGGGATGAAAGTGAGCATCAGCAAAATGATGGCGTGCGCCAGCAAGAAGGGCTTGAGCTCGCGGGTGAGTGCGCCCAGCGGCACCTTGGCCACATTGGACGTCACAAACAACAAACCACCTACCGGCGGAGTGATCATGCCCAGGGTGAGGTTGTAAATCACCACCATGGCAAAGTGAATCGGGTCAATGCCCAGCTTGGCAGCCACCGGCGCCAGGATGGGCACCAGCACCATCACACCCGGCAGCGGCTCAATGAAGATGCCAAAGATCAGCAAGAAGATGTTCACCACAATCAAGAAGGTGAAGGCCGACATCTCTTGCGCGCTCATCCACTCTGCCAATTTGATGGGCAGGCCATCGATGGTCAGCACCCAGGCAAAGGCGTTCGACATGCCAATGATGATGAGCACCGAAGCCGTCATGAGCGCTGAGCGCGAGAGGATGGTGGGCAGGGCCGACCACTGCAAGGTGCGGTAAATCCACTTGCCGCACACCAGGGCGTAGAACACCGCGACCACCGAAGCTTCGGTGGGCGTGAACCAGCCCGCGCGCATGCCACCCAAAATCAACACCGGCAAGAACAGCGCGGGCAAGGCCTTCCAGCTCACCAGCATTTTTTCAGCGAAGCTGGCGGTGTCTTCCATACCGCGGTAGTTGCGCTGTTTGGAGACATACCAGTTCACCAGCGCCATGCCACCGGCAATCAAGATGCCCGGTATGAAGCCAGCAATAAACAAACCACCCACCGACACGCGCTCGTCTTGCAGCGCATAGATGATCATGATGATGGACGGCGGAATGATGGGGCCGACAATCGCGGTGGCGGCGGTCAAGGCTGCGGCGTAAGACTTGTCGTAGCCCGCCTTGTCCATCATGCGGATCATCATCGAGCCCGGACCGGCCGCGTCTGCCAAGGCTGAACCCGAGATGCCCGAGAAGAAGGTGAGCGAGACCACATTGGTGTAACCCAAGCCGCCACGCTTGTGCCCCACAAACTGTGAAGCGAATTTCAGCAGCACTTCGGTGAGTGAGCCGCCGCTCATCAGCTCGGCCGCCAAAATGAAAAACGGCACGGCCATCAGGGGGAAACTGTCCACGCCTTCGTAAGTTTGTTTGAGCAACACAAACAGCGGGTAGTCCGAGCCCAACAGCAAGGCAGTCAGCGTCGACAAGCCCAGCGCAAAAGCCACCGGCACGCCAATGGCCAGGTAAATGCAGGCGCTCAAAATCAGGATGAGGCTCAGGCTCATAGCGAAGCACTCGCGTTGGCATCAAAGTGCGCGTCGGACGCAAAGCTGCGGGTGAGCACATAGTCGCGCACCACCAGCAGCCAATGGGCCAGCAAAAGCATGCCACCTACTGGCATGGCCCCGTAGACCCAGGCCATGGACACTTGGGTGGTGGGCGTCATTTGGTACTGCGCACGCTCCACGTAAGTCAAGCCCGCGTAGACGATGAATACAAAAAAACCGGTCAGCATGAGGGCAATGAGCAAGCGCAAAGCCTTAGCCCAAAAGGGTGGCAGGGCGTCTTGCAGGTTGTCCACCGCAATGTGCCCGCCGTAACGCAGCACCGGCCCGGCACCTAAAAAGGTCAACCACACCATCATGTAGCGCGCCACTTCTTCGGCCCATTCAATCGATTGGCTGGTGCTGTAACGCAAGACCACGTTGGCAAAAATGATGATGGCCATGGCCCCCAGCAAACCCATCAGGGCCGCCTGATTGATGGTCATCAGGTATTTTTCAAAGGTTTTCATGAGGCTACTTGGCACAAGGCCGACCGAGGTTGTCGGTCGGCCTTGATGTTGAACGCAGATGGCTTACTTGACAGCTTGAATGGCGTTCATGCGGTCAGCACCAAACTCTTTGGCGTAGTTGGCGTAAGGCGTTTTCAAAGCGTCACGGAAGCTCGCGCCATTGACCTGCTTGACCACCGTCATGCCTTCGCGCTCGAGCTGGGCAATGCCGTTGGCTTCGTCGTCGTTCACCTTCTTGCGGGTGGCTTTCACGCTCTCAGTGGCAGCGTCCAAAAACGCTTTTTTGTCAGCATCGCTGAGCTTGTTGTAAATGCGTGGCGAGGTGAGGATGAGCGCCGGTGAATACACGTGGCCCGTGAGCGAGAGGTGCTTTTGCACTTGCGAGAACTTGGAGGCCAGAATCACCGGGATGGGGTTTTCTTGGCCGTCCACCACGCCTTGTTGCAAAGCGCCAAACACCTCAGGGAAAGCCATGGGCGTGGGCTGAATGCCAAAGGCGCGGTAGCCTTCCATGTGCACCTTGTTTTCCATGGTGCGCATCTTCAAACCCGCAGCGTCGTTGGCGCTCACGATGGAGCGCTTGCTGTTGGTCATGTGGCGAAAACCGTTCTCGCTCCAGGCCAGGGCCACCAGGCCGTGGCTGGGGAATTTGGCCAGCATGTCTTGGCCAATTTTGCCGTCCAGCACTTTGCGGGCGTGGTCGTAGTCGCGGAACAAGAAGGGCACGTCCACCACCTTGATTTCAGGCACAAAGTTGCCCACCGGACCGGTGGAGGTGATCACCATGTCTTGGGTGCCAATTTGCACAGCTTCAATTTGCTCACGCTCGCCGCCCAAGGAACTGCCTGTGAACACCTGGCACTTGTAGCGGCCTTGGGTGTTTTTGTCGAGGCTGTCGCAAAACACATTGGCGCCCACGTCGTAGTGCGAGCCTTTGGCCAGCACGTGGCCAATTTTCAGCACGGTTTGCGCCTGGCTGGGCAAGGCACTCAGGGCAGCCCAGGCGGTCAACGCCAGGGCGAATTTGTAACTGCGGTTCATCACGGTCATGTCTCCTTTTATGAATATCACCCAACAGGGTCGAGCAGCGAGCCCTCCCTGGGGGATGGGGTCTTGTTGCCCGTAAATGATAAACCCGATAGGCCGTCGAGCTCATTCACCCGGCCGTCTGGGGGCTAAACGTGCATGACACGCCCAAATGCCCGCCATTTTTTCACTATTGCCCCAGCCAATTTATTGCCCAATGGCTCTGTTGCCCTCCTTGAATGAACGTGGGGGATGGAGAGTTTTCATGTCGACAAATCAGCAGGCGATCTCGCTGGTGTTTGACCAGGCCGATTTGCTGGACACCTTGCAGTCCATGGACGATGCGGCCCTGGACCAGGTCAGCTTTGGGGTGATTGGTTTTGATGCGCAGGGCGTGGTGCGCCGCTACGGTGCGGCTGAGTCGCGCATGGCGGGTCTGGGTCGACACCAAACCGTGGGCTTGCCCCTGTTTTCTGTGGTGGCGCAGTGCATGAACAACTTTTTGGTGGCGCAGCGGTTTGACGACAGCCAAGCCGCTGGTGTGGCCCTGGACGAAACGGTGGACTATGTGCTGACACTGCGCATGAAGCCGGTGCGTGTGAAACTGCGCTTGCTGTATTCGCCGCAGCAAGCCATGCGCTATGTGTGCATTTTGCGCTTGAGCTGATCATGCAGACCTTCGAGCAAGGCGTCGATCAAGGTGTCGACAAAGGCCCGGGTCATCCGTCGGTGCCTGTGGATGTGGGCCTCCAACTCAGCAGCGATGCGTTGGAAGAACTGGTGCGCGAGCACCAGGCCCTGCTTGCCTTTGTGAATGCGGCCCCGGTGGGTGTGGTGCAGATCAACACACGCGGCGAGGTCCAGATGATCAACGCCTACAGCGCCATGATGCTCATGCCCATCAGCCGCAGCGGCATGTTGGACAACTTGTTTGAGCTCTTGGCCGATGCCTTGCCCGTCTTGCAGCACAACATTGCGGCGTATGCACCCGCACACGGCCTGGTGTGCGACCACCTTCGGCTTGAATTGCCAGCACCTGCAGGACAGCGCAAAGTTGCAGCCCTTCGGGTGATCAGGATGGACCGCGAGCGGGTGATGGTGGTCATCACCGATGTGACCGACCAGGTCTTGGCCGAGCAAGCCACCCTGGCAGCCAAAGAAGCCGAGCACAAGATGCGCGAGCTTGACGCAGAAAACCAGCGCCTGCTGGAGGTGAGCCGTCTGAAAAACCAGTTTGTGGGCAACCTTAGCCATGAACTGCGCACACCGCTCACCAGCATTTTGGGGTACGCTGATTTATTGGCATCCGGTCGCGTGGCCCCAGAAGCCAAGTCCTTCAAGGATGCCCTGCTATTGATTGGGAAGCAAGGCCGCTTGTTGCTGCAGCTCATCAACGACCTGTTGGACATGTCGGCCATGCAGTCGGATAAGTTTGAGTTCCATGTGGCCAGTTGCATGCCCGTTGATTTGGTGAGCGAGATGGTGCAGACCCTGCACGACAACGCCGTGCAGCAAGGCGTGTCGGTCGAGGTCATTGCCCCTTCAAACTTACCCTTGTGTCAACTCGACCCCAAGCGTTTCAAACAAGTCACTTACAACCTGCTGTCCAACGCCATCAAGTTCACACCCGAGGGCGGGCAGGTGAGTCTGACTTTGAGCCTGCAAGATAAGCAACTGGTCTTGGAGGTCAGTGACACGGGCATTGGCATGGCCCCCGAGCACTTGGAAGATATTTTCATGGACTTCCATCAGATTGATGGCAGCCGCACCCGCGGCTATGAAGGCACGGGCTTGGGTCTGGCATTGACGCACCGTTTGGTCAAAGCCCAAGGCGGCCACATCAGCGTCTCGAGTGTGCAAGGCCAAGGCTCAACGTTTCGCGTGAGCTGGCCCATCAGCCCAGGGTGAGGCTGAAAAAAGTTCTCATCAGAAAATCAATCGGTCTTGACCCCGTGACAACTGTCATGTCGATTACAGTCCTCGACGCGGACGCCACTTGAACACGAGGCAGCCGCTTTGCCACCTGGTCATGACCTTGCGCTTTTGCGTCTTCCAACATCCCCTGCGACACACCCAAGGAGCCCTGGCCATCAGGCTGGGCTCGGTGTGCGCGCTGGCCTGGGCTGCGGTGCTGGTCTTGGTTTGGTGGGCGTGCGCCGCCACAGCGGCGGCCGACTTTGACAAGCTGCTCAGCACCTCGGTGGCGCGTTGGGGCAACCGCATGGTGGCCCAGGTGGGAAGTTGGCGCAACGTCATACGCGCCAGCAGTGGTGCCGCCGAGTTGGAGCGCCTCACCCGTGTGAACAACTACTTCAACCAACTCATGCGCTTTGGTGAAGACGCCGACATTTGGGGGCAGCTGGATTACTGGGCCACGCCCATGGAGTCGTTGCACCGCGCAGCGGGTGACTGCGAAGACTTTGCCATTGCCAAGTACTACACCCTGCTGCAAACCGGCTTGGCACCCGAGAAACTGCGGCTCACTTATGTGCGCGCCAAGCTCTCGGCCCTGCAAGACCCGGTGCCGCACATGGTGCTGGCCTATTACGAACTGCCCACCGCCGAGCCACTGATTTTGGACAACCTGGTGGGCGAGATCAGCCCGGCCTCCAAGCGTCCCGACCTGACGCCGGTGTTCACCTTCAACAGCGCTGGCATTTTCAATGGCAGTGCAGGCACCACACCTTTGCAGGCTGGGGGCACCAGCCGATATTCGAAATGGGAAGACCTGATGCGCCGCGCGCGCGCCGAGGGTTTTGAATGATTGCTACAGGAACACCTATGTTCAACATCACCAACATGAGCATGTTGCGCCAACTCTGGTTGGCCATCGTGGTGAGCATGCTGCTCGCCCTGGGTGGGGCCTTGTTGGCCTCTTTGCTGAGTGCGCGCAGTTATGTGGCCTCGCAGCTCAGCATCAAAAATACAGATAACGCTACCGCCCTGGCCTTAGCTTTGAGCCAGCAAAGCCCTGAGCCGGTGATGGCGCAGTTGCTGGTGGCGTCTCTGGCCGACAGCGGCCACTACGAGCTGGTGCGCATCACCGACCCGCAAGGCCAGGTGATGGCCCAGCGTGAAGACACGACACCGGCCTTGGACGCCCCGGCCTGGTTTGCCCAGCTGCTGCCCTTGCAAGCCGCCCCGGGCGTGGCGCAAATCAGCAGTGGTTGGAAGCAGTTTGGCCAAGTGACCCTGCAAAGCCACAGCCGCTATGCCTATGGCGCCTTGTGGCAAAGCGCGCAGCACATGGTGTTGGCCGTGGGTGTGGCCGGTGCCTTGGGCTTGCTGCTGGCCACCCTCATCTTGCGCCGGCTGCAACAGCAACTGGGCATGGTCATCGCACAAGCACAAAGCATTGCCGAGCGCCGCTTTGCGCCCATGGCTTTGCCGCAAGTGCCGGAGCTGCAAGACATCGCCTCGGCCATGAACCTGATGGTGGACAAGCTCAAAACCTCCTTCGATGAACAAGGCCGAACCTTAGAGGCCATGCGCCACAAAGTGAGCACAGATGCGCTCACCGGGCTGGCCAACCGCAGCACCTTTGAGGGGCAACTCAGTGCCGCAGTGTCAGCGCACGACGCCACCGGCGGCACCCTGGTGATGGCGCGCTTGGCTAATTTGCAACTCATCAATGCCCAATTAGGACGCCCACAAACCGATGCGCTGATACAAAGGTTTGCCGAGGTGATGGCGCAAGAGGCCACCCAATGGCATGGTGCCTGCGCAGGCCGCATGGGTGGGGCGGATTTTGTGCTGTTGGTGCCTGGCCTTCAGCTCGATATTGACAGCTTCGAGCGGCTTTACCACAAGCTCTTGGCAGCGGTCAGGCCGGCTTTGCCTGGTCTGGCCTCTACCTGGTTGGTGGGCGCTTGTTTTGAAGCTGGTGCCACGCAAAGCGGTGTGATGTCGCAGCTCGATGGTGGTTTGGCCAGCCTGGAGACCAAGCAGCAAAACGGTTGGCAATGGCTCACATTACCCACCGACCAAACCCGCCCCTTAAGCCAGCAGCAGTGGGCCAAGACCTTGAACGATGCCCTGAGCCACGGCCACTTGAAGCTCGATGACTTTGCGGTGCGCAGCCGCCAAGGTGAGTTGACGCACCGCGAGGCCGTGCTGCGCATGCAGTTCCAAATCGAAGGCCCGTGGGAGGCCGCAGGCAAGTTCTGGCCCTGGGTGGAGCGGCTGCATTTAACCGCCAAGTTTGATTTGGCGGTGGTGCGCTTGGGCGTAGAAAAACTTGCCAGTGACCCAGCCCTGCCGGGCTTGGCGGTGAACCTCTCGGGCCACTCTTTGTTTCAGCCCGCGTTTGTGGACGACCTGACCAAGCTCTTGCAACACCATGCCCAGGCCCACCGTTTGTGGCTAGAGGTGAACGAAGAAACCGCCTTTGCCAACTTTGATGCACTGTTGGCCTTGAGCCGCCATGTCAAGCCGCTGGGCTGCAAACTGGGTATTGAACATTTCGGCCGCAGCCTGCATGAGTTTGGCCGCCTGCAGCAACTCGCGTTGGACTACCTGAAGGTGGACATGAGCTTTGTGCGCAATATCCACCTCAACACCGGACACCAAAGCTTTTTGAAAGGCTTGTTGTGGATGGCGCACAGCCTGGGGGTGCAGGTCTACGCCGAGGGTGTGGCCGTGCAAGAAGAGTTGGACGCGATCAAGGCGTTGGGGTTTGATGGGGCCACAGGTGTGGCCATACGCTGAAATTTAATTTTTTGAAGAAACTACCGAAAAAAGACGAATGAGCGATCAAGTCATTGAATTCCCGAACATCAAGTTGGTGGTCATCACCAACCAGTCGATGCTCAGCGCGAGCTTGGTTGTGTTCTTAACCAAGTATTTCGTTATTCACACAGTAGACGACGATATAAAAAAAGCAGAGCGGCTGATTGATGAAGTCAAGCCGCAGCACATCATTTACTGCTTAGACGCCAAGTCTGAAAAAGCGCAGAAAAGCCTGATCGAATTGTTGCGTGCGGGCTACTTGAACACCTCGATCTTCGCGGTGGACCTGTCATCTGAAGTTCAAGATAAGTTGGTGATGTACGGAGTTAAGGGTGTACTGGATGGAGCCATGAAACCTGAGCACATGGTCAAGGCCGTGAGGCGGTTGTGCGATGGGGAAATTTGGCTCGATCGGAAGTCCACCACAAGGCTCATCAAGATGCTTCCTCAGGTGCATCAGCATTTCAATTCTGGGCGGGATGTTAATCTCATCAAAAAACTGAGCTCACGAGAATTTGAAATTGTGAAGGTTTGTAGTCAAATGCTTGGTGCAACGAACAAAGAGATCGCCAAACGACTTTTCATCAATGAAAGTTCGTTACGCAACTACCTCTCAGGCATTTACAGCACCTTGATGCTAAAGAACCGGCATGAGCTTTTTTTGTTTCTCATGCGAAACAAAGACCAGTTTGACTTCAGTAAGTAGGTCCTTCGCCTAACTTTTGGCGCAATTCAGAAAGATTGCCGTCAGACAAGAATCGTTTGTATCAACAAATGACCACTGTCATATTTTTGAAGGTCTTGTGGTGACATAAATTTTCACTTGATTGGGGCGTATGTCATCAGCCGACATCCTCTGAATCTTTACATTGAACTGAAAAGATTTAGAGGTGATTGTTATGTCTGGTAGTCGTATGGCAGATCGAGCAGTCTTGACATTACGTCAGTTGCTCACCAACCGTTCAAATGATCGAGCGTTAAGCCCTGCCGGGGTCTTGACGGTTTTTGCATTGGCCAACATGCATGCCAGGCTGGCTGCTGCCGCGCAGGCTCCGGCTGTCACCGTGTGGGACGTTTTGAGCGACAGCCAAGAGCTTGACTCGTTGGTGGCGCGTGCTGCTTACTTACCCGATTCACTGGCTACTGGCCCTGATGATGCTGAGCCTTCGATTTCTGATGTGTTGAGGTTGGCACGGAATACGGAATGGGCGCCAGGTGCCTTGATCGATGAAGAGCTTCTTGGGCAATTGCTTGAAGCTTTAGCTTCTATTGAACATTTGTCTCAAGAGGCAGATTCAACCCTTTTAGCCCAATTAACCAGTACCGATGTTCTGAGTGATGTCAAAACTGATGCGGGTACTTTAGATTTGAAAATGGCGGATACGATCAATGCGGTCGATCCCAATGCATTGCCACCAACCAGTGCGGGTCCCTTGGTCGGTGTGGCATTAGGCCCAGCTGCTGCTGCCGTAGGTGTTGGGGCAGTTGCTTTGTCCGGCAACCGTGCGGGAGAAACAGTTGCAGCACCTGCCTCGCCAACAAACTTGGCACCCACGGCGGTGGCGCTGAGCAACAAAACCACCAGCCTTGCGGAAAACACTGCCACAGCAAGCCGAGTCAAAGTGGCCGACATTGCGATCACGGACGACGCGCTGGGCACCAACGCCATCAGTCTGAGTGGCGCAGATACCGGTAGCTTTGAGGTGGATGATGGCGTGCTGTACCTCAAGGCTGGCACAACCCTGAACTTTGAAGGCAAGTCTAGCTATGCCGTCACGGTTAACGTGGCAGATGCGGCCTTGAGCGGCAGTAAACCGCTGAGCGCGAGCTACACCTTGACCGTCACAGACGTGAACGAAGCGCCTACGGCAGTGGTACTGAACAACCAAACCACAAGCCTTGCAGAAAACACCTCCATGGCAAGCCGAGTCAAGGTCGCCGACATTACGATCAATGACGATGCGCTGGGCACCAACGCCATCAGTCTGAGTGGCGCTGATGCGGCTAGCTTTGAAGTGGATGCTGGCGTGCTGTACCTCAAGGCTGGCACAGCGCTGAACTTTGAGGCTAAAAGCGGCTATGCGGTCACGGTCAATGTGGCAGATGCGGCCTTGAGCGGTAGCACAGCGCTGAGCGCGAGCTATAGCCTGAATGTGACCAACATCAACGAGGCACCCACAGTAGCTGCTACTCAAGCCGTACCAACCACGGAAGACACGGGTGCGCAAGTGACGGTGGCTGGTGCTGATGTGGATGCCAACGACACCTTGACCTACAACGCAGGCTCTGCTGGTAA
>CANGLW010000043.1 GCA_947454955.1 Comamonadaceae bacterium
CGTGGCGGCCAACTTTGGGTGCTCGATGAGCCCACCACCTCACTTGACACCCGGGGTTGCGAGTTGTTGCAAGGGTTGCTGACCCACCATTTGCAAACCGGTGGTGCTTTGGTGCTGACCAGCCACGTGCCGGTGAACCTGCCCGCCACACAACTCTTGAGCCTGTGAGTGCTGCTGTGAACTTCACCTTGCACCTGATTGCCCGCGACCTCAAGCTCGCGCTGCGTCGCCCGGGCGATGTGCTCAATGTGCTGTTTTTTTTCGTGGTGGTGGTCAGTTTGTTTCCCTTGAGTCTGGGGGCTGAACCCACCTTGCTGCGGCAACTGGCGCCGGCCATTGTGTGGGTGAGCGCCTTGCTGGCCAGCATGCTGGGCTTGCAGCGCATGTTCGGGCCCGACCATGAAGACGGCACGCTTGAGCAAATGCTGCTCTCGCCCCACTCGCCGGTGTTGCTGGCTCTGACCAAAGCGCTCTCGCATTGGCTCTTGGCGGGCTTACCGTTGGTGCTGCTCAGCCCCTTGATGGGGCTTCAATACGACCTGCCCGCCGATGCTTTACCCGTGCTGGCTTTGAGTTTGTTGATCGGCACGCCGGTGCTGTCTTTGATGGGCGGTGTGGGTGCCGCGCTCACCCTGGGTGCGCGTGGTGGTGGGGTGTTGTTGGGTTTGCTGGTGCTGCCCCTCTTCATCCCGGTGTTGATTTTCGGCAGTGGCGCGAGTTACGCGCACGCTGCGGGCTTGGCGGTGCAAGGGCATGTGTCCATCCTGCTGGCCTGCTTGTTGTTGACCCTGTGTTTCGCGCCTTGGGCTACTGCCCTGGCGCTCAAAGTGGCGATGGAATGATGCGCATGAATTGGTTTTTATGGTCCAGCCCCGCGGTGTTCTACCCGGTGGCCGGCAGACTCGCCCAAGTGTTTGCGGTGTTGGCCGCGCTCTTGGCCATCGCCGGCTTGTGGGTCGGCTTCTTTGTGGCGCCCACCGACGCGGTGCAGGGCGAGGCTTACCGCATCATCTTCGTGCACGTGCCTGCGTCTTGGATGTCAATGTTCATCTACCTGGTCATGGCCGCCTGGGCCGGGGCTGGCTTGGTGTGGAACACACGCTTGTCGGCCATGATGGCGCAAGCCCTGGCGCCCACCGGCGCGCTCATGGCGGTGCTGTCCCTGGCTACCGGCTCATTGTGGGGCCGCCCGATGTGGGGCACCTGGTGGGTGTGGGACGCACGGCTCACCTCTGAGTTGATTTTGTTGTTTTTGTATTTGGGTTTCATGGCCCTGCATTCAGCCATTGAAGACCGGCGACGCGCCGACAAAGCCGCGGCCATTCTGGCCCTGGTGGGGGTGGTGAATGTGCCGGTCATTTATTTCTCGGTGAAGTGGTGGAACACCTTGCACCAAGGCGCCTCGGTCTCGCTCACCAAGTCACCGGCCATGGCCACCACCATGCTCACCGGGATGTTGATCATGGCTTTGTGTTTTTGGGCTTATGCGATCGCGGTGGCGCTGTGGCGCGTGCGTGCCATCATGCTCGAGCGTGAGGTGCATGCGCATTGGGTACATGCCCTGGTGAACAAGGAGCGTGCATGAACAACTTTTTCGCCATGGGTGGCTACGGCGTCTTTGTGTGGGGCAGCTTGGGGCTGTGCGCCTTGGTGGCGGTGCTTGAGCCGTGGCTGATCCAGCGTCGCTTCAAGTCAGCTTTGCAACGCGCTGAGCAAGAAGCACAAGCCAGTTTGGACGAAAGGGACCGTGTATGAAACCACGCACACGACGTGCCTTGATCGGCTTGGCGATTTTGTTGGCGGTGGGCACAGCGGCTGCCCTCATTTTGAATGCGCTCAACAGCAATATTGCGCTGTACATCACCCCCACCGAAGTGGTGGCCGGCAAGTACCCGCAAGGCAAGGCGTTTCGCATCGGCGGCATGGTCAAAGCCGGCTCGGTGCAGCGCGATGGCCTGGATGTGAACTTTGTGCTGACCGACACCGCGCAAGATGTGAATGTGCGCTACCGCGGCATCTTGCCTGACCTCTTCAAAGAAGGTCAGGGCGCGGTGGTGCAGGGCAAACTGGAAGCGGGTGTGTTTGCGGCCAGTGAAGTGCTGGCCAAGCACGATGAAAACTACATGCCCCCCGAGGCCAAAGCTGCGCTGGACGCTGCACAGAAAGCCCGCCCATGACGGCTTACATGATTCCTGAACTCGGCACCTTCGCCCTCATTGTTTGTTTGTGCGTGAGCGCCTTACAAGGCGTCCTGCCCATGGTGGGTGCGCACACCGGGCGCCTGGATTGGATGCACTTGGCCCGCCCCAGCAGCTACGCTGCAGGGCTCACTTTGTTGTTGGCTTTCGTCAGCCTGGCCTGGTGTTTTTACGCCAATGATTTTTCGGTGGCGTATGTGGCGCAAAACTCCAACGCGCAGCTGCCGGTGTTTTACCGCCTGGCTGCGGTGTGGGGTGGGCATGAGGGCTCGCTGCTCTTGTGGGTCTGCATGCTGGGCTTGTGGGCCGCCGGTGTGGCGGCGTTTTCCAGGCCGCTGGACATGCCCACCGTGGCGCGCGTGCTCGCCGTGTTGGGGCTCATCCAAACCGGCTTGCTGTTGTTTGTGCTGTTCACCTCCAATCCGTTTGAGCGCTTACTGCCCGCAGCTCCCAACGGGCGCGACCTGAACCCTTTATTGCAAGACCCGGGTTTGATTTTTCACCCGCCCATGCTCTACATGGGTTATGTGGGGTTTTCGGTGTCCTTCGCGTTTGCCATCGCTTCGCTGATTGCGGGCAGGCTGGATGCTGCATGGGTGCGCTGGTCGCGGCCCTGGACCACGCTGGCATGGGTGTTCCTGACCGTGGGCATTGCCATGGGCTCGTGGTGGGCTTACTACGAGCTGGGTTGGGGCGGCTGGTGGTTTTGGGACCCGGTGGAAAACGCGTCCTTCCTGCCTTGGTTGGTGGGCACGGCTTTGCTGCACTCATTGGCGGTGACGGAAAAGCGCGGGGCCTTCAAAAACTGGACGGTGCTGCTGGCCATTGCCGCATTTTCATTGTCACTGCTGGGCACGTTCTTGGTTCGTTCAGGCGTGCTGACCTCGGTGCACGCGTTTGCCACCGACCCCAAGCGCGGCATTTTCATTCTGATTTTGCTCACCCTGGTGGTGGGTTCATCGCTGCTGCTGTATGCCTGGCGTGCATCGCAAACCGCGGGTGGTGGCAGCTTCACCTTGGTGTCGCGCGAAGCCTGGTTGCTCATGGGCAACATCTGTTTGGTCACCGCTGCAGGCTCGGTGCTGCTGGGCACGCTCTACCCCTTGTTGCTCGATGCGCTCAACCTGGGCAAGATTTCGGTGGGCCCGCCTTACTTCAACAGCGTGTTCGTGCCGCTGATGGTGCCGGCGATTTTGCTCATGGTGCTCACCCCCTGGTTGAGCTGGAAGCAAGCGCGTGTGCGCGATGTGTGGCAGCGCTGGGCTGCGGTGATGGCTTTGGCGCTGGTGGTGGGGCTGGCCGTGCCTTGGTGGCTGGGCCCCGCGCCCGCCATGACCTATGTGGGGGTGTTTTTGGCCGCAGCCTTGGTGGCTTCCGGCGTGTGGCAAAGCGTGCAACGTGTTCGCAGTGTGCGTGGAAGTGGCTCCGTGCCTGGGTCGTATTGGGGCATGCAGCTGGGCCACTTGGGCGTGGCGGTGTTCATCGTGGGGGTGACTTTGGTGAACACCTACCAACAAGAAAAAGATGTGCGCATGGCCCCGGGCGACAAGGTCACGCTGCAAGACTACACCTTTGAGTTTCTAGGTGTGGAGGGCGTGGCGGGCCCCAACTACCAGGCCATGCGCGGCACCTTTGAAGTTCGCCAAAACGGCGCGCAACTCAAGCGCCTTTACCCTGAAAAGCGGCAATACGCTTCGTCGCGCATGCCCATGACCGAGGCCGCGATTGATGCAGGTTTGACCCGCGATATTTATGTGTCTCTGGGCGAACCGCTGGACGCACAAGCCTGGGCGGTGCGTGTGTATGTGAAGCCCTTTGTGGATTGGATTTGGGGCGGCTGCCTCATCATGGCCTTGGGCGGCGTGCTGGTGGTTTTGGACCGCCGTTACCGCAAAGTGCGCATGCCCAAAGCGCAGGCCTTGGATGGCCAGGCCAGGGTGGCGGCATGAAGCTGCGTTTTGTCGTGCCCTTGTTGGCGTTTCTGGCCCTGGTGGTGTTTTTGGGTGTGGGCCTGAACCGCAACCCGCGCGAGGTGCCTTCGCCCCTCATCGACAAACCCGCGCCTGCCTTCAACGCCCAAGTGCTGGGTCAGACCGAGCAGCGCTTGCAAAGCGAGCAACTGCGCGGCCAGGTGTGGGTGTTCAATGTGTGGGCCTCTTGGTGCGCGCCTTGCCGCGAAGAGCACCCGCAACTCTTGGCGTTACAACGCGCGGGTGTGGCAACTTTGGTGGGCTTGAATTACAAAGATAAAGCCACCGACGCCCAACGCATGCTCTACCGCGAGGGCAACCCGTTTGATGTGAACGTGGTCGATGCTGACGGCCGCATTGGCATTGCTTATGGTGTGTACGGCGTGCCTGAAACCTATGTGGTGGACGCAGCTGGCTTGATACGCCTGAAGCACACCGGCCCGATGACACGCGAGGACTTGCAAAACAAATTGCTGCCGCTGATTGCGCGATTGAAAGCTCAAGCGCCGAAGGTGGAGGGCAAACCTTCATGACACGTTTGACCTTGAAGTATTTGGTGCTGAGCTTGATGCTCTTGTTGGTAACTTGCCTGGTGCCGTCTTTCTCTGTCGCCCAGGCCGCTGAACCCCTCAGCCAAGAAGCGCAACCCCTGGCCGCCGACCCGGTGGTGGAACAGCGGCTCATCGCGATTTCTGATGAGTTGCGTTGCCTGGTGTGCCAGAACGAATCGCTCTCGGGTTCGCGCGCTGATTTGGCGCTGGACCTGCGCCGCGAACTGCGCGAGCTCATTCGCCAGGGGCAGAGCGACGAGCAAATCAAAGCCTTCATGGTGGAGCGCTATGGCGACTTCATCTTGTACCGCCCGCCGCTCAAACGCATCACCTGGTTGTTGTGGGTGGGGCCGTTTGTCATGCTGTTGCTGGGCTTGCTGGTGTTGTGGCGTGTGATTCGCCGCAGTCCGAGCAAGCCACCCACCTTGTCACCCCAAGACCGCGCCCGCGCCCAAGCGCTGATGGACACGCCCCATGACTGAATTCATCATCGCCGCCTCGCTGCTCACGCTCTTGGTGTTGGGGGTCTTGCTGTGGCCAGTACGTCGTGCGCGGCAAGCGCATGCGGACACACGCACCCAAACCAACGCACAAATTTACCGCCAACACAAAGCGCAGTTGGATGCGCAATTGCAAAGCGGCGAGCTCGACGTCAGTGCGCATGACGTGGCCTGGCAAGAGTTGCAGGCACGTTTGCTGCAAGAGGCGCAGGCAGAACGCCCCCTCACTTGGCACAACCCCAAGCGCACCCTGTGGGCTGTGGCCTTGGCCTTGCCGGTGATGGCTGCCGGCCTTTACGCGGTGCTGGGCGAGCCGCAAGCCTTGGGCGTGAACCCGGTGGACCCGATGCAGCAAGCAGCCGCCTCCGGCAGTGCTGGAGGTGGCGGACCGGCCGTGACCCCCGACGAGGTTGAGCGCATGGTGGCGGGCTTAGCAGCCAAGCTGGAGAAAGACCCGGCCAATGTGGCGGGCTGGAGCATGCTGATCCGCTCTTACAAAGCACTGGGCCGTTTGGAGCAGGCCGAGCAGGCTTATGACCGCGCTGCGCCCTATATCGGGCAAGACGCGCAATTGCTGGCCGATTATGCGGATATCAGCGCGGCCAATGCCGGTGGGCAATTCACCGGTAAACCTGAGCGTTTGATTGCCCAGGCCCTGCGTGCCGACCCCAAGCACCCGCTGGCTTTATGGTTGGCCGGCACCGCGGCATTTGAAAAGCAAGATTACCCCTTGGCCCTCAAGCAGTGGGAGAAACTCCAGGCCATCTTGCCGCCGGATTCGGAAGACGCCAAAACCATGGCCCAAACCATGGCGCGGGTGCGCAGCAAAATGAGTAACTCGCCGAAAATCACCCAGCCCTGAGTCTCTGGCCGGGGTTATCAGCTTAGACCATAAAAAAACCCGCCGAAGCGGGTTTTTGTTGGAGGCGCAGAAGCATCAGGCAATCAGAAACTGAGCCTTGTCTTTGCCCTGCAGCCACTTAGGGGCAATGCCACGGCCTGTCCAAGTGTTGCCAGTGGCGGGGTCGCGGTATTTGGGGGCCACTTTCTTGCCAGCCGACTTGGTGCTGCCAGCCGCTTTGCCTTTGCCAAAAATATCGCTCTCGGTCAAACCGAATTCTTTCACCAGTTCACGCACTTTGTTCAGTGCATCGCTGGCTTCAGCCTGGCGTTGTTGTGCAATTTGTTTTTCCAGGGCTTCACGTTGTGCCAAGAGTTCTTGCAGATTTGCCATTTGAATGTCCTTATCGACTGTCTTTGTTGAATGGGTGTCCCAGGTATTGGGATGGGCGGATTATAAATATATTTCAAATTTAACAAATACCCAGCTTTTCAAGGTGTTTAACCTCCGTCAAATACCAGATAGATATTGCTTGTTGAATTGATGAGCTTCAGCACAAAGCCTTCAATTCAAAGGGTGCCAGATGTTTTATTCTCAAGCCTGCCTATACTGCAGAACCTATGAATGAATTGAATGTTTTGGGCGAGCCGCTGGTGCCTTGCTCTTACGACCCTTTGACCGGGTTTTTCCGCGACGGCTGCTGCCGCACCGACGACGAGGATGTGGGCACCCATGTGGTGTGCGCCCGGGTGACGGCTGAGTTTTTGGCCTATTCCCTGTCGCGCGGCAACGACCTCATCACCCCGAGGCCAGAGTACCGCTTTCGCGGGCTCAAACCCGGCGACCGCTGGTGTTTGTGTGTGTTGCGTTGGAAAGAGGCGTTGGAGGCCGGCGTGGCCCCGGGCGTGGTGCTGGCGTGCACCCACCAGCGCGCATTAAGCGCGGTGAGCCTTGAGCAACTGCAGGCACACGCGGTTTGAACTTCAAGCCTTAAGTATGGCAAGGCCTTTTCAGGCTTAAGAGTTCAGCTATCAAAACCAGAGCGCACTCAAGCCACAGCACAGACACGCCACCAGCGTGAGTTCGGTGCGCAGGCGCAGCCAGCCGCCCACACCCCAGCGCACATAGGCCTGGCGGTCCACCACCCAACAGGTGACCAACAAGGCGGTCAACAGGGCCAGTGCATCCTCGGTGGCCATCATCAAGGCCAGCCAAGCCACCAGGCTGGGCACCACGCCCCAACTCAGTGCTTTGGTGTCGGGCACCTCATCGCGCATGGTTAAGCCCCAGTGGATGGCGCCCAAAAAAGAGACGATGGTCGCGGCATAAGCCACCAAGGCATCGCCCGCATCGGGGTGGCCCACCCACACACCAGCGGCCAGCGCCACAAAAGGGATCAGGCCGGCATAACCGAGTTGGCGTGCCCAAGCGGGCGGGGCAGAGTCTGGAAGGTGGCTAGACATGTAAGTGACAGATCCGTGGACGAGAAAAAGCGAGCGGTGTAAAAATAGCCTGCAGATTAGCAAAAAACCCGTGGCCGACAGGGCTGCGGTGTCTCTCAGAGCATAGCCATGAAATACCTCCACACCATGGTCCGCGTGACCGATTTGCCCACCTCGCTGCGTTTTTATGTGGACGCGCTCGGCCTGGAGGTGCTGCGCCAGTACGACAACCCGGCCGGTCGCTTTACCTTGGTGTACCTGGCCGCCCCTGGCGACAGCGAAGCGCAGGTCGAGCTCACCTACAACTACGACCCCGAGGTCTACACCGGCGGGCGCAACTTCGGTCACCTGGCTTATGCGGTGGAGAACATCTACGCCACCTGCGAGCGTTTGCAACAGCACGGCGTGACCATCAGCCGCCCGCCGCGCGACGGCCGCATGGCCTTTGTGCGTTCGCCCGACAACATCTCCATCGAGCTGCTCCAAGCTGGTCCGGCCCTGCCACCCGCAGAGCCCTGGGTGTCCATGCCCAATGTGGGCAGCTGGTGAGGCCATGAACCAAGCCACGAACCCCCAATACTTGCAAGCGCAACATGATTGGCCTGAGCACCAGGCCGTCGCGCACCTGGTGGGCTCCTTGCCTATGGGTGGTGTGGTGCCGCAAACACCGGTGCATGCATTCACGCGCACGCCCGAGGCGCTGCGCCTGGGCGAGATGACACCAACACCCACGCGGCAAGACATTGAGTTGGGTGGTTTGTTGGCCTTTGTGATTGACCATGTGGTCACCCATGAGGAGGCTGATGCCATCGTGCAGGCCACCGAACGCATGGGCTACCGGCCCGAAGCCCCTGGCATTGCCACGCCACCGGGCATGCGCATGAACAAGTCGGTGCATTGGTTGGCTGATGAGGCGATGATGCAGCCCATGTTTGCACGCATCGGGCATTTGCTGCCCGCCACGCTCGATGGCGGCGCGCTGTTCCCGGCCTTCAGCCACCGCATGAACATGTACCGCTACGACGACCAGGATGTGTTCAACCGCCACACCGACGGCAATTGGCCGGGTTACAGCTTGAGCGAAGACCGCAGCGAGATGCAAGAGTGGCCAGGCGTGTTGCGCTCAGGCTTGACCATGTTGCTCTACCTCAACGGCCCGCAAGACGGGGTGCAAGGCGGTCACACCCGTTTGCTGCACCGGCATGGCGCGGTGGATGTGGTGCCGAAAAAAGGCTCGGCCTTGTTTTTCCGGCACGGCTTTGGCCCCACCTCGGTGGTGCACGAAGGCTGCCGGGTGAGCGGGCCCATACCGAAGTACGTGGCCCGCATCAACGTGATGTACGACTGGCGCGCCGCACCTCACGTGGCTTGAGCGATCAGTAGGTTTTGTAGGGCAGGAACTTGCCCGACAAGACCACGTTCACGCGGTCGCCCTTGGGGTCAGCTTGGCGCTGGATGTCCATGCTGAAGTCGATCGCGCTCATGATGCCGTCGCCGAACTCTTCGTGGATGAGTTCTTTGATGGTCGTGCCATACACGCTCACAATTTCATACCAACGGTAGATCAGCGGGTCGGTGGGCACGGGGGTGGGCAGCGAGCCTTTGTAGGGCACCACTTGCAGCCACTTTTGTTCGTCGGCGGTCAGGCCGAAAATCTTGCCCAGAGTTTTGGCTTGGGCAGCGGTGGCGGTCATCTGGCCCATGCACAGCGCGGTGGTCCATTCTTTGGATTCGCCGACCTTCTTGGCCACGTCTTCCCACTTCAGGCCTTTGGAGACCTTGGTGCTGATGATTTTTTCTGTCACGTCCATGCGATTCATGCTTTACTCCTGATTTGATAGCTGAAAAGATTTAATGGCTGCCGGCTTTGGCCCGTTTGACCAAGAAGTCGACAATGTGGTTGCGAAGGTCGTAATAACCTTCGAGGTGATGCAACTCCGCGCGCTGACGGCTGCGTGGCAGCGGGTTGACCACCACCTCGGCAATGCCGCCAGGCACGTAGCCGGCATCGGTTTCAGAGCCGTTGCTCATGAGCAAAATGCGGTCGGCCAGCAAAATGGCCTCGTCCACATCGTGGGTGATCATGAACACGGTTTGTTGGGTCTCGCGCACGATGCCCATCAATTCGTCTTGGATGGTGCCGCGGGTCAGCGCATCCAAAGCACCGAAGGGCTCATCGAGCAAGAGCATCTTGGGCTGGATGGAAAACGCCCGGGCAATGCCCACGCGCTGCTTCATGCCGCCTGAGAGTTGCGAGGGCTTTTTGTCGATGGCTGGCAGCAAGCCCACCAGCGCGACAAATTTTTCCACATGCACATTCACCTTGGCAGCGGGCCAATCGGGCCAGCGTGATTTCACAGCAAAGGCGATGTTTTGGCGCACGGTGAGCCAGGGCATGAGTGCGTGGCTTTGGAACACCACACCGCGCTCCAGGCTCGGGCCGGCCACTTCGCGGTTGTCCATGAACACATGGCCGCTGCTGGCGGTGTCCAAACCGGCCAGCACATTGAGCACCGTGGTTTTGCCGCAGCCCGAGTGGCCGATGATGCAGACGAACTCGCCCTTGTCCAAGGTGAAGCTCACGTCTGCAAACACCGGTTTGCCGGGCACATAGGTTTTGCTCAAACCTTCAATTTTCAGAAAACCGGTCATGGTGGGGTCTTTGGCTTTGGGGTTGTTGACGGCGGCCAGCGAAGGCGCGGGGTTCAAGCGGTCTTCACTCCACATAGGTCACCGCTTTTTGCAATTGGCCAAAGGCCAGGTCCAACAACATGCCCACGATGCCGATCACGCCAATGGCGAAGATCACGTTGGTGAGCGACAGGTTGTTCCACTCGTTCCACACAAAGTAGCCAATGCCTGTGCCGCCCACCAGCATCTCGGCAGCCACAATCACCAGCCACGCAATGCCCATCGAGATGCGCATGCCGGTCAGGATGGTGGGCGCTGCGGCGGGCAAGATCACCAGAAACGCTTTGCGCAGCGGGTTGACCTCTAAGGTGGCCGACACATTGAGCCACTCGCGCTTGACCGAGGCCACGCCAAAGGCGGTGTTGATCAGCATGGGCCAGACCGAGCAGATGAAGATCACAAAGATGCCGCTGATCGACGAGTCTTTGATGGTGTAGAGCGCCAGCGGCATCCAGGCCAGGGGGCTGATGGGTTTGAGCACCTGGATGAAGGGGTCAAACGCGCGGCGCAAAAGTGGCGACATGCCAATCACGAAACCCAAAGGC
>CANGLW010000044.1 GCA_947454955.1 Comamonadaceae bacterium
CAAGACAAGATGGCTTTGGCCAGCCAGCTCAAAGCTGTGGCCGCGCAAAAAGCCGGTTACTTTGACGCTGAAATTTGCCCCGTGACCATCCCCCAGAAAAAGGGCGATGCGGTGGTGGTGAGCAAAGACGAACACCCCCGCGAAACCTCCATGGAGGCCCTGGCCAAACTCAAAGGCGCGGTACGCCCCGACGGCACCGTGACCGCCGGCAATGCCAGTGGCGTGAACGATGGCGCTTGCGCCATCTTGCTGGCTGACGAAGCCACCGCAGGCAAGCAAGGTTTGACCCCGCGTGCCCGCGTGGTGGGCATGGCCACCGCTGGTGTGCCCCCGCGCATCATGGGCATCGGCCCCGCACCAGCCACTGAAAAAGTGCTGGCCCTCACCGGTCTGTCGCTCGCGCAGATGGACGTGATTGAACTCAACGAAGCTTTTGCCGCACAAGGCCTGGCGGTGCTGCGTTTGCTGGGCTTGCAAGACAACGACCCGCGCGTGAACCCCAATGGTGGCGCGATTGCCTTGGGCCACCCCCTGGGTGCTTCAGGTGCGCGTTTGGCCACCACCGCCATCAATCAGTTGCACCGCACTGGCGGGCGCTACGCGCTGTGCACCATGTGCATTGGTGTGGGGCAGGGCATTGCGGTGATTCTCGAGCGCGTTTAAGCCCTCGCGATCTCCCAATCAAAACGGGTGCCAAGGACAAGGTCCTGGCACCCGTTTTTTGTGGCTTGAGGGCGAATGCCCTCAGGTCATCATTTCGCGTCAGGCAACTCGATCTTCACCTCCAGCACTTCCAGGTTGTCCTGGCGCTCGAGGTTGACCTTGATGTCTTTCGGATCGATTTTGATGTACTTGCTGATCACAGCCACCAAGTCGCGTTGCAGGTCGGGCAGGTAGTCGGGCTCAGCGGCGTTGCGGCCACTGCGCTCGTGCGCCAAGATGATTTGCAGGCGCTCTTTGGCCACACTGGCGGTTTTCTTTTTCTCGCCCAGAAGGAAGGAAAGGAACGACATGTTCATTTGCCTCCGAACAGTCGTTTGAAGAAGCTCACTTTTTCAGCTTCGATGAAGCGCAGGGGCTTGTCTTCGCCCAAGAAGCGGTCAATCACATCTTTGTAGGCTTCGGCCACATCGGTGCCGGCCATGTGCACCGCAGGCACGCCCTGGTTGGAGGCTTGCAGCACACTGTCGCTCTCGGGAATCACGCCGATGAGCTTGATGCGCAAAATGTCTTGGATGTCTTCGAGCGAGAGCATCTGACCCTGGTCCACACGCGCCGGGTTGTAGCGGGTGATGAGCAAGTGCTCTTTGATCGGGTCAGCGCCCTCAATCGCGCGCTTGGTTTTGCTCGAGAGCATGCCCAAAATGCGGTCCGAGTCACGCACGCTCGACACCTCGGGGTTGGTCACCACCAAGGCCTCGTCGGCAAAGTGCATGGCCATCAGCGCACCGGTTTCAATGCCTGCGGGCGAATCGCACACGATGTACTCAAAGTCCATCGCGGCCAGGTCGTTCAAAACCTTCTCCACGCCTTCTTGGGTCAGCGCATCTTTGTCGCGGGTTTGCGAAGCGGCCAGCACATAAAGCTTCTCAACGGTTTTGTCTTTGATGAGTGCTTGGTGCAGGTTGGCTTCACCTTGAATCACGTTGATAAGGTCATACACCACGCGGCGTTCGCAGCCCATGATGAGGTCCAGGTTGCGCAGGCCGACGTCGAAGTCGATCACTGCGGTCTTGAAGCCGCGCAGGGCCAGGCCGGTGGCAAAGCTGGCGCTGGTCGTGGTCTTGCCCACGCCGCCTTTGCCCGAAGTCACCACGATGATTTTTGCCATGGAAAGGTCTTTCTAAAAAATCAAAAAATCAGGCCTTGAGAGGCTCTATCAACAATTTGTCGCTGCCGTTGCTGCTGTGCAGCCGCACCTGGGCGGGCTTGGCGTGCACGGTGTCGGGCAGTTTGTTTTCGCTGGTCCGGTACACACCGGCGATGGAAATCAATTCGGGCTCTAAGCTCAGCGCAAAAATGCGCGCCGCGGTGTTGCCGCTCGCACCGGCCATGGCCTTGCCACGCAGCGCAGCGTACACATGGATGTTGCCGTCAGCCACCACTTCGGCACCTTGGTTGACCATGGCCAACACAATCAGGTCGCAGCCTTTGGCATAGACCTTCTGTCCCGAGCGCAGCGGCTTGTCCACCACCATGGCGGGCTTTGCTGCTGTAGGAACGGATGTGGCGGTGGAGACTGGAGCCGGTGAGGGCGCAGGTGACGTGATAGGCGCGGGTGAAGGTGCAGTAGCGGGTGCTGGTGCCGACACTGCTTTGACCACGTCCTGCGCCTTTGCCGGTTTGCCACGGCTCACCTCAGGCGAGGCTTGTGCCCAACCAATGGCTTGGGCCTGGGCCAACAAAGCCTCATTACCGCCACGCAGGGCCACAGGCAAGAGCTTGAAGCGTTTGAGCAACTGGTCCAAGGTGGCCAGGTGATCGATGGTTTGATCGGCTGGCACCTGGGTCACGTCGACGATCAGGCCATCAAAGTCAAAGAAATCAGGGCTTTCGCCCAGGGGACCAAACTGGCGCTCCAGGTCTTGCGCCAACAACTGCCAGTCGGCGGTTTTGAGCAGCAGGGACTCCAGCGCCAAGGACGAGCTTTTGAGTTCGAACGAGGCCGGTGCGGAATCGGGGTGTGCTGCAGGGGCCATGGAGGTCGTTGAACTGATCAATCTGATGGAATGTGAACGGTGCAAATCTTAACAGCCCCGATGTGTGATGATGCGCGCTGACTTTGGACACGCTGCATGACTTTCCCTTTGATCACCGACCCTTTGTTTTACCTGGTGGCTGTGCCCGCCGTGCTCTTGCTGGGCATGAGCAAAAGCGGCTTTGGCGCGGGCTTTGGCTCGCTGGCCGTGCCCCTGATGGCCATTGCGGTGAGCGTGCCGCAGGCCGCAGCGATTTTCATGCCCTTGTTGCTGCTGATGGACCTCATGGGTGTGGCGGCTTTTCGAAAAGACTTTGACAAACATTTGCTGAAGTTCTTGCTGCCCTTCGGTCTCTTGGGTGTGGGCTTGGGCACCTTGCTGTTCAAGACCGTGCCCCCCAACCTGGTGGCAGGTTTGGTGGGTGTGTTCACGCTGCTGTTTTTGGCGCAGCGTTTGTTTTTTCCACCCAAAGCCGATGCCCCGCCGCCTTCGCGCTGGGTGGGTGCGGTGCTGGCCACGACCTCGGGCCTCACGAGTTTCATCGCCCACGCTGGTGGGCCGCCGGTGAGCGCGTATGTGATTCCGCTCAAGCTCAAGCCGGTGGTGTTTGCGGCCACCATGTCGTTTTTCTTTTTGTTCGTGAACCTGGCCAAGTGGGCGCCGTACGCATGGCTGGGTCTGCTGGATTGGCGCAACCTGGCTACCTCGCTGGTGCTCACACCCCTGGTGCCGGTGGGCGTGTGGGGCGGGGTGTATTTGGCGCGTCGCATCAAGCAGCAGTTGTTTTACAAGCTGCTGTATTTGGGCATGTTGCTCAGTGGCCTCAAGCTCTTATGGGATGGTTTTCACTGAAGCGCTTTTGATGCAAGGGCATTATTCTGTTGAAGGTGCAGCAGCTTGCAGACGTGAATCATTTGGAGACAACACCGCATGAAAACCTTTGAAACCCTGGAAGAATTTTTCCCCCTGGTCGGCCAAGAGTTGGCCCTGAGCGACTGGATCACCATCAGCCAAGAACAGGTGAACCAGTTTGCTCAAGCCACCGGCGACCATCAGTGGATCCATGTGGATGTGGAACGCGCCAAGGCCGGGCCTTTCGGTGCGCCAATTGCCCACGGCTTTTTAACGCTCTCGCTCATCCCGAAATTTTTCGAGTCTGCCTTCACCATCACCGGCTCACGCTTGGGCGTGAATTACGGCTTGAACAAAGTGCGTTTCACCTCGCCCGTGCCGGTGGGTAGCCGCTTGCGCGCACACATGACCTTGAAGGCCTGTGATGCGATTGACAACCGTGGCGTGCAAATGACCTGGGAAGTCAGCGTGGAGCGCGAAGGCGGCAACAAGCCGGTGTGCGTGGCCGAGTCCATCGTTCGCCGTTACCCCTGAAGGCCTTAAGCGCCAAAGCCGTTTTGGCGCCAGGCTTCAAACACCGTCACCGCCACCGCGTTCGATAAATTCAAACTGCGCTGGCCCTCACGCATGGGTAAGCGCAGGCTTTGCCCTGGTCCGAACGAGGCCCTCACCGCGTCTGAAATGCCCTTAGTTTCCGAGCCGAACACCAGGTAGTCGCCGCGCTCAAACGCCACCTCAAAGGGGCTGCGCGTGCCACGCGTGGTCAAGGTGAACAAGCGCGCTGGGTCAGGCTGTTGTGTGGCTAGAAATGTGGGCCAGTCGGCATGGCGCAGCACGCTGGCGTACTCGTGGTAGTCCAGCCCAGCGCGGCGCATGTGTTTGTCGTCCATGGAAAAACCAAGCGGCTCGACCAGGTGTAGGGTGCAACCGGTGTTGGCCGCCAAGCGGATGACGTTGCCGGTGTTGGGCGGGATTTCGGGCTCAACCAAAACAATGTGAAACATGCCTGAATTCTCGCCTAAGCGACTTCACAGGTCTTAGCATTTCAGGTCTCGTCGTGGGGTGCGGGTGTGCGTGCCAGCACCAAGCACGTCAGATGCGCCACCCCGGCTTGCTGCAAGGGCTGGGCTGCTGCGCGCAGCGAGGCGCCGGTGGTCATCACATCGTCCACCAGCACCACGCGTTTGCCCGCCAAGGCCGCGCGTTGTGTGGGCTCAACAGCAAACGCACCGTTCACATTGCTCAAGCGTTCTGTCAAAGGCAGCTCGCTTTGCGTGCGGGTGTGGCGGGTGCGCAGCAGGGTGCGTGCCTGCACTTTCTCAGGGGCCAAAGCTTGGGCCAGCAACAGGGCTTGGTTGTAGCCGCGTTCTTTCAAACGCTCAATCGACAAAGGCATGGGCAGCAGCACATCGGCATCGTCCAAGGCGGGCTCCACCCAAGGCGCGCTGCGCATGAGTTGGGCCAGGGTGGTGGCCCAGCCGGGAGCTTGTTCAAACTTGAAGCGGCCCACCACGCCCGACCAGGGGTAGCCATAGTCCACCGCAGCCAGACAACGCTGCCAAGGTGGGGGATGGGCCAAACACGCACCGCACACCGCAGCGCCCATCAGGGGCAGGGCGCACCCTTCGCAGCGCGACACAGGTTGCGCAAAACGCGACACGCAGGCTTCGCACAATGCGCGGGCTGGCCAAGTGTGACAAACCTCGCATTGACCCGGCAGCAGCGCGCTCAACATAGCCCTGAACATGGCCTCAATATACTTGGGCTCACTACTTTTTCAACATGTCCCAACGTCCCCCCACCATCGACCCCACAGCCGCCCAGCGCTGGCTGGCCAGAACCCCCACTGTGAGCCCTTGGTTGCACGACGAGGTGGGTCGGCGCATGGTCGAGCGCCTGGGCTGGATCGTGGCCAAACCTGCCACCTGGTTGAGTTGGCACCCGGCCCTGGGTGGGCGTGAGGCAGAGGCGTTGGTGACCAAGCTGTACCCAGATGCCCAGCGTTTCAGGCAGCTAGACCTTGCCGATGCTGCGAAGTTTGCTCCTGAAACAGGAGCAAACCCGTGGTGGAGCACCAAACGTTGGCTCGCTGGCGATGCTGCTTGGCCCGCGCAAGGTGCGGGCATGGTCTGGGCCAACATGGCCCTGCACCAGGCCAGCGACCCGCAAGCCTTGCTCGCGCATTGGCACAGCCGCTTGGCCACCGATGGTTTTTTGATGTTCTCGTGCCTGGGGCCAGACACCCTCAAAGAATTGCGCGCGCTCTACGCCAGCCTGGGCTGGCCCGCGCCTTCGCACGAGTTCACCGACATGCACGACTGGGGCGACATGCTGGTGCAAGCCGGCTTTGCCGAGCCGGTGATGGACATGGAGCGCATCGAGCTGACCTTCGCCACCCCACAGCGTCTCTTACAAGAGTTGCGTGAACTCGGGCGCAACCTGCATGTCGGCCGCCCCACAGGGCTGCGCGGTCGGGGCTGGCTCCAGCGTTTGCACAGCGCCTTGCTGTCGCTGGCGGTGCCTGAGCACGGCGGTCAACTCAAGTTGACGTTTGAAATTGTGTATGGCCACGCTTACAAACCGCAGCCCAAGCTCAAGGTCGCGCCCCAAACGTCGATCAGCTTGAATGACATGCGCGAGCACCTGCAAAAGCGCGCTTGAAGGCGGTCAAAGGGTGTCAAACCAAAGGATCAAGGGGCGAGCTTAGATAGGCGATCTTTATGGGGTCGGGTTAACCCGTGAATTTTCAGGCCCTTGCCTGTGAACAGTGTCAGTCGGGCTTGTGCGCTGGGCTACAATCGCGGGTTAAGGTTGTCAGTTGGATGGGACAGTTGGCCCATTGTGAGAGGGTGTCGATGACCCTAAGGCGGGCGTTCCCCCGCCGGACAAGCAGCTCGGTAGGCTGCGGACAGATTTGTATTTTTGAGGCACACACGAAGTGAAAACGATGAATTTGACCAAGTTGTCTTCGCTGCTCATGGCGGCAAGTGCATGGGCTGGAACTGCAGCCTTCACCGCGGCCCACGCCGTGAACGATTTGCCCGGTGGCCCTGCTGTTAACCAGCTCAATTTGCACCCCGCAGTCACCAAAATTGCTGAAGAGCAGCAGTGGTTGCACTGGTTCATGCTCATCATTTGCACCGCTATTTTTGTGGCCGTGTTCGCGGTGATGTTCTATTCCATCTGGAAGCACCGCAAATCCAAAGGCGCCAAGTCGGCTGATTTCCACGAGTCCGTGGCGGTTGAAATCGCTTGGACCGTGGTGCCTTTCATCATCGTGATCTTGATGGCCCTGCCTGCCACCAAGGTGGTGGTGGCTCAGAAAGACACCTCCAACGCTGACCTGACCATCAAGGCCACCGGCTACCAGTGGAAGTGGGGCTACGACTACATCAAAGGCGAGGGTGAAGGCCTGGCGTTCATCTCCACCCTGGACAACAACCACCGCGAAATGTCCAACGCAGGCAAGCCTGAAGGCGACAACTACCTGCTCAAAGTGGACAACCCCCTGGTGGTGCCTGTGGGCAAAAAAGTGCGCGTGATCACCACCGCCAACGACGTGATCCACGCCTTCATGGTACCGGCCTTCGGTATCAAGCAAGACGCGATTCCCGGCTTCGTGCGTGACACCTGGTTCCGTGCTGAGAAGACCGGCGACTTCTACGGTCAGTGCGCTGAGCTGTGCGGCAAAGAGCACGCTTACATGCCCATCCACGTGAAGGTTTTGTCGGCCGACGATTACAGCGCTTGGGTGGATGGCGAGAAGAAAAAAGCCGCTGCCAAAGCCGATGATCCGAACAAAGTCTGGGCCTTGGACGACATGGTCAAGCGCGGTGAGAAGGTCTACGCGGCCAACTGCGCAGCCTGCCACCAAGCCAACGGCAAGGGCGCTGGCCCCATCAAGGCCCTGGACGGTGCCGCCGTGGTGCAAGACGCTGACAAAACCAAACAAATCGCCATTCTGTTGAATGGCCAGAACAACGGCGCTATGCCTGCCTGGAAACAACTCAGCGACACCGAAATCGCTGCGGTCATCACCTACACCAAGAACAACTGGTCCAACAAGACCGGTCAAGTGGTGCAGCCTGCTGACATCAAAGTTGCCCGCAAATAAGCCCGTCGTCACGAATCAAATTTAAGGAAACAATCATGAGTGCTGTTTTAGACCACCACGATCACGCCCACGACCATGACGACCACCACGCCCCCACAGGCTGGCGTCGTTGGGTCTTCGCGACCAACCACAAAGACATCGGTACGCTGTACCTCTTGTTCAGCTTTGCCATGTTGATGGTGGGCGGTGTGCTGGCTTTGTTGATCCGCGCTGAGCTGTTCCAGCCTGGCCTGCAGTTGGTCAACCCCGAGTTGTTCAACCAGTTCACCACCATGCACGGTCTGATCATGGTGTTCGGCGCCATCATGCCGGCCTTTGTGGGCTTCGCAAACTGGATGATCCCGCTGCAAATCGGCGCCTCTGACATGGCCTTTGCCCGCATGAACAACTTCAGCTTCTGGCTGATGATTCCTGCGGCCGCCATGCTGGTCTCGAGCTTCTTCATGCCTGGTGGCGCACCCGCTGCCGGCTGGACGCTGTACGCACCGCTGACCCTGCAAATGGGTCCCTCGATGGATGCTGGTATTTTCGCCATGCACATCCTGGGTGCGTCCTCCATCATGGGCTCGATCAACATCATCGTGACCATCTTGAACATGCGCGCCCCTGGCATGACGCTGATGAAGATGCCCATGTTCTGCTGGACCTGGTTGATCACCGCTTACCTGCTGATCGCTGTGATGCCCGTGTTGGCTGGCGCGATCACTATGACCCTGACGGACCGTCACTTCGGCACCACCTTCTTCAACCCCGCTGGCGGTGGTGACCCGGTGATGTACCAGCACATTTTCTGGTTCTTCGGTCACCCCGAGGTGTACATCATGATCTTGCCGGCCTTCGGCATCATCAGCCAGATCGTGCCGGCCTTTGCCCGCAAGCGTTTGTTCGGTTACGCCTCCATGGTGTACGCCACCGCGTCGATCGCTATTTTGTCTTTCATCGTGTGGGCTCACCACATGTACGCCACCGGCATGCCCGTGACTGGCCAGCTGTTCTTCATGTACGCCACCATGCTGATCTCCGTGCCCACCGGCGTGAAGATCTTCAACTGGCTGGCCACCATGTGGAAAGGCTCCATGACCTTTGAGACCCCCATGCTGTTTGCGGTCGGCTTCATCTTCGTGTTCACCATGGGTGGCTTCACCGGTCTGATCCTGTCCATGGCACCGATCGACATCCAGTTGCAAGACACCTACTACGTGGTGGCTCACTTCCACTATGTGTTGGTGGCCGGTTCCTTGTACGCCATGTTCGCTGGCTTCTACTACTGGGCTCCCAAGTGGACCGGTGTGATGTACAACGAGACCCGCGGCAAGATCCACTTCTGGTGGTCGCTGATCGCGTTCAACGTGACCTTCTTCCCCATGCACTTCTTGGGCTTGGCTGGCATGCCCCGTCGCTACGCCGACTACCCCATGCAGTTCGCTGACTTCAACGCACTGGCTACCGTGGGCGCGTTTGCCTTCGGTCTGGCCCAGGTGTACTTCTTCTTGTTCGTTGTGCTACCTTGCATGATGGGCAAAGGTGAAAAAGCTGCTCAGAAGCCCTGGGAAGCTGCCGAAGGTCTGGAGTGGGAAGTTCCCTCGCCCGCACCTTTCCACACCTTTGAGAACCCGCCCAAGCTGGACGCCACCGCAACCCGCGTGATCGGCTGATCTCATGAACGCAGAACAAAAAAAGACCAATCGCCGACTCGGTTTGATCCTGATGTCGGTGGCCCTGGTCTTTTTTGCCGGCTTCATGGCCAAGATGATTCTGTTGGGTCGTTGAAGTCATGAACCTGCGTCAGGAAAACGTGAAGATGGTGGGCAAGTTGGCGGTGGTTGCCGCTGGCATGTTCGCCTTCGGTTACGCCTTGGTGCCGCTCTACAAAGCGATTTGTGAGATGACCGGCATCAACATCCTGGCTCTGGGTGAGCGTGAAATCACCGGCAAGATCAACAAGACCTTGCCGACCAACACGCAAGTCGATTACAGCCGCACCATCACCGTGGAATTTGATGCCAATGCCCGTGGGCCTTGGCGCTTCAAGCCCGCGCAGGTGGAGATGCAAGTGCACCCTGGCGAGATGTCCACGGTGCAGTATGAATTTGAGAATGTCCAGGACCGTCGCATGTCGGCCCAGGCCATTCCCAGCTATGCCCCGCGTCAAGCCGCGGCGCATTTCAACAAGCTGGAATGTTTTTGTTTTAACCAGTACACCCTGGAGCCTGGCGAGAAAAAAGTCTGGCCCGTGGTGTTCGTGATCGATCCGAAACTGTCCAAAGACGTCAAGACCATCACCCTGTCCTACACCTTCTTTGAAGTGGGCACCGGCACACCGCCGGCCCCGAGTGGTGGCTTGGTGTCGGTCAATGCCCAAGGGCAGGTCAAGGCGGGCGTGTGAGCCCCTCGACCTCGTCGTCCTTGTGGCACAGCGTCAAAGCGGTGGCGTGGTCGTTTTTGGGCATACGCCGGCGCAGTGAGTTTGAGGCCGACATGGGGCGCATCAGCCCCTTCCACCTGATTTTGGTGGGCTTGGCCGGTGGCTTGCTGTTTGTGCTGGGTTTGATCGCGCTGGTGAATTGGGTGGTTTTGAAGTGAAGCCGGGTGGCCGGCTCTGACAAGTTTAGGAATGGAGTAGACATGAGTTCAACAACACACGGTGGGACACCTTATTACTTTGTGCCCGGCCCGTCACGTCACCCGGCGATGGCGGCCTTGGGTTTGTTCTTTGTGATCCTGGG
>CANGLW010000045.1 GCA_947454955.1 Comamonadaceae bacterium
GCCGTTGGACAGCAGCACCGGGTACTTGGCTTTGTCAGCGCGCAAGGTCACCGTGTAGCTGGCCATCACATCGGGGCGGTCCAGGAAGTAGGTGATGCGGCGAAAACCCTCGGCCTCGCACTGGGTGAAGAACGAGTCGTTGCTGACATACAAGCCCATGAGCTTGGTGTTTTTCGCAGGCGCGCAGGTGGTGAAAATTTCCAGCTCGAACGGTTCATCGGGCAGGTTCTCCAGCACCAGCTGGCCCTCGTCCATCTTGAAGCTCGTGCCGCGGCCGTCCACCAGCACGCGCGCGAGGTTGAGCTCATCGCCATCCAGACGCAGTGCTTGTGCGGGCACATCAGCGTTGCGGCGCAAACGCATTTTGTTGAGCACGCGGGTTTTGGCGGGGTCGAGGTCAAAGGTCAGTTCGACCGAATCAACCCAGTAGGGCGGGGCGGTGTACTGCTCACGCCGAATCACATGGACGTGTCCTTCACGCATGGGTAGCTCCAGTTAGGCAAGCAGGGGTAAGAAGGTGCGCCATCTCTACACGCCTTGCTTGAGTGAGGCTTCGATGAAGCTGTCGAGGTCACCGTCGAGCACTTTTTGGGTGGCCGAGGTTTCGAAGTTGGTGCGCAGGTCTTTGATGCGGCTTTGGTCCAGCACATACGAGCGGATCTGGTGGCCCCAACCCACATCGGTTTTCGTGTCTTCGAGTTTTTGCTGCGCTTCCATGCGCTTGCGCATTTCGAAGTCGTACAAGCGGCTGCGAAGGCGCTTCCAGGCCACATCGCGGTTGCTGTGTTGGCTGCGGCCGTCTTGGCACTGCACCACGATGCCGGTGGGGATGTGCGTCAAGCGCACCGCCGAGTCGGTTTTGTTGATGTGCTGACCGCCCGCGCCGCTGGCACGGTAGGTGTCGGTGCGCACGTCGCTGGGGTTGATGTCGATCTCGATCGAGTCGTCCACCTCGGGGTACACGAACACGCTGGCAAAGCTGGTGTGGCGACCGCCAGACGAATCGAAGGGCGACTTGCGCACCAAGCGGTGCACGCCGGTTTCGGTGCGCAGCAAACCAAAGGCGTACTCGCCTTCGATCTTGATGGTCGCACCCTTGATGCCCGCGGTGTCGCCCGGGGTCTCGTCTTCCATCGTGGTTTTGAAGCCCTTGCGCTCGGCGTACTTGAGGTACTGGCGCAGCAACATGCTGGCCCAGTCGCACGCCTCGGTGCCACCGGCACCGGCCTGGATGTCCAGGAACGCGTTCATCGGGTCGGCCGGGTTGTTGAACATGCGGCGGAACTCGAGCTGCTCCACGCTGGTGGCCAGTTTGGCGGCGTCCGCGGCAATGCTCTCCAGGCCGTCGAAGTCGCCTTCGGCCTTGCTCATCTCAAACAGTTCGGCGTTGTCAGCCAGGTCGCGGGTGAGGTCGTTGAGGGTGACCACCACGCCATCGAGGGCTTTTTTCTCTTTGCCCAGTTCCTGGGCGCGTTTGGGGTCGTCCCAAACCTTGGGGTCTTCGAGCGATGCGTTGACGGTTCTCAGCCGTTCAGACTTGGCATCGTAGTCAAAGATACCTCCGTAAATCCACGGTCCGCTGGCTCAAATCTGCCAGTTGGTTGCCGATTTGGTTGATGCGTTCTGCTTCCATTTTGCGTGTTCCTTTGTATAGCCCGCTATTTTCGCACGCTTACGGGCCAAAAGGCTGACCCTGACAGGGGCTCAGCCAGAAGCCGCATCAACCGTCGTCAGGCCAGAAAATCCTCGATCAAACGGGCCAGCTGCGCGGGCTGGTCGTGGTGCAGCATGTGGCCGGCCTCGGTGACCAGGGCTTGCTTCAGATGGGGCACGCTTTGGATGCGCTCATGGAACTCGGCCAGGGTGAAACGACCCTTCCACCACATGTCCATTTGGTTGTCGCTGGCCTCCACCGAGAGCACCGGCGCGCTGATGTTGGCGTAAAGGGCCAGCACCTCTTCCACCCGGTAAAGCTGGGCGTTGGTGATTTTGTGGGCCGCGTCGCCCAAAATTTGCCACTGCCCGGGCGAGACCTCGGCCGACCAGTGCGAGGCCAGCCACAGCGCTTTGTCCAGCGGCAAGCGGGGGTTGGTTTTCATCAGGCGCTGGGCCACGCCCTCCAGCCCGGGGTAGGTTTTGAGGTCTTTCTCACCCTTGTACAGGTCTTTGAGCTCGTCCATCCACTGCGCGTAACGCTTGGGCGCCTGGGTGGGTTTGGTGGCGGGCATGCCAAAACCTTCCAGGTTGATGAGGCGGCGAATACGCTCGGGCCGGCTGCCAGCGTAAAGCATGACCACATTGCCGCCCATGCTGTGGCCCACCAGATCAATTTGCGTGGGAGCCTCGGTGTAGCGCGCCAGGGTGTGGTCGATCAAAAAGTCCAGATCGGCCATGTAGTCGGGGAACCAGTAGTTGTCGTGGCCGGGGTAGTGCGTTTTCTCCCAGCTGCTCAGGCCAAAGCCGCGCCAGTCGGGCGCGATGATGAAGCGGCCCTGCATGAACGCCTCTTCAAACGCGTCCACCACAAACTGGTAAGAGGCGCCCACATCCATCCAGCCATGCACCATGACCAGAGGCGCCACACCCGGTGTGGGCTGGCCCCAGGTGCGGACGTGGTAGTTGAGTTGGCGGATACGGACAAACTCGGATCGGGAGGCGCGTTGGGCTTGGTACATTTGACGATCATACGAAGTCACGCCGGGCTTGCCCGTCAACGAAGCGACATGCCACCCAAAACCACCCTGAAGTCACCCCCCCAGCCTGCACGTAAGTCCGCACGCAAGTCTGCACCCAAGTCGGCTCCGCCCATCGACCGTTACCCGCACATCCACCGCGACTTCAGCTGGCACGTGCCCGAGCACTTCAACATGGCCCAGGTCTGCAGCCGGCGCTGGGCGCAAGCCAAAGATGCTTCAAAAAGAATAGCAATACTGGCAGACGGCACCGGGGTGAAAGCCGCCCAACACACCTACGCCGAATTGCAAACCCGGGCCAACCGTTTGAGCCATGCCTTGGCAGGTTTGGGGGTGAAGCGCGGCGACCGGGTGGCCATTGTGCTGCCCCAGCGCTTTGAAACCGCAGTGGCTTACATGGCGGTGCTGCAAATGGGTGCGGTGGCCATGCCGCTGTCGATTTTGTTTGGCCCCGAGGCCCTGAGCTACCGTCTGCAGGACAGCGAAACCGTGGTGGCGATTGCTGATGAGAACAGCGTGGAGGTGTTGTGCAGCCTGCGCCAGAGTTGCCCCAGCGTGCGCCATGTGGTGGCCGTGGGCAAGCACGTGCCTGCCCACACCTTGGGCTGGCCGGCGTTGATGAAGGGTCAGCCCGCGACCTTCGACTTGGTCAACACCCGTGCAGACGACCCTGCGGTGCTGATCTACACCAGCGGCACCACCGGCAACCCCAAGGGCGCTTTGATTCCGCACCGTGCGTTGATAGGCAACCTCACAGGTTTCACCGCCAGCCAAAACTGGTTTGGCTTTGACCCTTTCAAAGACAAAGCGCCCAGCAATGACGCGCAATTGCCACTGGCTTCAAAAGCCGTGTTCTGGTCGCCTGCTGATTGGGCCTGGACCGGCGGCTTGATGGATGCGCTCTTGCCCACGCTGTATTACGGTCGGCCCATCGTGGCGTTCAACGGCCGCTTCTCGCCCCAAACCGCGTTTGAACTCATCGAGCGCCACGGTGTCACGCACACCTTTTTGTTCCCCACCGCGCTCAAGGCCATGATGAAGGCCTACCCCTCGCCGCGCCAGCAGTTCAAGTTCAAATTACAAGCCATCATGAGCGCGGGCGAAGCGGTGGGCGACGCGGTGTTTGCCTACTGCCAAGAGCAGCTGGGCGTGACGGTCAACGAGATGTTCGGGCAGACCGAGATCAACTACATCGTGGGCAATTGCGCGCGGCTGTGGCCAGCACGCGCGGGCAGCATGGGCAAGGGCTACCCCGGCCACCGTGTGGCGGTGATTGACGAACAGGGCCGCGAATGCGCGGCCGGCGAGGTGGGCGATGTGGCGGTGAACCGCTTCGATGTGCATGGCACGCCCGACCCGATTTTCTTTTTGGGCTACTGGAAAAACGAAACCTCCACCCAAGCCAAATACACCGGCGACTGGTGCCGCACCGGCGACTTGGCGTTTGCAGATGCAGACGGTTACCTCTGGTACCAAGGCCGCGCAGACGATGTGTTCAAAGCCGCGGGCTACCGCATTGGGCCCGGAGAGATTGAGAACTGCCTGGTCAAGCACGCGGCCGTGGCCAATGCCGCGGTGGTGCCCAAGCCCGATGCGCAGCGCGGTGCGGTGGTCAAGGCCTATGTGGTGCTTGCACCTGATTTTGTAGCAAACAACCCAGTATTCGCTTTGCCCAGCGGTCAATTGGATGTGGACAAGCTCACTGCGGATTTGCAGTCCCATGTCAAAGGTAAATTGGCGCCCTACGAGTACCCCAAAGACATTGAGTTTGTGGACGCGCTGCCCATGACCACCACTGGCAAGGTGCAACGCCGCGTGCTGCGCTTGCAAGAAGAAGCGCGTGCCGCGCAAGCTTCAACCACGGCTTGATGCACTTCACCTTCATTCAACCCCAATTCAACCTTCATTCAAATTCACACAACGGACCCACACCCATGACCACTCCCATGCCCCTCGTTCAGCTTGGCACCAGCGACCTGAAAGTCACGCCCATTTGTCTGGGCACCATGACCTTTGGCGAACAGGTCAACGAGTCTTTGGCTCACACCATCATGGACCGATCTTTAGAGCTGGGCGTGAACTTCATGGACACGGCCGAGATGTACGCCGTGCCCCCCAAGGCCGAGACCTTCAACCTGACTGAGACCATCATCGGCAACTGGCTGGCCAAGCGCCCCGGGGCTCGCGAGAAACTGGTGATTGCCACCAAGGTGGCCGGCCCTTCGCGCAACATGCCTTGGGTGCGCGGCGGCAGCTTGAATCTGACGCCGCAAGACATTGAAGAGGCGTGCCACGGCAGCTTGAAGCGCCTGCAAACCGATGTGATTGACCTCTACCAAATCCACTGGCCGGTGCGTCATGTGCCCGCATTTGGCATGGCTTATTTCGACCCGAAAAAAGACAACCCCGAGCTCACGTCTTTGCACGACCAACTCGCGGCTTTGGGCAAATTGGTCAAGGCCGGCAAGGTGCGTGCGGTGGGCTTGTCGAACGAAACGCCGTATGGCGTGCATGAGTTTGTGCGCTTGGCCGAGCAGCATGGTTTGCCGCGCGTGGCCACGGTGCAAAACCCGTACTGCTTGATCAACCGCACCTTGGAAAACGCGCTGGACGAAACCCTGCATCGTTTGAACGTGTCTTTGCTGGCTTACTCGCCCTTGGGTTTTGGCTTGCTCACCGGCAAGTACGACACCACAGGCACCACCGGGCCTGATGCGCCTGCTGATGCGCGTATTTCCAAGTACGAAAGCGTGCGCCAGCAGCGTTGGGGCCGGCCTGAGTCCTTGGTGGCTGCCAAACGTTACAACGCCTTGGCTCGCGCCAACGGCATGACCCCCACCCAACTTGCCTTGGCGTTTTGTTACACCAAGTGGCAAGTGGCCAGCACCATCATCGGCGTGACCTCGGTGGCGCAACTCGAGGAAGACGTGGCCGCCTGGGGCACGACCTTGAGCAAAGACCTCCTCAAAGAGATTGACGCCATCCGATGGGAACTGCGCGACCCGGCGCTTTGATGCGTTGAAACTGACCGCTGCCTGACCAAGGGTTTTCAGGGGCATGAATTTGTCGTCTTGTGTCATCCACAAGGTGGGGCAGACGCGTTAGAGTGGGACTTCAGCAGATCTCGAAAGGATCGAACCATGAACAAACCACTGACCACCCTGACTTTGGGCGCACTCGCCGTTGCAGCCACACAAGCTGGCGCGTTTGAGCTGGGCCGCGTGATTTCCACCACGCCGGTGATTCAGCAAGTGGCAGTGCCACAACAAGTGTGCAACAACACCGAGGCGGTGGTGTCGCGTTCAGGTGCAGGTGCGGCGATAGGCGCGATCGCTGGTGGCGCCCTGGGTGCCAGCGCCCGTGGTTCAGCCCGCTTGCCCGCCACCGTCATCGGTGCTTTGGGTGGTGCGGTGATTGGCGACCGTCTGGAAGGCAGCCGCACTCAGACGGTGCAGAGCTGCGTGACCCAAAACGTTTACGAAAACCGCGCGGTGGCCTACAACGTGGTGTACGAATACGCCGGCCGCCAGTACAGCGCCACCTTGCGTGAAGACCCCGGCACCACCATGCCTGTGGAAGTGTCGCCCGCGGGCGGTATTCAAATGCCACAGACACAAGTTCTACCGCCAGTTGCTGTGGCACCACCCGTGTCACAGCCCTACACGGTCTACAGCACGCCATACCCTCCACCGCCTGTGGTGGTCCAAAACCCAGCTGTGGTGGTGAATCCGCCGGTCGTGGTTTACCAGCGATCCTACTTTGACCCCATCTACCCCGCAGTGGCGGTGGGTGTGGGCTTGGCCGCCTGGGGTGGTTACCGCTATGGTCACCATCATGGCCAGCATCATGGTTTTTACGGTGGTCGCCGCTGGCATTGAGCACCTCGTCAGCCCGCTAGACTATGCCCATCGTTGGCTTTCGTCTTGCACATGGAATTTCTGAATACTGCGCTGGTCACCCTGGCCGCTTATCTGATTGGGTCTTTGTCGTTCGCGGTCATCGTCAGCCGCGTGATGGGCTTGGACGACCCGCGCACCTATGGCTCCAACAACCCGGGGGCCACCAATGTGCTGCGCTCGGGCAACAAAAAAGCCGCGGTGCTCACCCTCTTGTTCGATGCGCTCAAGGGCTATGTACCCGTTCTGTTGGTTCGGCTTTATGGCGCAGACTTTGGCCTGGGCTGGGGCAGCTTGGCGCTGGTGGGGCTGGCTGCATTTTTGGGTCACTTGTTCCCGGTGTTTTTCAAGTTTGAAGGCGGCAAAGGCGTGGCCACCGCGCTGGGGGTGCTGCTGGGGGTAGATGCCCTCTTGGGTGGCGCCACTGCCCTGACCTGGCTGCTCATCGCTTTCTTTTTCCGCTACTCATCCCTTGCTGCTTTGGTGGCCGCGGTGTTTGCGCCCATCTACTACGCCATGGGCGGCGCGGTGGTGTGGCCATGGCACGCAGGCATGGGTTGGGCCTTGATGGCCATGTCGGCGCTCTTGGTGTGGCGGCACAAGCTCAACATCACCCGCTTGCTGGCGGGCCAAGAATCGAAGCTGGGCGCCAAAAAATAAAGCCTGGCAGCTTTTCGGCGCCAAGCCTCGTCCATGCTGCCTAAGATGCTATTGAACTAATAGCAAGCTCAGTCACGGAAGTTGTTGAAGCTCAGCGGTACATCGGTCACGTCTTTGCGCAACAGGGCCATGGCGGCTTGCAGGTCATCACGCTTGGCACCGGTCACGCGCACCGACTCGCCTTGAATCGCGGCTTGCACCTTGAGCTTGCTGTCTTTGATCAGGCGCTGGATTTTTTTGGCCAGCTCTGACTCGATGCCGTTGCGCACCTTGATGACGCGCTTGACCTTGTCGCCACCAATTTTTTGAATGTCACCCATGTCCAGAAAGCGCACATCCACATTGCGCTTGGTGAGCTTGTTGCGCAGGATGTCCTCGATCTGCGAGATCTGAAAATCGGCGTCGCCGGTGAGGGTGATCTCTTTGTCTTTGATCTCGATGGCCGCGGCCGTGCCTTTGAAGTCAAAGCGGGTGCCGATTTCTTTGGCGCTGTTGTCCACGGCGTTTTTCACTTCCACGATGTCGGCTTCGCACACGGTGTCAAAAGAGGGCATGACGGGTTCCTTAGATTTCTTGGGGATCAGATGCCCCTATTTTGCGACATCTTGAAATATCATCGTTGCCTTCCCACCCAAACCATGCACATCGAGCACAACGTCCCCCTTCAGCCCCTCAACACCTTCCACATCGTGGCCCGCGCCGCGACCCTGGTGCGGGTGCGTGGCCTGGACGACTTGCGCGCGGTGATGGCCCACCCCGAACTCTCGGCGGCTCCCAAGCTGGTGCTGGGCGGGGGCAGCAACATCGTCATCACCGGCGATGTGAAGCCAGTGGTGCTCAAGATGGACATCGCCGGCATGCGCCTGGTGCAAGAGACCACGCAACACTGGATCATCGAGGCCGGGGCTGGCGAGTCCTGGCACGAGCTGGTGCGCTGGACGCTCGCGCAAGGCTACCCGGGTCTGGAGAACATGGCGCTCATTCCCGGGACGGTGGGTGCATCACCGGTACAAAACATCGGCGCTTACGGGGTGGAACTGCAAGACCGGTTTGAGTCGCTCGACGCCTTTGACCTGAGCACCGGACAGAGCTTCACGCTCAACGCGGCCCAATGCGCGTTTGGCTACCGCGACTCGGTGTTCAAACACGCGCCCGCCATCGACCCCGACAGCGGGCAGGCCACAGGTTTGGGCCTGGCGGGCAGGGCGGTCATCACCCAGGTGCGCTTTGCTTTGCCTAAGCGTTGGAAGCCTGAGTTGGGCTACCTCGACCTGCAGAAAAAAATGGCGCATACCGGCATCACACAACCCAGCGCGCAGCAAATTTTTGACTGGGTGTGTGAGATTCGCCGCGCCAAGTTGCCTGACCCGGCGGTCATCGGCAATGCCGGTAGTTTTTTCAAAAACCCCACCGTGAGCCCCGAGCAGTGCGCCGACATCATCGCGCGCGAGCCCAAGGTGGTGCACTACCACCTGGCCGATGGCTCGGTGAAGCTGGCCGCAGGCTGGTTGATTGACGCCTGCGGCTGGCGCGGCAAAAGCATCGGCCAAGCAGGGGTGTATGAGAAACAAGCCCTGGTTCTGGTCAACCGCGGCGACATGCAACGCGACCCCTCAGGCGGCGCCACAGGTGGCGAGGTGATGACCCTGGCCAAAGCCATCCAAACCAGTGTGTACGAGCGCTTTGGCATCGTGCTGCAGCCCGAGCCGTTTGTGGTTTAGACTTTTTTCATCCACCCCGAGATAGCCGCCATGACCTTTGAAGAATTCACCCAAGAAGCCCACGCCCTGGGCTACCAGGAAACGCTTTCCCGCAGCTGGGACCCGTTGACCGTGCTGGCCACCCACACCCACCCCTTTGATGCCAAAGCGCTGGTGACCGCAGGTGAGATGTGGCTCACTGTGGACGGGAAAACCCAGCACCTGCTGGCGGGGGACCGCTTTGAGCTGGCACGTGAGGTGCCGCACGACGAGCGCTACGGCGCGCAAGGTGCCACCTACTGGGTGGCGCGCCGCAGCTGAAGCTGCGCAGCCCTGACACCACGCCAGATGCAAAGTTTGAACGAGGGTTTTCGTGCGCTGGTCATCGGCAGCACCGGCACCTTAGGCGCCGCATTCTTGGCCGCCCTCCAGGCTGACCCGCGGTGTGGCGCAGTGGTGGGCCTCTCGCGCCGCGATGGCCTGCTGCTTGAAGATGAGAGCAGCATCCAAGCCGCGGCCGAAGGCCTCAAAGACGCGCCGTTTCAGCTCATCATCGACGCCACCGGCGCTTTGACCATCGATGGTCACGGCCCCGAAAAACACCTGGGTGCCCTCAACCCAGAACAGTTAGCACGCCAGTTCCAGGTCAACACCATCGGCCCGGCTTTGTTGCTTAAATATTTTTCGCCTCTGCTTGATGGCCAGCAGCGCGCGATTTACGCCAAGCTCTCGGCGCGGGTGGGCAGCATTGCGGACAACCGCCTGGGCGGCTGGTACGGTTACCGCGCGGCCAAGGCGGCCCTGAACATGGTGCTGCAGTCTGCGGCCATTGAACTGGCTCGCCGCAAGCCTTTGGCGGTGGTGGCGGCCATGCAGCCCGGCACCGTGGCCTCACCGCTCACCCAAGCGTTTGTGAACGCCAAAGACTGCATCGCTGCCACTGAATCGGTGCAAGGTTTGCTCTTGGCGCTCGATGCCTTGCCCGCAACCGACAAAGGACAGGCCAGGGCGCACTTCATCGACTACCGCGCTCAGCCCATCCCCTGGTGAGCCATCTGGGATACTGGCGGTATGCAACTGCAA
>CANGLW010000046.1 GCA_947454955.1 Comamonadaceae bacterium
TAGATGGCTTTGACCCCGACCACATCTGCAACCACTCGGATCACCAGGGCCGTTACGCCTACAACCGCCAGCCCAACATCGCCTACTGGAATTTGTTTTGCTTGGGTCAAGCCTTGCTGCCGCTCATTGGCGAACAAGACCTGGCTTTGGCTGCGCTGGAGAGTTACAAAACCGTGTTCCCGAAAGCCCTGATGGCGCGCTTCGGGGCCAAGCTGGGCTTGCGCGACATCACCGACAACGACCGCACCCTGATTGACGACACCTTGAAATTGTTAGCGCGCGAGAAGGTGGACTTCCCGATTTTCTGGCGCCGCCTGAGTCATCTGGTGCAGACCCGCGAACCTGATGCGGTGCGCGACCTGTTTGTTGAGCGTGAAGCCTTTGAGCATTGGCTGCTCAGTTATTCAGAGCGCTTGAGCCAGGAAGACCGCGCCTCAGCGGCCGACTTGATGTTCAAGACCAACCCCAAGTACGTGCTGCGTAACCATGTGGGTGAACAGGTCATCCGCGCGGCCAAGCAAAAAGACTTTGCGCCCCTGCAAGAGGTGTTGGCATTGTTGGAAAATCCTTACCAAGAGCACCCGGGCTTTGACGCCCTGGCCGGCTTTCCGCCCGATTGGGCACAACACATTGAGATCAGTTGTTCCTCATGACTTACCCTGTTCAAAAAACCGATGCCGAGTGGCGCGAGCACTTGGCCAGCAAAGACGCTGAACGCGTGGCCTTTGAAGTGACCCGCAAAGCCGCCACCGAGCGCCCCTTCACCGGCAAGTTTGAGGACTTCTGGCAGCAAGGTGGCTACCACTGCATCTGCTGCGGCCAACAACTGTTTGCGTCTGACACCAAGTTTGACGCGGGCTGCGGCTGGCCCAGTTTTTCGCAAGCGCTGCCCGGTGCGATCGAGAACAAAGTGGACCGCAGCCACGGCATGACACGCACTGAAAACCTGTGCTCGCAATGTGGCGCGCACCTGGGCCATGTGTTTGAAGATGGGCCGGCCCCCACCGGTTTGCGTTACTGCATGAACTCGGCCTCGCTCGAATTCAAGGGCGAGTGAACTCATGCGTTTCCTGATTGACTTCACCCCCATCCTGTTGTTTTTCGGGGCTTACAAGCTCTACGACATTTACGCCGCCACCGCCGTCATCATGGCCGCCACCGTGGTGCAATGTCTGTTGATTTACAAGCTCGATGGCAAGTTGCCGATGATGCAGAAAATCACCTTGCTGCTCATCGTGGTGTTTGGCAGCATGACCCTGTTATTCCATGACGAGCGCTTCATCAAATGGAAACCCACGGTGCTGTATGGCGCACTGGCGGTGGGTTTGAGCGTGGCACTGTGGCTCATGCGCAAGAACTACCTCAAGCTTTTGCTGGGCAGCCAACTCACCTTGCCCGATGCAGTGTGGATGCGCTTGAACAAAGCCTGGATTGTGTATTGCGTGTTCATGTCGGCCCTCAATGCGTATGTGGCTGCGCAGTTCAGCACCGAAGACTGGGTGAACTTCAAAATTTGGGGCTACGTGTTCCCCATCGCTTTCATTGTGGGCCAGGGCTTGTACATGGCCCGTTACCTCAAAGACGCACCGAAAGAGAACCCCGATGTCTGACTTGCACCGCCGCGCGGATGACATGGCGCAAACTTTGCGCGAAAAACTGCAGCCCAGCCTGCTGGAGGTGATCGACGAAAGCGCATCGCACGCGGGTCACATGGGCGCCACAGCCGAGGGCGTGGGCTCGCATTTCCGCATCCGCATTGCCAGCCCGGCCTTCGAAGGCAAGAGCCGGGTGGCGCGTCACCGGCTTGTGTATGATGCCCTGCAGGTTTTCATTGACCAGGGCGTACACGCCATTGCCATCGACGTACTCTGAATTAATTACTAGGATTTCATGATGAAGAAGACTTTCTCTGCCCTCGCCGCAGCCGCTTTGCTGGGCGCGGTGTCCCTGCCTGCTCTGGCCCAAAACGTGGCCATCGTCAACGGCAAGCCCGTGCCCAGTTCACGTGTGGACGCTTTGGCAGCTCAGTTGAACAAATCGGGGCGGCCTGTGTCGCCCGAGATGATGGGTCAGCTCAAAGACGAAGTGATCGCCCGCGAACTCTTCATGCAAGAAGCCATGAAGCAAGGCCTGGACGCCACCGAAGACTACAAAACGCAGCTCGAGCTGACCAAGCAAACCATTTTGATCCGTGAGTTGTTTGCCAACTTCCAGAAAAACAACCCGGTGACCGATGCCGACATCAAAGGCGAGTACGACAAGTTTGTGGCCGCCAACGCTGGCAAAGAGTACCGTGCCCGCCACATCTTGGTGGAAAAAGAAGAGCAAGCCAAGGCCATCATCGCCCAGCTGAAAAAAGGCGCCAAGTTTGAAGACATCGCCAAGAAGCAGTCCAAAGACACCGGTTCGGGCGCCAACGGCGGCGACCTGGATTGGTCAGCCCCTGGCAACTATGTCAAAGAGTTCTCGCAAGCCATGGTGGCCCTGAGCAAAGGCAAACTCACTGACGCGCCGGTGAAGTCGCAGTTCGGCTACCACGTGATTCGCCTGGACGATGTGCGTGACGCGCAGCTGCCCAAGCTCGACGATGTGAAGGCTCAAATCGCCCAGCAAATGACGCAGCAAAAACTGATGAAGTACCAAGAAGACCTGCGCGCCAAGGCCCGCATCGAATAAGTCTTTGACGCACATGACGACCTTGAAACTGGCTGCTCTTTGGGTGGCCAGTTTGTTTTTCACCCTGGCCAACGCGCAACCCATGACCCCTGCCCTCACCCCTGCCTTGAAAGCTGCTCTGGCCCCCACCGGTGAACTGCGTGCGGTCATCAACACTGGCAACGCGGTCCTGGCGGGGCTGGACGATCAGCAGCAAGCCAAAGGCGTGTCGGTGGACATCGCCCGCGAACTGGCGCGCCGCATGGGCCTGCCCTTGAAGCTGGTGGTGGTCAATGCCGCCGCAGGTTCTGTGTCCGCCCTGGCCAAGCAAGAGGTGGACATTGGCTTTGTGGCCATTGACCCCCTGCGTGGCAAAGACCTGGCCTACACCGCGGCCTATGTGACGATTGAAGGCGCCTACATGGTGCGCAACAACTCGCCCCTGCACAGCAACGACGAGGTGGACCGCGCGGGAACGCGCGTGGTGGTGGGCAAAGGCAGTGCCTACGACCTGTACTTGAGCCGCGAAATCAAACACGCCACCCTGGCCTATGCGCCCACTTCGCAAGCGGTGGTGGAAGTGTTTTTGAGCCAGAACCTCGAGGTGGCTGCAGGGGTCAAGCAACAGCTGGAAAAAGACATCACACGCCTGGGTGGCTTGCGTCTCCTGCCCGGTCGCTTCATGGCGATTCACCAGGCCATGGCCACACCCAAAACTCGCTCACCAGAGGTGGTGGCTTATCTGCACGGTTTTGTCGAAGAACTCAAAGCCAATGGCTTTGTGACCGAGGCCCTCAAACGCCACCGCATCGACGGCGTGGCCTTGGCCGAACCCCAAGCCTTGCCGAAGTAAACCCCGCGCCCGGTTCGGGCTGGGTGGGATAATGCGGGCCATGTCTTTGCTTGACCACCAGCTTGAACTCCTGGCCCCAGCCCGCACGGCGGACATTGGCATCGAGGCCATCAACCATGGCGCCGATGCGGTGTACATCGGCGGGCCGTCGTTTGGCGCGCGCAGCACCGCCGACAACTCGGTGCAAGACATTGCACGCTTGGTCAAGCATGCGCACCGCTACAACAGCCGCATCTTCGTCACCGTCAACACCATTTTGCGAGACGACGAGTTGGAAGGCGCGCGCAAACTGGCTTGGCAGCTGTATGACGCGGGTGCCGATGCGCTGATCATCCAAGACATGGGCCTGCTCGAAATTGACATGCCGCCCATCCAGCTGCATGCCAGCACGCAAACGGACATCCGCACACCTGAGAAAGCGCGCTTTTTGCAAGACTCGGGCCTCTCGCAAATTGTGTTGGCGCGTGAACTCACCATTGAGCAAATTCAGGCCATCCGCGCGCAAACCCATTGCACCCTGGAGTTCTTTGTGCACGGCGCTTTGTGCGTGGCCTACAGCGGGCAGTGCTACATCAGCCATGCCCACACCGGGCGAAGTGCCAACCGTGGCGACTGCTCGCAAGCCTGCCGATTGCCCTACCAGGTGGTGGACAGCGCTGGCCGATTTGTGGCGCACGACAAGCATGTGCTGTCCATGAAAGACAACAACCAAAGTGCCAACCTGGCCGCCTTGGTGGATGCCGGTGTGCGCAGCTTCAAAATTGAAGGCCGCTACAAAGACCTGGCCTACGTGAAAAACATCACCGCGCACTACCGCAAATTGTTCGACGAGCTGATCGAAGCGCGCGAGTTGTCGGACCAGCCTTTTTTCAGGGCATCGAGTGGACGCACGACGTTCACCTTTTCACCCGACCCCAACCAAAACTTCAACCGCGAATTCACCGACTACTTTGTGCAGGGCCGCAAAGAAGACATTGGCGCGTTTGACACCCCCAAGAACCCAGGCCAGGCCATCGGCTTTGTGACCCAGGTGAGTGACCAGTGGGTGGAGCTGAGTGTGAACAGCCCCGGGACGCTGCTCAACAACGGTGACGGCCTGTGCTACTACGACTTGCAAAAAGAACTGGTGGGCCTGGCCATCAACCGCGCCGAAGCGGTGAGCGGCAAAGTGGGTGTGTGGCGCGTGTTCCCCAAAGACCCGATGAGCGGCTTCAAAGACCTGCGCAAAGGCACCGAGGTCAACCGCAACCGCGACATGAACTGGGTGCGCATGTTGGAGAAAACCTCTAGCACGCGCCGCATGGGCGTGTGGATGGCCCTGGCCTATGAGCGCGGCAGCTTGACGCTGAACGTGACCGACGAAGACGGCCACAGCGCCTCAGCGCAATGCGAGTGGCAAGGCCAAACCGCCAAAGACGCCGCATTGAACCGCGAACAACTCATCACCCACTTGAGCAAACTGGGCGCTACAGTTTTTGAAGCACTCGAGGTTGATGTGACCAAGGCTGCAGCGGTTTTTGTACCAGCCTCTGTGCTCAACCCTTTGCGCCGCGATGCCTTGGCACAACTTGAAAGTGCACGCGCTGCAGCGTATGAGCGACCTGTACGCGCCAAGCCTGTCGAACCACCCGTGGCCTACCCCGAAGACACGCTGACCTACCTGGCCAATGTGTACAACGACAAAGCACGCGCGTTTTACGCCAAACATGGCGTGAAGGTGATGGCTGCGGCTTACGAGGCGCAAGAAGAGTTGGGTGAGGTGAGCCTGATGATCACCAAGCACTGCGTGCGTTTCTCACTCAGCCTGTGCCCCAAGCAAGCCAAGGGTGTCACGGGTGTGCAAGGCACGGTCAAAGCCGAGCCGCTGCAACTCATCAACGGCAAAGAAAAACTCACCCTGCGGTTTGATTGCAAACCCTGCGAGATGCATGTGATGGGCAAAATCAAAAAGAGCGTGCTCAACGCGCCTGAGAGCCCGCTGGTGTTTCACAAAAAACGCCAGGTGGTGGGCGTGCACTGAACACCGTTTTGGGTTGGTAGCGCTTAGGTAAAGCTCAGGCTCAAGGCGCCTAAGGGCGCATCAAACTCGGCCGTCCACGTTTCGCCAGCAGCCACCGCATAAGCATCCGTCCAGGTGCCGGTGGTGATCACATCGCCCGCCTTCAAATCCGGCGCACCAGGGCAGGCCCGCAGGGTTTGCAGGAAGTGGTGCAGCGCATGCAAGGGGCTGTCCAGCACGTTGGCGCCCTGCCCTTGCTCCACCTGTTCACCGTTTTTCAGCAAACGCACCGAGGCTCGGCTAAGACGCTGCGCAAGATCTTCAGCACTGGCGGCGATGTCTTTCACCGACAGTTGTTGGCTTAGGCGCAAATGGCCATGCAAGCCGCCATCGGCCACGGTGTCAGGGGCGGTGAATTTCCAGCCTGGGCGGTGTGATTGCACCACCTCAAAACCAGGGGCCACCCAATCGATGCAGTCAAACAAATCTTGCAGGCTGGCATTGCTTGGTGGCGTGGCAAGCATGCCAAACACGGTTTCGGGTTCGAGACGCGGTTCGCAAAACTTGTGAACAGCGATGGGCTGCGCGCCCTCAGACAAGGTGGTGTTCCACACCGTGCCCCAGATGGGCGCGAACACCTGGTAGCGTTCCCAGATGGTGCGGTTGGTGAAGCCCACCTTGTAGCCGCGCGGCACCTCGCCACGGGCCACGCGCAAGCTGCGCACCGCCAAGGCGGTTTGGTAGGCCTGGGCCAAAGCATCGCCCTGGTTCACACCATTGCTCTGACCATCAGGGTCTACAAACGCACCCGGCCAGGGCTGGGCGCTGTCGGCATGGGCCAGCAGGGTTTGGGGGCTCATGTCACTTCAACCACTGACGGGCGTTCACCCACAGCTGCTGCCAAGGGCTGGGCGCGTTTTTGTCCAAGGAGGTCCAGCTCATTTGGATGTTGCGAAACACCCGCTCAGGGTGCGGCATCATGGCGGTGAAGCGACCGTCCGCGGTGGTCACCGCGGTCAAACCACCGGCACTGCCGTTGGGGTTGAAGGGATACGCCTCGGTGGCCTGGCCCTGGTTGTCCACAAAGCGCATGGCGGCAATGGCCTTGGTTGCATTGCCACGTTGGCTGAAGTTGGCATAGCCCTCACCGTGCGCCACCGCGATGGGCAAACGCGCACCGGCCAAGCCCTGGAAGAAGATGGAGGGTGATGCCAACACCTCGACCATCGACAAGCGCGCTTCAAAGCGCTCGCTCTGGTTGGTGGTGAAACGTGGCCAGTCTTGCGCGCCAGGAATGATATCGGCCAACTCGGCAAACATCTGGCAGCCGTTGCACACGCCCAAACCAAAGGTGTCGGTGCGGGCAAAGAAGGCTTTGAACTGCTCGGACAAACGGTCGTTGAAGGTGATGGAACGCGCCCAGCCAATACCAGCACCCAAGGTGTCGCCATAGCTGAAGCCACCACACGCCACCACGCCTTGCACATCTTGCAAGTTGAGGCGACCGCTTTGCAGGTCGGTCATGTGCACGTCCAGCGGCTCAAAGCCGGCTTGTGCAAAGGCGTAAGCCATCTCCACATGCGAGTTCACACCCTGCTCACGCAGCACCGCCACCTTGGGCCGGTTTTTCAAAACTGCTGCGCTTTGCATAGCAGCAGGCAAAGCATTCACCAGCGTTTGAGAGGCTTGAGGCAAATGCACATGCATACCCGGGTCAGTCGCCAAACCAGCGGCAGCGTGCTCGGCATCTGCACAGGCGGGGTTGTCGCGCTGCTGGCAAATCTTCCAGCTCACGCTGTCCCACACCTGGTGCAGGTCGGCCAACTTGGCACTGAAAATGTCTTTGGCATCGCGCCAAATTTGAACCTCGCCCACACCGGCTTGCACCGTGCTGTTGGCCGGGCGGGTTTTACCCACCACATGGCTGTGCTTGCTCAAGCCATGCGCGCGTAGCACCTCGATCACCGCCGAGCGGTCTTCAGTGCGCACTTGCAAGACCACGCCGAGCTCTTCGTTGAACAGGGCTTTGAGCGTGAGTTCATCACGGCGCGCACTGACCTGTGAAGCCCAGTTTTTGCTGTCACCATGGTCAGCGCGGCTGTCAGAAATGCCGTCACCTTCGGTCACCAGCAAATCCACATTCAAGGCCACGCCCACATGGCCCGCAAAGGCCATCTCAGCCGCAGCGGCCAGCAAGCCGCCGTCGCTGCGGTCGTGGTAGGCCAATATCTTGCCTTGCGCGCGCAAGGTGTTGATGGCGTTGACCAAGTTGATGAGGTCTTGCGCGTCGTCCAAATCAGGCACGATGTCGCCCGATTGGTCCAGGGTTTGCGCCAGGATGCTGCCGCCCATGCGCATCTGCCCTTTGCCCAGGTCCACCAAGATCAAGCTGGTGTCCTCGGTGGCGTTGAGCTGCGGGGTGAGCGTGCCGCGCACATCAGCAATTGAGGCAAAACCCGTCACGATCAAGCTCACCGGCGAGGTGACTTTTTTCGCCTGACCCTCGTCGCTCCAGGTGGTGCGCATGGAGAGTGAATCTTTGCCCACCGGGATGCTGATGTCCAGAGCCGGGCAAAGCTCCATGCCCACCGCTTTGACGGTGGCGTACAGGGCCGCATCTTCACCGGCTTCACCGCAAGCGGCCATCCAGTTGGCTGAGAGTTTCACGCGGGGCAACTCGATGGGGGCAGCCAGCAAATTGGTGATGGCTTCGGCCACCGCCATGCGGCCTGAAGCGGGTGCATCCATGGAAGCCAAAGGGGTGCGCTCGCCCATGGCCATGGCCTCACCGGCAAAGCCTGCGTAGTCCGCCAAGGTCACCGCGCAATCGGCCACCGGCACTTGCCAAGGGCCAACCATCTGGTCGCGGTGCGTCAAGCCCCCCACTGCGCGGTCGCCGATGGTGATGAGAAAACGCTTGGAGGCCACCGTGGGGTGGCTCAGCACATCGATCACCGCTTTTTGCAGCGTCACGCCGGTGAGGTCGAGTGGCTTGAACTTGCGAGGAATCGTCTGCACATCGCGGTGCATTTTGGGCGGCTTGCCCAGCAGCACGTCCATGGGCATGTTGACTGGGGTTGTTTCTGTGTTTGCTTGTGGCTGCCCATCCGCATTTGCCACAACCAACTGTCGCTCTTCGGTGGCCACACCAATCACGGCAAACGGACAGCGCTCGCGCTCACAAAAAGCTTTGAACAATTCGAGAGACTCTGGCGCAATCGCCATCACATAACGCTCTTGGCTTTCGTTGCACCAAATTTCTTTGGGCGCTAAGCCGCTTTCTTCCAGTTGCACGGCGCGCAGGTCAAACCTGGCGCCGCGGCCGGCGTCGTTGGTCAACTCGGGGAAGGCGTTGGACAAACCGCCGGCGCCCACGTCGTGGATGGCCAAAATCGGGTTGGCAGCACCCAGGCCCCAGCAGTGGTTGATGACCTCTTGTGCGCGGCGCTCAATCTCGGGGTTACCACGCTGCACCGAATCAAAGTCCAGCTCGGCCGCATTCGCACCGGTGGCCATGGAACTGGCTGCACCGCCGCCCATGCCAATGCGCATGCCAGGGCCGCCCAATTGGATGAGCAAGGTGCCCGCAGGGAACAAGATTTTTTGGGTTTGGCCAGCGTCAATCGCGCCCAGGCCACCGGCAATCATGATGGGCTTGTGGTAGCCGCGGCGCACACTGTCCACATCGCTGGTGATGGTCTGCTCGTACTCACGGAAATAACCCGTGAGGTTGGGACGACCGAACTCGTTGTTGAAGGCTGCACCACCCAGCGGGCCTTCAATCATGATTTGCAGCGGGCTGGCGATGTGCTCGGGCTTGCCAAAGCTGTTGTCAAACAAACGCGACACGGTGAAACCTGTCAGGCCGGCTTTGGGCTTGGAGCCGCGGCCGGTGGCGCCTTCGTCACGAATTTCGCCACCAGCACCGGTAGAGGCGCCAGGGAACGGCGAGATGGCGGTGGGGTGGTTGTGGGTTTCCACCTTCATCAGCACATGGCTGAGCGCACTCTCTTTTTCATAGCTGGACACTGAAGCAGATTGAGGCTTAGCAGGCATCTTGGCCATGAAGCGCTCAATCGCATGACCTTCCATGATGGAGGCGTTATCAGAGTACGCCACCACCGTGTGCTGTGGGCTGGTCTGGTGGGTGTGGCGAATCATGCCAAACATGCTCTTGGTCTGGGCCACACCGTCGATGGTGAAGTCGGCGTTGAAAATTTTGTGGCGGCAGTGCTCGGAATTGGCCTGCGCGAACATCATCAACTCCACATCGGTGGGGTTGCGTCCCAAACCGGTGAAGGCTTTCACCAGGTAATCGATCTCATCGTCAGCCAGGGCCAAACCAAAGGTTTTGTTGGCAGCCTCCAAGGCCACACGCCCACCACCCAGCACATCCACATGGGCCATGGGCTCGGCTTGCAATTCGGTGAACAA
>CANGLW010000047.1 GCA_947454955.1 Comamonadaceae bacterium
GAGGACCATAGCGAGGTGGTACCACTCCTTCCCATCCCGAACAGGACAGTGAAACGCTTCTGCGCCGATGATAGTGCGGATCCCCGTGTGAAAGTAGGACATCCTCAGGCTCTTACAGCAAAACGCCCCATCATTCGATGGGGCGTTTTTTATTGCCTGAACACTTTTCACGTAGCTTGAGCGGCTCACGTTTTTAAGTATTGATCACCGTTTGCCCATCTACCTTGAGGGCGTTCGCACTTGACAACTCTTCAACCAGTTCGACGAACCAGTTGGTCGGTGTTGTGCTGCTGAAAAAGCGATCGTGCAGCAACTTGAAATAAGGCGTTTGTTCAGTCCAACGCTTCAAGCTGTCCAAATGCTCAGTCTGCGTTTCAAGCAGACGAAACTTCAGCAACACTTTGGCCGCATACCTTGCGTGGAAGACCGGGTCTGCTTGGTACTTCGCCAAGCGTGAATGCGCGCGCTTGAGTGCGTCACCCACATCAGTGAACGCCGGGCCATGACCCGGAATCACTGTTTGAGGCTGCAAAGACTCGATCAACTCGAGTGTTTCCTTCACCTCAGTAAAGGCAGTTTCCCCTTCAAGCTCCGGAAACACCACACCAAACCCGTTTCCCCAAAGTGCATCCGCTGATAGCAGCAGGCGCTGTTCGGGTTCGAACAGCAAGACCGCGTGGGGGTCATGCCCTGGCGCAGCATGAACCTCAAGCTGTCGTTGGCCAGCACTGACAGAGGTCCCAGGCTGCAACGTACTGTTGAAGCGAAACGCCGGGCAGGTTTGACCTGTGGGCTCATAGCTCAAAGCCAAAGTGTTCCAAGTTTGCACAGCGCCAGCTAAATCTGGCGGTATGAAAGTTTGCACATCTGGCCACAAGGTCTGCAAATGCGCATTGCCGCCACAGTGGTCACTGTGCAGGTGGGTGTTGATGATCTTTGTCAGAGATCGATCGCCCAAGGCTGTGCGTATCAGTTCCCACGTTTGCTGCGCATGCGAGGCATAGCCCGTGTCCACCACCGTGCTCTCGGTGGCGGTCAAAAACAACACATTGTTAGACGACAGCCAGCCGCGCTCAAGCAGCGCAATGTCTTGAGGCAAGAGCTGCGAGGATGGGGTGGGCACTATTTGCCAGCCCTCAACTCACGCCTCAATATCTTGCCCACGTTCGACTTGGGCAGTTCATCTCGGAACTCGATGTACTTGGGCTGCTTGTAGCCCGTCAAATTGGCGGCGCAGTACTTGGCAATGTCAGATTCCGACAGCGTCGCATCGCTGCGAACCACATACACCTTGATGGCTTCCCCTGCTTTGGCATCTGGCACGCCAATCACCGCGCATTCCAAGACCCCATCGCACAGCGAAATCACGTTCTCCAACTCGCTGGGGAACACGTTGAAGCCGCTCACCAAAATCATGTCTTTCTTGCGGTCCACAATGCGTGTGTAGCCGCTCTCATCCATGATGCCCACATCCCCGGTGCGCATGAAGCCGTCTTCGGTGAAGGCCTTAGTGGTTTCTTCTTCTTGGCGGTAGTAGCCGCGCATGACGTTGGGGCCGCGGATGCAAATCTCCCCTGACTCGCCGATGGCCAGGCTCTTGCCATCGTCGTCCTTGATGGCAATGTCCACCCCTGGCAATGGCAGGCCGATGGTGCCCGAGAAGCGGTTGGTGGTCACCGGGTTGTTGGTGCCAATCGCGCAGGTCTCGCTCATGCCCCAGCCTTCCACCATGGCGCAACCGGTCACCTCGTACCAATGCTTGGCCGTGCCCTCAGAGGCAGCCATGCCACCGGCTTGCGACAACACCAAGTTCGAGAAGTCCAGGGTTTTGAACTGCGGGTGTTGCAACAAGGCATTGAACAGCGTGTTGACGGCCGGCAGAAAATGGAAAGGCCGCTTTTTCAGCACCTCGATGAATTTGCCGATGTCTCGCGGGTTAGGAATCAAGGTGGTGTGCGAACCCCAGCGGATGGTGAGGAAGCACAGCGTCAAAGCGAAGATGTGGTACAGCGGCAGGGCCGCGATGTTGTTGGCTTTTTTGATGTCGCCGATGCGATGGAGCGCCGGGGTGAACCAGGTCTCGGCTTGCAAAATGGCAGCAGCCACATTGCCGTGCGTCAAAACGGCGCCTTTGCTCAAGCCTGTGGTGCCGCCGGTGTATTGCAAGAACGCGATCGAATCCAGGTTCACATCTGCAGGTTTCAAAGCCTGCGACGCCCCTAAAGCCAGAGCTTGCTTGAAAGTGGTCACGCTGTGACCCTCGCGGATGGGCAGCTTGTAGGCCGGCACCATTTTGGCCAGATGGCGCACCGCGAAGGTGATCCACCTGCCGTAAAACGGCCCGAGCAAGTCGCCCATGCTGGCCAAACACACATGCTTGACGGGTGTGTTCTCGATGACTTCTTCCAGGGTGTGGGCGAAGTTTTCCAACACCACAATCGCGGTGGCCCCCGAGTCTTTGAGCTGGTGCTCCAATTCGCGGGCGGTGTAGAGCGGGTTCACATTCACGCAGGTGTAGCCCGCGCGCAAAATCGCACTCATGGTCACCGCAAATTGTGGGATGTTGGGCAGCATGATGGCCACACGCGCCTCAGGCTCTAAACCCAGACGTTGCAGCCAGGCACCCAGCGCTGTGGAGAGCTCGTCGAGCTCTTTGTAACTCATCCAACGGTCCATGCACACCGAAAAAGGGCGATGGGCATTGGCGCGGAAAGACTCCTCTAAAAGCTGGTTCAAAGAGCGGTACTGGCTCAGGTCGATGTCATGCGCAACACCCGGGGGGTACTGATTCACCCAAAACTTATCCATGAATGTTTGTCTCCTTTTGCTTCCCATTGGACCTCAAGCCGCACTTCTTTGATACAGGATTAATCCTGAGGTCCTGAAAATTGTCGCAGATGCCCAGAAGTCGTTAGGATCAAAACATGAATGACCAGGGAGATCCCCGTTTTTTGGCGACCAGCGGCCCCCAACCGCGGAGCCCTTGGCGCTCGCATGCCATCCGGCAACTCAGCGCCCATCACCGCAAGCGCATTGTCAAGCACCTGCTGGCCCTCACGCCGCAAGACCGCTACTTGCGTTTTGGTTATGCGGCCAATGACGAGCAAATCAAACGTTATGCCGAAGGCCTGAACTTCGAACAAGACAGCATTTTTGGGGTCTACAACTGGCGCCTGCAACTCATCGCCATGGCCCATGTGGCGTATTCAGTCGACAGCCATTTCGCCGCCTGTGCCGAATTCGGGGTGTCGGTGTTGCCGACCGCACGCGGCCGCGGTTTAGGTGGGCTCTTGTTCGAGCGCGCCGTCACGCACGCCCGCAACGAAGGGGTGTCGATGATGTTCATCCATGCCCTGAGTGAAAACACCGCCATGATCAAGATCGCCCGGCATGCTGGCGCGGTGATCGAGCAAGAAGCCGGCGAGGCCCAGGCTTATTTGCGCCTGCCAGCGGCCACCTTTGACAGCCGGGTTGCCGAGATGATCGAAGAACAGATCGCGCAAACCGACTACAAACTCAAATCCCAAGCGCGGCAATTTCTGCGCTTTTTGGCGGAACTGCAGGCCATCCGCAAAGGTGTTCAAGAGGGGCGTCACAAGTCCGGTTCCTGAAGATAGGCACTGTCATATGGATCCGCTATCCTAGGGGGGTCTCAACAACCCTCTCCTGCAGTGCCTGACCCCTACCCTGCGCGCGACAAACTCGACAAGCGCTCCTTGCTGCAAAAAATTGCAGAGTTCATCCATCCCAGCCCTGACAACACCGCTGAGCTGATTGAAACCCTGGCGCAGGCGGAGCAAAACCACGTGATCGGCACCGAATCGCGGGTCATGCTCGAGGGAGTGATCCGCCTGGCCAACATGACGGCCGGCGATGTGCTGGTGCCAACGCCGCGCATGGATGTGCTCAACATCGATTCGCCAGTGGAGGACTTGCTCCATCAAATCATCGACGCCGGGCACTCGCGTTTTCCAGTGTACGAGGATGACCGTGAAAACCTGATCGGCATCCTCATGGCCAAGGACCTGCTCAAACTGCAGCGGGCACCCGAGCTCAACATCCGCGCCCTGTTACGGCCCGTCGTGTTTGTGCCTGAGAGCAAAGACCTCAACGCGCTCCTGCGCGAATTCAGGGGCAACCGCAACCATTTGGCGGTGGTGATTGACGAGTTCGGTCGGGTCGCGGGCCTCATCACCATCGAAGATGTGCTCGAACAAATCGTGGGCGAGATTGAAGACGAGTTCGACATCCCCGAAGACGAGGGCGATATTTTTGGCTTGGCGGACCGGTCTTACCGGGTCAGCGGCGACACCCCGATCGAGCGGGTGAATGCCGCGTTTGATGTCAACATCGTCCCGAAAGATGAAGACATGAGCTTCGACACCATTGGCGGCCTGATTGCCCATGAGATGGGGCATGTGCCGCAAAAGGGTGAACACCTGGTGCTGCAAGGCTTGCGCTTTCAGGTCTTGTTGACCCGGGGCGGCGCGGTTCGATGGTTCAAGGTCTCTCCGGTGGTCACGACCGAGGGGTCGATTGCGCGCTAACTCTTCGATAGTTTGGGCGGCAGTGGCTGGTCTGCTGCAGGCCTGGAGCACGGCCTTGCCCTTAAGCGGCCAAACCTCGGGCAGCTTGCAGGTGCTGGCCATGCTTCTCTTGGTCCATTTGCTTCAAGCTGCCAACAGCCCGCGCCAAGCTGCATGGCGTGTGTGGGTGTTTGCCACAACCTGGTTCACTGCGACCTTCTGGTGGCTCTTCACCGCCTTGCACACCTTTGGGGGCTTGCCCGCGCTGCTGGCCATCGTGGCGGTGGTGGGTTTGGCAGGGGCTTTGAGCCTGTACCACGCGGCTGCTGGCGCTTTGTACATGCGCCTCAAACCCGGTTCGCCCATCGGCCAGGCGCTCTTGTGGGGTGCGTTGTGGATGTTGGCTGAGCTGGCACGCTCGGTGTGGTTCACTGGGTTCGGCTGGGGCGGCGTGGCTTATGCGCATGTGGACAGCCTGATGGCCGCGTGGGCGCCATGGGTGGGGGCGCATGGCATGGCTGCAGTGCTAGCCATCATGGCCATGGCTTTGTATCAGCTCTGGCGCCAGGTGAGTAGCCTCGGTTTTGTCAAAGCCACTTTCCAAAGCGCCGTGCTCCCGCTGTGCCTGCTCATACCTGCTGTGTGGCAGGGCCTCATGCCTGAGGGCTGGAGCCGCTCGCACGGCAAGGCAGAGGTGACCTTGCTTCAAGGCAATATCGCCCAAGATGAAAAGTTCCAAGCTGGCTCGGGTGTACCCGATGCCTTGCAGTGGTACGGCCAAGCGCTGCTGCAAGCCCAAAGCCCTTTGACGATCGCCCCTGAAACCGCCATCCCCTTGCTGCCCGACCAACTACCGCCCGGGTATTGGGATCAACTGCAAGCGCGCTTCGCAACCGGCCAACAAGCCGCACTGCTGGGCATGCCCATGGGCAACTTCAGCCAGGGTTACACCAATGCGGTGATTGGCCTTAAGCCTCAATCGCCACCTTGGCAGTACGACAAGCACCACCTGGTGCCTTTTGGTGAATTCATTCCCCCTTGGTTCAGGTGGTTCACCGACCTCATGAACATCCCCTTGGGCAGCTTCAACCGTGGTGGTTTGAACCAGCCTTCCTTCGCGTGGGCTGGCCAAACCTGGGGCGTGAACATCTGTTTTGAAGACCTGTTTGGCGAAGAGCTCGCGCAGCGTTTCCTCGCCCAAGAAGCGCCATCAATTTTTGTGAATGTGAGCAACATCGCCTGGTTTGGGCGCAGCCAAGCGCCCGACCAGCACTTGGCCATTTCACGCCTTCGCGCCCTGGAATTCGAACGCCCCTTTGTGCGCGCCACCAACACCGGCATGACCGCGGCCATCGACCACCGCGGCCAGGTCACGGCGCTTTTGCCCCGCTTTGAGCGGGGCAGCCTGGATGCGGTGGTCGAGGGGCGGAGCGGCACCACGCCTTATGTGTGGTGGGTGGCCCGCTTCGGGCTGTGGCCGCTTTGGGTCGTGGGTGGGTTGGTGTTGCTTGCTTGCTGGCTGATCAGGCGCAGAGAAGCCCCGTAAAATCGGGGGTTGACGACAGATCACCCACAAACAACCCTCAAGGCATTGGCCTGTAGGGGTAGTTTTACCTGCACACCATGTTGACCTTCCAGCAAATCATTTTGAAACTTCAGGCCTATTGGGATGCCCAAGGCTGCGCGCTTTTGCAGCCCTATGACATGGAAGTCGGCGCGGGTACTTCGCACACCGCTACATTTTTAAGAGCAATCGGTCCGGAGCCCTGGAAAGCCGCTTATGTGCAACCCAGCCGCCGCCCGAAAGACGGCCGCTACGGCGAGAATCCCAACCGCCTACAGCACTACTACCAGTTCCAGGTGGTGCTCAAGCCCGCGCCCAGCAACATCCTGGAGTTGTACTTGGGTTCGCTCGAAGCCCTGGGCTTTGACCTGAAGAAAAACGACATCCGGTTTGTGGAAGACGACTGGGAGAACCCCACCCTGGGCGCCTGGGGTCTGGGCTGGGAGGTTTGGCTCAACGGCATGGAAGTCACCCAGTTCACCTACTTCCAGCAGGTGGGTGGCATCGACTGCAAGCCCATCACCGGTGAAATCACTTACGGCCTGGAGCGACTGGCCATGTACCTGCAGGGCGTGGACAACGTCTACAACCTGAAGTGGACCGAGACCATGAGCTATGGCGACGTTTACTTGCAAAACGAAAAAGAACAGTCGGCCTACAACTTCGAACATTCGGACGCCGACTTCTTGTTCACCGCCTTTGGCGCGCATGAAAAGCAGGCCAAGTACCTCATGGAACAGCAGTTGGCCCTGCCCGCTTACGAGCAGGTGCTCAAAGCCGCGCACACCTTCAACCTGCTCGATGCGCGCGGCGCCATCAGCGTGACCGAACGTGCCGCTTACATCGGCCGCATCCGCAACTTGGCGCGTGCGGTGGCACAGAGTTATTTCGAAAGTCGTGAGCGTCTGGGCTTTCCCATGGCCCCGCGTGAATGGGTGGCACAAATGCCTCCCAAAGCCGCTTGAACATCTGAACACTTGACGCCATGAACAACCTCCTGATTGAACTGTTTGTTGAAGAGCTGCCGCCTAAAGCGCTCAAAAAATTGGGCGATGCTTTCGCTGCCGCCTTGCTCGAGCAACTCCGCCAACTCGGCTTGGCCAGTGCTGCGTCTGAGCTGACCGCTTTTGCCTCACCGCGCCGCTTGGCTGCGCACATCACCCAGGTCTTGCCCCAAGCCGCTGACAAAGCGCTGTCTCAAAAACTCATGCCTGTGAGCGTGGGTTTGGATGCGCAAGGCCAAGCCACACCTGCCTTGCTGAAAAAACTCCAAGCCCTGGGCGTGGATGTCAGCAACCCGGCTGCGGCCGTGGCCCAACTCAAGCAAGCCGATGACGGCAAAGCCAAAGCCTTGTTTGTGGAAAGTGTGATGCCCGGCGCTACTTTGGCCGAGGGTGTGCAAAAAGCCCTGCATGAAAGCCTGGCCAAATTGCCGATCCCGAAAGTCATGCAGTACCAACTGGAAAGCGGTTGTGAATTGCCGGGTTGGAGCAGCGTGAGCTTTGTGCGCCCCGCGCATGGCTTGGTGGCCTTGTACGGCGACCAGGTGGTGCCGGTGCAAGCCCTGGGCTTGCAATCGGGCCGCACCACCCAAGGCCACAGATTCGAAGCGGCGGTGTCACCCGTGACTTTGAAGGATGCCAACAGCTATGCCGAAACCCTGGCGCGTGATGGTGCCGTGATTGCCAGCTTTGCGCAACGCAAGGCAGACATTGCGCGTCAACTCCAAGCGACTGCCCACAAACTGGGCGAGGGCCTGCAGCCCATCGAGGACGATGCCTTGCTGGACGAAGTGACCGCCTTGGTCGAACGCCCCCATGTGCTGGTGTGCGAGTTTGAAAAAGCGTTTCTGGATGTGCCGCAAGAGTGCCTGATTCTGACCATGAAGGCCAACCAGAAATACTTCCCGCTCTTGGATGTGCAAGGCAAACTGACGCACCGCTTTTTGGTGGTCAGCAATATTTCGCCAGCCGACACCAGCGCTGTGGTGGGGGGCAACGAACGCGTGGTGCGCCCGCGTCTGGCCGATGCCAAATTCTTCTTCGACCAGGACCGCAAAAAATCTCTCGCCTCCTTGGTGCCTGGCTTGGGCAAAGTGGTCTATCACAACAAATTGGGCACCCAAGGTGAACGGGTGGAGCGTGTGCGTGCCATTGCGCGCGCCATTGCCGCCTTACTGACGCAAGCCGGTGCAGGCACCGCGGCGTTGGCGCATGAGGTGGACACTGCAGCGCAACTGGCCAAGGCCGACTTGCTCACCGACATGGTGGGTGAGTTCCCTGAGCTGCAAGGCATCATGGGCGGCTACTACGCGCGCCACGACGGTCTGAGCGTGGAAGTGGCCCAGGCCATTGAAGACCATTACAAACCGCGCTTTGCGGGCGATGCCTTGCCGCGCAACCGCGTGGGCCTGGTGGTGGCACTGGCCGACAAACTCGAAACCCTGGTGGGCATGTTTGGCATCGGCAACTTGCCCAGCGGTGACAAAGACCCCTTCGCCTTGCGCCGTCATGCCCTGGGTGTGATCCGCATGTTGGTTGAGCAAGACCTGCCCCTGGATTTGCAGGCTTTGCTTGACGCCGCCACCCCCGCCTTTGGCGACAAAATCACCCCGGCCACAGACGCCTTGTTGGCCTTCATGTTTGACCGTCTGGCCGGTAGCTTGCGCGAGCAAGGCTACAGCGCCCAAGAGGTGGACGCGGTGCTGGCTTTGCGCCCCGCGCGCTTGGGCGAGGTGGCCAAGCGCCTGGCGGCGGTGCGCAGCTTTGCAAGCTTGCCCGAAGCACCGGCCTTGGCCGCAGCCAACAAACGCGTGGGCAATATTTTGAAGAAGGC
>CANGLW010000048.1 GCA_947454955.1 Comamonadaceae bacterium
CCCACATCCATGTTGATGAGGCCGCGGTAGCGCCCAATGCCGTGCGCGCTGTGCACCACCGGGTCGCCCACATTGAGCTCGCTCAGGTCTTTGATGAGCGCTTCCACATCGCTGACCTGCTCTTGCTTTTTACGTCGGCGGGTGGTGGCCCCGGCGGCAAACAGCTCGGTCTCGGTGATGAAGTCGATGCCCTGGTCCAACCACGCAAATCCGGTGCTCAGCGGCGCGGTGGCCATGCCCAGGGCTTCAGTGCTGCTGGTGAATTCTTCGAGCGAATCGAAGACCGGCGGGCTCACGCCACTGGCGCGCAAAAAGTCCAGCAGGCTTTCGCGTCGTCCATCGCTCTCCGCCAGCAACAGCACCCGGTGCTGGGTGTTGCGCAAATGGTTTTTCAGGCGCGAGAGCGGGTCGTCCGCGCCGCGCACCACGGTGAGTTCTTCCAGCGGGCCAAACACCGAGCCCCAGGCGCCTTCGGTGGTGCCAGCGCGCAATGAGAGTTGCGCATGCGCATTGGCTTGCGCGTAAAAACCTTCGGCGTCTAAGAACAGGGCTTCCGGCGGCAGGGCGGGGCGCTCGGGGTCGCCTTGGGCCAGGCGGTAGCGGTCGCGGGTGTCTTGCCAAAAGCGTTGGAACGCCGGCTCCAGGTCGCCATGCAAGACCACGGTGGCGCGGTGTTGTTCGTCGCCACCCAGGTAGTCAAACACGGTGGCGGTGTCTTCAAAAAACAGGGGCAGGTAGTACTCAATGCCCGCGGTGGCAATGCCGCTGCCTATGTCTTTGTAAATGCGGCTGCGGGTCGGGTCGCCCTCCAGCAGTTCACGCCAGCGGCGTCGAAAACGGCCACGCGCGGCATCATCCATCGGGAACTCGCGACCGGGCAGCAAGCGCACCTCGGGCACGGGGTAAAGGCTGCGCTGGCTGTCGGGGTCGAAGGTGCGGATGGAGTCGATCTCGTCGTCGAACAAATCCACCCGAAACGGCACCAGCGAGCCCATGGGAAAGAGGTCAATCAGCCCGCCGCGCACCGCGTATTCACCTGGGCTCACCACCTGCGACACATGGTTGTAGCCGGCCAGCACCAGCTGGGCGCGAAAGTCTGCCTCGTTGAGCTGCTGCTTGACCTTGAAGGCGAAGGTGGTGGCGGCCAAAAAGCTCGGCGGGGCCAAGCGGTACAGCGCGGTGGTGGCGGGCATGAGCACCACATCGGCCGTGTCTTGCGGGGCCGAAGTTTTGCCGTGCTGGTACATGCGCCACAGCGTGGCCAAACGCTCGCTGATGAGGTCTTGGTGCGGCGAAAAGGTGTCGTAGGGCAGGGTTTCCCAGTCCGGGAAGAGGGCGCACTGCAGGTCGGGCTCAAAAAACACGATCTCGTCCATCAGCCGCTGGGCATCGGCCGCGTTGGCGGTGATGACCGCGGTGATGCGCCCGGCCGCTTTTTCGCGTTTGGCCAGTTGGGCCAGCAAGAGGGCATCGGCCGAGCCCACCGGCGTGGGCAGGGTGTAGCGTTTGGCCGGGCTGAGTTTGGGTAAGTCCATAGGTGCAGAAAAGACGAAAACCCCCCGTCGCTGTAACGGGGGGTGTAGGCCATGATTTTACGGGGGCCTAAAATCTCTGGTGTGACAGCTCAACAACCCCACAAAGCGCAACAGGCTACCGATCTGAATGTCGAGACCAGCGCGTCATCACGCGTCCCCAAACTTTGGGCGGTGATTCCCTGCGCTGGCACCGGTACGCGCGCTTTGCGAACGGGCGACAGCGGCCCCAAGCAGTACCAAATGTTGCTGGGGCAGCCGCTGGTGATGCACACCTTGGCCGCCTTTGAGCATGCTGGTTTGGATGGCGTGTTGCTGGTGGTCTCACCCGATGATGATTTTTTTGTTGGCCGGGACATGTCGGCCTTTGCTACGCTTTCCATAGCTGCTTGTGGAGGATCTACAAGGGCTCAGAGCGTTTTGAATGGCATCATGCACACCTTGGGTCTTGGCGCCAAGCCTGATGATTGGGTGTTGGTGCATGACGCTGCGCGCTGTCTCATCACCCCTGAGCAGATTCGTGCTTTGGTGCAGGCTTGTGCCGACGATGCGGTGGGCGGCCTCTTGGCTTTGCCGCTGCCCGACACCTTGAAAGTGGCCCATGTTCATTCAGCAGATGAGCCCGCACGTGTCGCGCAAACCACAGACCGCAGCGACAAGTGGCTGGCCCAAACGCCGCAGATGTTTCGCTTGGGGGCTTTGAAGCACGCCATCGAGACCGCGGGGTCTGCGGTGACCGACGAGTCCAGCGCCATCGAAGCGCAGGGTTTGCAGCCATTATTGGTGAAGGGCAGTGCGCAAAATTTCAAGGTCACTTACCCCGAAGACTTCGCGCTGGCTGAAGCGGTCTTGATGGCGCGACGAACACAAGCACTCGGTCAAACAAAGGACACCCCATGAACATCCGTATCGGTGAAGGCTGGGACGTGCACGCCTTGGTGGAGGGGCGGCCCCTCATTTTGGGAGGCGTGACCATCCCGCACAGCAAAGGCCTGTTGGGCCATTCAGATGCCGATGCTCTGCTGCACGCCATCACCGACGCGCTGTTGGGCGCTGCAGGTTTGGGAGACATCGGCCGGCATTTCCCCGACACCGATGCGCAGTTCAAAGGCGCGAACTCGGTGGTGCTGTTGCAAGAAGCTTGTCAGCGTGTGCGTGCGCAAGGCTGGCAAATTGGCAATGTGGACAGCACCATCATCGCCCAAGCCCCCAAAATGGCCCCGCACATCCCGGCCATGGTGCAAAGCATCGCCCAGGCTTTGGGCATCGACCCAGCCCAAGTCAACGTCAAAGCCAAAACCGCTGAAAAAATGGGGCCCGTGGGCGAAGGCCTGAGCATCGAAGCGCGTGCGGTTGTGTTGCTCAACAAGTCCTAAGCCTTCCATCAAGCCATGTTGACGTGGTGCAATGGTTGCACTACCATGGTGCTATGCCGGTTCTACAGAAATTTTCGGCGTCGCGCGTGGTGATGTACGCAGGTGACCATTTGCTTGCCCATGTGCATGTTCAATTGCGCGATGGTCGGGAATGCACGGTGGAACTCGACAGTCTGCTGATCGTGGGCAGAGTTGAGGCCCGTGAAATCCGTGAGGCTCTGGCTTGGATCGATAAAAACCGTGCGAATTTGCACCTGCGTTGGAGGAGCTTGAATCCATGAGCGAATTTTTCCATCCTCAGTTGTTGTCCGTGGAGGCTTTGAGGCCCTGCCTTTTGCGCACGTCTTGGAGCACTGATGAAGTGCTGGATGTCGACGTCGGGCCTGTGCTCCGCAAAGTTCCCGCACTCAAGAAAATTCTTGAGCCCAAGGTCTTTGCCAAAGTGCGTGTGGCCGAGTGGGGCCACGGCATCGAGTGGTTCGATGCTGAGTTGGGGGCTGACAACGTTTACGCTTGGGCCAAGGAACAGGCCGGGCTGGTCAGCCATCAGATGTTCGGCACGTGGATGCACCGTAACGAACTGTCGCTTAACACTGCAGCAGAGGCGCTGGGCATCAGCCGGCGCATGGTGAGTTATTACCGCACGGCTCAGAAATCCATACCCAGGGCCATTTGGCTGGCCTGCCTGGGTTGGGAGGCTACGCGACCTAAAGCCCAAACACTCCCGATGGCCTTGCCGACGGCCAAAGAGTACGCCTTAGCGCACGCTTGATCAGTCAGCGCAGTTTTACTGCGCCACCCAACCCCCGTCCATGTTCCAGGCCACGCCGCGCACGTTGTTGCCGGCCGGGCCACAGAAAAACACGGCCAGGCCGCCGAGTTCTTCGGGGGTGGTGAACTGCATGGACGGTTCTTTTTCACCCAAGAGCAGTTTTTTCGCCTCATCGTTGCTGATGCCCAGGGCCGCGGCTTTGGCGTCCACTTGTTTTTGCACTAAGGGGGTCAGCACCCAGCCCGGGCAGATGGCGTTGCAGGTCACACCGGTGGTGGCGGTTTCCAGGGCGGTCACCTTGGTCAGGCCCACCAGGCCGTGTTTGGCCGCTACATAGGCTGATTTTTGCGCCGAGGCCACCAGGCCGTGGGCTGAAGAAACATTGATGATGCGTCCCCAGTTGGCCGCCTTCATGGCCGGCAGGGCCAGGCGGGTCGCATGGAAGGCGCTGGTGAGGTTGATGGCGATCACCGCGTCCCAACGCTCCACCGGGAAGTCTTCGATGTTGGCCACGTGCTGGATGCCCGCGTTGTTCACCAGCACATCCACGCGGCCGAATTTCTCAGCGGCAAAGGCCATCATGGCCTCGATCTCGGCAGGCTTGCTCATGTCGGCACCGTGGTAGGCCACTTGCACGCCGGTGGCGGCAATCTCGGCTTTGGCGGCGTCCACATCGCCAAAACCATTCATCACGATGTTGGCGCCCTCCACGGCCAGGCACTTGGCAATACCCAAACCAATACCGCTGGTTGAACCTGTGACCAACGCCGTTTTACCTGTGAGCAAACCCATTTTTCTCTCCGTGTTGAGGGGGACATTTGAATTAGGATGGTCGTCATTATCAGCCACGTTTTTGCCCCATCAAACACTGCCATGACCCACAACCCTGAGACCATCACCGAACCCACCCTGCACAGCGTCACCTGCCCGGAACTCCCCAAGCCCGGCCCCGACGGCCAGCCGCTCACGCAGAGCCACCGCATGGCGTATTGGCAGTGGGGCGACGCACAAGCCCCGCATGTGGTGGTGTGTGTGCATGGCTTGAGCCGTCAGGGGCGCGACTTTGATGTGCTGGCCCGCGCCATCGTCCAGAGCCAAGCGAATGTGCGCGTGGTCTGCCCCGACGTGGTGGGGCGGGGCCAAAGCGAGTGGCTGAGCGACCCGATGGGTTACCAAGTGCCCAACTACGCGATGGACATGGTCACCTTGTTGCACCACTTGCAGCCGCAATCCCTGGACTGGGTGGGCACCAGCATGGGCGGCTTGATTGGCACAGTGGTGGCCTCGCAAGTGGGTGAGGGCGCGGTGATGCCCCTACCTGTGCCGGTGCGCAAACTTGTGCTCAACGATGTGGGGCCGGTGATTCAGTTTGAAGCCTTGCAGCGCATTGGCACTTACCTGGGTCTGCCTGCGCGCTTCACATCGGTGGAGCAGGGCGCGCAGGCCTTGTGGATGATCTCGCAAAGCTTTGGGCCGCACACGCCTGCGCAGTGGCTGGAACTCTCTCAGCACATGCTCAAACAAGACCAGGACGCTTGGGTGCTGCATTACGACCCCGCCATTGCCGTGCCGTTTCGCACCGTCACACCCGAGACCGCGGCCGCTGGCGAGGCCATGCTTTGGCAACTGTACGACCGCATTCAGGCGCAGACGCTCCTGGTGCGTGGCGCGCAGTCTGATTTGCTCTCAAGCGCTACCGCGCAAGCCATGACCCAGCGTGGCCCGCGTGCAAAATTGGTCGAGTTTGAAGGTGTGGGCCATGCCCCCACGTTCATCGCTGACGACCAAGTGCAAGCTGTGCTGGACTTCTTGTTTTGATAGCGCTCCTGAAAACATAGCGCTCCACGTGTTAACTTAGTAGGGCTTAGCAAGAAACCAACATGAAAAGCAGCGCCGAGACCCTCGGCACTTCCCAGGCCGCTGTGATGGCCGCCACCGGTGAGGCCTCGCCCCAGGACGAGGCGGCCCTGGCGCGCGCACGTGCCTTCGCCGAGCCGCTGTTGGCCAGCGAAACCCTGGACACGGGCGAGGGCACCCTGGCACACGCCGATGCGGTGGCCCACATCTTGAAGCAGATCGGCGGCTCGCAAGCCATGCAGGCTGCCAGCTATTTGGTGTACGCCTGCGCACAATTGAACAAGCCGCAAGAGGTCATCACCAAAGCCTTCGGCCAAAGTTTTGCGGACCTGGCGCTGGAGACCACCAAGCTGGTGCAAGTGCAGCAGCAGGCCCGCGCGGTGCAAGCCGCAGCCCCGGCCGACAAAGAGAAAACCCACCACCTGGCCACCGCCCCCACCGCGGCCATGCAGACCGAGAACGTGCGCAAAATGCTGCTGGCTTTCTCGCGCGATTTGCGGGTGGTCATGCTGCGCTTGGCTTCGCGCTTGGCCACTCTGCGCCACTTTGCGGCCATCAAAATTGAGCCCCCGCCGGGCTTGGCTGCGGAGTCGTTGCAGGTGTTTGCGCCTTTGGCCAACCGCCTGGGCATTTGGGAAATCAAGTGGGAAATGGAAGACCTGGCTTTCCGTTTCATGGAGCCCGCCACCTACAAGCAAGTCGCCAAGCAGCTCGACGAAAAGCGGGTGGAGCGCGAGGCTTATGTGGCGCAATTGCGCGCTCGCATGCTCGAGGCCCTGGCGGCCCAGGGCATCAGCGCCGAGGTGCAGGGCCGGCCCAAGCACATCTACAGCATCGTGAAAAAGATGCGTGGCAAGTCGCTGAGCTTCGAGCAGGTCTACGACATCCGCGCCTTGCGCGTGATTGTGCAGAGCGTGGAACAGTGCTACGGCGCATTGAGTTGGGTACACGCCAACTTCGCGCCCATCACCCAAGAGTTTGACGACTACATCGCCCGGCCCAAGAGCAATGGTTACCAATCGCTGCACACCATCGTGCGCGATGCGGCGGGGCTACCGATTGAAATTCAAATTCGAACCCGCGCCATGCATAACCATGCCGAACACGGTGTGGCCGCGCACTGGGCCTACAAAGAGGCCGGCGCCAAGGGCTACAGCGGCGTGTCGGCCAGCAGCAGTTACGACGCGAAAATCGCCGTGCTGCGCCAGCTCCTGGCCTGGGAGCGCGACCTGTCGGGTTCGCAACCGCAAGGTCTGTTTGAAGACCGCATTTACGTGCTCACGCCCGATGCGGCCATTGTGGAATTGCCACAGGGTGCGACCGCGGTGGACTTTGCCTACAGCGTGCACACCAACCTGGGTCACCGTTGCCGTGGTGCGCGGGTCGATGGTGCCTTGCTGCCGCTCAACACGCCTCTGAAAAACGGCCAAACCGTGGAGGTGATGACCGTCAAAGAAGGCGGCCCTTCGCGCGATTGGCTCAACCCTGACTTAGGCTTTTTGGTCAGCCACCGCGCACGCACCAAGGTGCGGGCTTGGTTCAACGCACAGGCCCAGGCCGAGACCATCGCCCGCGGCCGTGAGGCGGTGGAAAAACTGTTGCAGCGTGAAGGCAAAACCGCCATCAAGCTCGATGACTTGGCCGTGCAGCTGAGTTTCAAAACCGCTGATGCTTTGTTTGATGCGGTGGGCAAAGACGAGTTCTCGCTGCGTCAAATCGAGGTGCTCATCAACCCCGAGTTGGAAGCGCCGGTCAAAGAACCCACGCTGATTCGCAAGTCCAAGGCTGACACCTCCAAAGGCGTGTTGGTGGTGGGCATCGATTCGCTCATGACCCAGTTGGCCAAGTGCTGCAAACCTGCGCCGCCTGATGACATACGCGGCTTTGTGACCCGCGGCAAAGGCGTGAGCGTGCACCGCGCCGATTGCGCCAATTTGCAAGAACTCATGCAGCGCCACGACGAGCGGGTGATTGATGTGACCTGGGGCTTAGCGCCGGCCGAAACGCTCTACCCGGTGGATGTGTTCGTGCAAGCCCACGACCGCCAAGGTTTGCTGCGTGACATCACCGAGGTGTTTGCGCGCGAGAAAATCAATGTGACTGCGGCGCAAACCCAAACCATCAAAGGCGTGGCCTGGATGACGCTCACCGTGGAAGTGAATGACTCTGCCCGACTCAACAAAGTGCTGGGTCAGGTCGCCAGCTTGAAGGGCGTGGTGAGTGTGAGGCGCAAGTAAGACGTTTCAACGACGTCTTGACTTGCCCATGATGCCGCCCAACACACCGCGAATGATCTCGCGGCCCACCTCGCGGCCAATCGAACTCGCCGCACTTTTGAGCAGCTGCTCCATAGGGCTCGCACGGCTGCGGCTGGATCCACCGCCGCCGCCCAACAAGCCTCCGAGACTTCCTAGCAAACCACCTGAGTTGTTCTCGGTTTGAGCGTCTTTGCTGGTGGTTTTGGCGGAGGTGCTTTGCGCAGCATCAGCGCCTGCATCAGAGCCCGCCCGCTCGCTGGTGCGCCCTGTCAATTTTTCAAACGCCGATTCACGGTCGAGGGTCTTTTCGTACACCCCAGCCACCAAAGAGTTATTGAGCAAGGCCTGGCGCTGCTCCGCCGTCACCGGCCCAATTTGGCTGGCCGGCGGCAAGATGAACACCCGTTCGGTGGGTTTGGGCGTGCCTTTGGCGTCCAGGCAGCTCACCAGTGCCTCGCCCACACCCAGTTCGGTGATGGTGGCGGTGATGTCCAGGCCCGGGTTGGGGCGCATGGTTTCTGCGGCCGATTTCACCGCCTTTTGGTCGCGCGGGGTGAAGGCGCGCAGGGCGTGCTGCACGCGGTTGCCCAACTGGCCCAGCACCGTGTCGGGGATGTCGAGCGGGTTTTGCGTGACGAAGTACACCCCCACGCCCTTGGAGCGCACCAG
>CANGLW010000049.1 GCA_947454955.1 Comamonadaceae bacterium
GAGCCTTACTACGCGCTCAAATACTTGGTCTTGGTTTTGGTGGTGGTAGCCGTGGGCGGCATGGGTAGCATTGCGGGCTCTTTGGTTGCGGCATTGGCATTGGGTTGGGTTGAAACCGCCAGCAAGTACTTCTTCTCCGATTGGGGCAGTACCTTTTTCTTTGTTGCCATGGCGGCCTTGCTAGCCTGGCGACCTGATGGGGTGCTGAAGCGATGACACCAACAACAGCGGCTGCTTGCGCGCCTGCGTGGCGTGCGCCTTTGGTGGTGGGTTTCTTGGGGTTGGCTTGGTACATCGCCCTGCCTGATCAACTGGGGCTGCTCACCAAGCTGGCGTTCACGGCTTTGTTGGTGTTGTCCTTAGATCTTGTTGTGGGTTTCGCTGGCTTGGCCACCCTTGGGCATGCGGCGCTGTTTGGCGTGGGGGCTTATGCCGCTGGTGTATTTGCTTTGCGTGTGCAAGCTGATCCACTGCTAGGCCTGGGTGTGGGCATGTTGTTTGGTGGTTTGACCGCTTTTTTATCTGGTTTGTTTTTACTTCGTTACCAGGGTTTCACGTTCTTGATGCTCACGGTAGCATTTGCGCAAATTGTTCAAAACCTAGCGAATAAATTCCGAGATCTCACCGGTGGTGATGACGGGTTGAGTGGCTTCACCATGTCGCCACTGCTGGGGCAGTTTCGTTTTGACCTCGAAGGTAAGACAGCTGCCTTGTACGCTTTGGCCGTGTTGGTGGTGGGCTATTACATAGCGCGCCGTGTCACCGATTCGCCGTTTGGTTTGGCGGTTCGCGGCATTCATGAAAACAGGTTGCGCATGGCAGCCTTGGGCACGCCTGTGTATGCCAGGTTATTGGCTCTCTATGCTTTCTCGGGTGTGTTGGCTGGCGCTGCTGGCGCACTCAGCGCGCAAACCAACGCGATCGTTGGCTTGGATAGCTTGAGCTTTTCTTTGTCAGCGGAAATTCTGGTCATGCTCATCTTAGGTGGTGCGGGGCGTCTACATGGCGCATTGATTGGTGCGGTGATCTTTACCCTTTTGCATCACACAGCTGCGTCCATCAACCCCTACCACTGGCTGTTTGTCATTGGCTTGGCGCTCATGGTGGTCGTGTTGGTGCCACTGGCCGATTTGCTCAAGCGATTGATGCGCAAGCCAACGACTGGGGGGCAAGCATGAGCCTGCCAGTATTGCAAATCAACAAGCTGGACAAACATTTTGGTGGCTTGCATGTGACCCGGCAGGTCGCGATGGACTTGCACGCTGGCGAACGCGTGGCGCTCATCGGGCCCAATGGCGCTGGTAAAACCACGCTGGTGAACCTCATCAGTGGTGTCTTGAAGCCAGATGCTGGTTCGATCCAACTTCTTGGCAAAGATGTCACGCATGAATCACAAGCACACCGGGTTCAAGCCGGCTTGGTGCGAACCTTCCAAATCACCACCTTAGCGCAACACCTGCCTGTGCAGCGACAAATTGAGCTGGCTTTGTTTGAGCGCGAAGGTCTGACCGCCCGTGCATGGAAACCCATGGACGCATACCCGGCTTTGACGCAAGAGGCCTTGTCGATCCTCGATGCCCTTGGCCTGCTTCCCTTTGCTGCATTGCCGACAGAAAGACTGGCCTATGGTGAGCAGCGCCTCTTGGAAATGGGTTTGGCCTTAGCCTTGCGGCCGCAAGTATTGCTGCTGGATGAGCCCATGGCTGGGGTGCCCAAAGCAGATGGTGCACGGATGCTCGCAGCGCTTAAAAGCCTGTCAGCTTCATTGGCCGTGCTCATCATTGAGCATGACATGGACTTGGTGTTCAGTTTTGCGCAACGCATCATCGTGTTGGCAGAGGGGCAAGTTCTGGCTTCTGGCACGCCAGACCAGATCCGGCATGATCCGCGCGTCAAAGAAGCCTACCTGGGGCAGAGCGCATGACAGAGCTTCTCAAGTTAGAGCACGTGGTGGCCGGGTATGGCCCCGTCACGGTCTTGAATGATCTGAGCCTTGACATGTCAGAGCGTGCGCAGTTGGCGATGATCGGTCGCAACGGTGTGGGCAAAAGTACCACTCTCAAAACCATCATGGGCTTGGCCGATGTTCATGCTGGCGCGATTTACTTCCAGGGGCAGAACCTGCACGGCGTATCAACGCATGAGCGTGCTCAGATGGGTTTGGGTTATGTGCCGCAGACGCGCGATATTTTCCCCTCACTGACGGTGGAAGAGAACTTGGTCGCCGGGTTAAAGCTGCGACCTAAAAGCGCTCTCGATGAGGCCTACGACATGTTTCCCAGACTCCAAGAAAGACGGCGAAACGGTGGGCGTGAACTCTCCGGTGGTGAACAGCAAATGTTGTCAGTAGCGCGCGCCTTGCTGGGAAAGCCTAAGCTCTTGCTGCTGGATGAGCCCCTTGAAGGTTTGGCCCCGATCATCCGTGAGCAACTGCTGCAAGCCTTTACCCGCATGGTGAGCGAACTCAACATCGCCGTGTTGATGGTTGAGCAGCAAATCCAGGAGGCGCTGATCCACACCGAGCAGGTGGTCATTTTGGACCACGGTGCTGTGGTGTATGCAGGCCAATCATTTGACTTGCTCAACGACCCACAGACCTTAGACCGACACGTTGGTATGGCGGTTCATACCCTTTGAAAGGACAACACATGAGCAACTTCATCCCTGAACTCGATGTGGATCCCTATGCAGCGCACAACCTGCTAGACCCGTACCCCATGCATGAGCTGATGCGGGAGACAGGGCCTGTTTTCAAGCTCAAAGACTATCCCGTCTACGCCTGCGCCAGGCACGAGCAGGTGCATCAGGTCTTGACCGATTACGAGACTTTCATCTCTGGTGCGGGTGTGGGGTTGACCAACTTCAATCTAGAGACGCCCTTCAGGCCCAAAAGCCTGATCCTGGAAGCTGACCCACCCCAGCACACCCAAATGCGCACCATCTTGTCGCGCATTCTGAGCCCCAAGGCGGTGATGCAAATCAGGGAGTCATTTGCGCGGGTTGCTGAAGAGATGGTGGACCGGTGTGTCGAGAAAGGCGAGATAGATGGCATTCACGATCTGGCGCAGATCTTCCCGCTCAAAGTGTTTCCGGATGCTGTTGGACTGGAGACCGATGATCGCGACAACCTATTGCTTTACGGTGACATGGTGTTCAATTCCATGGGGCCGCGCAACGAGTTGTTAGCCAAGAGTACAGAGCGTGTGATTCCCGTGACCCAATGGATCATGGAACATTGCGATCGCAAGATGCTGCGGCCGGGGGGCTTTGGTGACCAAATTTACCAGGCGGCCGATGCCGGCGAGATTTCCCATGAGCATGCACCCATGCTGGTTCGCTCTTTCTTATCGGCAGGCATCGACACCACCATCAACGGCATCGGTAACGCTTTGTTCAGCTTGGCACACCACCCAAGTGAGTACGAGAAGCTACACCGTGACCCAGCCATGGCGCGCCCAGCTTTTGAAGAAGCATTGCGCTATGAGTCGACGGCGCAAACGTTCTTCCGAACCACCAACAAGGCCTGCGAAATAGCCGGGCATCAGCTACCTGAAAACACCAAGGTCTTGTGCATGTTGGCAGCGGCCAACCGCGATCCACGCAAGTGGGTCAACCCCGATCAGTTTGACATCGAACGTCGACCCTCAGGCCATGTGGCGCTCGGGACCGGTATTCACGGGTGTGTGGGGCAAGCCGTGGCGCGTCTAGAAGGTGAGTTGATTCTCTCCGCCATCGCTCGCAAGGTGAAACGCATTGAAGTCAACGGCCAGCACACACGACGGCTGAACAACACATTGCGTGCACTGGAAACCTTACCTCTTCGATTTGTACCTGCCTAGTTATTTGTATGCCTAAGATCACCTACATCAACCCTCAGGGCCACTCTCAAACCATCGACGCACCCGCGGGCCAAAGCCTCATGCAAGCGGCAACTAACCATGGGCTCAAAGGGATCGTGGCCGAATGTGGCGGCTCTGCCATGTGCGCCACTTGCCATGTGTATGTTGACGCTTCTTGGACGGACAAAATTCCAGCTCCTAACAGCACCGAGCTGGAGATGCTGGAATGCACCGCCAGCGAGCGCACGTCACAGAGTCGTTTGTCTTGCCAAATTCGAATCACGAGTGACTTGGACGGCATGGTGGTGACCATACCCCCTGCGCAGTAAGACTTCACATGCCTCGATCATCCCAGTCTCAAAAACCGCAGCATGTTGACCTGCAAAGGTATGTGCCTGCTTTTTTGACCTGGATTGCCAATAAGTTGTCACGCGGTGCCTCGCAACATTACCTCAGGGTTCATGGCGTTGGTATTGAAACCTGGCGGCTGTTGGTGTTGCTGGCGGTGGAGGGTTCTTTGTCGGCCCAACACGCCAGCAAGGTGATTGGTATGGACAAGGCTTCGGTGAGCCGTTGTTTCAAAAGCATGCAAGCCGATGGCTTGATCGCGATGTCCTTAGATGACTCGGATGGTCGATTGCGTATCGCTACTTTGACAGCGCAAGGCCGAAAAATTCATGATGAAATTTTGGGTATTGCTTTGGAGCGCGAGCGTGCTTTGCTCAGTGTTTTAGAGCCACAAGAGCAAGACACGTTGATCAGGCTGTTGACCAAGCTGCATGAGAACTTGCCGCAAGTCGAAGTAGCTACCACTGATTATGTGAAGCGTAACTTCAAAGGCAAGCTCAAAGTCAACCCATGAATACGGGCAAGATTGTCATTGTGGGTGGTGGGCATGCGGCGGCGCAGTTGTGCATGAACCTCGCTGAAGCCGGTCGCGGCCCTGATATCACTTTGATTTCAGAAGAAACAGTTGTGCCCTATCAGCGGCCACCACTGTCGAAAAGTTTTCTCAAAAGCTCAGCAGAAAGCTTGCAGTTCATACGCGGACAAACTTGGTATGAAGAGCAAGGCATTGAACTGATGTTGGGTGCTCAAGCCGTCGGTATTGATCGTGAGTCACGCCGTATCAATCTAAGCTCTGGCGTCTTCATGGATTACCAGCACTTGGTCTTGGCCACGGGGGCTCGTGCCAGGCCTTTCCCCGGGATTCCACCCGGCACGGTGAATGCTTTCAGCTTGAGAGGTCAGGCCGATGCACGGGCACTTCAAACACTTTTGGCTGAGCCTCAGGACATCCTGGTCTTGGGGGGGGGATTCATCGGGCTGGAGTTCTCTGCCACGGCTTCAGCGAAAGGGCACCGTGTGGTCTTGGTAGAGGCCGCACCTCGGCTCATGGCGCGGGCTGTATCACCACAATTGTCAGCGCATGCCTTACAAGTCCAACGTGATTTAGGTGTAGAGGTTCATTTGCAGGCCCAATTGGGTGAGCCTGTGATGGAGGAACAGCGTTTCCTTGGGCTGCATATCGATGGCGAGTTCAAGCAGTTCTCCAGCGTGTTGTCGGCCATTGGTGCCTGGCCTAACCAAGAACTGGCTGGTCAGTGTGGGTTGGTTTGCGACAACGGAATTTGGGTCGATCTGCACATGAGAACCAGTGACCCATCCATTTTGGCCATTGGCGACTGTGCGCGTTTCGCTTTGAGTGGCAAGCCATGGCTGCCTGCTTCCTTGCGGCTGGAATCTATTCAGAACGCCAATGACCAAGCCAAAACTGCTTCGTCAACGATCATGGGTGATCCACAGCCCTACCATGCCCTGCCGTGGTTTTGGAGCGAGCAGGGACCGGCGAGGTTTCAAATGGCTGGCTTGTTGCCGGCAGTCATCTCCAGAACCGAGGTCGTGGAGGGCGGCAGCTCTGGGGCTTGTTCTTGGCACCATTTCGATGGTGACGGTCAACTTGCCTGCGTTGAGTCGGTGAACTTTCCCGCCGACCACATGAAAGCCAAGAAACAGCTGCTCTCAATCTGGTAGTTCAACTAGCTCTATTCGGCTCCGCTCAAACTGCCTACATCACCCCAGCGATGGCAAAGGCCAGGGCGCCGGCGATCACGAAGAGCACCAGGATGAGGCCGGTACGGTCGCGGTGTTGGGGGGCTTCACCGGGTTTGGGTGGGTTGGGCACAGCCCTGTTCAGGCGACGCAAGGCGTTTTGCACGACCACTTGAATAAACATGGCAAATCTCCGAACGGTGGCTCACGGGCCGGTAGGGGTGGCAAGGGCGAGGAGGCTTCGCACTTGTAGGAGGTTTTAACCATACCGTTTCCTGCATTGACCTATGAAATTCAGGGACAAACGGTGGTGTGCTATATGCCTTAAATATTAGGGCAATTTGTGCGTAGACACACAAATTTTCCGAGTTTAGGCCTCAGGATCGGCTTAAATTTTGACATAAATCAAAAAGTTGGGCGCAGCGACATAGCGGCTGCGTGATGTCATAGTCTGGCCAAATGAATCCTCGTCACCATGAGTTGTTAGCACCTTTACCAGCCCAAGAGTACGAGCTGTTTTTCCCTCACCTTGAGTTGGTCTCGCTCACCAAAGGGCAGGTGTTGTTTGACACCGGCGAGGTTCCCGCCTTTGTTTATTTCCCGGTGGGTGCCGTGGTGTCCATCATCTGTGAGCTTGATGGCAACCTCAACATCGAAAGCAATATGGTGGGGCGAAGCTCGATGGTGGGTTTGACCAACACGGGGCAGGAAAGTTTTTACAAAGCCGAGGTCAGAACCAGCGGCCTGGCTTACCGCATCAACGCCCAAACTTACCGCCAGCTTCGCAAGCAGTGTCCAATATTCATCGAGGGGCTCACGCTAGCCCAAGCAGCCTCTCTTCGTTACACCAGCTTTACCGGTGCATGTGCCCGACACCATCCGATCGATCAGCAAATGTTGAGGTGGATGCTCATCAGCTTAGACCGCAGTTTGCTTTCCACCATCGACATCACCCACGCAGAGTTGTCTCGCTTGTTGGGTTTCAGGCGTGAGGCCGTCACCTTGACCTTAGGTCGATTGGTCGAGGCTGGCACCATCAAGCTTGGCCGCGGCGCAATTGAAGTGATCGACAGAACGGCGCTGGAAAAGCAAGCCTGCGAATGTTATTGGCGAATTTCTGGCAAACAACGTTTGTCGTTCACATCGCTGGTGAACCCATCCGGCATAGCAGCCAACACAACGCGCCAGTGATTCGCTGTTGTGTGAGTTGCAACTCAAAGAGGCCTATAGGCCTCTTTTTCATTTGTGAGCTTGCTCTCAAAACCATATCAATAGATGCTGATGTGGCTGAAAACTTGTGCGTTATCAAGCGTAGGGCGTTGATCTGCGTCTATCTTCGAACCATCTGTCCAGCAGAAGAACAGATTCAAGCCTTCACTTGAGGTTTGATGTCAACCTTTAGGAGCCATGATGAGCCTCAACACCACATCAACCATCAGCACAAGCCACACGAACCCTGCGGGCTACAGCAGCCACCTGGTGAATTTTCAGTCGCAGCGCTCAGGGCCTACTTTGTCAAAAATTGCTTGCAATGCCTGCAATATGCACGAGCTGTGCATGCCTGAAGGTTTGAGTTTTGAGGAGGCGGAAAAACTCAACAACGTGATTGCGGTACGCAAACGCGTGAAGAAGGGCGCAGCACTCTACCGTCGTGGTGAAGAATTCAGCGCGCTTTACGCCATTCGCACCGGGTTTTTCAAAACCATGGTCACGGCCGATGATGGACACGAACAAGTCACCGGCTTTCAAATGGCGGCAGAAGTGTTGGGGCTCGATGGTATCCACAACAACCGCCACAATTGCGATGCCATTGCGCTGGAAGACTCGGATGTGTGCGTCGTGCCCTTTGCCAAGCTAGAAGACTTGGCGCATGAGGTCCACACTTTTCAGCGGCAAATCCACCGCATGATGAGCCGAGAAATTGTGCGTGAACACAGCGTCATGTTGCTCTTGGGCAGCATGCGCGCCGACGCTCGCTTGGCCGCTTTTTTGATGGACTTGGTGCAGCGTCTGCACAGCCGCGGTTACTCCAGCCACGAGTTGGTGCTGCGCATGACGCGCGAAGAAATCGGTAGCTTTTTAGGTCTCAAACTTGAAACGGTGAGCCGCATGTTTTCTAAGTTTGTCGAGGACGGACTGATCGAGGTCAAACAGCGCCATGTGGTGATCCTCAAGCCACACAGCCTCACCGCCATATTCACCGAACAGCACTGAGTTTATTTTCGTAAGGTGCGTTGGATGCGTTCCCACATCTGTGTTTCTGTACCCAAGAAACGTACGAAGTCTTCGGTGCCTAAAAACGCAGCTTCACCGCCAGCTGAAACCAGTCGCGCTTGGGTTTCCTGGCGCTGGATGCTGGTTTTCAGCGCTGCTTCGAGCTTGCGTAAAACCTGGGTCGGTGTGCCAGCGGGCGCATGCAGCCCATACCAGGAAATCACCGAGGCTTCTGGGTAGCCAGCCTCGCCAATGGTGGGGATGTCAGGC
>CANGLW010000050.1 GCA_947454955.1 Comamonadaceae bacterium
GCCTCCAAAAGGGGTGGGAAGCCCTAAAATCTGAGCTCCAACGAGTGCACACCATGCCCCTGCCCCACCAACGCCCCTCCCCCGTCTCGCGCCTGATCTTTGCCAGCCGCTGGCTGCAGCTGCCCTTGTACCTGGGCCTGATCGCCGCCCAAGGCGTGTATGTGTTTCATTTTTGGGTGGAGCTGGTGCACCTGCTCGAAGCCGCCTTTGGCAACCCGCACTCGCTGGAAATTCTGGTGCGCAACATTGGCTACAGCGAGACGGCAGAGATCAAGTCGCTCAATGAAACCATCATCATGCTGGTGGTGCTGGGGCTGATTGATGTGGTGATGATCTCCAACCTGCTCATCATGGTGATTGTGGGTGGCTACGAGACCTTTGTGAGCCGCATGCACCTGCACAACCACCCCGACCAACCCGAGTGGCTTGACCACGTGAACGCCTCGGTGCTCAAGGTCAAGCTGGGCACGGCCATCATCGGAATCAGTTCGATCCACTTGCTCAAGACTTTCATCAACGCGGCCAATTACGACGTGAAAGTGCTGATGTGGCAAACCATCATCCACATCGTGTTTTTGCTCAGTGCCATGGCCATTGCCTACACCGACAAACTGCTGCCCCACCACACGCCGCACGACTGACAGCGTCTGGCCCGCGCAGAAGCGGGCTTGTTAAACTCGAAAAATCAAGCCCATCACAAGGGCTAAAACCACAACCACCCTGCCCTGCGCCATGACCACCATTCGCCAAAACGACCTGATCGAATCCATCGCCGCTGCCCTGCAGTACATCAGCTACTACCACCCGGCCGACTACATCACCCACCTGGTGCGTGCGTATGAGCGCGAGCAGTCGCCAGCGGCCAAAGACGCGATGGCGCAAATTCTCACCAACAGCAAGATGAGCGCCACAGGCCACCGCCCGATCTGCCAAGACACCGGCATCGTCAATGTGTTCTTGAAAATCGGTATGGACGTGCGCCTGGAAGGTTTCACCGGCAGCTTGGACGATGCCATCAACGAAGGCGTGCGCCGTGGCTACAACCACCCCGACAACACCCTGCGCGCCAGCGTGGTGGCCGACCCCGAGTTCGAGCGCAAGAACACCAAAGACAACACGCCTGCGGTCATCTTCACCGAGATCGTGCCGGGCAACAAACTGGACGTGACCGTGGCGGCCAAAGGCGGTGGCTCGGAGAACAAGAGCAAGATGATCATGCTCAACCCCAGCGACTCGGTGATCGACTGGGTGCTCAAAACCGTGCCCACCATGGGTGCCGGCTGGTGCCCCCCGGGCATGCTGGGCATCGGCATTGGCGGCACCGCTGAAAAAGCCGTGCTCATGGCCAAAGAAAGCCTGATGGAAGACCTCGACATGTACGAGCTGCAGGCCAAAGCCAGCAAGGGCGAGAAGCTCAGCAAGGTCGAAGAAATGCGCTTGGAGTTGTACGAGAAGGTCAACGCGCTGGGCATCGGCGCGCAAGGCCTGGGCGGCTTGACCACCGTGCTCGATGTGAAGATCAAGATGTACCCCACCCACGCAGCGTCCAAGCCCGTGGCCATGATTCCGAACTGCGCGGCCACCCGCCACGCCCATTTTGTGATGGACGGCTCAGGCCCTGTGTACCTCGATCCGCCCAGCCTGGACCTGTGGCCCAACGTGGCCTGGGCGCCCGATTACAACAAGAGCAAAAAGGTTGACCTCAACACCCTGACCAAGGCCGAGGTGGCCAGCTGGAAACCGGGCGACACCTTGCTGCTCAACGGCAAGATGCTCACCGGCCGCGATGCAGCGCACAAGCGCATCCAGGACATGTTGGCCAAAGGCGAAAAACTGCCCGTGGACTTCACCAACCGCGTCATTTATTACGTGGGCCCGGTCGACCCCGTGGGTGACGAAGCCGTTGGCCCAGCCGGCCCCACCACCGCCACCCGCATGGACAAATTCACCGAGATGATGCTGGCCCAAACCGGCCTGATCTCGATGGTGGGCAAGGCCGAGCGCGGCCCCGTGGCGATTGAAGCCATCAAGAAGCACCAAAGCGCTTACCTGATGGCCGTGGGCGGCGCGGCCTACCTGGTCTCCAAAGCCATCAAAACCGCCAAGGTGGTGGGCTTTGCGGATCTCGGCATGGAAGCCATTTACGAGTTCGACGTGGTCGACATGCCCGTGACTGTGGCGGTCGATGCCGGCGGCACCAGCGCGCACATCACCGGCCCGGCCCTGTGGCAACAAAAAATTGCCTCAGGCGAGTACAAAACCATTCCCGTGGCCAAAGCCTGATTAATTGGGGTCAGACCCCAATTAACGGACCCCACTTCATCAACCCATGACGGCTTTGGCCCAACTGGCGCACCAGCCCATCGGGGTGTTTGACAGCGGCATCGGCGGCTTGAGCATTTTGCAAGCGCTGCGCGCTGAGCTGCCGCAAGAAGATGTGGTGTATGTGGCTGACAGCGCGCATGCGCCTTATGGCGAGCGCGATGAGGCGCTGGTGCGTGAACGGGCTTTGCGCATCACGCAAGACTTGATCGACCAGCACCACATCAAAGCGCTGGTGGTGGCGTGTAACACCGCCACCGCAGTGGCCATTGCCGAGTTGCGCGCCCTGCACCCTGCCCTGCCGATTGTGGGTGTGGAGCCTGCCCTCAAACCTGCCGCGGCGCGCAGCCGCACCCACCGGGTGGGCGTGCTGGCCACGCGCGCCACCTTGGCCAGCGCCAAGTACCGTGCCTTGCAAATGAGCCTGCAAACCGAGGCGGCCTTCATCGATGTGCCCTGCGACGGCTTGGCCGCGGCCATTGAGGCGGACAACACGCCTGAGATAGCGCGGCTGTGCCAACACTACCTGACTGCCTTAGGCCCGCTGGGACAAAAGGTCGATGACATCGACACCATCGTGTTGGGTTGCACACACTATCCTTTTGCGAGCAAGGTGTTCAATGAAAACGGCGCCTCTGGCCTTGAATTGCTTGAAAGCGGCGCGCCTGTAGCTCGCCAAACGCGTCGCTTACTGGAAGCCGCGCAGTTGCTCAACACCCAAGGTGGCGAACTCACAGCCGTGGCTACCGGTTCTGATACGAGCCTGCGCTGGGCCTTGGCGCACTGGCGCATTGCGTGAACTGACCTGCACGATGCGTCTTTTATTTCATCGCTGGTACAAACTTTTCGCAGTGGCTCTTTTGTGCTTTGTCTTCAACGCACAAGCTGCTGAAGTTTCAGTGGCAGTGGCTGCCAACTTCACCGCGGCCATGCAAAAAATTGCGCCGCTGTTTGAGCAAGAGACTGGCCACAAACTCTCAGTGGCCTACGGTTCCACCGGCCGGTTTTATGCGCAGATTAAAAACGGTGCGCCCTTTCAAGTGCTGCTGGCCGCGGACGATGAAACCCCTGCCAAACTGGAAAAAGAAGGTTTGGGCGTGGCCAGTAGTCGCATGACCTACGCGGTGGGCCGCCTGGTTTTGTGGAGCAAGCAGCCCGGCTTGGTGGACAAGCAAGGCGAGGTGCTCAAAACCGCGAAGTTTGAGAAGCTCGCGCTGGCCGACCCCAAGCTGGCACCTTATGGCCTGGCTGCGATGGAGACACTCACACAACTCGGCTTGCTTGACCAGCTCAAACCGAAACTGGTGCAAGGTGAAAACATCGCGCAGGCTTACCAGTTTGTGAGCACGCAAAACGCGCAGCTGGGTTTTGTGGCGCTCTCGCAAATCAACCCACAAGAAGGTTCAGCATGGGTGGTGCCCAGCCACCTGCACAGCCCCATCCGCCAAGACGCCATCGTGCTTGCCAAAGGCAAAGACGCCCCGGCTGCCACGGCGTTGCTACAGTTTTTGCGCAGCGAAAAAGCCCGCGCCATCATTCGTAGCCACGGTTACGAGATTTGATGTCGGCACAGGCGATGGATAAGTAACTTCCACGCCCGCGCCGCACTGGGGATCGATAAAAATCTTCTCACCGCCAGCTGATGCTTGCGGTTCACTTTTGGAGAAGAGCATGACCCCCATTTTGCGCCGCAGCCTGTTGGCTTTGTCCCTGCTGAGTGTCTGTGGCTTGGCCTCAGCGCAGGCCTACCCCAACCGTCCGGTCAAGATCATCGTGCCCTTTGCCGCCAGCGGCCCGGCCGACAACTACGCGCGCTTCATGGCACAGCGTTTGCAAGATGCTTTTAACCAGTCGTTTGTGGTGGAAAACCGACCTGGCGCGGGCTCCATCATCGGCACGGATGCGGCTGCCAAATCGCCCGCGGATGGCTACACCCTGCTGATGATGTCCAACACCCAAACGGTGAACGAGACGCTGATCCCCAACAAGCCCTTTGCCTTGTTGCGCGACTTCGTGGGTGTGGCGCCGGTCAATTCATCTGACCTGATGCTGGTGGTGCACCCCTCGGTGCCCGCGAAGAATTTGAGCGAGCTCATCGCCCTGGCCAAAAGCAAACCGGGCAAGCTCAACTACGCCTCGTCTGGCAACGGCACGCCCTACCACATGGCTGGTGAGTTGTTCAAATACATGGCCGGTGTGGACATCACCCACGTGCCTTACAAAGGCAGCTCGGGCGCGCGCACCGACGTGGTGGGTGGTCAGGTGGACATGATGTTTGACGCGGTGACCACCATGAGCGAGTTCGCCAAAGAAGGGCGCGTCAAAGGCATCGCCACCACCGGTTTGAAGCGCTCGAGCATCCTGCCGGAGATGCCCACCGTGTCCGAGTCGGGGGTGGCCAAGTACGAGGCGGTGATTTGGCTCGGCCTCATGGCCCCCAAAGGCACGCCTGCGGCCATCGTGAACCGCCTCAACGAAGAGGTACGCAAAATTGTGGCCCGGCAAGATGTGAAAGACACCTGGGCCAAACAAGGTGCGGTGCCGCTGTCGATGAACGTGAGCGAGTTCGCGCAGTACCTGGAGGCTGATGTGGCCAAGTGGGCCAACATCGTCAAGGTCTCGGGTGCCAAGCCTGATTGAACAAGCTTTGTGAACCTAGCCTGATAAAGACATGATGAAAACAGTGAAAATTTTGAGTGGTGGCGCAGCCGCTGCGGTGGTCAAAGGTGTGAAGGCCGATTTCGAAGCGGCCAATGCTTGCACGATCGACGGCACCTTCAGCGCAGTGGGCGCCATGCGCGACCAACTGGTGGCCGGCACGCCTTGCGATTTGGTCATCCTCACCCGCGGTTTGGTGGACCAACTCATCGCCTCAGGCCACGTGGTGGCAGGCTCTGCACGCTCGCTGGGTTTGGTGAAAACCGGTGTGGCGGTGCGTTCGGGCACCACGCACCCCCAGGTGGGAACGCGCGAAGAACTGCGCGCCGCATTTGCGCAAGCCCAAGGCATTTACTTCCCAGACCCCAAGCTCGCCACCGCTGGCATTCACTTCATGAAAGTGCTGACCGCCCTGGGCTTGAACGAGACGATGGCCGATAAGTTTCGCGTCTACCCCAATGGCGCCACAGCAATGGGTGAGATGGCCAAAAGCACCGAGCTGGACCTGATTGGCTGCACGCAAGTGACCGAGATCAACTACACCACCGGTGTAGACCTGGTGGCCAACTTGCCGCAAGAGTTCGAGTTGGTCACCGACTACACCTTGGGTGTGTGCACCGCAGCGGCTGACCCGGTGTTGACCCAGCTACTCGCCCAGACCCTCAGCGGCGCGGCCTCAGCGGCCATACGTCGCCAAGGTGGGTTTGAGTTTTAAGAGACTCTGCGCCGGTCGGCCCACACGCTGACGGCCAAGGCCAGCGCCACCACACAAGCGCCCACGGGCGCCAAGCCGGCGTAGCCCACCCAACCCAGCATCAAACCACCCAGGGCGGCGCCCAAAGCCTGGCCGGCATACAGGCTTGAGGTGTTGAGCGACAAAGACGCTGAGGCCAACGCTGGTGCGGTGTTGGCCAAACGCGCTTGTTGGTTCGACACGAACGCAAATGAGCCCGTGCCCCACACCATCATGGCCAGGCCCAGTGCCCACACCTGAGGCAGCAGGAAAGCCGCAGCGCCCCACAGGCCCATGCCGCCGGCCACAAAGCTCAAGGAGATTCGCGCCCCCAAATCCGGCCCAATGCGGGCCACCATGCGCGAGACCAACACATTGCCACCCACCCCGCACACACCCATGAGGGTGAGCAGCAGCGCCTGGGTGGTGGCAGGGGCCTCGATGAGTGCGCGCAAAGCCGCGGTGATGTAGCCCAGCGCCATCAAGTGACCAGCGCACCAGATGAAGGTGGCCAACACCACCAAGCGCAAACGCGCAGAACGCGCCACTTGCAACCAAGATGCGAGCGTCAGGGGCGGCACCGTCAAGCCGCGCGGAATCACGCGCCACACCAACAACGCCGCCACCAAGGCCAAGATGGCAATCAACAAAAAGCTGTAGCGCCAGGTGCTGTGGCTGGCAATTAAATTACCGATAGGCATGCCCAGCACCGAGGCGATGGACCAACCCAAAAACACGGTGGTCACCGCGGTGGAACGCTGCTGGGCGGGCACCATCAAACCGATGGTGGCTGCAGCCTGCGGCGAGAACACAGCCGCACCCAAAATAGAAAACGGCCGGATGATGGCCAGCGTGGGGTAGTCCGGCGCCCAAGCGCAGGCCAGATGGCCCAGGCTCAACAACAACAAGGCGGCGACCAACAACAAACGCCGGTCCACACGCGAGGTGATGGCGGCAAACAGTGGTGCGCCCAAACACATGGCCAGCGCAGCCACACTGAGCAAGGTGCCGGCGGTGGGCACAGAAATTTGCAGGTCACGCGCCAGCGCGTCGAGCATGCCTGGCACCACCAACACCCCGCAGGCCACCACGAAGTTGCCGAACATCAGCACCCAAATAGGCGCAGTGATAGGTGGGGTGTTGGCTTGACTGGGAACCTCTGGGGGCATGTGCTGATCTTTCAAACACGGCCAAGGCCTGAGACTGAGGTGGCCTGCCCGGAGGGGATCGAACCCCCGACCCACAGCTTAGAAGGCTGTTGCTCTATCCAACTGAGCTACGGGCAGAGATCGAGGAAAAAATGGTCGGAGCGGCGGGATTCGAACTCGCGACCCTCTGCTCCCAAAGCAGATGCGCTACCAGGCTGCGCTACGCTCCGACAAGCCAACATTGTACCCGCTCAAGCCCCCTGAATTGCCCGAACAAGCCTGCGCGACAGAACTATTTTGCAGCATGCGCTACAGTCGGTCATGGCCGATCAACCGCCCCTGCACTGGCTCGACCTGGAGATGGCATTTCCCCCGCTGGCCCAAGCCTGGGGGCCAGACTCGCCAGCGCCGGGCTTGCTGGCGGCTGGCATGGACCTGAGCGTGCCGCGCCTGCTACAAGCCTACAAACGCGGCATCTTCCCCTGGTTCAGCCATGGTGAACCGGTGCTGTGGTGGAGCCCCGACCCGCGCATGGTGCTGCACACCGAGAATTTCAAACTGCACCCCTCGCTGCGCAAAACCCTGAAAAAATTCCTGCGCCAAGAGGGTTGCGAGATCCGCATCAACACCGCGTTTGACCAGGTGATGAACGCCTGCGCCATGAGTGCCCGACCCGGGCAAAAAGGCACATGGATCGTGCCGCCCATGCTCAAGGCCTACCACGCGCTGCACAAGGCTGGCCACGCGCACAGCGTGGAGACTTGGGTGAACGGCCAAATGGTGGGGGGCTTGTATTGCGTGGCCGTGGGCCGAGCGGTGTTTGGCGAGTCGATGTTTGCGCGGCAAACCGATGCCTCGAAAATTGCGCTTTCGGCCCTGGTGGGTTTTTGCCGTGCGCAAGGTGTGGCCATGATCGACTGCCAGCAAAACACACGTCACTTGGCCTCGTTGGGCGCGGCAGAAATTGGGCGCGACGCGTTTGTGGCGCACATCACCCAAGCGCAAACACAAAGCCCACCAGCGTGGGAAGGTCTGCCCCTATACTGGCATCAAACCTTCTTCCCGAACCCGACGTGACGCACCTTCAGGATTTGCCGCTGGCCACGCTGCAGTTCTACGCTACGGCGCCCTACCCCTGCAGCTACATCGATGCGCGCATGGCCCGCTCGCAAGTGGCCACGCCCAGCCACCTGATCAACAACGCCACCTATTCCAACCTGGTGGCGCGTGGTTTTCGCCGAAGTGGTTTGTTCACCTACCGGCCTTATTGCGATGGCTGCCAGGCCTGTACGCCACTGCGTGTGCGCGCTGCAGAATTTGCCCCCAACCGCACGCAACGCAAACTCAAAAAAGCATTGGGCCATCTGGAA
>CANGLW010000051.1 GCA_947454955.1 Comamonadaceae bacterium
GGCATGGCGTTTCAGTCGCCGTCCTTGTTGCCTTGGCGCACCACGCTGGACAACGTGCTGCTGCCCCTGGAAATTGTGGAGCCCTACCGCAGCCAGTTCAAAGACCGTCGCAAAGAGTTTGCCGAGCGTGCGCTGAAGTTGCTTGAATCGGTGGGGCTGGGCGGCTATGCCGACAAGTTCCCCTGGCAACTCTCGGGCGGCATGCAGCAGCGCGCCAGCATTTGCCGCGCGCTGATTCACGAACCCAAGATGTTGCTGCTCGACGAGCCCTTTGGCGCGCTCGATGCCTTCACCCGCGAAGAGCTGTGGTGCACCTTGCGTGACCTGTGGGAGGCGCAACGCTTCAATGTGATTTTGGTCACCCATGATTTGCGCGAGTCGGTGTTTTTGGCCGACACCGTGTACTGCATGAGCCGCAGCCCCGGCCGCTTTGTGGTGCAGCGTGAGATCCCAATCCCCCGCACCCGCGACCTGGAAGTGACCTACACCCCCGAGTTCACCGACATCGTGCACGAGCTGCGCGGGCACATCGGCGCCATGCGCAAGCCCGGCGCGGTGTTGAACCAATAAGGCCTGATATGTCGAGCAAATCTTTCGAACGCTGGTCGCCCCTCATCCTGCTCACCGTCATTGTGGTGTTGTGGGAGTTGTTGACCACCGGCCTGGGTGTGTCGGAATTCATTTTCCCCAGCCCCAGCCGCATCTTGTCGCAAACCATCGACTTTCGTGATGTGATTTTGGGCCACGCCTGGCGCACCTACTGGGTCACCATGGTGGGCTTTGGCATTGCGATTGTGGTGGGCGTGATGCTGGGCTTTTTGATTGGTAGCTCGCGCCTGGCGTACTCTGCGGTGTACCCGCTGATGACCGCGTTCAATGCGCTGCCCAAAGCGGCTTTTGTGCCGATTTTGGTGGTGTGGTTGGGCATTGGTGTGGGGCCGGCGGTGCTGACCGCTTTCCTCATCAGCTTTTTCCCCATCATGGTCAACATTGCCACGGGCTTGGCCACGCTCGAGCCTGAGTTGGAAGATGTGTTGCGGGTGCTGGGCGCCAAGCGTTGGGACGTGCTGATCAAGGTCGGCCTGCCGCGCTCCATGCCTTACTTTTATGGCTCGCTCAAAGTGGCCATCACGCTGGCGTTTGTGGGCACCACGGTGAGTGAAATGACCGCATCGAACGAAGGCATTGGCTACCTGCTCATCAGCGCGGGCAGCTCCATGCAAATGGGCCTGGCCTTCAGCGGTTTGCTGGTGGTGGGTGCCATGGCCATGGCCATGTATGAACTTTTCAGCCTGGTGGAAAAACGCACCACCGGCTGGGCACACCGCGGTTCACAAAACCACTGAGCAACCACGATAAGGCGATTTGAAGATGAGCAAACCACACCAAATCGTCATCGTAGGTGGCGGCGCTGGCGGCCTGGAACTGGCCACCCGACTGGGCCATGCCTATGGCAAAAACAAGCGCGCGCTCATCACCTTGGTGGACAAAAACCGCACCCACATCTGGAAGCCCAAGTTGCATGAAATCGCCTCGGGCAGCATGGACCTGGGCGACCACGAGGTGGACTACATGGCCCAGGCGCATTGGCACCACTTCACCTTTCGCATTGGTGAGCTCAAGGGGCTGGACCGCACGAACAAATGCATCGAGCTCGCCCCTTATGTGGACGACGACGGCCACGCGGTCACGCCCACGCAAAAAATTGACTACGACACGCTGGTGGTTTGCATCGGCAGTTTGAGCAACGACTTCGGCACCCAGGGCGTCAAAGAATATGCCTTGAAGTTGGAGACGCAGCACGACGCCAAGTCCTTCCACTCCAAGATGGTCAACGCGTGCATACGCGCGCACAACCAGGCCGAGGTCATCCACAAACGGCAGCTGCATGTGGCCATCATTGGCGCGGGTGCGACGGGCGTGGAATTGGCCGCAGAACTGCACCGCACCACACGCGAGGTGGTGGCTTTCGGGCTGGACCGCATCGATGTGGACAAAGACATCAAGGTGAGTTTGATCGAGGCGGCCGACCGCATCTTGCCGGCCTTGCAGCCGCGCCTATCGCACGCCACCGAGCAACTCATCTCACGCCTGGGTGTGCAGGTGCTCACCAGCTCCAAGGTGATGGAGGTCATGCCCACCGGCATCCGCTTGGCCGATGGCCGCGAGATCGAGTCTGAGCTGGTGGTATGGGCCGCGGGTGTGAAGGCGCCCGATTTCTTGAAAGACTTTGGCGGCCTGGAGACCAACCGCATCAACCAGCTGGTGGTGCACGACACCCTGCAAACCACGCGCGACCCCGATATTTTTGCGCTGGGTGATTGCGCGGCCTGCCCGTGTTCAGATGCCGATGGCGGGCGCGCTGGCATTGTGCCCCCGCGCGCCCAAGCCGCGCACCAGCAGGCCACGCACATGCTGCAGCAAATCAAACGCCGCTTTGCCAAACAGTCGCTCAAGCCTTACCGCTACCGTGACTTTGGCTCACTCGTTTCATTGGGCAAGTTCAGCACCGTGGGCAACATGATGGGCGGCCTGATCGGCAAGAACCTGATGATCGAGGGTTACTTCGCTAAGCTGATGTACATGTCTTTGTACAAACTGCATGAGTTGGCCATCCACGGCACCCTCAAAACCACGCTCTACACCCTGGCGCGCATGATCACCAAGCAAACCAACCCGACGGTGAAGTTGCATTGATCAAGCCCCACGCTTACCGACAGTGGGTGGGATGTTTTTGATGTAATGGGGAGATGGTCGGGGTGAGAGGATTCGAACCTCCGGCCTCTACGTCCCGAACGTAGCGCTCTACCAGGCTAAGCTACACCCCGCGGTGTGAAGCCCAATATTTTAGCAAATGGAAGCCCTCGATGAAGGGCCTGGCTACTTGGCGTTTCAAGCCTTTACAGCCTTGCAAGCGACCAAGATCCATGTGTATCAGCCTAAAAACTTGGCCACGCTGAGCAAGGTACGGTAAACACCCCAAGCCAAGGGGATGCCAACAGCGGCCCAAGCCAAGACCACCACCATGGGGTGGACGGCATCTGAACCCGAAGCTTCTTCGCGGCGCACCAACTCAGAGGCCATGGCTTTTTCATGCGCCAGAAGTTTTTCTTGCGCCAGTTCGTCTGCGGTCATGAACCATTTGTCATCCAACGGTTTGACCAGCAAATTACAGACCAAACCCACCACCAACATGCCCACCAGGATGTACATGGTTTGGTTGTAGACCTGTTCACGCGCCATACCCAAGCTGAGTTGGTATTCGCGCATGTAGTTCACCACCACCGGGCCGAGTACGCCTGCCGTCGCCCATGCCGTGAGCAAGCGCCCATGGATGGCGCCCACCATTTGCGTACCAAACATATCTGCCAGGTAAGCAGGCACAGTGGCGAACCCACCGCCATACATGCTCAAAATAATGCAGAAAGCGGCCACGAAAAAAACGATGCTTCCCGCAGCGGCGCTGCCAGGAACGCTGAAATACAAGAAGCCGCCAAGCACAAAGAAGACGACATAGGTGAGTTTGCGCCCCAGCTTGTCAGACAAACTCGCCCAGAAGAATCGGCCACCAATGTTGAACAAACTCAGCAGCGCGGTAAACCCAGCAGCGACGACGGCAATGGCCTTGAGTTGCTCTTTATCAAGGTCGCCAAACTTGGCGGGAACCCCGATCAGGCTGCCACCAAAAACCTCCTGCAACATCGGCGAAGCCATGCCAATCACGCCAATGCCGGCACTGACGTTCATGCACAGCACCATCCAGATCAACCAGAACTGAGGAATGCCCCAAACCTTGCTCACATGCACGTGGCGCTGCGTGATCATGGTGTTGTTCACTTGGGCAACAGGCGGTGTCCAACCCTGAGGCTTCCAACCTGTTTCAGGCACGCGGTAACCCAGCGCACCAGCCATCATGAAGGCGAAGTAAATCAAGGCCATGACGATGAAGGTTTGCATCACGCCCACATCGGTGGCAGTGGCGAAATACTTCATCAAGTCTGCAGCCAAAGGCGAACCAATCATGGCGCCGCCGCCAAAGCCCATGATGGCCATGCCGGTTGCCATACCTCGGCGATCAGGGAACCACTTGATCAGCGTGGATACAGGCGAGATGTAACCCAAGCCCAGTCCTATGCCGCCGATGATCCCTGAGCCTAGCATCATCATCCAGAACTGATGCAGGTGGATGCCCCAAGCTGAGAGCAACATGCCGCCACACCAGCACAGCGCTGAGACCACACCGGCCTTGCGAGGGCCTGCACGCTCTAACCATCCGCCCCAAGTGGCGGCGCTGGTGCCCAGCAAGACGAAAAACAAGGTGTACATCCACCCCAGCGTTGAAATTTGCCAGTCGCACGTGGTGGTGAAAAGTTGTGCCCAAAAGCCCACCTCAGGGCCACACTTGACGGCGTCTTTGATGCCGATGGCTTTGGAAAGCGGCAACCAAAACACAGAAAAGCCATAAGCCATGCCAATGCAAAGGTGGATGGCCAAAGCTGCCGGGGGCACCAGCCAGCGGTTAAAGCCAGGTCCAGCGATGATTCGTTCTTTGTCGAGGAAGCCAGGGGGTGAAGTCATTGTCATTGGCCCAATTTAACAGTCATCAACTCGTATGCACACCCCATATTCATACCTCTTGTTCATCACCGCGCGACTTTGACAATTCATCGCTTCAGGTCTCGAGCCACCCTGATAATTTTGAGTCGTGTGCTAAGGTGAACCTATGGTTCAAAAATCATCATTGGTCAGTGCAGATGAACTCGAAGCCCTGCTCAGCGGTGTGGGCACAGAACGTGCCGCCTCGGTGGATGTTTACTTTCCTTTGCGCTCATTTTTCCTGCTGTTGCTTGTCGGCAGTTGGATCATCCGTTTGCTGTTTTTCACCGACAGCTTGGCCGCGCAATTGACCCAAAGTGCTGAGGCTGCGGCCAGGCTCACGCCTTACTTGTATTTCCGCGGTTGGTTTTTGGTCTTGATCCTCAGCGTGGCTTTCTACGCTTACCACAACAACTGGTACCCGGCCTTGGTGTACGGGGGCTTTTTCTTCTCAGCCGCGGTGAATTTTTTGTTCGACGGTTTCACGGTGTACACCCAGGTGCTGAGCTACCCCGCACCCCTGTCCACGTTTTTCTTGATGCTGCGATTCTTCGCCATGTACATGGTCTTCCAGCATTTCCGCAACGCTGGGCGCATACCGCCCAAGCATGATCGCTGGAACTTGCTGCTGCCCTGGAAGAAACCTGCCGATTCGCCGGCGCCTTGAGCCTTCAAGCCGATCAGGCGTTCCACCCTCAGGGATTCGCTTCGCGGTAGCTGTTTTTGAACGGCAGCAGCAGGTTGATGCGGTCTTTGCCCTGGGGCAAGCGGCTGGCGTTTTTCACGCCGATGAACAGAAACAACAAAGCGGTCAAGCGCACCAGCATGAGCAAGGTGAAACTTGCGGTGGGGTTGGCCAGTTTTTCGGGGTAAACGGTGAACAGGTCAAACAACAGGTTGACCGAACCCATCAAGGCCAGCGCGGCAAACACAATGGCGGTGTACCAGCCACGCAAATAGGCGTAAAAGCCAAAGCTGACGGCGCACATCAAAAACCAACCGCGGAAATACAAAAAGCGACTCAGCCGGCTGACCTCTGCTGGGTCGACACTCAGACCCTCAGCCACCCGGTGGGGGGTGAAGATCAACACGAACACATAGGTGGTTGCCACGACCACCATGTACCAAAAGCGCCAAGCACTCCAGACGTCCAAGCCTTTGGCCGGATCACGTCCCCAGTTGCTGATCAGCGCATCAAGCTCCTGGGCGCTGACCAAGTTTTCTTTTGGCTTGTTCATGTATGTCAACACACAAATGTGTCGTTGATATGTCTCAATCCTGCTATTTTGCACCCAATTGGTGCAAAAATCACTATCAGACCTATCACTTTATGCAGTTTGAGACATATTGTTATCTCAAAGCGACATGCAGGGGTGTCTGGGCCTCCACAGCGACTTTCTCAAGCCTGGCGGGGTTGACAAGCACCTGCGAAATCCTTGCAACTTGCAGGGATTTGCGCCTCATGAATTTGCCCAATTTTTTAGAAATTTGATATAAACAATACATCGATGGGGAGTAGCCAAACTTCCGGGTGTGCAGTTTGAGGCCTTGCGGCCCGCACCCGATAGTCAGCAAATCGTCATTCCGGAGCATTGCTCTCGGTTTGCTGGGCACATAACTGATACACGACAAGCATGGCAAGACCTTCGATCCGTCGCCGCACGGCCGCTTGAACCTTCGGGTTCGGTGACCGGCGGTTTGTATAGATCGTTAGAGGTTTTGTCATGGAACTGTTTTCCACCCCTTGGTGGTCAGCGCTGCTGGCCATTGTGTTGATTGATTTGGTGCTGGCTGGTGACAACGCGATTGTCATTGCGCTGGCGGCCAGAAACCTTCCCTCCCACCTGCAGAAAAAAGCCATCGTCTGGGGCACCCTGGGCGCCATCGTCGTGCGCGCAGCCATGACGGTGGGTGTGGTGTGGCTGCTCAAGATCCCCGGCTTGATGCTGGTGGGTGGCTTGGGCCTGCTGTGGATTGCCTACAAGCTCATTGCCGACACCGGTGACGACGAGCATGGCGGCGTGGGTGCCACCACGTTTTTCGGCGCCATGAAAACCATTGTGGTGGCGGATGCGCTCATGGGCGTGGACAACGTGCTCGGCGTGGCCGGTGCGGCCCACGGCAGCTTTGACCTGGTGGTGATTGGCCTGCTCATCAGCGTGCCCATCATGGTGTTTGGCAGCCGCTTGGTGCTCAGCCTGGTGCAGCGCTGGCCGCTCATCATCCACGGCGGCGCGGCGGTGTTGGCCTTCACCGCAGCGAGCATGATCATCAATGAAAGCCTGCTCGACCCGCTGTTCGACGGCAGCACCTCGGTGCACGACCTGGCGCGCGGCTTGACCTACGCCTTGGCGATTGCGGGTGTGCTCTTCACCGGTTGGTGGAGCAACAAACGCAGCCGTGCTTAAAAACTTTTCCCTTTCCTGTCAGTCATATTGATCCATCACAAATTCATTCAGGAGCTCTCATCATGGAAACTTTCATCGCCTTCATTGACAACAAAGAACACGCTCACCAACAACTCTTGCCCATGCTGGAAAGCCACACCGCCGCCCACTGGGTGTTGGTGGGTTGCCCACCGGTGCACACCCGCCACACCACCCGCTGGGTGACCAAAGGCGCGCTGCGCAAATGGCGCAACAACTGGACGCAGCAGACCCTCAAAGACTTGGTGGACCTGTGCGAGTTCAAAGGTTTGCGGGTCAGCACCCGCATGGCCAGCGAGCCTTTGCTTCAAGTCACACGCCAGCTCACCGGTGAGTACCCGCAGGCCCGCATCGTGGACGCGCGCGTGCCCAAACTGGGCGTGAAGCTCGAGGCGGTGACCGACTCGCAACCCACCCACGCGTCGACCTGGGCGGTGCCCGGCAGCTTGGTGGCCATGGGTGCCTTGCTGGCAGCGGCCTCCGAGTAATTTCAGTTACTCAGCCAAGCCCTGCGCCTGCAAAAGGTGGCAGGGCTTTTTTGTGCCCGCTTGCCGCGCACGCGCCTGGATGCCTTACCCTTGGCAACCATGGTGGTGAAAGCAGGCGCGTGAACAAACAAGGGTTTTGGCTTTGGCTTGTGCTGAGCTGCTGGTCCGGCTGGGGGCATGCGCAGCTGCAGGCTTCGCTGCCTGTCTCCACAGCATCCCCCGCGCCATGCCAAGCCACTTGGCCCAGTAAGCCTGCGATGGCTGGCACCCCAACATCTGCCGCACAAGTTTCAGTCACGCCCGCTGATGTGCCCGAAGCTGCTTCTGGTTTTCGCAGGGGCTTGCAGCCTGTGCGTGCCGCGGGCTTCATGGTGGTCACTGCCAACCCGCTGGCCAGCCAAGCCGCGTGTGAGGTCTTGGCCGCAGGCGGCAGTGCGGTGGATGCCGCCGTGGCCGCACAAATGGTCTTGGGTTTGGTCGAGCCGCAATCGTCTGGCTTGGGTGGCGGTGGGTTTTTGTTGAACTACAACGCACGCACCGGGGCTTTGCAAAGTTTTGACGGCCGCGAAACCGCCCCCTTGGCCGCCAGTGCCGAAGA
>CANGLW010000052.1 GCA_947454955.1 Comamonadaceae bacterium
ACAAGGGCAGCTGCAGCCAGCGGCTGGCAAAGATCAGGCGCGAGACGGGGGAGGGGCGTTGGTGGGGCAGGGGCATGGTGTGCACTCGTTGGAGCTCAGATTTTAGGGCTTCCCACCCCTTTTGGAGGCCCTGCCGCCTTGCTGGCTGGCCCGTGGCGTCTGGGCGACATACCGGGGTAACTCGGGCGGCTGAGTCAGTCAAATGTAAGGGCAAGACCCGACATTCCGTGAGGTTTAGCTATTTTTAGGAAATTTATAAATGAGCTCCTCTTCCTCCGCCATTGAATCCGTGTTGGTTGAAAACCGTGTCTTCCCGCCTGCTGATGCGGTGGTCAAGGCGGCCCGAGTCTCGGGTATGGACGGTTACAACGCCCTTTGCGCCGAGGCAGAGAAAGACTTTGAAGGTTTCTGGGCGCGTCAGGCCCGCGAGAACCTGTTGTGGACCAAGCCCTTCACCAAAACCCTGGACGAGTCCAACGCGCCTTTCTTCAAGTGGTTTGACGACGGTGAGCTCAACGCCTCGGCCAACTGCCTGGACCGCCACATGGGCACCCCGGTGGAAAACAAGACCGCTATCATTTTTGAAGCAGACGGCGGCGAAGTCACCAAGGTCACCTACAAAGAACTGCTGGCCCGTGTGGGTCAGTTCGCCAACGCCTTGTTGGCCCAGGGCGTGAAAAAGGGCGACCGTGTGCTGGTCTACATGCCCATGACGATTGAAGGCGTGGTGGCCATGCAAGCGTGCGCGCGCATTGGCGCTACCCACAGCGTGGTGTTTGGCGGCTTCTCGGCCAAGGCCTTGCAAGAACGCATTCAAGACGCGGGCGCCGTGGCGGTCATCACCGCCAACTACCAAATGCGCGGCGGTAAAGAGCTGCCCCTCAAAGCCATCGTGGACGAGGGCTTGGCCATGGGCGGCTGTGAGACCATCAAAACCGTGCTGGTGTTCGAACGCACGCCCACCGCCTGCAACATGGTGGCTGGCCGTGACATCACCTTCAGCCAGGCGCTGGACGGTCAGTCCACCGTATGCGCCCCAGTGAGCGTGGGCGCTGAGCACCCGCTGTTCATCTTGTTCACCTCGGGCTCCACCGGTAAACCCAAAGGTGTGCAGCACTCCACCGGCGGCTACTTGCTGTGGGCCAAGATGACCATGCAGTGGACCTTTGACATCCAGCCCAGCGACATCTTCTGGTGCACTGCCGACATCGGTTGGATCACCGGCCACACCTACGTGGCTTACGGCCCCTTGGCTGCTGGCGCCACACAAATTGTGTTTGAAGGCGTGCCCACCTTCCCTGATGCAGGTCGCTTCTGGCAGATGATTGAGCGCCACAAGTGCACCATCTTCTACACCGCCCCCACCGCGATTCGCTCGCTCATCAAGGCCTCAGAAGGTGATGCCAAGGTGCACCCCGCTCGCTCTGATTTGAGCAGCCTGCGCATCCTGGGTTCGGTGGGCGAGCCCATCAACCCCGAAGCCTGGATGTGGTACCACAAGAACGTGGGCGGCGAGCGTTGCCCCATCGTCGACACCTTTTGGCAAACCGAAACCGGCGGCCACATGATCACCCCGCTGCCAGGGGCCACGCCGCTGGTGCCTGGCTCTTGCACCTTGCCCCTGCCGGGTATTCATGCCGCCATCGTGGATGAGGCGGGCAACGACATGCCCAACGGCTCGGGCGGCATTTTGGTGGTCAAGCGCCCCTGGCCCTCGATGATCCGCACCATTTGGGGCGACCCCGAGCGTTTCAAGAAAAGCTACTTCCCCGAAGAGCTCAAAGGCTACTACCTGGCCGGCGACGGCGCGGTGCGCAGCGCAGACCGCGGCTACTTCCGCATCACCGGCCGCATTGACGATGTGCTCAACGTGTCGGGTCACCGCATGGGCACCATGGAAATTGAATCGGCCTTGGTGGCCAAGTCTGACCTGGTGGCCGAAGCCGCGGTGGTGGGCCGCCCTGACGACCTGACCGGCGAAGCCATTTGTGCCTTCGTGGTGCTCAAGCGCTCGCGCCCCAGCGGCGACGAAGCCAAGGCGATTGCCAAAGAACTGCGCGACTGGGTGGCCAAAGAAATCGGCCCGATTGCCAAGCCCAAAGACATCCGCTTTGGCGACAACCTGCCCAAAACCCGCTCGGGCAAGATCATGCGCCGTCTGCTGCGCTCGATCGCCAAGGGCGAGGCCATCACCCAAGACACCAGCACGCTGGAGAACCCGGCCATCTTGGATCAGCTGTCGCAAAACAACTGATCGAACCTCGCGTCTTGTCCAAAGCCCTCCTCGGAGGGCTTTTTTCATGCTCGGGTGGGCGCGAAAAAAAGTGCATCTCAAAATCTATCGTGCAGGGTGAGATTCGCCCTTAAAGTTACGGCACTATTTTTTTGCCTCAATCGATAGCTAATAACTATGTATAGTCCAGTTTGGGAAGCAGCAGACGCCAAGCTTTTGAAATCCTGTCGCCATTGCTCTGGCTTGAGTGAAGCCGAGTTCGCCCGCACCCACAGCATCTCGGTGCTGCAATTGCGCGAGCTTGAAGGCAACGGCGCTGGCCGTTTTTACACCGACGACATCAAGGCCCGCGCCGGCTTGAAAATGTTGGCCAAGTACGGGCATGTGAAGTACATCCCGCCCCTGGTGGTTCGCAATGAACTACGCCCCGATGTCAAAAGGGTGCGCGCCACGCCGGAGGAGGTGACCGAAACCAGTCAGCGCAACCGCCGTGAGGTCACCATGCTGGGCTCGTGCGTGGCTTTGGTCATGGGTGTGTTTGTCGCGCTGCCGCAAATTGAGGGCAATGCCGACTCGCAACTCGCGGCCAACCGCCCCGCCAGTAACCCTGGGGTTCAGTACGCCAACACCCTCACCGGGCAGCGGGCCATTGTGAATATGCCCATCAATGTGCCGATCAACGTTCCCTTGCAAGACACGCAAACCGCCCTGGTGCCCGATGCTTTGCCACCAACCGCGGCGGGGCCGTCTGCCAATGGGGTGCCCACCACTGGCAAACCGTTGTCTGAGGAGATGAAAAAGGGCCTGGAGACGTATTTCCAGCCGTCCTTGCCAGAGCCAGGTACGTCTAAGCCCTGATTCTGAAAAACCGGCGTTTCTGCTCAGCAGGGGCCGGTTTTGTTTTATACTGACATTTCAGAAATTACTGAAATTCAAGAAAACAATGAACCTGCCGCCCTTAACCCAGCGTTTTGTCATGCACTTCGGGGAAATGGGGGGGCGTTGGGGCATCAACCGCACGGTGGGGCAAATTTATGCCTTGCTGTACGTGTCGGCCAAACCCCTCAATGCGGATGAGTTGGGCGAGTCTTTGGGTTTCTCCCGATCCAATGTCAGCATGGGCTTGAAAGAATTGCAGTCCTGGGGCTTGGTCAAGCTCAGCCACCAGCCCAATGATCGGCGCGAGTATTTCCAGGCGCCTGAGGATGTGTGGGCGATTTTCCGCACCCTGGCTGCGGAGCGCCGCAAGCGCGAGATTGACCCGACGCTCTCCATGCTTCGCGATGCCTTACTCGCCCAGCCCGGTGTGGCCGAAGACATCCACGCCCAGGAGCGCATGCGCCAGATGCATCTGTTCATTGAGATGATGACCGACTGGTTAGATGATGTGCAGCAACTCGACTCCGAGACCTTGATGAGCCTGATGAAGATGGGCTCTAAAGTGCAAAAACTCCTCACGATGAAAGACCGTGTGGCCCAAGCCCTGAGCTTCAAAGCGTAAAGACACACCATGGAACACCTTGACCCTCTGATCCTGGCGCGCATCCAGTTTGCGGCCAACATCACGTTTCACATCTTGTTTCCCACCATCAGCATCTCGATGGGTTGGGTCTTGTTGTTCTTCAAGATGCGCTTTGCCTCAACCGGCCGCCAGCATTGGATGGACGCTTACCAGTTCTGGGTGAAAATTTTCGCGCTCACCTTCGCACTCGGTGTGGTCAGTGGCATCACCATGAGTTTTCAGTTCGGCACCAATTGGCCGGGCTTCATGAAAACCGTGGGTAATGTGGCCGGTCCGCTCTTGGCGTATGAAGTGCTCACTGCCTTCTTCTTAGAAGCCACCATGCTGGGCATCATGTTGTTTGGTCGCGCGCGCGTTGGCGAGAAGATGCACACCGTTGCTACTTTTTTGGTAGCGGCTGGCACCACCGCTTCAGCGTTTTGGATCATCGCTTTGAATTCGTGGATGCACACCCCCGCAGGCTTTGAGATGGTGGACGGTCAAGCCGTGGTCACCAGCTGGTTCGAGGTCATCTTCAACCCGTCTTTCCCCTACCGCATGACGCACATGATGCTGGCCTCGGGCCTCACGGTGGCGTTCTTGCTCGCCGGTATCAGTGCTTACCGTTGGCTTAAAAACGACCGCGGTGCGGATGTGTGGGTGGCTTTGAAAACCGGCATCACCGTGGCTGCGGTGTTGATTCCCGCGCAGATCGTGGTGGGTGACATGCACGGCGTGAACACCTTGCACCACCAGCCTGCCAAGATCGCCGCGATGGAAGGCATTTGGAAAACCGAGAAGGGCGCCTCGGCGGTGTTGATCGGCATGCCCGATGCGGCCACGCAAAGCAACAAGTACGAGATCGCCATCCCCAAACTCGCTTCGTTTTACTTGACGCATGAGTGGGACGGCGAGGTCAAAGGCATCGACGCTTTTGGTGACCAGCACCCGCCAGTCGCTCCGGTGTTCTATGCGTTTCGCATCATGGTCGGTGTGGGCATGCTCATGCTCTTGGTGAGTTGGTTCTCGGCCTGGCACATCCGTCGCACCCAAACCCTGGACACGCGCTTGGCCAAGCTGCTGGTGGCCATGACCTTTGCCGGTTGGGTCGCTTTGGTGGCGGGTTGGTACGTCACAGAAATTGGTCGTCAGCCCTGGTTGGTGCACGGCGTGTTGACCGCGGCGCAAGCGGCCTCCAACGTGCCAGCGTCGAACATCGCGTTCACCCTGGCCATGTATGTCACGCTGTACTTGGCGCTCTTGAGTGCGTATGTGTCGGTGGTGTTTTACTTGGCCAAAAAAGGTTTGGCACCAAGCACACCAAGTGCACAAGATCCAGAACTGGCGGTGCGCCATGTTTGACATGCCTACTGACTTCACCCAGGCCTCCGCTTGGTTGCCCTTGGTGTTTGCGTTCGTCATGGCGCTGGCCATGCTCGCGTATGTGATTTTGGATGGCTACGATCTGGGCGTTGGCGTGCTGCTCAACAGCGCTGAAGACTCTGAAAAAGATAGCATGATCGCCAGCATTGGCCCCTTCTGGGATGCCAATGAAACCTGGTTGGTGTTGGGCGTGGGTGTGTTGCTGGTGGCCTTTCCGCTGGCGCATGGCGTGATTTTGGGTGCCTTGTATTTGCCCGTGGCCTTCATGTTGGTGGCACTCACCCTGCGGGGTGTGGCGTTTGACTTTCGTGTGAAGGCCCGCACCGAGCACAAGCCGCTGTGGGACAAAGCGTTTTTCATCGGCTCTTTGCTCGCGTCCATCGCGCAGGGCTTCATGTTGGGCAGTCTCATCACCGGCTTCAAAGGCGATGAGGCCAGCAACCTTTTCAGCCTCTTGATTGGCTTGTGCATGGTGGCGGCCTATGCCTTGTTGGGCGCGGGTTGGTTGATCATGAAATCTGAAGGTGAGTTGCAACTCAAAGCCATTGCCTGGGCGCGCAAAAGCCTGTGGCTCACCGCCGCTGGCGTGGCGGCGATTTCCCTGGCCACACCGATGATCAGCGCGCGCATTTTTGAGAAGTGGTTCAGCTTTCCCAACCTCATCATGCTGTTCCCGATTCCTGCCGTCACCCTGGCTTTGTTTTTGGTGATTGCACGCAGTTTGAAACGCCTGCCCAGCCGCTTGGCGCAAAACAACCCCTACGGCTCGGCCGTGCCGTTTGCCTGCACGGTGGGGGTGTTTGTGCTGGCCTTTTATGGCTTGGGCTACAGCCTTTTCCCCTGGTTGGTGGTGGACAAAATTTCCATTTGGCAAGCTGCGAGCTCGACCGCCGCGCTGCAGGTGATTTTCTATGGCGTGTTGGTGGTGCTGCCCGTCATCATTGGCTACACGGTCTATGCCTACCGCGTGTTCTGGGGCAAATCCACCGCCTTGAAATACTGAAAGCCCAGCGAGTCGAAACCAGGTTTTTAGCTGCTACAATAAAGCCCATTGCGGGAATAGCTCAGTTGGTAGAGCGCAACCTTGCCAAGGTTGAGGTCGAGAGTTCGAGACTCTTTTCCCGCTCCAGTTTTTTTGACAGCTCTTGTCACATCACGGTTCTCATGTTGTAGCCCTCGGGCTTGAACATCAGAACCGTTTTTTGTGGTTGTGATGTTTTTCAGACGCGCCTCAGCCACAAGGTGGCATGATGTGCGCTGAGGCCTCGGTGGTGAAATTGGTAGACACAGCGGACTTAAAATCCGCCGCTACTCGAGAGAGGGCGTACCGGTTCGATTCCGGTCCGAGGCACCAAATTCAATGACGGATCAGGTGATCAAAAGCGCTCAGCGCAGCCTTGGCGCCTTCACCCGCAGCAATCACAATCTGCTTGTACGGCACGGTGGTGCAGTCACCGGCAGCGAACACACCGCTCACATTGGTGTGGCCTTTGGCGTCCACCTCAACCTCACCAAACTTGCTCAAGTCCACCGTGCCTTTGAGCCACTCGGTATTGGGCACCAAACCAATTTGCACGAACACGCCTTCTAACGCGACGGTGTGCTCTTGGTTGGTGGCGCGGTCTTTGTAGCGCAGGGCGTTGACCTTGCCGGCCTCACCGGTGATCTCGGTGGTTTGCGCGTTCACATGAATCTCCACATTGGGCAGGCTCTTGAGCTTGTTCACCAGGACCGCATCGGCCTTGAGCTGGTCGGCAAACTCAATCAGCGTCACATGCGCCACCACACCGGCCAGGTCAATCGCAGCTTCCACGCCTGAGTTGCCCCCGCCAATCACTGCCACGCGCTTGCCTTTGAACAGCGGGCCGTCGCAGTGCGGGCAGTAAGCCACGCCTTTGTTTTTGTACTCTTGTTCGCCAGGCACATTCACATTGCGCCAACGCGCGCCGGTGGACAAAATCACGCTGCGTGATTTCAGCACCGCACCGTTGTCCATCTCAACCTGCACCAGGCCACCCGCTTCAGTGGCGGGGATGAGTTTGACCGCACGCTGCAGGTTCATCACGTCTACGCCGTAGTGGTGCACTTGTGCTTCCATGGCCGCGGCAAACTTGGGGCCGTCGGTCTCCAGCACCGAGATGTAGTTCTCAATGCCCATGGTGTCGTTCACCTGGCCGCCCATGCGCTCCGCGGCCACACCCACACGGATGCCTTTGCGCGCCGCGTACACCGCCGCTGCAGCACCGGCGGGGCCTCCGCCCACAATCAGCACATCAAACGCGTCTTTGGCCGAGAGCTTGGTCGCTTCGCGTTGGGCCGCACCTGTGTCGAGTTTGGCCACAATTTCTTCGACCGTCATGCGGCCCGAGGCAAACACCTGACCGTTCAAGAACACCATGGGCACGGCCATGATTTGACGGTCTTCGACCTCTTGCTGGAAAGCGCCGCCTTCAATCACCACGGTTTTGATCTTCGGGTTCACCACCGCCATCAGGGCCAGGGCCTGCACCACGTCCGGGCAGTTGTGGCAGGTCAAGGACATGTAGACCTCGAAGTTGAAGTCACCGTCCAGCGCCTTGACGCTGTCAATCACATCTGCTTCAACCTTGGGTGGGTGGCCACCGGTCCACAACAACGCCAGCACCAGCGAGGTGAACTCATGGCCCAGGGGCAGACCCGCGAAACGCACCCCCTGTGTTTGGCCAGCGCGTGCCACCACAAACGAAGGCTTGCGTGCATCCGATCCTGTGGTGTCCAGGCTCACTTTGTCCGACAGGCCTACGATGGTCTGCAGCAGCTCGCGCATGTCCTTGCCGGTCTCGCTGTCATCGAGCGAGGCGATCAATTGAATAGGCTGACGCAGCAGGCCAAGGTACTGTTGCAACTGGGCTTTGAGGGTGTCGTCAAGCATGGTGTTCTCCGGTTTCAG
>CANGLW010000053.1 GCA_947454955.1 Comamonadaceae bacterium
CACCTGACCGCGGCCAAACACTTTGACCGCCGCTTCAAAGGCGGTCATGTAACGGCTGATGGGCACGGTGGCTTTGCCCGGCATGATCTGTTCGCGCACCTCAGGCGTGACCACCTCCAGGTGCATGCCCAGGGTGTCAATGCCGGCATGGCGCATACGCTCGAACCAGATGTCGTCATCCGGCGGCTCGCACTGGCCTTGAATCGGGATGTCCACGGCGGCCTTGATGGCGCGCGCACTCTCGCACAACACCGCCGCACCCCGGTCGCTGCCCGGTGGGGTGCCGGTGGTCAGCACCATGTGTTTGATGCCATCGAGTTCCACCGCAGCTTTAGCCACCTCGGCCAGTTGCTGCGGGGTTTTGTGCGCCACCGTGCGGCCCGCGGCCAAGGACTGACCGATCGAGCAGAACTTGCAGGTTTTTTTACGGCTCTCGTAACGGATGCAGGTTTGCAGCACGGTGGTGGCCAGCACGTCCGAGCCATGCAAGGTGGCGATGTGCGAATAGGGCACACCCTCGGCCGTGCTCAAACCGTAAAAGCGGGGTTGTTTGGGAAAGCTCACCGTGGCAATCGGGATGCTGCCGCGGGTGATCACGCTGTTGCCCTGCGCATCGGGCGCTTGGGCGGTGAACGGTGAGGTCCAGGCGGTGCTGGTGTGCACCGGCACCATGATGGTGTGGCCATCTACCGTGACAGCCTTGTGGTCCGAGGGGCCAGCGCCACCTTTGCGGCTGGGCGCACCGGCGGCCGGGTCAACCAGGCGCAAGCCCAGAGACTGCAGCTCGGTCATGAGTTCGCGGGGGGACAGCACGGCGTCGGTGGTCATGGTTCAGGTTTCCTGGCTGGTGGTCATGGCCGCGGCCATGGTGGTGGGCATGGGCACCACGGTTTGGGCGGCGCGCTCATTGACCATGAGGCTGAGCAACTCGGGGCGGGCGTAGTGGCCCACCGAATCCATCATGCGTTTGCGCTTGGTGATCAGGGCCATGTCCAGATCAGCGATCACCATGCCTTCGCCTTCGGTCAGCGGCGCGGTCAGGTGCTTGCCTTCGGGGGAAATGATGGCGGTGTGGCAGCCCCCGCGCAGGGCTTTTTGCAGGTTCACATCGGGCGTGATGGCCATGATCTGCGCATCGGTCAGCCAGCCGGTGGCATTGACCACAAAGCAGCCCGACTCCAGCGCGTGATGGCGGATGGTGACTTCCATCTGCTCGGCAAAAATCGGGCCGACCAGCGAGCCCGGGAATTGCGCGCAGTGAATCTCTTCATGTTGGGTCATCAGCGCGTAGCGGGCCAGCGGGTTGTAGTGCTCCCAACAGGCCAGGGCGCCCACGCGGCCGACCGCGGTGTCCACCACCTTCAAGCCGGTGGCGTCGCCCATGCCCCAAACCATGCGCTCATGGTAGGTGGGCGTGATCTTGCGGCGCTTGAGCAGCAGCTCGCCATTGGCATCAATGATGAGCTGCGCGTTGTAGAGGCTGCCGTGGTCGCGTTCATTCACGCCCAGCACCACCACCACACCGTGGCTGCGCGCACAGGCGGCCACCGCGTCGGTCACCGGGCCAGGCACGACCACCGCCTCGTTCATCAAACGGATGTGCGGCGCGCCTTGCAAAACTGGCGGCAGCACGAACGAGAAATAAGGGTAATAGGGCACAAAGGTCTCGGGGAAGACGACCAGTTGTGCCCCCTGCTTCGCAGCAGATTCGATGGCCTCACACACCCGCGCCAGCGTGCCTTCAGGACGCTCCAGGTCTGGCGCGATTTGAACCGCAGCGGCGCGAATGATGTTGTGGGCCATGCTGTGTCCTCAAAGGGTCCAGGTGTCGAGGATGAAGGCGTTGTCTTTGCGGTGCAGCAAGATCAGGTCGAGCACATCGAGTGGGTTGATGGGCTTGATGCCGGGGATCAAAGCGCCTTCGCCGTGGCCGTACAGCGCCTGCAGCGCAAAACGGCAGGCGTAGACCTTGCCGCCTTCTTCGATGAACTTGCTGATTTGGTTGTTGAAGTTTTGGTGGCCAGGGAAAGCTTCGTCGCCCAAGGTGGGGAAGCCGCGCTGCACACCCAATGTCACGCCAGGGCCGTACAAGAGCACCGAGGTCTCGAAGCCTTTGCGCTTCAAACGGGTCGCTTGCAACAGGTTCACAAAACCAATCGAGCCTTCAAAGGCCACGGTGTGGAAGGTCACCAGGGCCTTCTCGCCGGGAGCGGCTTTGACGTCTTCAAACACTTTCTCTTCGTAATCGACCAGGATGTCGCCTTTGACATTGGCGGGTTTCGTGACTTTGGGCATGGGTAACTCCGGTAGGGTTGATGAAACAGCAGGCTCTGAGCGTTGATGCACAACGCGCTCTGTGTCTTTGCATAGCGCGTGCCAAGTCGCTTGCTGCTGTGACCGATGCCGATGCGATCAAGTTGCGATCAAGCGCTGTGCTTGGACTTGATGGGGTGTTGATAGCAGGGGAAAATATTTTTGATTCGGCTTCTTGAAGCATGCATAAGCCACGAAGCCTGCTGGTCAAGCACGCGCTAACGCACCAAATACGCACAAGGTCTGTGCACGCACCATGCGATCAATGCACCCGATCAATGTCGCTGCATGCACCAACACACAGCAAATTTGATAGCACCTTGATGGCATGAGCAGGCACAGTTAGTGCATGTGAAGGTGCATGTCCAAAAGTTTTGCGCATTGGGTCAAGAAGATTGAGGCGAGCGAGCAGCCGGCTTATTTGCTGCTGCCCGAGCTCATCGCTCAAGACGTGCGCAACGGCCGCCTGGTGGCGCGCGACAGGTTGCCCACCTTGCGCGACTTGGCCAGCTTGCTGGACCTGAACTACACCACGGTGGCGCGCGCTTACAGCGAGGCGCGCAAGCGCGGGCTGATCGACACCCACGCGGGCCTGGGCACGTTTGTACGCGGCATGAGCACCACCCAGCCCCTGCGCGGCGGCAGTGGTGCTGAGATGACCATGAACATGCCACCTGAGCCACAAGACCCGGCCCTGATGGCGCATTTGCAAGACAGCGCGGCGCGCTTGCTCTCGCGTGCTGATTGGTGGGGCTTGTTGCGCTACCAAGATTTCGGTGGCACCCACCAAGACCGCGATGTAGGCGCACATTGGTTGCGTGCTCGAGTAGCTGACTGCAAAGCCGAACAGGTGTTGCTCAGCCCCGGCATACACAGTGTGCTCACCGCCCTGTTTTCTTTGTTGGCGCGGCCTGGCGAGTTGGTGTGTGTGGAGTCGCTCACCTACCCTGGCGTGAAGGCGATTGCTGCGCAATTGGGTTTGCAGCTGCACGCCCTGCCCATGGACGATGAAGGTCCGCTGGTGGATGCGTTCGAGCACGCTTGCAAAAGCCTGCACCCCAAGGCGTTGTACTGCAACCCCACGCTGCTCAACCCCACCACGGTCACCATGTCGCGTGCGCGGCGTGAAGCCTTGGCTGATGTGGCCTTGCGCTTTGCGGTGCCCATCATTGAAGACGATGCCTACGGCATGCTGCCGCAGCAGACGCCACCGAGCCTGGCTAACCTGGCGCCTGAGTTGACCTACCACGTGAGCGGTTTGTCCAAATGCTTTGGCGCGGGTTTACGCAGCGCTTATGTGCGCGCACCGAGTGAGCGACAAGCCCAGCGCTTGGCCGGCGCCATGCGCGCCACCACCGTGATGTCTTCGCCAGTGACCAACGCCCTGGCCACCGCCTGGGTGCAAGACGGCACGGCCCAAGCCATGCTGCAAGCGGTGCGCGAAGAGTGCGCGGTGCGCCAACGCATGGCCGCCACCCACTTGCAAGGCCACCCGATTCTGGCGCCACAAGACGCCTTTCACCTGTGGCTGCCGCTGAGCCCCGACTGGAGCCCGGTGGAGTTCGCCTCTTACCTGCGCACCCGCGGTGCGGGCGTGGTGGCCAGCGCCGCGTTTTCCACCGACGGCGACCCGCCCGATGCGGTGCGTGTGTGCCTGGGCGGGCCGGTGAGTCGCGATGAATGCGACCAGGCCCTGCGCTTGATCGCCGACACCCTGAACCACCCCGTTCACCCCCATTCCACTGTTTGAAGAAAGCCCCCTATGTCCACCATCACCCCCCGCCCACCGCTGCCACCGTTTGACGCGCAAACCGCCGCACAAAAAGTGCGCATGGCCGAAGACGCCTGGAACACCCGCGACCCTGAGATCTGCGCCCGCGTGTACACCGAAGACACCACCTGGCGTAACCGCGCTGAATTCCCCAAAGGCCGTGAAGAGGTCAAAGCCTTCCTGGCGCGCAAATGGGCACGCGAGTTGGACTACCGCCTGATCAAAGAGGTGTGGGCGTACACCGACAACCGCATCGCCGTTCGCTTTGCCTATGAATGGCATGACGACTCTGGCCAATGGTTTCGCAGCTACGGCAACGAGAACTGGGAGTTCAACGAGCACGGCTACATGCAGCGTCGCTTTGCCAGCATCAACGACATGCCCATCAAAGCCGAGCACCGCTTGTTCCATTGGCCCCTGGGCCGCCGCCCGGACGACCACCCCAGCCTGAGTGATCTAGGGTTGTAAGGTTCTCATCTATTTGATGGATTTGATACATCTGATACATCTGATACCTCTGATCGCATGCATCGCCCACTTGATCGGATCCAGATCCGGTCCTGATTGCATTGAAGTAGTGCATCCCTACTGAGCCGGGCACCACCGCCGGCTCAGCCCCCACAAAAACGCACCAAATGCGTGCAAATGAAGGCTGCTTGACACGCTGCCGACATGGCACGTCCCTTGCAATCCCCTCAGTAATTCCTTTTCACTTCATTCACGAGGTTGTCCATGTCTTTGATTCCCACCAAGCCTGTCCATGACCCCTATGACGCCGACCGCCCGCTGATGCTCAAATGCGCCTGCGGTCAAGACCACGCGCCGGGCGAACACGCCCTGGCCGCCAGCGCTGAAGAAGCCGGTCGCGACTTCATGGAAGCTGCGTTGGTCAAAGCCCTGTTCCCGGTCGACAGCGTGCGCCGCGGCTTTTTGAAAGCGGTGGGCGCCAACACCGCGCGTGCAGCCATTGCCTCGCTGCTGCCCGTGGGTGCGTTGCAAGCCATGGCGCAAGACAAAGCCTCGCTGGAAAAGAAAGACCTCAAGATCGGTTTCATCGCCATCACCTGCGCTTCGCCCCTCATCATGGCCGACCCGCTGGGCTTCTATCGCAAGGAAGGCCTGAATGTGCAGCTCAACAAAACCGCGGGCTGGGCGCTGATTCGCGACAAGATGATCAACAAAGAGCATGACGCGAGCCACTTCCTCTCGCCCATGCCGCTGGCCATGAGCATGGGCCTGGGCTCCAACCAGGTGGGCATGAATGTGGCGAGCATTCAAAACACCAACGGCCAGGCCATCACCCTGCACGTCAAGCACAAAGACAAGCGCGATCCCAAGAGCTGGAAAGGCTTCAAGTTCGCCGTGCCGTTTGAGTACAGCATGCACAACTTCTTGTTGCGCTACTACCTGGCAGAAAACGGTTTGAACCCCGACACTGATGTGCAAATCCGCGTCACACCGCCGCCTGAGATGGTGGCCAACTTGCGTGCGGGCAACATCGACGGCTTCCTCGGCCCCGATCCTTTCAACCAGCGCGCGGTCTACGACGAGGTGGGCTTCATCCACATCTTGTCCAAAGAAATTTGGGATGGTCACCCCTGCTGCGCCTTTGGTGTGAGCGACGAGTTCATCAAACAAAACCCCAACACCTTTGCTGCGCTGTTCCGCTCGGTGCTGACCGCCAGCCACATGGCCAGCCAAGCCAAAGACCGCGATTTGATTGCCAAGGTGATTGCGCCCGCGCAGTACCTCAACCAGCCCGAAGCGGTGCTGCAGCAGGTGCTGACCGGCAAGTTTGCCGACGGCCTGGGCAACATCAAAAACGTGCCCGACCGCGCCAACTTCGACCCGGTGCCATGGCAAAGCATGGCGGTGTGGATGCTCACGCAGATGAAGCGTTGGGGCTACATCAAGGGCGATGTGAACTACAAGCAAATCGCCGAGAAGGTGTTCTTGCTGACTGACGCCAAGAAGTACATGACCGAAGCCGGCTTCAAAGCCCCCGAGGGTGCGTACAAGAAATTCAAGGTCATGGGCAAAGAGTTCGATGCCGCCAAGCCCGAAGAGTACATCAAGAGTTTTGCTATCAATAAGCTAGCTTAAACACCCATAAATACAGAGTCTGATAGCGAAAATGAAATCCATCAACATGAAAGCGGCCTTGGTGTCGCTGCTCATCTTCATCACCTTTTTAGGCGTTTGGTACACCGCCACGCTGCAGTCCGGCAGCGCCGGTGTGGCCAGCACCAGCGGCATGACGGCTGAGCAGATCGAGTACCTCAAGATGATGGGCAAAGACCCGGGCACGAGCAAAACCAATGGCTTTCCCACGCTGGGCCAAATGGGCAGCACGATTTGGAAGCACGCCTCGGACCCGCTGTACGACAACGGCCCGAACGACAAAGGCATTTTGATTCAGTTGGCGCACTCGCTGGGCCGCGTGGGTCTGGGCTTTTTGCTCGCCGCTTTGGTGGCCGTGCCTTTGGGTTTCGTGATTGGCATGTCGCCACTTTTGCGCCGCGCGTTTGACCCCTTCATCCAGGTGCTCAAACCCATCAGCCCCCTGGCGTGGATGCCGCTGGCGCTCTACACCATCAAAGACTCGTCAATCAGCGGCATCTTTGTGATCTTCATCTGCTCGGTCTGGCCCATGCTGATCAACACCGCCTTCGGTGTGGCCTCGGTCAAGCGCGAGTGGCTCAATGTGTCGGCCACTTTGGAGGTCAATCCGTTACGCAAAGCGTTTCTGGTGATCTTGCCCGCCGCAGCGCCCACCATCCTCACCGGCATGCGCATCTCCATGGGCATTGCCTGGCTGGTGATTGTGGCTGCCGAGATGCTGGTGGGCGGCACAGGCATTGGCTACTTTGTGTGGAACGAGTGGAACAACCTGTCGCTGACCAATGTGATCTTCGCCATTGGTGTGATCGGCATCGTGGGCATGTTGTTGGACCTGGCCTTTGGCCAATTGCAAAAAGCGGTGACCTATGTGGAGTGAAGACCGCTTGAACCCCGCGCCTTCGCTGGCCGCCGTTAACAACCCCAAAGCCAAAGACCCGACCATGACCGGTTTTCTGAAAATTGAAGGTTTGAGCAAAACCTATGTGCCCGGCAAACCGGTGTTTGCCGACGTGAGCTTCACCTTGGACAAGGGCGAGTTCGTGTGCATCATCGGCCACTCCGGCTGCGGCAAAACCACGGTGCTCAATGTGCTGGCCGGTTTGGACACCGCCAGCAGCGGCCATGTGTTCATGGACAACCGCGAAGTGGCTGGCCCGAGCCTGGAGCGTGGTGTGGTGTTCCAAAGCCACGCGCTCATGCCCTGGCTCACCGTGCGCCAAAATATCGCCTTTGCCGTCAAATCACGCTGGCCCGATTGGCCCGCTGCCAAGGTGAATGTGCATGTGGAAAAGTTTGTCGCGCTGGTGGGCTTGCTGCCAGCCATCGACAAAAAACCCTCGCAACTCTCAGGCGGCATGAAGCAGCGCGTGGGCATTGCCCGGGCGTTCTCCATCCAGCCCAAGATGCTCTTGCTCGATGAGCCCTTCGGTGCATTGGATGCGCTGACCCGCGGCACCATCCAAGACGAGTTGATGGGCATCGTGCGCGAGACCCAACAAACCGTGTTCATGATCACCCACGATGTGGACGAGGCCATTTTGCTGGCCGACCGCATCTTGCTCATGAGCAACGGCTCTGAAACCGATGCCGGCTACGTGCCCGGCGGCATTGCCGAGGTGGTGGTCAACCCACTGCCGCGTAGCCGTCAACGCGCGGAGTTGCATCACCTTGAAGGTTATTACGACCTTCGCAACCACATTGTCGACTTCTTGGTCAAACGGGCCAAAGCCGGCAGCCATTAAATCTTTTCAGCTATCAAATCAGGAGTAAAGCATGAATCGCATGGACGTGACAGAAAA
>CANGLW010000054.1 GCA_947454955.1 Comamonadaceae bacterium
AGACACACGGACCAACCAGTCCAACAAACCCAAACGGGCACGCGCCTGCGCGTCGCTGGCTGAAGGGAATTCACAAGCGGTCGCGCCAGGTGGCGAACACACATGCGAGGCGGGGTCACCCAAATTCCACACGCCTTGCGCATCGCGAGCAGTGCCGGTGTAGCTCAAGCTCATCGCCGCCCGCATCGGGTCTTGCGGTGCGGGCTTGGCCAACAAGTTGCGACCGGTGTTGAAGTAGTTCTCTGAGATGCCCAGCATGGGCAGCAAGGTGGGGAACATGTCGCGGTGGCTGGCTGGCTGGGCTTGCTGCTCGCCACAGTGGTCGGCGCCCCAAATCACAAAGGGCACTTGGCCGGCCAGGTAACGACGCTCAGGCGTGGCATACAGCCCGAAGCTGCGCACATTGTGGTCGCCCGTTGCGGCCAACACGGTTGAGCGTGCGTGGGGTGTGGCCTGCACATGCTGCACAAAATCACCCAGCAGATCGGTGGCGTAATGGTAGGTGTGCAAATTGGGCACGGTGTCGGCATTGACTTCGCCACGGAAGATGCGCATGTCACGCTCAAGCCGCTGGTAGTCGCTGGGTAAATCGTAAGGAGGGTGGTTGGTGGAGGTGAGCACAAACACAAACAAAGGCTGGGCATCAGGCTGCGCTGACTTCAGACGTGTTTTCAAGTAGTCAAACACATAGCTGTCCCACACGCCCCAGATGCCCAGCGACGCTTCCGGGTAAAGGGCTTTCAAGGTGTTGGCGTCCACCACCTCGTCAAAACCTTGCACCTTGAGCACGCGGTCCAGGTCGCGCCAACCCGAACGCGCCGAGGTGACAAACACCGTGCGGTAGCCGGCGTTTTTCATCACCCGGGGGATGACCCAGGGCATGGGCTGTTTGCCGGGTGGGCCCAGGGTCAGCGGCGTGATGGGCGTGGAAAACAGAATGGCTTCGAGCGAGGGGTGGGTGCCAGGTTGGGCCGAGTCGAAGTTCTTGAAATGACAGGCTTGAGAGAGCGTAGGCGCCAAGCGGCCCAGCACATCAAATGTGGGGCCGTGGTAGCGAAAGGGCTCCGCGCTCCACGACTCCATCAAAAAGAACATCAGGTTGCGCGGCTTGTTGACAGCGGCCACCGGCTCACGGCTGCCGGTGAGTTGGCGCATCAGCGCGGGCTCATCGGCAGCGTCCAGCCCCAAGACGCGGGCGGCCTGCAAGGGCTCGCTGTAGCCCAAGCGCTTCAGGCCCAGCAAGGGGTCGCTCAGGTTTTGTGACTCACGCCGGCTGTCCCAAGCAAACTTCAAAGCCATGACACCGTTGGGCACCATGTCGTTGAGGAACTGCGTGGGCGTGACCGAGACGTTTTGCCGCCCCAAAGCCATCGCACGCAGCGTGCCCTTGGTGGTCAACACCAGCATGAAGAGTGCGATCAACACGCCCAGCAAGGTCAACCAGCCTGCGCGGTTGACCCGCAGCACAGCAGACGTTTGTCGGTTCAGCCAGTTGCTCACGCCGGTGTTGATGCCTTGAACCCAGCGTACCGCGAGCATGCTGGCCACAGCCCAAATGAGCAAGGTGGTGATGACCGGGAAGTCGTGCCAAATGGTTTGAACAATCGCCTGGGTGTCGTCCTCAAAAAAACCAAAGACGATGGGATCGATGGGCGTTTTGTAAAAGCCGAAGTAATGCAGGTTGATCAGCGAGGCCAGGGTGAACACCCAGGCCACCGCTGCAGCCAAGGAGCCACGCAGGCTTTGGCGTGAAAAAATCAGCACCGGCCACAAAAGAACGGCAGCGGCTGCGCTGACCTTGAGGTCAAAGCGCGCACCTTGCCACATGACCATGCGCAGATCAGGCCAGTTCAGGGGCAAATCTGCTGGCCAGTGCCACGCGATTTGCAAGCCACGCAAGATCGAGAGCACCCAGGCCACACCCACAACCATGGCCCAGGCGTAGAGCGTGGCCGATGAGACCGCGCGCAAACAACGCTGTGACCAAGACATGACGGGCATGGTGCTCAAGGGCATCACATGGTTTCTGCGAACAACTCGCGGCCAATCAGCATGCGACGGATTTCGCTGGTGCCTGCGCCAATTTCATAGAGCTTGGCATCGCGCCACAAACGGCCCAAGGGGTACTCGTTGATGTAGCCATTGCCACCGAAAATCTGCACGCCCTCACCCGCCATCCAGGTGGCTTTTTCAGCGCACCACAAAATGACCGAGGCGCAGTCTTTGCGAACCTGGCGCACGTGCTCGGAGCCCAGCAGGTCCAAGTTTTTGCCCACGGTGTAGCAAAAAGCGCGACCGGCTTGTAGCACGGTGTACATGTCAGCCACCTTGCCTTGGATGAGCTGAAACTCACCGATGCTTTGGCCGAATTGTTTGCGGTCGTGGATGTAGGGCACCACGTTGTCCATCACCGACTGCATGATGCCGATGGGGCCCGCGGCCAGCACAGCGCGCTCGTAGTCCAAGCCGCTCATCAACACTTTGGCGCCGCCGTTGAGGCCACCCAAAATGTTGGCAGCAGGCACTTCCACGTTGTTGAACACCAGCTCGCCGGTATGGCTGCCGCGCATGCCCAGTTTGTCGAGCTTTTGCGCGATGGAAAAACCTGGCATGCCTTTTTCAATCAAAAACGCAGTGACGCCGCGCGCGCCCAACTCAGGCTCGGTCTTGGCATACACCACCAAGGTGTCGGCATCGGGGCCGTTGGTGATCCACATCTTATTGCCATTGAGCAGGTAGTAACCGCCCTTGTCTTCGGCCTTGAGTTTCATGCTGATCACATCCGAGCCAGCCCCAGGCTCGCTCATGGCCAAGGCGCCCACGTGCTCGCCGGTGATGAGCTTGGGCAGGTACTTGGCGCGCTGCTCGGGTGTGCCGTTGCGTTTGATTTGGTTCACGCACAAATTGCTGTGCGCGCCGTAGCTCAAACCCACCGAGGCACTGGCGCGTGAGATTTCTTCCATGGCGATCATGTGGGCCAGGTAGCCCATGTTGGCGCCGCCGTATTCTTCGCTCACCGTGATGCCCAGCACGCCCAGGTCGCCCATCTTGCGCCACAGGTCCATTGGGAACTGGTCGCTGCGGTCGATCTCGGCAGCGCGAGGCGCAATTTCAGCCTGCGCAAAATCGCGCACCGCATCACGCAGCGCATCAATGTCTTCGCCCAATTGGAAGTTAAGGCCGGGTAAGTTCATGGGGACTCCTCATAGGTTTGTGTGACGGGCATCAGGGTTTGCTGCATCAAGGCGCAAAGACGTGCTTGACCGTCTGCGGCAATATGGTGCACCTCGGCCGTGGCCGTGACGATGCGTTTGCCCGCCTTGAGCACCACACCGGTGGCGCGTAATTCACCGCCTTGGCAGGCGCTGATGAAATTGATTTTGTATTCCACGGTGACGATTTCCATGCCCTTGGGCAGCACCGTCAAACCTGCGTAGCCGCCAGCAATGTCTGCCAGCGCGCCAATCGCCCCGCCATGAAAACCGCCTTGTTGTTGGGTGGTCTTGTCGCTGTAAGGCAGGGTCAACACACAACGGCCAGGAGCCACTTCTTCCAGGCGCACGCCCAGATGCTGCATCATGCCCTGGCGCAGCAGGCTGGTCTGAACGCGTTCAAACAAAGCGTTCACGCCGCCACCTTGGTCTTGCTGGTTTTGGCCAGCTTCACTGGCTTTTTGCTGGTGGCTGCGCCGGCTTTGCTCAAGAGGTTGTTGGCCTCGCGTTCATGCGCTTTGATTTCATCGAGGTTGGCTTGCAACTCCGCCATTTGTGCTTCGATGGTCTGACGCTGTTTGGCCAACACCGCCAAAAACTTTTGCAATTGCGGCCCGGTGTCACGCGGGGTGTCGTACATGTCAATGATGTCTTTGGCTTCGGTCAGGCTCAGGCCCAAGCGCTTGGCGCGCAGGGTGAGCTTGAGGCGCGTTCGGTCGCGGCCGGTGTAAACCCGGTTACGGGCCCCCGGACCGCTGCGGGTGGGCTCGAGCAAGCCCATGTCCTCGTAAAAGCGGATGGCGCGCGTGGTAAGGTCAAACTCTTTGGCCAGCTCACTGATGCTGTAGGTGGTTGCCATGAAAGCCCCTGGTCTGAAGACGCCTACAATGCAGGCATACGTTGACGTTTACGTAAACGTCAATTATGTCGTAAAAATCCATCCATGAACGCCCTGGAACAACAACTGCACTACCCCCTGGGCGACGCCCTGCCCGCCAACGGCTGCACGCTGGCGGTGGCGCCCGGCCTACGTTGGGTGCGCATGGCCCTGCCCTTTGCGCTGGACCACATCAACCTGTGGTTGCTGCGCGACCAGTGGGAAGGCCGCGAGGGCTGGTGCGTGGTGGATTGCTGCATCGACCGCGAAGAAGCCCGCACCCACTGGGACACCATCTTCGCCCAGGAACTTGACGGCTTGCCGGTGCTGCGGGTGATCGCCACCCACATGCACCCTGACCACATTGGTCTCGCGCACTGGTTGTGTGAGCGTTGGAGCACACCCGAGCACACCTGCCGCTTGTGGGCCAGCGCCACCGACTACAACCTGGCGCGCATCGGCTCGCACATGACGCACGGTTTTGGCGGTCCGGCGGCTGCAGCGTTCTTTGCATCGCACGGCCTCAACGACCCGGCTGCTGTTGAACAGATGCGCGCACGAGTGGGCTATTACGCCAGCCTGGTGCCTGATGTGCCCAGGCAATTCCGCCGCATGATGGATGGTGATGTGATCAACATCGGCCCCCACAGCTGGCGCTGCATCAGCGGTTACGGTCACTCGCCAGAACACATCGCGCTGTACTGCGAAGAGCTGCAGGTGTTGATAGGCGGGGACATGATGCTGCCGCGCATTTCCACCAATGTGAGTGTGTTTGACAATGAGCCTGAAGCCGACCCGCTCAAGCTGTTTTTGGATTCCATCGACAAGTTCAAAACCTTGCCAAGTGACACACTGACCCTACCCTCGCATGGGAAACCATTCCTGGGCCTGCACACCCGCATCCAGCAGCTGCATGACCACCACCGCGACCGTTTGAGCGAAGTGCTCGAAGCCTGCGCCACGCCGCAAAGTGCGGCCGATGTGTTGCCGGTGTTGTTCAAACGCAAACTCGACATGCACCAGATGAGTTTTGCCATGGGCGAGTCCATCGCCCATTTGCACACCTTGTGGTTCCAAGGCAAGTTGCGCCGCCAGCGCGATGCCGATGGTGTTTACCGCTTCGTGCGCTGAATCTTGAAGCTGGTTACCACACCGGCAGCAACTCATCGCGCAGGGCTGAGCGCTGCGCATCAAAGTCGGGCACCAAGGTTTTGACCGTGTCCCAGAAAGCTGGGCTGTGGTTCATCACCCGCAGGTGGCTGAGTTCGTGGGCCACCACATAGTCGATGACCGAAGGTTTGAAATGCAGCAAGCGCCAGTTCAAACGGATCGAACCATCTGACTTGGCGCTGCCCCAACGCGTGCCGGCATTACTCAAACTCAGCTTGCGCCAGCTCACGCCCAGCAAAGGCGCGTAGTGATTAAGACGCGCCACAAAATGTTCGCGGGCTTGGGTCATCAACCAGGCTTGCACCGCGTCACGGATTTGCTCAGGGCTGGCTGACTGCGACAGGCCCAGGCACAAGGTGTCACCCAGCACCACCGCGGGGCGGGCATGCTGCTGAGAAGGGTCCAAGCGCAGCACCAACTGCTGACCCATGTAAGGGAATGACACGCCATCGCGCCAGGTGATGCGCGCACCGGCCAACTGCCGCTGGCGCTCCTGCACCTCTTGCAGCTTGCGCACCACCCACACCGCTTTTTCCTGCAAGGCAGATTCCATCTCGGCAATCGTGACCCACTTGGGCGCACGCACCACCAAGCCATCGGCATCCACCAGAAAACCGATGGTGCGACGACGCGCGCGCTTGAACTCATAAGCCACCCAGGTTTGCGCCAAACAAGCTTGCCGGTTGGCGCGGGGGTGTTTGTAGTGCGGCTCGGGCAAGGCTGTGCGGGCCTTGATGACGACAGCGCTTTTAGGTGTATGGGTGGGGGAGTTGTCAGGCGCTGGAGAAACGGCAGGCGTTGGTGTGGGCGATGCTGTGGGCGATGCTGTGAGCGATGGTGCAGGCTTTGCAGGGGCGGGCGCGCTGTCCAGCCAATCAAAGGCGAGCTGGATCAGGCTGCCCACACCCATCAGCGGTAAGCCTCGGGGTCAAGCCGGCGCATTTCTGCTTCGATCCAGGTCTCGACCTCTTTCATCAACTCAGCCGGCTCACGGCCTAGGCTGGGGATGGGTTTGCCAATCGACACATCGACTACGCCCGGTGTTTTGATGAAGGCCTTGCGCGGCCAGCATTTGGCCGAGGTCACCGCGATCGGGATCACCGGCGCACCGGTTTCCACCGCCAAACGCGTGCCACCTGTTTTGTAGGTGCCTTGCTTGCCGCGCGCAATGCGCGTGCCCTCAGGGAACATGATGATCCACACACCACGGCTCAACAGCTCTTTGCCTTGGTTAACCACCTTGCCAAAGGCTTTGGAGCCTTGCTGGCGGTCGATGTGGATCATGTCCAGGCGCCCCATGGCCCAGCCGAAAAACGGCACATGCAGCAACTCTTTTTTGAATACATAGGCCAGCGGGTGCGGCATGATGGTGGGCATCAAAAACGTCTCGAAGGTGGACTGATGCTTGACCAGCAAAATCGCCGGGCTGGTCTCACCCACAGGCAAATTTTCTATGCCGGTGATGCGCGTTTGGATGCCCAACAAAAGGCGCGCGCCTTGGATCGCCCAGCCCAACCAACGCGCGGCCATCCAGTACAAGCGGTTGCCACGCACGCGGATCGACACCACCACCATGATGATGCCCCAGGGCACCACGGTGACCAGCATCCACAGCGCGTGTAAAACAGAACGTAAAAAAGACATGGGCTTTACGGGTGACGGGCAATCAGGCTTTGCGCGAATGCCTGCAGGTTCTCATGCACCTGGGTGTGCGCAGGAAAATTCGCTGGCAGGGCTTGACCGCGCAAGGCCTCAGACTTACCGGTGAGCACCAGGTGCGGCTCGCACCCCAGTTCCACGCCGGCAATCAGGTCGCGCGCTGAGTCGCCCACCGAGGGCACACCACGCAAGTCCACCCCAAAGCGGTCGCGGATTTGCTCGAACAATCCGGGCATGGGTTTGCGGCAGTGGCAAGCTTCTTCGGGGCCATGCGGGCAGTAAAAAATAGACTCGATGCGCCCACCCACCTTGGCCAGCATCTTGTGCATTTTGGTGTGCATGGCATTGAGCGCAGCCACATCAAACAAACCACGGCCCAGCCCCGATTGGTTGGAGGCCACCACCACTTGCCAACCGGCGTGGTTGAGGCGGGCGATGGCTTCCAAAGCGCCAGGCAAAGGCAACCACTCAGCGGCCGACTTGATGTAGTCGGGGCTGTCTTCGTTGATCGTGCCGTCGCGGTCGAGGATGACGAGCTTCATGACTGGCTTTCTGCGTTCAAGAAGCCAGGCGCGACAAGTCGGCCACGCGGTTCATGGCACCGTGCAAGGTGGCCAGCAAGCCCAGGCGGTTGGCCTTGAGCGCAGGGTCCTCAGCATTGACCATGACGTGTTCAAAAAACGCGTCCACCGGCAGCTTCAAGGCAGCCAGCGCTTGCAAGTTGGCGGCGTAATTGCCCTCAGACCAAGCTGCGTCTGCTTTTTGCGCTACGGTTTTCAGAGCGTCGGCCAAATCTTTTTCGGCAGGCTCTTGCAACAGCGCTGGGTTGATGGCGGCTTGCACTTCGCCTTCAGCCTTCTTCAAAATATTGCCCACGCGTTTGTTGGCTGCGGCCAAGGCCGGTGCTTCGGGCAAGCTTGCAAAGCTGCGCACCGCCGCCAGGCGCTTGGCCACCTCGCCCAAGCGCGCGGGGCGCAAAGCCAGCACCGCGTCCACCTCTTG
>CANGLW010000055.1 GCA_947454955.1 Comamonadaceae bacterium
CCGATGGCATAGGCCTCGTCGCGTTTTTCAGTGCCGGCCAGGAAGTCGCGCAGCGTCCACTTGCCGTCATCAGCAATTTCTGCGAACTCGCGCAAAAACTGCTCGCGCAGTTTCATGTCGCCCAACTTCCAGGCCGCAGATTCTTTGAGCCGGTACTGCTCGACTTTGCGTTCTTTCAGGGCGTTGGGGTCGATCGGTGTGTCGATGATGCTGCGCAGTCTGGCCACCTCATCGGCGGGCAGTTGCAAGCGCTGCCCCTCATCGTCTTGCGCCCAAACCGCAGGCACCGTCAGCGCGCTCACGCCCAACAAGCAAACAGCGATGCATTTGACGAGGGTTTTGTTCATCATCGGCCCCAGGTTCATTGCAGGTTAACGATGCGCACCCGGCGGTTCTCTGCGGCCAGCGGGTCGTTGGGGTTGGCCAAATCGGTGGCGCCCTTGCCCGCGGTCACCAAACGTGCCGTGGGCACGCCTTGCGATGCCAAGAATTTCTGCACCGCATCGGCGCGGCTTTGGCTGAGTTTGAGGTTGTAGTCGTTCGAGCCTTTGGCATCGGTGTGGCCTTCGACCGCGAAATTGGCTTCAGCCAGTTCTTTGGATTGCAAGGCCGTGGCCAGGTTTTGCAAAGCAGGCTGGCTCTCGGGGCGAATCTTGGCGGAGTTGAAGTCGAACTGAATCATCAGTGACAAAGAAGGGCGCGGGGGCGGCTCAGTGGCTGCGTTGGGTGCAGCTTCTTGGGCGGCGGCCACTGCGGCTTCGCCTTCAGGGGTTTTGGCTGCTTTGACCGACAGGTTACGCAAACCGCGGGTGCGCAAAGGCGGGCCGTTGGGCACGCCTGCAGCGGCCGGCCCGGCTTCGGGCTCAGGTTGCGCTTTGAGCTTTTCAATCATCTCTTGGGCACTGGGCGTGGCGGTTTGCGCCTGCAGCGCGGGGCTGAACAAGAGCACACCCAGCAAGGCCGCACAAGCGGTTTGAAGGGCAGTGCTGAACAAGGACGCTACCTTGTTATCACGGTGAGTTTGGGGCGTGGGGGCGTGCATAGGGGTGCTCATCTTGGGGGCGAAATACTTCATCATTTGATTATCAACAGAAAATGACAAAAACACCATTTGCGCTGCAGCAACAGCCAGATACCCCTGAATTCCCCTTAATCGACGATAATGTGGGGTTATTTAAAGGCACCCCTACATGAGCACATCCCCTGAAGCCGACTTGACGGCGTTTTCCCAACTGCAGCTGGCCGAGCCTCTGTCTCGCGCCGTCGCTGAGATGGGCTACACCGCCATGACGCCGATTCAGGCCCAGGCCATCCCGGTGGTGCTGCAAGGTGTTGATGTGATGGGTGCGGCCCAAACTGGCACTGGCAAAACTGCCGCGTTCTCCTTGCCTTTGCTGCAGCGTTTGCTCAAGCACGAAAACGCCTCGACTTCGCCGGCGCGCCACCCGGTGCGCGCCCTGGTGCTGTTGCCCACACGTGAGCTCGCCGACCAGGTGGCCCAGCAGGTCAAGCTCTATGCCAAGTACACCAACCTGCGCAGCGCGGTGGTCTTTGGCGGCATGGACATGAAGCCCCAAACCGCTGAATTGAAAGCCGGTGTGGAAGTGCTGGTGGCCACGCCCGGTCGTTTGCTGGACCACATCGAAGCCAAGAGCGCTGTGCTCAACCAAGTTGAATACGTGGTGCTGGACGAAGCCGACCGCATGCTCGACATCGGCTTTTTGCCTGACCTGCAACGCATCTTGAGCTACCTGCCCAAGCAGCGCACCACGCTCTTGTTTTCGGCCACCTTCTCGCCCGAAATCAAACGCCTGGCGGGCAGCTATTTGCAAAACCCGGTCACCATTGAGGTGGCCCGCTCGAACGCCACCGCCGCGACGGTTGAGCAACATTTCTACAGCGTGGCCGAAGACGACAAGCGCCGCGCGCTGTTGCAGATCCTCAAAGACCGCGACATGAAGCAAGCCTTTGTGTTTGTGAACAGCAAGCTGGGCTGCGCCCGCTTGGCCCGCGCCCTGGAGCGTGATGGCTTGAAAACCGCGGCCTTGCACGGCGACAAGAGCCAGGACGAGCGTTTGAAAGCGCTGGACGCCTTCAAAAAAGGCGAGGTGGATTTGCTGGTGTGCACCGATGTGGCCGCGCGTGGCTTGGACATCAAAGACGTGCCTGCGGTGTTCAACATCGACATTCCCTTCAACGCCGAAGACTATGTGCACCGCATTGGCCGCACGGGCCGCGCAGGCGCTTCTGGTTTGGCGGTGAGCTTTGCCTCTGCGAAAGACGCGCGTTTGGTCTCAGACATTGAAAAGCTGATCAAAACCAAGATTGAGCTCGAAGCCATCGAGTTCTCGCAAGACCGCCCGGACATCCGCCGCCAGGGCCGTTTCAACGACGGTCACCGCATGTACGAGCAAGACGCACCGCGCCGCGACAAACCGTTCTCGCGCGACTACGCCCGCACAGCACCGGTCTCACGCGACCCGTTTTTCGACAAGCCCTACGAAGCGCCAGCTGCAGAAGCTGCGCCCGCCTGGGACGGCTCAGCGAAACCTGCGGCCAGCCGAATTTCAGCCAACATCAAAACCAAGCGCAAAGTTGCCGCGCTGTTCAGCAAGGGCTGAGCACTACTTCACGTGCTACAGCTGTCGCTTGGGGCTTGCTATCAGTGAGCCTCAAGTGAGCCTTCAATGAGCTTCCATGAACTTCCATGAGCTTCATTGAGCCCCAGGCTGCTGCGCGGCCTCGCATTCAACACTGAGTTGCTTAGGTATATCCCGGCCCCAGCCGGGCCGAACTTCAACGGCGCTTAAGCAGCCGCCCCACACGCAGCCACTGTCGAGCGCCAGCACATCGGCGCGACCCAGCCAACCCAGGGTGGACCAATGGCCAAACGCCACCGTGACCCCTGCGGTTTCTCGCCCCGGCACCTCGAACCAGGGCATATAACCGCTGGGCGCACTGTCCGCGCCTTCTTTGGTGGCAAATTCCATTTGCCCCTGTGCATTGCAAAAACGCAGCCGCGTTAAGGCATTGACCACCACCCGGTAACGCTCAGTGCCTTGCAGATCATCCGACCATGCATCGGGCAGGTTGCCATACATGTGTCGTAAAAATTCCGGCAGCGCTGGACTTTGAAGTTGGGTTTGCACTTCCTGGGCCAAAGCTACTGTTTTCATAGCACTCCAGCCAGGTAAAACGCCAGCATGCACCATCAAAGTGTCTTGGCCTTCAAAATTTTCTAACAAAGCCAAAGGTTGGTGTGCGAGCCAATGCAGCAAGCCATTGGCATCAGGCGCTTGCAGCACATCACTCAGCGTGTCGCTGCGGTGGGCGGGGCGTATGCCATGCGCCACCGCCAGCAAGTGCAGGTCGTGGTTGCCCAAAATACAGCGGGCTGAACTGCCGTAACCTTTGAGGCGGCGCAGCACACCGGCCGAGTCGGGGCCGCGGTTGACCAAGTCGCCTAGCAGCACGATGGTGTCGCGGCTGGGCGAGTAGGCCAGGGTGTCGAGCAGGCGGCCCAAGGCCTGGTTGCAGCCCTGGACATCGCCGATCAAGTAAAGTGACATGGTGCAAAACACTATAGCGTCATGGAATTCCTACTGATTGTGCTGCTCACGCTGCTCAATGGCGCCTTTGCCATGTCGGAGTTGGCGTTGGCGGCCAGCCGCAAGTCGCGCTTGAGCGCCATGGCCGAAGAGGGCGACAAAGGGGCCTTGGCCGCACTGCACTTGCTTGATCACCCCGAGAAATTTCTGTCCACCATCCAGGTGGGCATCACGTCCATCGGTGTGCTCAACGGCATCGTGGGCGAGGCGGCTTTCAGCGACGGTGTGGCCGCCTGGTTGGTAGGCGCGGGCATGAACGACGGCCCGGCCGCGGTCACCGCCACCGCGCTGGTGGTGGCGCTCATCACCTTCACCACCATCATTTTTGGAGAGCTGGTGCCCAAGCGCATCGGGCAGATGTACCCCGAGCAGGTGGCCCGCTGGACCTCGCGGCCCATGCAGGGCTTGGCGTGGTTGGCCCGGCCTTTTGTGGTGTTGCTATCAGCCTGCACCCAAGCGGTGTTGCGCCTTTTGCGTTTGCCCAGCCGCGTGACCCGCAGCATGACGGCTGAAGAAATTCGCCATAACCTGGAAGAGGGTGTGGACGCGGGTGTGATTGAGCAGCACGAGCACCAGATGGTGCAAAACGTGTTCAGGCTCGACGACCGGCCGCTGAGCTCCATCATGATACCGCGCGCTGAGTTGGCTTGGCTGGAGGTGCAAGACACGGTCGCGCAATGCCTGGCGCACATCGCCCAATCTGAAGAAGCGCACTCCTGGTACCCGGTGTGCCGCGGCTCACTTGATGATGTGCAAGGCGTGATGGGCATGGGTCAATTGCTCGCGCTCAACGCCAACCCAGAAGGCCAGCAACAAACCCTGGAGGCGCACTTGCAGCCTGCGCTGTTTGTGCCCGAAACCCTCTCAGGCATGGAATTGCTCGAGCAGTTTCGCGCCAAAGCCGGTCACCTGGTGCTGGTGGTCGACGAGTACGGCGTGGTGCAAGGGCAAATCACGCCGGGCGATTTGCTACAAGCCATCACTGGTGAGTTGCAGCCTGTGGTGCAGCTTGAGGCCTGGGCCACCCAACGTGCCGATGGCTCGTGGTTGCTTGACGGCCTCATGCCGGTGGATGAACTGCGCGCCCGCTTGGGGCTGGATGAGTTGCCGCAGGAAGACCGTGGCCTTTACAACACCCTGGCCGGGCTCTTGATGACGATTTGCGGCCACCTGCCTCGGGTGGGCGAGGTGGTGACCTGGCAAGACTGGCAGTTTGAGGTGGTGGACCTCGACGCCCGGCGCATAGATAAGGTGCTGGCCACCCGCTTATCTTCCTTTAAGCCTGTAGTCCCTGATTCCACAATGCCATGACTTCCTTCGCCCGAATTCATGAGCTCTACAAACAACCCGCTGCCCAGCGTGCTGGTGGTGGACGACACGCCGATCAATTTGTCGTTGATGACCTCGGTCCTCAAGGGCTTGTGCAAGGTCAAAGTGGCCAACAACGGCCAGCGCGCCCTGGAAATTGCCCGCAGCAGCCCGCCGCCTGATCTGATTTTGCTCGATGTGATGATGCCCGAGATGGACGGCTACGAGGTATGCGCACGCCTCAAGCAGTCCCCTCAGACCGCTGAAATCCCGGTGATTTTTCTGACCGCCAAGACCGAGTCGGAAGACGAAACCAAAGGCTTTGACTGCGGCGCGGTCGACTACATCCCCAAACCCATCAAGGTGCCGGTGGTGCTGGCCCGCGTGAAGGCGCAGCTGGGCTTGAAGCGCATGGCCGACTTTTTGCGCGACAAAAACGATTTTCTTGAAACAGAGGTGCAGCGCCGCACCGAGGCTGTGCAGGCGGTGCAAGAGGTCACCATCCTGGCCATGTCGTCCCTGGCCGAGACGCGGGACAACGAAACCGGCAACCATATTTTGCGCACCCAGCGCTATGTCAAGCGCCTGGCCGAGCAGTTGCAGCAACACGCCAAGTACCAGGCGCTGCTGACCGACCATTACATACGCTTGTTGTTCAAGTCGGCGCCCCTGCACGACATTGGCAAGGTGGGCATTCCTGACCATATCCTGCTCAAGCCCGGCAAGCTCACGCCTGAGGAGTTTGAGATCATGAAAACCCACACCACCGTGGGTTACGAGGCGATTGTGCGGGCCGAAAAGTCGCACGGTGCCACGGTAGACTTTTTGCAGCCGGCCAAAGAAATTGCGCTCTACCACCAAGAAAAATGGGATGGCTCAGGTTACCCTGAGGGCTTGGCAGGCGAGGCCATACCCTTGTCGGCGCGCTTGATGGCCCTGGCCGATGTGTACGACGCGCTCATCAGCAAGCGGGTGTACAAAAATGCCATGAGCCACGACGAGGCCATGGCCATCATTCGCCAGGGGCGCGGCACCCACTTCGACCCCGATGTGTATGACGCTTTCATTCAGGTGGAAAGTGATTTCCAGCGCATCGCCGCCGAGTTCGTCGACCAATGAGCTGCGGATGTCGCCTTTTGGAGGTGTCTGCCCGGGCAGGTTTCAGAAGCCCCCTTCAAGTGGCCGGCTTAGGCTATAATGAGCGGTTTGGCGCACAGTGCTTCTTGGCTGTTGCCTCTTAACTGTTTAACCCGGTTGTCTGCCTTGATGGTGGCCAACACACCGATCAGGAGCCAATCATGGCCGTTCAGCAAAACAAAAAATCGCCGTCCAAGCGCGGCATGCACCGTTCGCACAACGCTTTGAATGTGCCCGGCATCGCTGTGGAACCCACCACTGGCGAAACCCACCTGCGTCACCACATCAGCCCCAACGGCTTTTACCGTGGCCGCAAAGTGCTCAAGACCAAGTCTGAAGCCTAAATCTGAAGCTGCATTGGGCTCCCCCGCCCATCTGGCCCGGCGCTACTTTCCCTGTAGCATCGGGCCTTTGTTTTGGTGGGCTTTGATTCAATGACGATGATCACCATTGCTGTGGATTGCATGGGCGGGGACCACGGTCCGCGCGTCACGCTCAAGGCCTGCCAGGCTTTCCTGGACGGTCATCCCCAAGCGCAATTGCTGCTGGTGGGGCAGCCCGAGCCATTGGGTGACTTCAAACACCCCCGCGCCACCCTGGTGGCCGCCACCGAGGTGGTGGGCATGGACGACCCGATCGAGGTTGCCCTGCGCCGCAAAAAAGATTCTTCCATGCGCGTGGCCATCGAGCAGGTCAAGGCCGGTCAGGCTCAGGCCGCTGTCTCAGCCGGCAACACCGGCGCCTTGATGGCGATTGCCCGCTATGTGCTCAAAACCGTGGACGGTATCGACCGCCCGGCCATTGCCACGCAGCTCCCTAACGTCAAAGGCGGCGCCACCACGGTGCTGGACCTGGGTGCGAATGTCGATTGCACCGCTGAGCACCTTTTGCAGTTCGCGGTCATGGGTTCAGCCCTGGTGTCGGTGCTCAACAACGATGACAACCCCAGTGTGGGCCTGCTCAACATTGGCGAAGAAGTCATCAAAGGTAATGAAGTCATCAAAAAAGCGGGTGAATTGCTGCGATCTGCCGGTAAAAGTGGCGATTTGAATTTTTACGGAAATGTCGAAGGCAACGATATTTTCAAGGGTGTGACCGACATTGTGGTGTGCGATGGCTTTGTCGGCAATGTGGCTCTGAAAACCAGCGAAGGCCTTGCCTCGATGATTGGTGAGTTCTTGCGCACAGAGTTTTCTCGCAACATCTTCACGAAATTTGCGGCTATTTGTGCTTATCCGGTCTTATCTGCGTTTAAAAAGCGGGTTGACCACCGTCGTTACAACGGTGCGGCGCTGCTGGGCCTACGTGGCCTGGTGTTCAAGAGCCATGGCTCGGCCGACGAGCTGGCTTTCGAACACGCCCTCAAGCGGGCGTATGATGCAGCCCGAAACAACTTGTTAGACCGGGTGGAAGTTCGAATCCGGCATGCAGCGCCCTTGTTGAGCGCGGCCAGCCCCGAATAATTAGCCCGGTTCTCCGCCCATGAGAACTTACGCCCGCATCACCGGCACCGGCAGCTACCTGCCCCCGCGTCG
>CANGLW010000056.1 GCA_947454955.1 Comamonadaceae bacterium
CAAAACTGCCGCGCACATGGCAGGCGCGGATGCGCAACTCCATCATGGCGGGCATGTTGCTGGCCTCGGACAAGGCAAAACCTTGTTCCACCATGGCCACCATTTGCGAGAGTTCAGGCCGCGGGTCAAGCAACACCATGCCCGACTTGAGCGCGTAAGCGTGGGTGCGCTCTTGAATCACGCTTGCGCCCTCGCCATAGTCTTCGCCCACCACAATCAGCACGCCGCCAGTCACGCCAGGTGAGGCCAGGTTGCTGAGTGCGTCGGAGGCCACGTTGGTGCCCACGATGGATTTCCAGGTCACCGCGCCACGCAGCGGGTAATGCAGGCTCGCACCCAACATGGCCGCGGCCGAGGCTTCGTTGGAACAGGCCTCCACGTGCACGCCCAGGGTGTCGAGGTAAGGCTTGGCTTGCACCATCACATCAAGCAGGTGCGAGACCGGGGCGCCCTGGTAGCCGCCCACATAGGCCACGCCCGATTGCAGCAGCGCTTTGGTGATGGCCAGGATGCCCTCGCCGTGAAAGGTGTCGCCCTCGCCCAAGGCCAACGACTTGATTTCCTGACTGAATGAGACTTCCACGGGGCGTGTCCTTGTATGCCGCTTGTCTGCGCGACTTTCAGTTGACTGAATGCGCTTACTTTACCCCTGATTTCCTTCAGTTTTGAGGGCCAGCCCTAAGGGGAACCACGGGTGCCTACAATGTCGGGATCACCCAGAGGACAGCGCATGAGCATCAAGAGCGACAAATGGATCCGCCGCATGGCCGAACAGCACGGCATGATCGAGCCCTTCGAGCCCGGACAAGTCCGCCAAAACGAGGCGGGCCAAAAAATTGTGAGCTACGGCACCAGCAGCTACGGTTACGACATCCGCTGTGCGCCCGAGTTCAAGGTGTTCACCAACATTTACAGCACGGTGGTGGACCCGAAGAATTTTGATGAGAGAAGTTTTGTGGACATCGAGAGCGATGTCTGCATCATCCCCCCCAACTCTTTCGCACTCGCCCGCACGGTCGAGTACTTCCGCATTCCGCGCAATGTGCTCACCGTTTGTTTGGGCAAAAGCACGTATGCGCGCTGCGGCATCATCGTCAACGTGACGCCCTTTGAGCCCGAGTGGGAAGGCTATGTGACCTTGGAGTTTTCCAACACCACCCCGCTGCCCGCCAAAATTTACGCCGGCGAGGGCTGCGCCCAGGTGCTGTTTTTCGAGAGCGACGAGGTCTGCGAAACCTCCTACCGCGACCGCGGTGGCAAGTACCAGGGTCAGCGTGGTGTGACCTTGCCTAAGACCTGACATCGCCTAAAAATTGAGGCGCTTGTCCCCATAGGTCTTGCGGTGGACAATGCGTGATCGGACGAGTCACGTCCGAGATTTCTACCCGTGGAGGGTGACATGACTTTGCTTCGCAATTTTTGTGCTGTGGTAGTGGCAGTCTTGTGCGCGGCTGGTGCTTTGTCGGTGGAGGCGCAAAACGTCGCACCCTCGGCAAGTGCTCAGGCCCAAACCAGTGCCAGCGTACCGCCACCCACCATCGCAGACTTGGTCTTGCTGCTACAAAGTTACAAGCCTGACTTGGCCAAGACCAAGCGCTATGTCGACGAGATGGAAGCTAAGATTGTGGAGACCAATGACGCGGTGGACATGGCACGCGCTTGGCACAAAAAGGCCATCGCAGCTGAACAGTTAGGTGCACAAGAGCTGCGGTACAACTACCTGCTGAAGGCTGAAAACTACGCTCTTAAAGTGCCTGGTGCAAGTGCCAGGGACGACATTGGATGGTCGCTCAGAATTCGTCAGGAAATTGCTGGCACAACCGCTGCTGTTCGTGGGGTTGGCGAAGGCATCGATGCCCTGGAGAGCTTTCTCAATGAAGGGCGATCAATGCCCAACAACCAAGGCATATTGATTGGCCCGGCCTGCCAATTGGTGGATCTTTTCATCCAAATGGGCGACCTGGACAAAGCCGCTGTCTCTATCAGAGACTTGAATAACTCTGCGCAGCGTATGAGGTCGAACCGAGGGGCTGTTTATTACAGCTCCAACTGGTTTGCCCAGATTGAAAAGGCCAGGGGAAACCTTTTGATGGCCCAGGGTAAATACGATGATGCTGAGAGATCGTTTTTAGCTGCGCAAAGACTCAGCCTGGAAGCGATCAAAGACCATGCCATGGCCCGGCAGGCGGGGCAATTTGGGATGGCGCAGGAGCGTGCTGAGTCAAACCATTTTCTTGCAAGCCGAGACCTGGCTTTGGCTTATCTTGCTCAGGGCAGACTCGATGAGTCAGAGCTTTTGTTGCGCGACACTTTGAAAAAGACCCTGACTAGTCAAGGTAGAAGTTCTGCCACGGCGGGAAGGATACTGTTTGCTTTGTCACGTGTTTATATTGAAAAGGGTCGTGCATCAGAAGCCATTGTCATAGGCCAATGGGCCTACAAAGCATTTGATGAAGCGGGCTTTGGCCCGAACAGTCCGGCTAAGCTGTCGCAGGCTCAGTTTTTGGCTGGTGTTTACACCACACTTGGCCGGTATGCTGAGGCAGCTGCAATTTACGACGAGCTCAAGCAGACTGCTGCTGAAGAATCCAGAAACGGTCAGCAACTGAACTTGTTTGACTTGCCTACCGTGAGAGCCTATGTCGGAGTAGGCCGTCAAGCTGATGGCTTGACCATCAGCGATCAACTGTTGACCAATAACCTCAAACGCCTGGGGCCCGACCACTACCAAACCGGCGAAGTGCGCGGCGTGCGCGCGGCCGCTTTGAGTGCCAATGGCCGCAAAGACGAAGCGCGCAAAGAGTTCGAGCAAGCTGTGCGCATCCTTTTGGAAGCCGGTGTGGCCACCAACACCAAAGGCACCAGCAGCCTGTTGGTGCAAAACCGTAAAAAAGCCATCCTCAACAACTACGTTGATTTGCTGGCCGGCCCCCAAGCTACCAAGAGCCCCGCAGACCTGACCGAAGCGTTCAGGCTGGCCGATGTGGCGCGTTGGCAGTCGGTGCAAAAAGCTGTTTCAGGCTCGGCCCTGCGCTCAGCTGCCGGCACGCCTGAACTTGGCGCCAAGATCAAAAAGGTGCAAGACGATGATGACGAGCTTCAAGCCGTTTATAAAAACCTGATCGCCCAACGTTCGGCCCCGCCCGACAAACAGCTGCCTGCGGTCATTGCCGCCATGGAAAAGCGCATCGAAGAGCTTAAAAAAGAACAAGCCCAGTCGCTGGTGGACATCCGCCGTCAGTTCCCTCAGTACGACGCCCTGGTCAACCCCAAGCCTGCGGACCTGAGCGCCACGATCAAAGCCCTGCACCCCAACGAGACCTTGGTGTCCATCTACGTCACGCCCACAGGCAGCTTTGTGTGGGCAGTGAAGGGTGGAGCACCTGTTGGAGCCCAGGGCGGTCCACAAGGCGCCTCTGAGGCCATGAAATTCCACTACAGCCCGCAAAGCCGCACTTGGCTCAACGAGCGGGTGAAGAAACTGCGCGATGCCACCGACCTGACCACAGGGCTCAGTGCTGACCGCATGCGCTACGACCTCAAAGCCGCGCATGAGCTCTACCAGGAGCTACTCGCCCCCGTGGCTTCGGCGTGGGAGAAGAGCGACACCCTGCTGGTGGTGGCCAATGACAGCCTGGGGCAAATCCCGTTCTCGCTGCTCACCACCGAGGCTGTGACCTTGGGGCGTGCTGAGAACGGTTTGGTGGGTTCGCAATACCGACAGGTGCCTTGGTTGGCGCGCAAAGTCGCGGTGTCTTACTTGCCCTCGGTCAGCGCCTTGGTTACCTTGCGCGCCTTGCAACCCAGCACCGCCACACGTGCACCTTTCCTGGGCTTTGGCGACCCGGACTTTGGCCACAGTGCCACCCAAGTGGCCAGCGCCACGTCACGGGGTATGCGCAACATGGAAGAAAAACGTGTGGCCCGTTGGGACGAGAACGTTTTGTCGGCCGACAAAGCCCCGCCACCTTCGGCCTTGGTGGAAGACGCCCCAGAGCTCAGCCCCTTGCCCGACACCCGCGATGAGATTCTGGCCATTGCCAAGGCGCTGGCAGCTGACCCGCAGAAAGACACCTTCTTCGGCAAAGACGCCAACCCTGCCAAGGTCAAAAGCACCGACCTGCGCGGCCGACGCATTGTGGCCTTTGCCACCCACGGTTTGGTGGCTGGTGATTTGCCAGGCTTAGACCAACCTGCCTTGGCCCTCACGCCCATGAAAGAGAAAGACCTCAACAGTGGGCTGCTCAAACTTGACGACATCTTGAAACTCTCGCTCAATGCCGATCTGGTGGTGCTCTCGGCCTGCAACACTGCAGCGGCTGATGGCGAAGGGTCTGAGGCTGTGTCGGGCTTGGGACGGGGCTTCTTTTATGCCGGTGCCAAGTCGGTGCTTGCCACGCACTGGCCCGTGGAGACCGTGTCAGCCCGCCAGTTGGTGACGCACTTGTTTGAGCGCTACGCCCAAGACAACACCATGACGCGGGCTAAAGCCTTGCAACGCGCGATGTTGGAAGTGCTGGACAAAGAGGTGGCGACGGACGCCAGCGGCAAGGCCATCAATGCCTATGCCCATCCAGCGTTTTGGGCGCCATATGCGCTGTATGGCGACCCAGGGCGGTAAAGCAAAAATAGAGAAAAGAAAAAAGGCGCTTTGAACTTCATAGCGCTCTCGATGGGCTGGGGCTTCAGCGCCCGCCTTCACCCACCAAAGCGTAGGGAGACCAATACGCCGGGTGTTTGTAGCGGGCGTCTTTCATGGTGGCCAGCATGGCGCGGCGCAGAGCTTCAGCGCGGCGCAAGGCGGGGTCTGCTTTGTAGGCGGCAAAGGTTTGGGTGGTGAGCAGCATCGCGCTTTCACTCTCCACCGACCAGTGCGTCACCAACAAGCTGCGGCTGCCTGCATAGAAGAAGCCGCGGGCCAAGCCGCTCAAAGCCTCTTCAGCGCGACCATCGGCGCCAGCGGTGTTACACGCAGACAGCACCACCCAGTCAGCATTCATCTTGAGCGACAGCACGTCTTCCAAGGTCAACAGGGGTGACTCGTTGGGGTTGGCGGTGGCTGCCAAGGCCAAGGCGGGTTGGTTCAAGTTGGGCAGGTCACCAGCCAGCAAGCCATGCGTGGCGAACACCACCACTTGCTTCTTGCCCAATTGACCAGAGGTGTTGCTCTTGAGCACCGAGGCGCGCGTGGCTTCGCTGCCCAGCAGCAAGTCTTGGCTGGGGTTGGCGCCCAAAATTTTCGCGAGTTGCAGCACTTCGTCACGCGTCTCGGGCAGGGGCGGCAACTTACCGTAGTTCAAAAAGCTTTGAGCGTCAGATTGCTCAATGCCGGTTTGCAGTGCCGAGCGCAAATTACCGCCCGCGCGTACTTGGGCTTCGCCAGCAGCCGCTACTTTTTGCGCGGCTTTGTCAAACACCGGGTCGCCCCAGGCCATCAGCGCTTGCGAGCTGGACGCTTGTTTGGACTGGCGCTTCAACGCCAACCAACCACTGGCGGTGGGCACATGGCTGACTGCCGTGTCCAAAATCAACCAAGGCGCTTGCCCCGGGTCTTTGCCGGCATAGGGTTGGCGGGTGAGCACCGCAAAAGGCATTTTGGCTAAGGCCCCCGAGGTGGCCACAATCACGTGGGCTTTGCCCTGCATGCTGGCCTCAAAGGGCGCGAGCATGCCTTGGTAAACCTGGTGCGAGGCGGCGTAGTCAAAGGTGGGTGCGCGTGCACCCATCTCGGCCACGTCCAGCGTTTTGCGCAGGCGGTCGACCAGCGCGCTGATCTGCTTCTCGCCCATGTCCCAGCGCTGAAAGCGGATGCTGCCATCAGCGGCAATCGCCCACACATAGGTTTGCTCTTCCATCGGGATCACCGACACAAACAACTCATCAGGCTTGAGCTGTTGCGCAATGTCTTTGGGCCCGGGCGCTTTGGGTTGCAGCAGCTGGAAGTAATCCGGAAAGTCTTTTTGGATTTTGGTTTTGTAGACCTTGCGCTGCGCTTCCAACTCTTTGAGGCGTTCACGCATTTGTGCCACCACTTGGGCATTGCGCGATTTTTCGCCCTCAGAACCCTGAGCGGTGATGTAGCTCGTGAGGCTGGCCACCTCGTTCTTCGCATCCTGCTCTTGGCGGATGATTTCGGCCAAGCCCGGTGTGCTCACGCCCGAGCGGATGGCCGCATCAGACAAGGCTTGCTGCACGCTGGAGTTATTGACGTAGTCGGCCAACTCAAACAACAACTCGGCATCAGCCGGGCTGTTGGCTGCTGACATGGCCAGCAGCTGCATGTAGTTCTCGAAAATAAAACGCTTGTACTTTCTGCGGACCGCGTCTTCGGCAAATTCACCGGTCAGCGCCGCTGGTGCGGTGATGTTGCGCAACGCCAAGTCAAACTGCGTGCGGGCCGCGTCGGCTTGGCCGTTTTTGAACAAGGCCACCGCGTAAATGCCGCGCGAGAATGCCGTGAAATAGTGGTTCTCGCCGTAATTGGTGACGTGCCATTTCAGGTTGCCATCCATCATGCGCAAGGCATCAGCGTTACGCCCATTCTTCAGGTAAACCACTGAACGGATGTGAACCTGCCTGGCGATGTTGCTCACATTTTTGAAGTCTTTGGTGGCGGCATCAATGTCTTCAAAATTCGCCAGCGCCTCTTTCCACCGCTCTTGACCCAAGAGCGCCACATTGGTTCGCAACTGTGTCCACAGCCAGTTGGGCGCGCCTTTTTTGTAGCCTTGTTCCAGCACAATTTTTTCGCTGCGCTGGGCATAAGGCTCGGCTTCTTTGAATTGCCCGGTGGCGTTGCGCAAATCCGCAAAGCGCATGTACATGCCTGCCATTTGGTTTTCGCTCAAGCCCAGCTGTTTGTAGAGGCGGTAAGACTCGCGCAGGGTCCAATCCGCATCGGCATAAAGGCCAGCCACCATTTGGTGCGTGGCCAACTCTTGCATGGTGAACATGTAGCCGGTGCGGCCGTAGGTGCGTTGGCGCAGGTCGATCATGCCTTCTTGGCCCAGCAGGTCTTTGCCTTTGCTCACCGCCAATTTGGAAGTTTGTATGCCTTCATGCCACTTGCCAGTGCGCATCAGGTAGCGGGCTTTGACGTTGTTGAACTCCATCTCGGCACGCACCATCCAATAAGCATTCGCGCCAGCACGGGACAAGCGCGACCACTCGTTTTTGATGATGTTCTCAGCCTCGGTCAACAGCTCGTCGGCTTGCTTGAGTCTGCTGTCGTCGATGTAGTTGAGCGCCACCGTGGTGCGAATGCGAACGGCAGAGGGCGGCCATTTCATCGTCTTGATGAGCTCGTGGCCGATGGCATAGGCCTCGTCGCGTTTTTCAGTGCCGGCCAGGAAGTCGCGCAGCGTCCACTTGCCGTCATCAGCAATTTCTGCGAACTCGCGCAAAAACTGCTCGCGCAGTTTCATGTCGCCCAACTTCCAGGCCGCAGATTCTTTGAG
>CANGLW010000057.1 GCA_947454955.1 Comamonadaceae bacterium
ATGCTCATGGCCACCTCGTTTGGCAAGCAGTACGCGCACATGACGAGCCACGAGACGCCCTCACGTTTGGATGCCTGGTTTGACAAACTCAAGGTGAACGCCAACAGCCCTGCCGTGTTGTTGTCTGTCGGGCTGGTGCTTGTGCTGGGTTCGGTCATGCACAGCTTAGGCGCTTACGGCGCGCCGGCCATGCAAAACATGGTGCCCGCCTTGAACGCTGCCAAAGCCGCTGGGGCAAAGGGCCATGTGTTGAATTCTTTCAACATTGGTGGGCCACTCATCAGCCAGGGTGTGCCGGTGTTCATTGATGGACGCGCTGACCTGTATGGCGACGAGCACATGAGCGTGTATTTCGACTTGCTTGAATCACACGACCCCAACTTCATCGCCAAGGTTTTGGATGACTACCAAATTGGCTGGACAGCGCTGCTGCCTAAGTCGTCCTTGCTCTTGTTTTTGAACCAGAACCCAGCCTGGGTGAAGGTCTATGAAAGTGAGGGTGTGGTGGTTCATCTCCGACGAGAGCGACCGGCTGTTCATGATTCAGATCAAAAAACAGAAGGGTTGCGTTAGGCGTTTTCAGTGAGCCCTTTCATGATGAAACCCAGCAACAAATCAACACCTTCATTTTGTTCTTGTCGGTTTGTTGTGAGTGCACTGGCAGCGTGAGCCGCTGGTACTTCCTCAACCCATCTGGAGTTTCATCATGATGACCATTGTTTCTTCGACCCGTTCGTTTTTGAAAAATGAAGACGGCGTGACTGCCATTGAGTACGGCCTGATTGCTGCGCTCATTGCGGTGGCCGTGATTGCGGTGGTGACCACCATCGGCACGCGACTCAACGTTGCCTTCCAGTCCATCTGCACCAAGCTCAACAACAACACGGCTTGCACCTGAACCGCTGATGACGCAGCCTGGCCAGAGCTCATGGCTCTGGTCAGCGGTTTCACACATTCCTGGAGTTCGATCATGTTAGAAAAATTTCATGCTTTTGTGATGGATGAGCAAGGCGTCACGGCCATTGAGTACGGCCTGATTGCTGCGCTGATTGCGGTGGCTGTGATTGCGGTGGTGACCACCATCGGTACGCGCCTCAACGAAGCCTTTCAGTCCATCTGTACCAAGCTCAACAACAACACCGCCTGCACATGAGCCCCGTGACCTGGCAACTTTGGTGTTTGTCTGCTTTGCTCTTGTGCAGTGCCATGACCGTTGACGCCGACCTTCGTGAATCGCGTATTCCGAATGTGCAGGTGTTGCTGACCATGGGCTTGGGTTTGGCGCTCAACACCTTCGGCCCTGACAACGGAGCTGAGGGCGTGTTGAGCGACTTTCCTGGTGCCTTGGGTTTCTTCAAAGCCATGTCAGGTTTGACCTTGGGCATCTTGCTGCTTTTGCCGCTCTACGCCATCGGGGTGATGGGCGCGGGTGACGTGAAGTGGATGGGTGCGCTGGGCGCGTTTGTCGGCCCGCAGGAGTTGCTGGGTTTGCTTTTGGCGGTCTTTCTGGCCGGTGGTGTGTTGTCGGTCTTGCGCATGGTGCACAAGGGCCACGCCCTGAAGGTCTTGAGCAGTACGCGACAGACCCTGGGGCATTGGATGGTGATGGGCAAGCCCGTGCCTGTGCGTGAGTCGGTGGACCGCATGCCTTATGCGCTGGCCTTTGCGGGTGGTTTGGCGGGCTACGCCTATGCCCGATTTCACGGCGTGAACGCGCCGACTGTTTTCTAAGGGGTGAACATGAAAAGCACGCGCGCCATGTTGATGATTCTGGTGTCCTTGATCGTCGGTGCCTTGGCGGTATGGCTTGCAGCCCGATGGGTAGGCGAGCAAACCAACGAGAACACCGTTAAGGTGGTGGTGGCCACGATCGGCATTGATGCCGGCGCACCTTTGCAATCCAATATGTTGGGATGGGCCAATTGGCCGAAGAACGCTGTTCCGCATGGGGCGTTCAATGATTTGAAAAAGCCGCTTGGGCGTGTGGCAAACACCCCGATTTACCCAGGCGAGGCCTTGCTGGAAGTCAAGCTCGCGCCTGAAGGCAGCAGCGGCGGCTTGTCCGCCACCATCGCGCCCAACAAACGCGCCATCACCTTGCAGGTGAATGAAATTGTGGGTGTGGCGGGCTATATCCGGCCTGGCAGTTTGGTCGACGTGATGGTCAATTCGCGAGAGGGCAGCATCAAACCCATCTCCAAAATCATCCTGGAAAGAATTCTGGTGCTGGCCGCTGCGCAAGACGACAAGCGTGACCAAACCAAGCCCAAGGTGGTGGGCACTGTGACCTTGGAGGTCACGCCTGAGCAGGCCGAAAAAATAGACCTGGCGCGCAACATCGGCACCTTGTCGCTGGTCTTGCGTAACCCCTTGGACGCCAGCGTGGTGGTGACCACCGGTGCCTACCGCGACGATGTGTTCAAGAGCACCCCGGTTCAGGAGCCGCAGGTGCCATCTGCGAGCGGTGTGCCCAGCGCCACGGCCTCTGCAGACGCGACGTCTAAGCCCCGCAAAGCAGCCCGCGTGACAGCGCCCAGTGTGTCCACCTCGGTGGAGGTGATACGCGGCATTCAGAAAGCCAATGTTGTGTCGGAGGAGACGAAATGAAAGCCCATCACTACTTCGCGCTTGCGCCATTGGCATGGGCGCTGTTGAGCGGGTCTGCCATGGCCCAGACACAGCCTGCCATCATCAAAGGGCAAACCACGGCCGCAGCGCCAACGGGGGTGCACACCACCGCGACACCGCCCGTGTCACCGCTGGCGCCCAGTGAGTTCTCCACCGTGGGGCAGCCGCTGGACCTGGTGATCGGTAAGTCCACCTTGATGCGCTTACCTGGCCCAGTTGAACGCATCTCGGTCGGTAACCCGGCCATTGCCGACATCTCTTTGATCGGCAACAGTGAAATTTATTTGTTGGGTAAGAGCTATGGCTCCACCAACCTGATGATTTGGCGCAGAGGCGGGGGCAGCACCGCGGTGGATGTGAATGTGAGCATCGATGCGCAGCGCATGGAGAAAAAAATCCGCGAGTTGCTGCCTGAAGAGCCTCTGATCAGGGTGCGCCCCGCCGCAGACTCGGTGATCTTGACTGGCACGGTCTCCAGCGCGGTCAAAGCCAAGTACGCCGAAGACATTGCCAATGCCTACATGCGTGACATCAACCGCACCATGCTCTTGCCGGTGATGGCCGGTGACACCAAGGTGGCCTCCGGCACCACCTTGGCCACCACAGGCACCACCACTGCGGTGAGCGCCAAGGTGGTGAACCTCTTGCAAATCAACCAGGGCCAACAGGTGATGCTGGAAGTGAAGGTGGCGGAGATTTCCAAAAACCTGCTGGAGCGTCTGGGTGTGAACCTGGCCACCAGTGCGGCCAACGGTGGCATCACTTACGGTATTTTTTCGCAGCTCTTGTCGTCTGATGCGGGTCGCTTGTTCACCATCACCGCCGACAACGGCAACAAGCTGACCTTGGATGCCAGCAAGACCGATGACCTGTTCAAGGTCTTGGCAGAGCCCAAGATCATTGCCATCAGCGGGCAAGAAGCGAGCTTTTTGGCGGGCGGCAAAATTTTCATTCCGGTCATCAGCCCGGGTGTGGGCGGCAGTTATGTGACGCTGCAAGAAAAAGAATACGGGGTGGGGGTGAAGTTCATGCCTACCGTGCTGGAGGGCGGACGCATCCATTTGCGCGTGGCCCCTGAGGTGTCGGATGTGGGCAAGGGCAGCAGCTTTCAGGTGGGTGGTACCAGCTACCTGATTCCCAACATCAACACCAACCGGGTGCAAACCACGGTGCAGTTGCAAGACGGCCAAAGCCTGGCGATTGCTGGCCTGATCAAAAACAATGTGACCGAATCGGTCTCGCGCATTCCCTTGTTGGGTGACCTGCCGATTTTGGGTGCCTTGTTTCGCAGCAGCGAGTTCAAGAACGACCGCACCGAGTTGATGTTCCTCATCACCCCGCGTTTGGTCAAACCCACCGAAGGCCCGGTGGCCTTGCCCACCGACAGCTTCAAGCCACCGAGCCGAAGCGAATTTTTCCTGGGCGGTAAGTTGGAAGGCTCCGGTCACCCGGCGGTGGTGAAAGACCCGGGTGAAGCCCCAGCACCCACGCCGCCAAGCGATGAACAGGCCCAAGCTTCACCCGCCACAGAGCCGCCACGCCAGCCCGCGCAAAGCGGCGGTTTTGACAAACCCTGAAGGAGCCCACCATGACACGGATCAACCTGATTGTTCAAGGCTTGCTGCTGAGCCTGCTGGTGGCTTGTGCGTCGAACAACACGCCCGAGTTGGATAAAAAGTTTGGGCAAGCGGTGCGCAGCACCATGGAGGCGCAAGTGATCAACCCGAACGGCACGTCCACCAAAGACCCGGTGACCACGATCGACGCGGCTGCGGCGGTCAGTGCCCAACAGGGTTACCAGGACTCGTTCAAAGCTCCGCCGAAAACGTTTGAAGTGTTTGGTGGCGGTCGCTGAGGAGGCTGTATGACCATGAAGATCAGTGCGATTTTTGCCCAGGAAACGGTGTTGACCGAGATCAACGCCGTGTGCTTGGGTATTTCAGATGTGTTGCTCACCACGCACTTGGGCTCCTTGTCTTTGCTCTCTGAGGCGCTGGAGAAAGACAAGCCGCACCTCTTGTTCCTTGAGCTGCCCATGACGCACAACGGTGAGATGGACAAGGTCGAAGATGCTTTGCACAAAAACCCGGGCGTGCACCTGGTGCTGGTCAGCCCGGATCGCTCAGTGGATTTTCTGATGCGTGCCATGCGTGCGGGTGTGCGCGAAGTCTTGCCCACACCCATTGCCATGGACAGCTTCAGGGGCAGCATCAACCACGCACGGAGCTCGCAGGTCATGCCTGATTCGCACACGGGTGTAGGTCGCGTGTTGGGGGTGATTGCCGCCAAGGGCGGGGGTGGTGCCACGTTTTTATCCACCAACCTGGCGTTTGCCCTGTCGCGTTTGGGCAAGCGTGTGGTGGTGCTGGATTTGAACCTGTACTTTGGCGACGCCGCTATTTTTCTGGGCGACAGCGTGTCTAAAACCACCATCGTAGATTTGGCTCGCCAGTCCCAAGAGCTGGACCTGGCCATGTTCGAAGCCAGCATGGCCAAGGTGAGTGAACGTCTGCACCTCTTGGTTGCGCCGGAAACGCCGGTCAACATCAATGTGGTGTCGCCGGTGGCGATTCAAAAAATCATTGACCTGGCACGCTCGCACTACGACTTTGTGGTGCTGGACATGTGCGCCTTGTTGGACTCCACCGCGGTCAAGGCGCTGGACATGTGCGAGACGGTCAACCTGGTGTTGCAACTCAACTTGCCCGACATACGCGCAGCCAAACGCATGGTGCGTGTGTTTCGCGACCTGGGGTATGACAACGACAAGATCAACATCATGGTCAACCGTTATGTCAAAGGCGGCGACATCACCCTCACCGATGTTGAGAAGGCCACCATGCTCAAAGTGGCACGTGTGTTTCCCAACAGTTATGTGGCGGTTACCGCCTCGATCAACCAGGGCATTCCTTTGTTGGAGCTCAAGCCGCAAGACGAGGTGGCCCTGGCTTTGGACACCTGGGCGCACCAACTGGTGCCCGGCAGCGTCCAAGCCCAACCCCCTGTTCAAAACTGGTTTCAAAACTTGATGGGACATGTGAAGTGAGCTTGCGCGACTACCTTCGTAACGAGGGCGCCCGGGTGGAGGCGCCTGGCTTGATCACGCCCGATACCAATGGCAACAACTACTACCAGCTCAAAGCCAAGCTGCACCGCGACCTGCTGGATCGGGTCGACCTGGAGGTGCTGGCCAACATGAAGCCCGAGCGGCTGCGTGAGGAGCTGGGGGTGTTGGTGCGCAAGATGCTCTCTGAGATGCGCGCCGCCCTGAGCAGCGCAGACAGCTTGCGCATGGTGGTGGACATTCAGAACGAGGTGATGGGCCTGGGGCCCTTGGAGCCGCTGCTGGCCGACATCTCGATCTCGGATATTTTGGTGAATGGCCCGAAACAAATTTATGTAGAGCGTCGTGGCAAGTTAGAGCTCACCACCGTGGTGTTCAGCGACACCGAGCATTTGCTCAAGATCATCGACAAAATTGTGACCCGCATTGGCCGGCGCATCGACGAATCCAGCCCGATGGTGGACGCCCGTTTGCCTGATGGCTCACGGGTCAATGCGGTGATTCCACCGCTGGCGCTGGATGGCCCGATCCTGTCGATCCGACGTTTCTCAGCGGTGCCTTTGAAGGTCACCGACCTCATCAACGTCAAGTCGATGACACCGGAGCTCGCTAATTTGCTCTCGGGCATGGTCCAGGCCAAGCTCAATATTTTGATCTCCGGCGGCACAGGTACAGGCAAGACCACCTTGCTCAATGTGCTGTCCAGCGCGATTCCAAGCACTGAGCGGATTGTGACGATTGAAGACGCAGCCGAGCTGCGTTTGCAGCAGCCCCATGTGGTGCGCCTGGAAACCCGGCCAGCGAACATCGAAGGCAAGGGCGAGGTGAACCAACGTGCCTTGGTGCGCAACAGCCTGCGGATGCGGCCTGACCGCATCATTGTGGGCGAGGTGCGTGGCATCGAGGTGCTTGACATGCTGCAGGCCATGAACACCGGCCACGATGGCTCGATGGCCACGGTACACGCCAACACCCCGCGCGACGCCCTGATTCGCCTGGAGAACATGACCGGCATGGGCGGTGTGAGCATTCCACCCAAGATCATGCGTCAGCAAATTTGCTCGGCCATCTCGGCGATTGTGCAAATTTCGCGACTGACCGATGGCCGGCGCAAGATCGTCAGCTTGCAAGAAATCACCGGCATGGAAGGCGATGTGATCAGCATGCAAGAGGTGTATGCCTTCACCCAAACCGGGGTGGCTGATGACGGCGCTGTGCTGGGCAGCTTTGCCGCCACGGGGGTGCGACCCAAATTCATGCAACGCCTCAAATCCTACGGGGTGGAGGTGTCTGAAGACGCGTTTGATCCGCAACGAACCTACCAATGACGCTATGAGCAACCTTTATGTTTTGTTTGTGGTGTGCGGCTTCCTCGCACTGTTCCTCTTGGTGGAGGGGGCCTACCTTTTATGGAACGACACGCGCAGCCCTGAGATACAGCGTGTGCAAAAGCGCTTGAACCTCATGACCACCGAGGAGCGCACGGTCAACACCTCGTCCTTGAGCAAGCACCGTGTGTTGAGCGAGCGGTTGGCGGTGCAACAGTTTCTCGAGCAAGTGCCGCAGATTCAACTTTTGGACCGACTGCTTTTGCA
>CANGLW010000058.1 GCA_947454955.1 Comamonadaceae bacterium
AACCGGCGGAGCAGGGCGATAAGCCACACTGGGTTGTGAGCCGCTGGTGTTGTTGGCCGCTTCGGCAATGCGAAACTGTGCGGCAGCGGCAATGCGCATGGGGTCGTCAAACGCCACTTGCAAACCACCCGCCACGCTGCTGGCCTGCGTGTCAAACTTGAAAAAGTCGGTGCCGGCATTGCCATAGGCATCAATGCCTGCGTTTTGAATTTTGTTGACCTCGTTCACAAACGACTTGGCCAGGGTGTCCAGCGCAGCACGGCTGCTGCCCAGTACTTGCTCTCGAAATGAGAGCAATCCCGCCAGCTTGCCACTGGTGATGGAGGTCAAAGGTTCAGCTTTACCGTAAGGGTCAGTCACCAGGCTGACCTTCTCGGGTGCGGCCGAGTTGTAGTTGCTGCCGATGTTAAGCGCCTTGCTGCCTTCCACCACCACATCGCGCACAAACGACGGACCCAAGCTCACGGTGACGGCACCGTTTTCTGCAAAGCGGGTGTTCACGTGTGCAAAGTCAGACAGGCTTTTCAGCAGGGTGTCGCGTTGGTCAAGCAGGTCAGCCGGCTGGGCACTCAAAGACTTTTGTTTGGTCAGCTGCGCATTCACCTGGGCCAGGGCCGAGGTGATGGTGTTCATCTGGTCCACATAGCTGTTCACAGCCTGTGTGGTTTCGTCTTGCACCAAATCCAGCTGGCTGGAGATTTCGCCAAAGCGCGAGGTCAGGCTTTTGGCATCGCCCAAAAAGCTGCCGCGTAGCGCGGTGGAGGCCGGGTCGGTTGAGAGGTTGCGGGCCGAATTGAAAAACTGATCGAGCGCGCTGCTCAGGCCCATGCCTTCACTGCCCAACACATCAACAATGCGGTTGGTGTAGTTGACCATGGGCTCTTGGCTGAGCAAGTCGCTGTTGCTGTTGCGGTAGTTGGCTTCCACAAAGCTGTCGTACTGGCGCTTGATGCCTGCCACCGACACGCCGCTGCCAATGTACACATTGCCAACCTTGGAAACCGGGTTGGCCGAGAGCGACACTTCCTGGCGTGAATAGCCCGGCGTTGCCGCATTGGCAATGTTGTTGCTGATCGTCCCCAGCGTGCGCTGGTAGGCCGATACGGCATCGCTGGCAATGCTGGCAATGTCACTCATCAGTCATTCCCCAGCGGTTTCGGAGGCAAATTCAGCGGCAAGGCACCCAACTCACGCAGGGGCATGGCTTTGGCTGGTGCATCCAGCATGGGCAGGCCCACCACTTTGGGGTTGAGCGCAAAAGCTTTGGCGGTGACGGCTTGCTGTTCCATGCCTTGCAGCACCTTGGCGTTGTCTTGCAGTTGGGCCTGTTGGGTTTCCATGCTTTTGACCAGCATGTCAGCCAGACCTGTGCCCCCGCGCTTGGCCATCTTCAGGGCCACCTCTTTGTCGAACATGTTCTCAAAGGTTTCGACATGGCTGGACTCGCTGAGTTCGCTCTTGTCGATGGTGGCACGCATGCTCTTCATCATCTGCTGCAAGAACAGCGCTTCGAACTGTTGCGCCGTCTCGCGCATGGCCGACTTGGCGTCCTGGCGTGCCTGTCCCTTGAGCTGTCCCAGCCCATCAAAGTCCAGGTAGCTCCTGGCGGTGTTGATGGTCGAGCTGTCCATCAGATGATGACCAGTTCTGCGCGCAAGCTGCCGGAGCTCTTGAGCGCTTCCAAGATGGCAATGAGGGAAGAGGGCGAGGCACCCACCTGGTTGACCGCATCCACAATTTGGCGCAGGTCAATGCCGGGTTGGAACAAGAACATGGGCTTGTTGGGCTCGCTCACCTCAATGCGTGAGTTCTGCACAGCCGCAGTTTGGCCTTGCGAGAGCGGGCCAGGTTGCGAGATTTCGTTGGTGGTGGCAATCGACACGGTGATGGTGCCGTGCGTCACAGCCGCAGCCGATACCCGCACATTGCGGCTGATGACCACCGTGCCGGTTTTGGCGTTGACCACCACACGCGCTGGCGGTTCGCCGGGCTGCACGTCCATGTTTTCAATCATCGACATGAAGGCCACGCGCTGGGTGAGATCTTGCGGTGCTTGCAGGCTGATGGCCACACCGTCCAAGGCTCGCGCCACGTCGTTGCCAAAGCGCGTGTTGATGGCACTCACAATCGAGTTGGTGGTGGTGAAGTCGGCTTCACGCACGTTGAGCATCACACGCTCAGCTTTGTCAAACGGGTTGCTGACCATGCGTTCCACCGTAGCGCCGGCAGGAATACGCGAGGAGGTGGGCACACCAATGGCCACCTTGGAGCCGGCCGAGCTGCTGTCAATGCCGGTGGCATTGAGCGAGCCCTGGGCCAGGGCGTAAATTTCACCGTCCACACCACGCAGGTTGCTCAGCAACAGCACACCACCGCGCAGGCTCGATGCCTTACCGATGGCCGCCACGTTCACATCAATCTTTTGGCCGGGCTTGGCAAAGCCGGGCAGTTCAGCGGTCACCATCACGGCGGCCACGTTTTTCACATCAATCTTGCCGGTGCTCGCTGCAGTTTCAAAGTCAGACAGCGGGCCTTCCACCACCACGCCCAACCTGTAGAGCAGGGTTTTCATGCTTTGCGCTGTGAAGTTCACGTCCACACCGTCACCCGTGCCTTGTAAGCCGACCACCAGGCCGTAACCAATCAGCTGGTTGCTGCGCATGGCGGCCACCGTGGTCAGGTCTTTGATGCGGTCGGCCATGGCATTGCTGCACAGCAGCGCCAAACCAAGCAAGAAGAAGCGTAAGAGTTTCATGGGTCAGACCTTAGAAGGGCCAGAGCTTGAGCAGGGCACTGGTGCCCCAGCCGGCCTTGGTGGCGTTGGCCAGGTCACCGCTGCCGCGGTACACAATTTGTGCATTGGCCAAACGGCGCGACTGCACGGTGTTGTTGGGGGCAATGTCGTCGGGGCGGATGATGCCGCTGACCTGAATCACCTCAGCGCCTTCGGTGAGGGCAAGTTGTTTTTCGCCACGCAGCACCAGGTTGCCGTTGCTCATCACATCAATCACCGCCACGGCCACCGAGGTGACCAGGCTGGCTTGTTGATCAGCAGCACCCGTGCCTTTGTTGGTGATCTTGCCACCCAGCACGGGGGCACCTGCCAACCAACCACCGGCATTGGCCGCAATGTCTTGCGTGCCTTTGGGCACCACGTTGTTGGACGATTCGCGGCTCAGGTCGTTGTTGAGCGTGCGTGAAGCTTGTGACGATTCGTTCACCAGAACGGTGATGACATCACCGATTTGGTAGTTACGTCCTTTGCCAAACCAGCTCTCGCTTTGGCGACCGTTGTAAATGGCACCTGTGGGCACGATCATGCCGGTGTCCACACGCGGGTACACCGGCTCAAAGGTGGCTGAATGCTTGAGGGGCTCAGGCGGCAACACAGTGCCGCAACCCACCAAGGTGACCACACCCAGTGCCAGCGCAGACCAAGACAAAAGACGTTGCATCGTGCTACCCGATCACAGGTTGTTGTTCATGAACTTGAGCATGCCGTCCACCGCCGAGATGGCTTTGGAGTTGATCTCGTATGCGCGCTGTGTCTCGATCATGTTGACCATTTCTTCCACCACGTTCACGTTGGAAGCTTCCAGGGTGCCTTGCATCAAGGTGCCCGCGCCGGTCACACCGGGCTGCAGCACCTGGGGTGTACCGCTGGAGGGGGTTTCTTTCATCAGGTTTTGGCCTTTGGACTCCAGGCCGCCCGGGTTCACAAAGCGGGCAATCTGGATGGTGCCCAGCACCTGGGCCTGACCGGTCGACAGTTCAGCCGACACCGTGCCATCGCGACCAAAGGTCACGGTCATGGCGTTGGCCGGAATGGTGATCGCAGGTTGCAACAACGAGCCGTTGGCAGTCACGATCTGGCGGGTGGCCGACAACTTGAAGTTGCCGTCACGGGTGTAGGCCAGGGTGCCGTCAGGCTGCGCAATTTGGAAAAAGCCTTCGCCCACAATCGCCATATCCAGCGGGTTCTGGGTGTTGACCATATTGCCTTGGGCGTGGAGCTTTTCAGTGGCCACCACGCGCACACCGGTGCCCAACATCAAGCCGGTAGGGGCTTGGGTGGTCGCACCGGTCTGGCCGCCAGCTTGGCGGATGTTCTGGTACAGCAGGTCTTCAAACACAGCGCGGTCGCGCTTGAAGCCGGTGGTGTTCACGTTGGCCAAGTTGTTCGAGATCACGTTCATGCGCGTTTGCTGCGCATCGAGACCTGTCTTGGCAACCCACATGGATGCATCCATGGCTCTCTCCTTTTAAATCAGTTGGTGTGAAGTCGATCAGGTCGGCTTCATCATGGTGCCGCCGGACTCATCGGCGTCTTTGGCTTGCTTGATCACGTTGATGGCCTGCTCGAAACTGCGGCTCTGGTCCATCAACTTGATCATCACTTCCATCACGTTCACGTTGCTACCCTCCAAGGTCTTGGGGGTCACGGTTAACAGGGCGGTGCCAGCAGGAATGTCTGCGCCTGGGTCTTTGCCAGCCACTTGGTACAGGCCGTCCTCACGGCGCTCCAGCGAGGTGCCGGTGGCATCGCGCAGCATCAAGCGGTCAATCAGCACTGGGGCGGCCACACCCGCTTGTGCGGGGTTGGTGGCGTACACCGTGCCGTCGTCGTTGATCGACACACGAAAACCTGGGGGAACAGTGATGGGGCCACCGCTTTGGCCGCGCACGATGGCACCGGTGCCGGTTTCCAGCACGCCCTTGGCGTTCATGTGCAAATCACCGCGGCGTGTGAAGGCCAAAGTGCCGTCACCTGCGGTGACGCCCAACACGGCTTGGCCGTTCATGGCGATGTCCAGGTCACGGCCGGTCAACATCATGGTGCCGGGCACCATCTTGATGTAGTCGGTGTTGAACGACTGTGGTTGCATGCGCGACTCAAATCCCGAACCTTCGGCTTTCACAGTCCGCATGGAACCTTCAAAGCTGCGCTTGAAGCCAGGCGTGGACACGTTGGACAACTCGTTCATGGTCATCTGACGCGACACACGGCCTTCGTTGATGAAGGCAGAAGCGTTGAAGGCTAGGCGGTCCATGGTGGGCTCTCAGTCAGTGGTTAGGCAGATCAAGAACGCAGGTTGATGATCGCGGAGGTCATCGTGCTGGAGGTCTCAATCGCTTTGGCGTTGGCCTGGAAGTTACGTTGCGAGGTGATCAGGTCCACCAGCTCGTTGGTCAGGTCCACGTTGGAACGCTCGGTGGCACCGGCGCGCAGCGTACCGAAACCGGCAGAACCCGCGTTACCCAGAATCGGATCGCCCGAGGCCGCAGAGGCCAGGAAGGACGAGTCACCAATCTGACGCAAGCCCGAGGGGCTGGAGAAGTTGGTCAACAGAATTTTGGCTAGCGACTTTTGAGTGCCGTTGGAGAACGATGCGCTTACCAAACCGTCGTTACCAATCGTCACACCCACCAGGTCACCCTCAGGGGCGCCGTCCTGAGACTGCGACAACACGGCAAACGATGACTGGTACTGGGTCGAGCCCGAGTAGTTCACATTGATGGTCAAGGCGCCCTTACCACCGGCCAGGTACACGGTGTCCAACTGCGTGCCTTTGAGAGGTGACACCAACTTACCGCCGGTGTCAAAGGTCAGCTGGCCTTTTTGCAGGTAAACCGGGGACCATGGGGGCAGGGTGCCGGTGAAGCCGTCACCACTGGTGGTTTCTACGCCAGCGCTGTCGATGTACTTGGGTTGCATGGCGCCAGCCACCACGTCGTTGTGCTGGGTGGGGTTGATCCAGGTGGACACACCACCACGACCGGCTTCCACGTTTTCAAGACCCCAGTTGGAGCTGCCGGAAATTTTGATGAAAGAGTCAGCGCCTGTGGTGCCGGAGGTGAACACAAACTGGCTCTTGACTGCGTCGTAAGTCACGCGCACGCCGTTGACTGTTGCAGGTGTGCCGTCAGGGTTGTTGGCCGCCAGCGAGTTGATGCCGCGCTGCAATTTGTCGATGAAGGAGCTCAGTGAGTAGTCTTTGCCGGTGGGCAAGACCACTGTGCCTTTGATGCCGTCCACCGTCACCACGAACTTGTTGTTGGTGTCGTCCACTGCGAAGTTGTTGGCCATGTTCACCGTGGGGGTGGCGCTGTAGGCCACCGCGTGGGTCGATTCAACACCGCGCAAAGCCTTGGCAGAGGTTTCGACCGACGCAGTGCTCAAACCCAGCAATTTCAAAGTGAAATCGCGTTGGTCTTTGTCAGAGATGGCAGAGGTTCCGGTTCCTGAGCCAGCCACGGTGATTTTCAAGCTGGAGTCGTCGCCTGTGGTGCCTGACTTAATCGAGAAGTTGTGGTTCACCGAGTCATAAACCACCTGCATGCCGTAGCGCTGCAGGGAGTTGGCGCGCATGCTGGGGCCGTTAGGAATCACCTTGAAGCCCGACAGGCCGTTTTCGTCCAAAGCCGCGGGGCTGGCCGATGTGGGCATGCCCAGCACATCGTTGATGATGGTGCTCGAGCCTGAGCTGACCTTGATGGTGGTGTTGAGCGAGGCTTTGTCGACGAAGGAAATGCCCTGTGTGCTGTAGTCGTAAGAGGCAAAAATTTGGCTTGCGCCTGTGGCGGTACCACCATTGAGGCCTTTGGCTTTCAATTGGGCATTGATCTCAGTGATCACATCGTCCACCGTCTTGCTGTCAACCGTGTAGTTCGCGCCTGCAGAGGCAGAAGGGGGGAACAGCTCTATGCTCACCGGTGTGGCGCTGTTGTTGATGGTCATCGCGAATTGGCGGCTCGATGCGGTGGCAAAGGTGAAGGTGCCTTCGTCGCCAAACTTCTTCTGTAAGAGGTTGGTCATCTCAGCGGCCAACTGGGTGCCGGTCAAGGTGGTGTTGGCTGTTTTGGTCGAATCGGCCAGGTAGCTCAGGTCCAGAGAAATCGGGGTGTTGCTGCCGTCCACGTCAATCGAGAACAGGTTCTTCAAGAGCTTGGGATCAATCGCGTTGGTCCCAGAGTTGTTGGCAAAGTTCACACCGGCGGTGAAGTCAAACTGCGAGGCAGCGCCGGTCACCACAGCGGGTTCTGAGTTGCGTTTGTCGGTCAACTCATCCAAAGAGAACAACTGGGTTTTGGCGGTGGTGATCTCGTCTTTCACCTTGCTGTAAGGCTGCAGCTGACCGTACTGGTTCACATACAGGTTTTCACCGTTCGAATCGGTGGCTTGTTGCAAAGACGCACCCACCTGGTCCTCGCCCACGAACA
>CANGLW010000059.1 GCA_947454955.1 Comamonadaceae bacterium
AGGGTGTGCAGCTGAAAGCGCCCGCTCTTGTGCCACAACCACGTGTCGGTGTAGGTCACAGCGCCCAGTCGGGTGGGCGCCGGAAAGGGCGCTGCTTCACGCACCGTGCGTTCGATGTCGGCCATCACCTCAGGGGCGTGCTTGGGGGCACGCATCCAACTCGTGGCGGTCACGTGGCCGCGCCGGTCCACTTGCACTTGCAACACCCCCACCGCGTACAAGAGCGGCGGCAGTTTACCGATGAAAATCCGCTGGGCATTGCGTTGGTAAAGGTGGCTGGCCGCGTCGCGCCGGTAGTCCACAGGGTTTTGGGCGTGTGAGAGCAGCGAAGGCGGGGCCTCAGGCACGCTCAAACTCACCGGGGGTGGCGGTGGCTCGGGTTGGGGTGGTGGGGAGGGGGCCGGAGGTGCGGGAGGCGTACTGCAGCCCGCCATCCAGCCCATCAAAGTGGCACCCGCCCAGCCCAGCCAAGCACGTCGCCAAACAGCATCAGGTCGCAAAATCACGGTGTTTGCCCTCAGGTCAGATCAACCACAACCACGCTGTTGGCAATCATGCACCAAGTCGGGGGCAAAATGTTCACAGACACATCAATTTGAACCACCATGAACCCATCAAAGCAAAGCTTGGTTGATCCACACGCACAACCGCGCGCTTTTTTGACCCAGCTCTACCAAGCCGCCGTGGCGCGCGCGATGCCGCTGCACGGCATGGCGGGGCATTTGCCCACGCCTCCCAAAGGCCGCACGGTGGTGATTGGCGCAGGCAAGGCCGCGGGCTCCATGGCCCAGGCCTTGGAAGCCTTGTGGCCTGCTGATGCGCCTCTGGAGGGCATGGTGGTCACGCGTTACCACCATACACCGCCGCGTCCGGCTGGCTTGGCACAGCGCATCGAGGTGGTGGAGGCCTCGCACCCCGTGCCCGATGCGGCTGGCTTGGCCGCAGCCCAGCGTATCTTGCAGATGGTGCAAGGCCTCAGTGCTGATGACCTGGTGCTGTGCCTGATTTCTGGCGGTGGCTCATCGCTCTTGACCTTGCCCGCCGAAGGCTTGAGCTTTGAGGACAAGCAGGCCATCAACCAGGCCCTGCTCAACAGCGGCGCCAACATTGGCGAAATGAACTGTGTGCGCAAGCACCTCTCGCGCATCAAAGGTGGGCGCTTGGCCGCGGCGTGTGCGCCGGCGCAAGTGGTCACCCTCACCATCAGCGACGTGCCGGGCGATGACCCCTCTGTCATTGCCAGTGGCCCTACCGTGCCCGATGACACCACCTGTGCTGATGCGCTATCGATTTTGGAGCGTTACCGCATTGATATACCAAGCGCGGTGCGTGATATGTTGGTCAAAGGCGAGTTGGAAACGCCCAAGTCCGGCCACCCCTTGTTTGCTGGCCACAGCGTGCAGATGATCGCCACGCCCCAGCAGTCGCTGCAAGCGGCCGCCGACTTGGCGCGCAGCGCAGGTTTGCAGGCCTACATCTTGAGCGATGAGATGGAAGGCGAGTCGCGTGAGGTGGGGAAGGTGCATGCCGCCTTGGCGCGTGCGGTGGCGCATCGCGGCCAGCCCTTTGCCAAACCCTGTGTGATTTTGAGCGGCGGCGAAACCACCGTCACCGTGCGCCCGGTGCCTGCTGGGCAAGTGCGTGGCAAAGGCGGGCGTGCCGGTGAGTTTTGTTTGGGCCTGGCGCTGGCCCTGCAAGGGCAAAGCGGTGTGTGGGCTTTGGCTGCAGACACCGACGGCATCGACGGCATGGAAGAGAACGCTGGCGCCTTTGTAGCTCCCGATGCATTGGCGCGTGCCCAAGCCCTGGACATGAAAGCCGCGCAGTACCTGGACCGCAACGATGCCTACGGTTTCTTTCAAGCGTTGGGCGACTTGGTCATCAGCGGACCCACCCACACCAATGTCAATGATTTCAGGGCGGTGCTGATCCTATGAGCCGGACTTGATCTGGCTCAAAAACGCTGAGCGCCAGTGCGGGCACAGTCTGCCCATGTATCTGGATGTCCTCAACAAGGTGCCTCACAAGACGCGCCAATACGCCCCGGGCGCGGTGGTGTTTCGTCGTGGCGTGAAACCCTCAGGGGTGATGTTTTTGAACGCCGGTTGCGTGGCCCTGGGCGTCTTGGAGGCCGGTGAACTCTCACACCATTTAGGCGATGTGCAAGGCCCCATCTGGCTTGATGCCAGCGCGGTGGTGCTGCACCAACAGCATGTGGTGGACGCCGTGGCGCAAACCGAGGCCACGGTGCATGTGATCCCGCTCACCGCCTTCAAAATCATGATGAGTGAGATGCCTGCTTTGTTGGCCTCGGTGCTGCACGATGTGGCCAAAGCCCACCGCATGCAAAGCGAGCTCGCGGTGAGCCGCTTGGTGAAAGACGCCGATGCGCGATGCGCCGAGTGGTTGCTGCGGCAAGCCGGCCCACACACCCAAGACGGCATGGCGGTGACATTGGCGCAACGCAAGCGCTTGATTGCTGCGCAACTGGGCATCGCGCCTGAAACTTTCAGCCGGGTGTTGCGCCATTTGCGCGACCGGCACCTCATCAGCGGCACCGGGCGCAGCCTGCGTTTGATCGACCCGGCAGGTTTGAAGCAACTCGCCGGGCCTTAGGGCACGCAACCGCTGGCCATCAGCGGGTGACCTTGGGTGGGTTCAGTCCCCGACGATGTTGCGTTCTTTGATGATCGCGCCAAAACGCTTGGAATCTTCCATGGCTTTGCTGGCAAATTCTGCGGGCGACAGGGGCAGGGCCTCACCACCCAGCGCAGTGATTTTCTCTTTCACCGCAGCGGTGGTGAGGATGCGGTTGATCTCGGTGTTGAGCTTGGTGATGACCGCCGCCGGTGTGCCGGTGGGGGCGTAAAAACCAAACACGGTGTCGGCATCGAAGTTGGTCAAACCCGCTTCATGCAAGGTGGGCACGTTGGGGAACAGGGGCGAGCGTTTCATGCTGCCCACGGCCAGCAATTTGAGCTTGCCGGCACGCACTTGGTTCAGGCCGATGCCCGGGTCGAAGTAGTAGTCAATTTGCCCGGCCAACAGGTCGACCAGCGCAGGTGCTGCGCCGCGGTAGGGTACATGCACCGCAAACAAACCCGCTTGGCTTTTGAACATTTCACCCGACAAATGGGGCGAGCTGCCGTTACCTGCCGAGCCATACGAGAGCTTGCCCGGGTTGGCTTTGATGTAGCTGATCAACTCTTTGATGTTGTCCACCGGCAGGGTGGGGCGTACGGTGAGGAACACCAACACCCGCGCGGCCGAGGCCACCGGTGTGAGGTCTTTGGCGGGGTCGAACGACATCTTGTTGTAGATGTGCGGGTTGACTGAGACCATGCCGCCCGAACTCATGAGCAGGGTGTAGCCATCTGCGGGTGATTTCGCCACCACCTCACCACCCAAATTACCGTTGGCACCCGCGCGGTTTTCCACCACCACCGGTTGACCCAGCGCGTCTTGCAAAGGTTGAGCGATGCTGCGGGCAATCTGGTCTGCTGCGCCACCCGGCGGAAAGTTCACCACTATTTTGAGCGGCTTGGCGGGCCATGCTTGGGCATGGGCGTGGCCTGAAACAAACAAGGCGGCCGTCAGGCTGGCGGCAAGGGCCAGTGTGTTCAGGGCGCGACGTGAGTAGGTCATGGTGTGTCTCCTTTGTTTTATTGAGGTCGGTGTTTGAACCAGCGGATGGGCTGGGCTTTGATGGGCCGAGCCGGTGCACCATGCGCGCGCAGGGCTGCATCCAGGGCGGTGCCAGCTTCATCTTGCAATGCAGCTTGGCGTGCTGCAGCCACGGCTTGGGCGCGTTGCAAAGCGGGCGTGGCTTGTGTGGCCAGGTGCTGGGTGATGTGTAGCAAATTCTCTTTGCCGCGCTCGTTCGTGCTGCCATAACCTTTGATGAGCCTGCCGCACTGCGCCAGCTCAAAACCCAGCTGCCAGTCTTCACGCAGGGCTTGCAACACACTGCCCAGCCAAGCATCCATCAGGGCTTGTTCAGCCGCAAAGCGGCTGCCCTTGGGGCGCAGGTGTTTGAAGGCCGAGAGCGTGCGCAACGCCAACATGCCCGTGACGGTGTGCGTGCCAATTTTGATGGGCAGGCTCCAAGGTGCCAAGCCACGCGCCACACGCCGTGCATCCCATGCTTGCAAGCGACGCGCCATGCCAGTGGGCAAAAGCGCCGCAATTTCAGGCATACCCGGTTTGAAGTGTTCAAACACATGCAGCAATTCACCAGGCTTGGCTTTGACTTCAGAAGCCACGCGCTGCAAGCGGCTGGCGCGGCTTTTCAAATCGGCCACGCGAACAATGTCGTCAAACGCCATCCACAACGCTAACCAACGCGCCATCTCCAGGGTGGCTTGTGCGTGGTTTGCAAGGGCAGGGTCGGCGGCTTGTTCGGCTTGCCACACGCGTTGCAGACGTTCCAGGTAAGTGTGTGCGTAAGCGGTGCTTTGGTAATCCTGCAAACGCTGCACACCCAAGGTGGCCAGATGGCGGACAGGCGCGGGTAGGGTGTTGATAGCCTCAAACCCCTTGAGAACTTGCCGTGCTTCAGAAGTTTGCTTCTGAATTTGTAGCGCCTCTTCATCGGGGGTGTTCAACAAGGCTTGCAGCAGTTGCCCTTGTGCACGCTGTTGCTGCACGAGTTCGAATGCTTGGGCAAAGCCGCGCAGGCTGGCCTCGCGTCCGGGGCCATCAATCACGCCTTCAAACACTTCGCGTGCCAGCGGCCACAAGCCGCTGCCGGCAATCGCACCCAACATCACGGCACTCACCACGGTGCCGTTGCGCTTGGCGATCTCGGCCATGTCCATCACATGGTGTTCGCGGCTGTGCTGTCGCACCAAAGCCAGCAGGGGTGCGCTGTCGATGCGACCATCGCCCCCCACCATGCGCTCTTGCGTGGTGTAGCTGCGGTTGTTGGCGGTGATGGTCAAGGTGCGCTTCGCATCGCTCATGCCGTTGCTCACTTGGCGTGCGGTTTCCAGTAGCTCGGACGACACCAGCGCATCCAAGGCGCCAGGGGCAGGGTACAGGCCCAGCACCGGTTGTTGCCCACCCAGTTGCGAGATGGGCAGGGGGAACAGTTCCAGGTAGTAGGTGGTCGCGCCTGTGCGTTGCGCCACACCCGGGATGGAGGTGCTTTGCGCGGCATAACCCGCTGCACGTGCAGCTTCGACCAGCCACTGCGAGAGCACGCCGCCGCCTTCGCCGCCCAAGGCGCAAATCAACAGGGTAATGGGTTGGGTGGTGGTCATGCGTTCACCTTGGTTTGCAAAGCACGCACCAAGGTGGCACGAAGACCGGCGAGCAGTCGCTCATGCCAAGGTGGGTTTTGAATCACTTCAGCGCGATAAAACGAAGGGCACAAGGTGGCCGCGTGCGCGTTTTCACCGCACAAACCGCAGCCCACACAACCGTCAATCACAGTGGCCACCGGGTCGACCTTGAGCGGGTCCGGGTTGTCTTTGAGGGTGAGGGTGGAGCAACCCGACAAACGGATACACGCATGGTCGCCGGTGCACACATCTTCATCTACCCCATACTTCACCCGCATCACGCGCTCACCTTTTTGTAGCAGCTGTGCCAACCAGGGTTTGATGCGTCGCTGGCGTTCCAGCTGACATTCGCCTTCAGCCACGATGACCTTCAGGCCTGCAAAGGGGCTGGTGAAAGCTTCGGTGAGTGTGTCGCGCATGGTTTGCACGTGGTAGCTGGGCACGGTGCGCAGCCACTGCACGCCCAAGCCTTTGAGGGCTTGCTCAATGGTTTGGTTGGTGCCGGCCAAGCTCAAGCGCGGGTCGGCGGCTTGCGCTTTGGCTGCTTCAGAAGGTGTGGAGATGATGTCTTGCGTGCCGGTGGCCGAGGTGTAGCCGTTCTTGAAAATCAGCAGCACCGCGTCGTCACCATTGAACAGCGCGCTTTGCACGCCGGTGAGCAAGCCGTTGTGCCAAAAGCCACCATCGCCCATGATGGCCAGGGTGCGGCGCTGCATCATGGGCGAGACGCCCGCGCGGCTGGCCAGGCTCATGCCGTAACCCAAGATGCTGTGGCCCGACGAAAAAGGCTCGAACGTGCCCAGCGCGTGACAACCAATGTCGGCCGCGATGTGCACCGGCCCCACATCTTGCTGCGCGAGTTTGAGGGCAGAGAACACCGGGCGCTCCGGGCAGCCCACACAAAAACTCGGCGGGCGTGCAGACAGCGTGATCTGCTGCGCAGCCAAGCTGCTGGCAATGTCGCTGCGGCGTTGTTGGGTCGCGGCCAGCCAGGTTTGTGCGCTGCGGGTGTCGATCTGCGGGGCGTGCTTTTGCAAAAACGCGACCAGGCCCGCCGTCAAGGTTTCCACGTTGTACTCGCCGCCACTGGGCAGCAGGTCTTTGCCGTGCAGCGGGGTTTGAATGTCGCGCCGGCGCAGGTGCAGGGCAAACTCTTGTTCGATGTATTCGGGCTGACCTTCTTCGACCACCAGCACCGCATTTTTCTGCAGCGCGAAGTCGCTCAACTGTTCCGGCACCAGCGGGTAAGTGACGTTGAGCACCAGCAGGTCCAGGTCAGTCTTGCCAAAGGCATCGGCCAAGCCGCAGAGTTGCAGGGCGCGGATGAAGGCGTTGTATATGCCGCCTTGCACCACCACGCCCAGCTTCAACTCAGGCCGCTGGGCGGGCATGTATTCATTCAGACCGTGCTCAACGATGTAACGGCGCGCGGCTGGAATGCGTTGGTCGACCTTGAGCTTTTCTTGGCGGAAGGTCACAGGCGGGTGGGCCAGGCGCATGTAATCAAACTTGGCAGGCTCGGCCATCAGCGCGCGTGTGGACACGGCCGGGGCGATGTTGTCTTTGCACGCAAAGCTACCGCGCACATGGCAGGCGCGGATGCGCAACTCCATCATGGCGGGCATGTTGCTGGCCTCGGACAAAGCAAAACCTTGTTCCACCATGGCCACCATTTGCGAGAGTTCAGGCCG
>CANGLW010000060.1 GCA_947454955.1 Comamonadaceae bacterium
AAAGACAAACGAACCGGCCGGGTTGGGGAACTCGACCGTCCCATCACCACGATGTCGTGGGTGAAGTCGGCCTCGTTGAAATACTTGGCCACCGCCGGGTCGCGCGCCAGGTTCACAAAAAACTGCTGAAGGTCGCGCTGGATGTTCAAGCCAAAGTGCTGGGCCGACATCTGGTTGAACCATTCAATGCGACCATCTTGCGCCAACAAAATCACACCCGTGGGCGATGCCTGTATGGCGCCAAGAAAATCTTCAAGGCGCTTTTCGCTTTCTTTGAGGCTGGTGTCGCTCAGGCGAAGACGCCGCTGCACGCGGTAACCAATGTCTCCCCACCAACCGGCCTTGATGGGTGCGGGCTCCAGGTTGTTGGCCTTGACCCAATCCATGAAGCGCGACATGCGCCAGGTGTCAAAAGCCACCAGCAGCACGGCCGCCACCAACATGCCCGCGGCCACACCAGGCAAGTTGTGCAAGTCGTTGACTGAGGTCGTGTTGATGTCGATGCTCAGCACCAAACCGACCAAGCCACCGGCCAGCACAACAGCAACAAAGACAATCAGGCGCCAGATCATGTGCGCAAATTCAGTCCAGGTTCAGCAGCGGTCAATGGAAAGCCGGGTGCTGTGCGGTGAAGCGGTAGCCCGCACCACGCACGGTTTCCACCATCACACCGGCTTCGCCCAGTGCTTCGCGCAGACGCTTGACGTGCACGTCCACCGTGCGCTCTTCAATGTACACATGGTCGCCCCACACCTTGTCGAGCAACTGGCCACGGGTGTGCACACGTTCAGCGTGCGACATGAGGAACTGCAGCAACTTGAATTCAGTAGGGCCGAGCTTCAACGGCTTGTCTTGGAAGTTCACACGGTACGTGGCGGTGTCGAGCGACAAGGGGCCGGCTTGCAGCACTTTCTCTTCAGGCTCGGGGGCGCGGCGGCGAAGCACCGCACGAATACGGGCCAGCAACTCTTTGGTGGAAAACGGTTTGGCGATGTAGTCATCAGCGCCCGAATCCAGGCCTTGCACACGGTCAGACTCTTCACCACGCGCAGTGAGCATGATGATGGGCGTGGCCTTGGTGCGAGGATGGGCGCGCCATTTTTTGGCCAGGTTCAAGCCGCTCTCACCGGGCAGCATCCAGTCCAACAAAATCAGGTCGGGCACCGCATCGTCAATTTCAACTTGCGCGGCCACACCGTCCATGGCCCAAATAGGCCGAAAACCGCTGTGGCGCAAGTTGACCGAGATCAGCTCAGCAATCGCGGGTTCATCTTCAACCAGCAGGACGGTGGGCGTCTTCATTTGATCACCGACTCGATGCTCTCGATCGGGGTGTGGCGCACATCCGCACCCTTGACGATGTAGATGATGAGCTCAGCGATATTCTTCGCATGGTCGCCCACGCGCTCAATGGCCTTGGCCAAAAACAACAGGTCCAGGCTGGCCGAGATGTTGCGGGGGTCTTCCATCATGTAGGTGATGAGGATGCGCACAAAGCCTTCAAACTCTTTGTCGATCAGGTCGTCTTCTTTCAAGATCGACAAGGCCGCTTCGGTGTCCAGGCGGGCAAAGGCGTCAAGCGCTTTGCGCAAGAGACCCGAGGCCAATTCAGCGGCCACACGTAACTCGGCACAAGGCAAGGCGCGGGCTTGGCCGTCTTTGATGATGGCCAACACCATGCGGGCGATCTTCACAGCCTCGTCGCCGGCACGCTCCAAATTGGCGGTGGACTTGGAGATGGCAATCAGCAAACGCAAGTCACGTGCGGTGGGTTGGCGCCGCGCAATGATGGAGGAGAGTTCGCGGTCAATTTCCACTTCCATGGCATTGACGCTGGGCTCCACACCCACCACATGGTTGGCCACATCCACATCGAAATTGGAGAGGGCCGCGATGGCTTGGTGCAACTGAGATTCCACCAGACCACCCAACTCCATCACGCGTGTAGAGACAGAGGTGAGTTCGGTGTCAAACTGGGTCGATAAGTGTTTATCAGGCATGTCTTGCTCCTCAGCCGAAACGGCCTGTGATGTAGTCTTCAGTTTCTTTGCGGTTGGGCTTGGTGAACATCTGCTCGGTGTCGCCAAACTCCACCAGGTCACCCAAATACATGTAGGCGGTGTAGTCGCTGCAACGCGCGGCCTGCTGCATGTTGTGGGTCACGATCACCACGGTGTAATCGTTCTTGAGTTCGGTGATGAGCTCTTCCACCTTGCCGGTGGAAATCGGGTCAAGTGCCGAGCAAGGTTCGTCCAGCAAGAGCACCTCAGGCTTGATGGCCACGCCACGCGCAATGCACAAGCGCTGCTGCTGACCACCTGAAAGGCTGGAGCCACTTTGCTTGAGCTTGTCTTTGACCTCGTTCCACAAAGCGGCTTTGCGCAAGGCCCATTCGACTCGCTCTTCCATCTCGGTGGCGCTGAGGTTTTCAAACAACTTGATGCCAAAGGCGATGTTGTCGTAAATCGACATGGGGAAAGGCGTGGGCTTTTGGAACACCATGCCCACCTTGGCGCGCAAGAGCGCCACATCTTGGCTGCTGGTGAGCAGGTTCTCGCCATCGAGAATCACCTCACCCTCGGCGCGTTGCTCGGGGTAGAGCTCGAACATGCGGTTGAAGACACGCAGCAGCGTGGACTTGCCGCAGCCCGAGGGGCCGATGAAGGCGGTGACTTTGCCCTCGGGAATCTCGAGGTTGATGCCCTTGAGCGCGTGGAATTTGCCGTAGAAAAAGTTCAGGTTGCGAACTGAAATCTTGGCTTGAGAGTCGGTCATGGTGATGGCCTTCTTGAATTATTTTTCGGGGCGGGTGATGACACGCGCCAGAATGTTGAGCCCCAACACCGTGAGGGTGATGAGCAGCACGCCCGCCCAGGCCAGCTCTTGCCAGTTTTGGTAAGGGCTCATCGCGAACTTGAAAATCGTCACCGGCAAGCTGGCCATCGGGTCGCCCAGGTTAGAGGTCCAGAACTGGTTGCTCAAAGCCGTGAACAAAAGTGGCGCGGTTTCGCCAGAGATGCGGGCCACAGCCAACAGCACACCTGTCACCACACCTGCACGGGCAGCCTTCAAGGTGATGCGGGTGATGACCATCCACTTCGGCGTGCCCAGGGCGTAGGCCGCTTCACGCAAACCGGCTGGCACCAGCATCAACATGTTCTCGGTGGTGCGAATGACCACGGGAATCACAATCAAGGCCAGGGCCATCACACCGGCCCAACCCGAGAAAGACTTGAAGCGCGTCACCACCACGGTGTACACAAACAAGCCAATCACAATCGAGGGTGCCGACAACAAAATGTCGTTCACAAAACGGGTGACCTCGGCCAGCCAACCCTTGGGGTCGTACTCGGCCAGGTAAATGCCCGCCAGGATGCCGATGGGCGTGCCCACCAGCGTGGCCAACATCACCATCAGAAACGAGCCGTAAATCGCGTTGGCAATGCCGCCGGTTTCATTGGGTGGTGGGGTCATTTGTGTGAAGGTGGCCCACACAATACCGCTCCAACCCAGGCGGAAGGTTTCAATCAAAATCCAGAACAGCCACACCAGGCCAAACGCCATGGCACCCAAGGACAAGGTCAGCGCGATCAGGTTCACGCGCTTGCGTTGCAGATACTTGACCAGACGAATGGTATCGATCTCGCTCATGAGCGCGCTCCTTCGGCTTTCTTGAGCTGTCTGAGCAAGAGCTTGGAAAGCGTAAGCACCACAAAGGTGATGAAGAACAAGACCAGGCCCAAGTAAATGAGCGAGGCTTGGTGCAAACCTTCACCCGCTTCGGCGAATTCATTGGCCAGGGCCGAGGTGATGCTGTTGGCCGCTTGGAACACACTCAAAGAATCGAGCTGGTTCATGTTGCCAATCACAAAGGTCACCGCCATGGTTTCACCCAAGGCACGGCCCAAGCCCAGCATGATGCCGCCCACCACACCCGCCTTGGTGTAGGGCAAAACCACTTTGTAAACCACTTCCCACGTGGTCGAACCCAAACCATAGGCCGACTCTTTGAGCATGGGTGGGGTGACCTCAAACACATCGCGCATCACCGAGGCGATGAAGGGAATGATCATGATGGCCAAGATGATGCCGGCCGACAAAATACCAATGCCCACCGGCGGCCCTGAGACCAAGGCACCCAAGTATGGAATGGGGCCTAGCAGTTTTTGCAAAGGCATCTGCACGTACTGCGACAAGATGGGGCCAAACACCAGCAAGCCCCACATGCCGTAAACAATCGAGGGCACGGCCGCCAACAACTCAATGGCTGTGCCCAAAGGCCGCTTGAGCCATGAGGGCGACATCTCGGTCAGAAACAAGGCGATGCCAAAGCTCACTGGCACCGCAATCACCAAGGCGATGATGGAGGTGGCCAGCGTGCCATAAATCATGACCAGGCCGCCAAAGTCCTCTTGGACCGGATCCCACACACTGCGGTAGAGAAAACTCAAACCGTATTTGTGCAAGGCGGGCCATGCGCCCGCCACCAAAGACAACAGGATGCCGATGAGCATCAACAGCGTGAACCAGGCCGCCCCTTTGGCAGCCCCGGCAAAGAGGCTGTCAAACAAGGTGCCGCGGCGTGCGGAACTGGCAGAGGACGAGGCGACCATGGGTGGCTTTACTTGTAAGCGACAGGCTTGCCAGCCGCGTCTTTGATCTCAGCCCAAGACTTTTCAATGGCGGCTTTCACGCTCTCAGGCATGGGCACGTAATCCAAGTCGTCGGCCACTTTATCGCCGTTCTTGTAAGCCCAAGAGAAGAACTTCAACACCGACGATGCCACCGCAGGTTTGTCCTGGGTTTTGTACATCAGGATGAAGGTCGCACCGGTCATGGGCCAGGCTTCTTTGCCGTTTTGGTCGGTCAAGATTTGGTAGAAGCTCTTGGCCCAATCGGCATTGGCAGCAGCGGCTTTGAAAGCCGAGTCATCAGGCACCACAAAGTTACCCGCCTTGTTTTGCATCAGGGCGTAGTTCATTTTGTTTTGCTTGACGTAGGCGTACTCCACATAACCAATCGAGTTGGGCAGGCGGGTCACGAAAGCGGCCACGCCTTCATTGCCTTTGCCACCCGCACCGGTGGGCCAGTTCACAGCGGTGCCCTCGCCCACTTTGTCTTTCCACTCGGCGTTCACTTTGCTCAAGTAGTTGGTGAAGATGAAAGAGGTGCCAGAACCATCAGCGCGACGCACCGGGGCAATGTCAGCATCGGGCAGGTTCAAACCGGGGTTGACGGCCTTGATGGCGGCATCATTCCACTTGGTCACTTTGCCCAGGTAAATGTCACCCAGCAACTTACCGGTGAGCTTGAGTTCACCAGGCTTGATGCCTTGCACGTTGATGACGGGCACCACACCACCGATGACGGTGGGGAACTGCATCTGACCTTTCTTGGCCAGATCGTCGTCTTTCAAGGGCATGTCGGTAGCGCCAAAGTCCACGGTCTTGGCATCGATCTGCTTGATACCAGCGCCCGAACCCACGGACTGGTAGTTGATCTTCACACCAGTGGCTTTGTTGTAGTCAGAAGCCCACTTGGCATAAATAGGGGCAGGGAACGTGGCACCGGCACCGGTGACATCTTGCGCCATGACCGAGCTTGCAGCCATGGCCACGGTGGTCAGCAGGCCCAGGGCCAAGCGTTTCGTGAAGTTACTCATGTCTAACCTTTGGTTTGTTGCGGATGCACCAGACTTTAAGAAAGTTTTGTGTCAATTAAATGACAAAAACTTGCCCTCATGATTCATACGTGAACTTTGTCATTTTTTCTTCATCAAAACGCCATACATTCTCAACATAAGCAAGGGCATCTCAGCCTCTTTGGGGTGCCGCACAACAAATTTCATTATGCAAAACGGCACCCGCCTCGCCGCTGTGGACCTGGGCTCCAACAGCTTTCGACTCGAAATTGGCTACCTGGATCACGGCCTGATCCACCCCACCGAATACTTCAAAGAAACGGTACGACAAGGCAACGGCCTGGATGGCGAACGCAACCTGTCGGAAGAAGCCATGCAACGTGGTTGGGACTGCTTGGCCCGCTTTGGCGAGCGACTGCGCGGCTTTCGCAAAACCCAGGTTCGCGCAGTGGCCACCCAAACCCTGCGCGAAGCACGTAACCGCGATGTGTTTTTGGCACGTGCTGAAACCATTCTGGGGTTCCCCATCGATGTGATTGCCGGGCGTGAAGAAGCGCGCTTGATTTACCAGGGCGTTTCGCGTCACTTGCCGCAAAACCTGGAGCGTCGCCTGGTGGTGGACATCGGTGGCCGGTCGACCGAACTGATCTTGGGCCGTGGTTTTGAAACCCAGGCACTGGAGTCTTACCGGGTGGGCAGCGTGGCCTGGTCGATGCGCTATTTCCCGGAAGGCCAGTTCACCGAGCAGGCCTTTGCCATGGCTGAAATTGCGGCCAAAGCGGTGCTGGACGAGGCTCTGCAAATTTACCCACGCAAAGGCTGGGACGTGGCCTATGGCGCCTCAGGCACGATCGGTGCCGTGGGTGATGCCCTGGTGGTCGCCGGTTGGCCTGCGGGCGTGATTGACCGAGCTGGGCTGGACTGGTTGCTGGAAAAACTTCTCAAAGCACAAAGTGCGGAGCGGCTGCGCCTCGAAGGCATGAAGGAAGACCGCCGCTCGGTGATCAGTGGCGGCTTGAGCGTGTTGCGAGCGGTGTTTGACCTGTTGCAAATCGAGAGCATGCAAGTCGCCCAAGGTGCGTTGCGCCATGGCGCACTGTATGACCTGCTGGACCGCGAACACCTCAACACCGACCTGCGCATCAGCAGCGTGGAACGCTTGGCGGCCAACTTCCATGCCGACGCACGCCAAGCACAACGCGTGAGCGACACCGCCTTGGCCCTCTTAAAACAGGCCATGCCTGAATTGACCGAAGAAGCCCCCGAGTG
>CANGLW010000061.1 GCA_947454955.1 Comamonadaceae bacterium
ACGGCCATTACCCGTGCCTTTTTTGTGCCTATTCGGGCCAAAACCGTAGGGGATTCCCACATCCGACCTGACAAGGTGCGCCTGTACCATTTAATTTGGTACTTTCCCTAATCACCGGAGATAAGCCGGCTTCACAGCGGGCTGAACTGCATGAGCGACGACATCATTCTTGAAACCCGCGGACTCACCAAAGAGTTCAAAGGCTTCGTGGCGGTTGACAACGTCAACCTCAAGGTCAAACGCGGGTCCATCCACGCGCTGATCGGCCCCAACGGCGCAGGCAAAACCACCGTGTTCAACCTGCTCACCAAGTTTCTGCCGGTCACCTCGGGCCAAATTCTGTACAAGGGCGAGGACATCACCCACCAGGCTGCGGCGCAAACCGCGCGCTCGGGCATGGTGCGGTCCTTCCAAATTTCTGCGGTGTTCCCGCACCTCACCGTGCTGGAAAACGTGCGTGTGGGCCTGCAGCGCCGCTTGGGCACCAGCTTTCACTTCTGGAAGTCTGAGCGCAGCTTGTATTCGCTCAACGAAGAAGCCATGAGCCTGCTCGAAGCGGTGGACCTGGCTGAGTTTGCGCAGCTCCAAACCGTGGAGCTGCCCTACGGCCGCAAGCGCGCGCTGGAGATTGCCACCACCCTGGCGATCGACCCCGAGTTGATGTTGCTTGACGAACCCACCCAGGGCATGGGCCACGAAGACGTGAGCCGCGTGGTGGACCTGATCCGCAAAGTGGCGGCCAACCGCACGGTGCTGATGGTGGAGCACAACATGAACGTGGTGAGCAACCTCTCCGACACCATCACCGTGCTGGCCCGTGGGTCGGTGCTGGCTGAAGGCCCTTACGAGACCGTGTCGAAAGACCCGCGCGTGCTTGAAGCCTATGTGGGCTCCACCGAGGAGCAGCACGCATGAGCAAGGTTCTCCTGAAGGTCGCCGACCTGCACGCCTTTTATGGCGAGTCGCACATCCTGCACGGCATCAATTTTGAAATTCGCGAAGGCGAGTTGGTCACGCTCTTGGGCCGCAACGGCGCTGGGCGCACCACCACGCTGCGCGCCATTTTGGGCTTGACCGGCAAGCGTACCGGCTCGGTGCAAATTGAAGGTGTAGAAACCATCGAGATGCCCACCAACAAAATCGCGCGTTTGGGTCTGGGTTACTGCCCCGAAGAGCGCGGTATTTTTTCGACGCTAAGCTGCGAAGAAAACCTGATGCTGCCGCCCAAGGTCGGGCCTGGTGGCATGTCGGTCGAAGAAATTTACGAGATGTTCCCCAACCTGAAGGAACGTCGCAACAGCCCGGGCACCCGTTTGTCCGGTGGCGAACAGCAGATGCTGGCCATGGCGCGCATTCTGCGCTCGGGCGCCAAGGTGCTGTTGCTCGATGAGATCACCGAAGGCTTGGCACCTGTGATTGTGCAAACCCTGGGCCGCGTGATTCGCGCGCTCAAAGACAAGGGGTTCACCATCATTTTGGTCGAGCAGAACTTCCGTTTTGCCGCCCCTCTGGCCGACCGTCACTATGTGATTGAGCACGGCCAGATTGTGGCCACGGTGAACAAAGATGAGTTGGCTGAGAAAACCGCCATGCTCAATGAATTTTTAGGTGTGTAAGTACATATTTTTTGAGGAACAAACCATGAAACACAAACTGCTTGTCTCCGCCATTGCTGCTGCCATGAGCACCGGCATGATGATGGCCCATGCCCAGCAAGGCAAACTCTCGGGCGACACCGTCAAGATCGGCGTGTTGACCGACATGTCGGGCGTGTACGCCGACTACGGCGGCCCCGGCGCTGTGGCTGCTGCCAAACTGGCTGTGCAAGATTTCGGCGGCAAGATCTTCGGCAAGAACATCGAAGTGGTCAACGCTGACCACCAGAACAAACCCGACATTGCCAAGAACGTGACCCAGCAGTGGTTCGACCGCGACGGCGTGGACATGACGGTGGAAAACCTGAACTCCGCTGTGGCCCTGACCGTGCAAGCCTTGGGCAAAGAGAAAAACAAGATCACCATCGTCACCGGCGCGGCCACCGCCCGTTTGACCAATGAAGACTGCGCCCCTGCCACCGGCATCCACTACCTGATGGACACCATCGCCCTGGGCAATGTGGTGGGCAAGGCTGTGGTGAAAGACGGCGGCAACAGCTGGTACTTCCTGACCGCTGACTACGCTTTCGGTCACTCCCTGGAAAAAGACACCGGTGAAGTGGTCAAAGCCAACGGCGGCCGTGTGTTGGGCGCTGTGCGTCACCCCCTGTCGACCGGCGACTTCTCCTCCTTCCTGCTGCAAGCACAAAGCAGCGGCGCCAAGGTGGTGGGCCTGGCCAATGCTGGCGGCGACACCGTCAACAGCATCAAAGCTGCTGCTGAATTCGGCCTGACCAAGAAGCAAAACTTGGCAGCTTTGCTGATGTTGCTGACCGACGTGCACGCCATTGGCTTGAACACCGCACAAGGCCTGTACCTGACCGAAGGCTGGTACTGGGACCTCAACCCCGAGACCCGCGCCTGGGCTGATAAATTCAGCAAGGTCATGAACGGCCGCAAGCCCAACTCCAACCACGCGGCGGTGTACTCCTCCACCATGCACTACCTCAAGGCTGTGCAAGCTGCTGGCACCGACGACACCGCTGCCGTGCTGAAGAAAATGCAGGACACCCCCATCAACGACATGTTTGCCAAGGGCGGCAAGCTGCGCGAAGACGGCCGCATGGTGCACGATATGTACTTGTTCCAGGTGAAGACACCTGCCGAGTCCAAAGGTGCTTGGGACTACTACAACCTCAAGGGCACGGTTAAAGGCGAAGAAGCCTTCCAATCCCTGGCTAACAGCCGTTGCGCTGCTATCAAAAAATAAGTTGTCTCTGTGCTGATCTGACGGGCCGTCACCTGCGGCCCGTCAATTTTTCCGGTCTGAAACCATGACAGAAATTTTCGGGGTTCCCACCCAAGCCTTGTTAGGCCAGCTGATGCTGGGCCTGGTCAATGGCTCTTTTTACGCCATGTTGTCGCTGGGCCTGGCCGTGATTTTCGGCATGCTCAACATCGTCAACTTCGCGCACGGCGCGCTCTACATGGTGGGCGCGTTCTTTGCGTGGATGCTGCTCAACTACGCGGGCGTCAACTACTGGATCGCCTTGGTCGTGGCCCCCATCGGTGTGGGCTTGATCGGTGTGCTGATCGAGAAAACCATGCTGCGCTGGTTGCATGGCTTGGACCACTTGTATGGCCTGTTGCTCACTTTCGGCCTGGCACTGATTCTGGAAGGCATCTTCCGCGAGTTTTATGGCTCATCGGGCTTGCCCTACGAGCTGCCGCAGGTCTTCCGTGGCGTGTATGACCTCGAATTCATGATGCTGCCCAAGTACCGCGCCTGGGTGGTCGTGCTCTCCTTGGTGGTCTGCCTGATCACCTGGTATGTGATTGAAAAAACCAAGCTGGGCGCTTACCTGCGCGCTGGCACCGAGAACCCCAACATGGTCAAGGCCTTCGGCATCAACGTGCCGCTGATGGTCACCCTGACCTACGCGTTTGGCGTGGGCCTGGCTGGCCTGGCGGGTGTGATGGCCGCGCCTATTTATCAGGTGAGCCCGCTCATGGGTTCGAACATCATCATCGTGGTGTTCGCGGTGGTGGTGATCGGTGGCATGGGCTCGATTCTGGGCTCGGTGGTCACCGGTTTGGCTCTGGGCTTGATTGAAGGTTTGACCAAGGTGTTTTACGCCGAAGCGTCCACCACCGTGGTGTTCATCATCATGGCGATTGTGTTGCTGGTGCGTCCGGCAGGTCTGTTTGGCCGGGAGAAATGATGAACAAAACTGTGATGTACGCGCTGCTGTTGGCAGCCCTGCTGGTGGCCCCGTTTGTGGGTTACCCGATTTTCCTGATGACCTGCCTGTGCTTCGCGCTGTTTGCCAGTGCGTTCAACCTCTTGATTGGTTTTACTGGCCTGCTGTCTTTCGGTCACGCCATGTTCTTTGGCTTTGCGGCTTACATCTCGGGCCACGCGGCCAAGGTGTGGGGCCTCTCGCCTGAGTTGGCGGTGCTGGCTGGCACTTTGTCGGCCACCGTGATTGGCTGGGTGGTGGGCATCCTGGCGGTACGTCGCCAAGGCATTTACTTCGCCATGGTCACCCTGGCTTTGTCGCAGATGATTTATTTCTTCTGCGTGCAAGCGCCTTTCACCTACGCAGAGGACGGTATCCAAAGCATCCCGCGCGGCAAGCTGTTTGGCGTGCTGGATATGGGCAATGACGTGAACATGTACTACTTTGTGCTGGCCATGGCCCTGATTGGTTTTGCGCTGATTCACCGCACCATCCACTCGCCCTTCGGCCAGGTGCTCAAGTCCATCCGTGAAAACGAGCCACGCGCCTTGTCGCTGGGCTACGACGTGGACCGCTACAAGCTGGTGGCGTTTGTGATTTCCGCCACCCTGGCTGGTTTGGCAGGTGCGACCAAATCGCTCGCGCTGGGCTTGGCCACCCTCACTGACGTGAGCTGGCAGATGTCGGGCGAGGTGGTGCTGATGACCCTGTTGGGCGGCATGGGCACCATCCTTGGCCCGAGCCTGGGTGCAGCCATCATCATCACCATGCAGAACTACTTGTCTGACTTGGGTTCGTGGGTGACCATCATCATGGGTGTGACCTTCGTGGTGTGCGTGCTGGCCTTCCGCCGCGGCATCGTGGGCGAGATCGAGCACCGCTTCGGCAAGAAGTGAAAGGTGGCCCGCGCTCGGGCCACGCTTTCACACCATCAAGGGTGGCTCTTGCATGGCCTCAATCTGGTCTTGCAGGAGCTGCACCTGCCCCTCCCAGTAGTCCCGCGTGCCAAACCACGGGAAGTTGATCGGGAAAATCGGGTCATCCCAACGCTGCGCCAGCCAGGCGCTGTAATGAATCAGTCGCAGGGTGCGCAGCGGCTCGATGAGCGCGAGTTCTCGTCGGTCAAAGTTGCGGAAATGCTCATAGCCTTCGACCAGGCAACTCAGCTGAAACGTCCGCTCGGGACGATCCCCCTGGGTGAGCATCCACAGGTCTTGCACCGCCGGCCCCATGCGGGCATCGTCCAGGTCCACAAAGTGCGGCCCGGGCACGGCAGGCGCCTTGGCATCGAGCGGCGTCCACAGCACATTGCCCGGGTGGCAGTCGCCATGTAAACGCAGCAAGCCCTGTGTGCTTGAGCCATTCAAGGCCTCGTGCTGGGCTACCAAAGCCAAGGCTTCTTCCACCGTGCTGCGCCAGGTGTTTTCCACCTCCAGCGGCACCAACTGACCTTGCAGCAACTGCGCCAAGGGCTCGCGGCCAAAGGTCTGCACATTCAGCGCTGGGCGGTGCACAAACGCGCTTTGCGCACCCACGGTGTGCAGACGGGCTAAAAAGCGCCCCATCCAAATCAGCACCTCGTCGTCGTCCAGTTCCACCTGGCGCCCGCCTTTGCGCGGGCTCACCGAAAAATGAAAGCCCTGGAACTCATGAAGTGTGTGGTCATTCAAGGCCATAGGCCCTACCAGCGGTACGTCATGCGCTATCAATTCGTGAGCAAAGGCATGCTCTTCCAAAATTTGTGCGGTCGTCCAGCGCCCGGGCCGGTAGAACTTGGTGACCACCTGCTCGCCGTCTTCCAGGTGCACTTGGTACACCCGGTTTTCAAACGAGTTGAGGGCTTGCAGCCGCCCATCGCCATGCAGGCCGATGCTGGCCAGGGCATCCATCACCACCTCGGGCGTGAGTTGTTCAAAGGGGTGGCGTGCAGCGGTCATGGTGAATTGTCGCCCATCGCTCCAAGCACAGGGCTTGATGCGCATCAAGATGAACAAGGGGGTGTTTTGCAGCAATTAGCATCTTTGTCAGATTTATTCTTACAAGCAGCGCAGCCTTGCGCCGACTGTGCGCGCTGCAAGCCATGGCTAAAGTTGTCTCCACCTTCACCGATAGACGAAAGAGACACACAAATGCGAGCACAAGCCATGACCCTGAACCCGTTCAGCCTGATGATGGAGCCCGAGGTGGTGTTGCAAGCGATGGAGCGCTCTGCAAGTTTGAAGAGTTTGCGCCGCCGTGAAATGCACCCGCTGGACAAGCCCGTGATCCCCTACATCAAAGGCTACAAAGGCGCCCTCATCGAGGACGAAGAAGAGGACTTGGACGAGCAACCTTAAAGCGCGTCTCGGTACACGCCCGGTGCTACGATCGGGCGCATGTCCGAACCCTCACACGGCCAGCGCCCTGACTTCTGGCCAGACAG
>CANGLW010000062.1 GCA_947454955.1 Comamonadaceae bacterium
CAAAGTTTGATACGCGAGGCCCTGGAGGGCCGCGAGTTCATGCCCGAGATCGAAGCCATCACCGCGGTGAGCAGCTTTGCCATGCCCAGCACCTGGACGGTGCGCACCCACCGCGGCACCACGCAGTTTGTGCTCAAGGGCGAGGAAGACATCCGCCGCTTGTCAGCCACGGCGTTGCTCATCACCGACTCGCATGGCATTCAATTTCTGATCCGCGACACCGGCAAGTTGAGCCGCGAGAGCAAAAAAATTCTGGACCGTTTCAAATGAGCCGTTTTGATTTTTCACCCGCTGCGCTCAAACAGCTCGCCCATGAGGACGCCCTGCGTGCACTCACCGAAGATGTCGGTGCCGATGTGCTGCGCGGCGACTTGACGGCGGGTTTGATCGACCCCGATCGCCGTGCCCACGCCCGCATCTTGGCGCGCGAAAGTGCAGTGATTTGCGGCCGCCCCTGGGTGGAGGCCGCGCAAGCCCTGTGCGCGTCCAGCGCACAACTCACTTGGCATGTGGCTGAGGGCCAGATGTGTGCGGCCGACACCGTGGTGCTGGAAATCACCGGCCTGGCGCGTGAACTCTTGACGCTGGAGCGCACCGCCTTGAACTTCATGCAGTGCTTGAGCGCGGTGGCCACGCAAACGAATATGTATGTGCAAGCCATTGCGGATGTGCCGGGCAACCGCGCCGCGATTGTGGACACCCGCAAAACCTTGCCGGGCCTGCGCCTGGCGCAAAAATACGCGGTGCGCACCGGGGGTGGTGTCAACCACCGCATTGGTTTGTATGACGCCATCCTCATCAAAGAAAACCACATTGCCGCAGCCGGTGGTGTGCGCGAGGTGTTGGCGCGCGCGGCTGCCGTGGCGCCCCAAGCCGACTTTGTGGAAATTGAAGTCGAAACGCTTGAGCAACTTGATGTTGCTCTTCAGGCTGGTGCCAAGATGGTGTTGCTCGACAACATGAGCTTTGAGCAAATGCGTGCCGCGGTGGCCATGAACGCGGGGCGTGCGGTACTTGAGGTGTCGGGCGGCGTGAACATGCGCACCGTGCGTGAGATTGCCGCCACCGGGGTGGACCGCATCTCGATTGGTGCCTTGACCAAAGACATCAAGGCGGTGGATTTTTCCATGCGCTTTGCCGACCTGTGAACATCGCCATGACTGAATTGAAACGTTTTGATGTTGAGTATGAGCAGCCCCAAGAGGGCGGCGTGTGCAACACCCATGTGGCCTGGGCACGTGTGCCGCCAGAACCCACGTTGCAAGAACGCGCAGCGCTCAAAGACAAAATTCGTGGTTTGCTCAAAGCGAAAAATGCGGTGCTGGTCTCGCACTATTACGTGAGCCCCGACCTGCAAGACCTGGCCGAAGAAACCGGTGGCTTGGTGAGCGACTCGCTGGAGATGGCGCGCTTTGGGCGCGACCACGCGGCCAAAATTTTGGTGGTGTCGGGCGTGCGTTTCATGGGTGAAACCGCCAAGATGTTGTCGCCAGAAAAAACCGTGCTCATGCCCGATTTGGACGCGACCTGTTCGCTCGATTTGGGTTGCCCGATTGCCGAGTTTGATGCGTTTTGCAACGCCCACCCCGACCGCACCGTGGTGGTCTACGCCAACACCAGCGCCGCGGTGAAAGCCCGGGCTGACTGGGTGGTCACCTCCAGCTGCGCGCTGGACATCGTGCGCGCCTTGAAAGAACGCGGCCAGAAAATTCTGTGGGCGCCAGACCGCCATTTGGGTGCTTACATCCAGCGCGAAACCGGTGCGGACATGCTGATGTGGAACGGCACCTGCATCGTGCACGATGAGTTCAAAGCCTTTGAGCTTGAAGCCTTGAAGCTGGAGCACCCCAAAGCCAAAGTGCTGGTGCACCCCGAATCGCCTGCGGCGGTGGTGGCCTTGGCCGATGCGGTGGGTTCCACCTCAGGCATTTTGAACGCGGCCAAAACCTTGGATGCCACCGAGTTCATCGTGGCCACCGACAAGGGCATGATGCACAAGCTGCGCACGCTCAACCCCGGCAAAACCTTCATTGAAGCGCCCACAGCGGGCAACAGCGCCACGTGCAAGAGCTGCGCGCACTGCCCCTGGATGGCCATGAACTCACTCGCGGGTGTGGCTCATGTGCTGGAACATGGCAGCAACGAGGTGCAGGTGGACCCCGCGCTCATCCCGCGTGCCCGATTGCCCATCGACCGCATGCTGGCTTTCACGGCGGCTTTGAAATCAGGTCAACCGACGTCGCACCTGGTGCCTGACATCGGCGCAGCTTGAGCCTGCTGTCAAAACTCGAGGTTGTCGATCAGGCGTGTTTTGCCCAAACGCGAAGCGCCCAACACCACCAGTGCTTCATCAGTTTCTGTGCTGAATTTCGGGGCTTGCAAGTCATGGCGACGGCGCACGGTGAGGTAATCGGTCTGCCAGCCGCGCTCGTTGAGCTTGGCCATGCTTTGGGCCTCTAGGCCTTGCAAAATATGAGAGTTCAGCTCACCTCTTTGTAGCGCGGCCTTGGTGGCGTGGGCTAAACCTTGCAAGGCCTGGTGCAGCTGCACCGCCTCTGCACGTTCAGTCTCTGACAAATAACCATTGCGCGACGACAAAGCCAAGCCATCGTTGGCGCGCAGGGTGGCGCCGGTGTGCATGGCAACGGGCATGTTGAACTGCTGCACCATGCGGCGCAGCACCATTTGCTGCTGGTAGTCCTTCATGCCAAACACGGCATGCGCAGGCTGTACAGCTTGGAAGAGTTTCATGACCACGGTGCACACGCCAGTGAAAAAACCGGGGCGGAAGTGACCTTCCAAAATGTCCGCCAACTCAGGGGGCGGCAGCACCTTGAAGGTTTGTGGCTCGGGGTAAAGCTCTTGCTCCTTGGGCGCAAACAGCACATCGCAACCTGCGTTCTCAAGCTTGGTGCAGTCGGCCTCGAAGGTACGGGGGTAGGTGTCAAAGTCTTCGTTGGGGCCGAACTGCAAGCGGTTCACAAAAATGCTGGCCACCGTCACATCGCCCAGTGTTTTGGCCTGGCGCACCAGCGCCAAATGCCCATCGTGCAAATTGCCCATGGTCGGCACAAACGCCGGGCTGTGGTGCTGGCCCAATACCTTGCGCAGTTCAGTGATGGTGTGAATCAGCTTCATCAGCTACCAAGCGTGCAAATGATTGACGGGAAATTTTTTCGACTTCACCGCCTGCACATAAGCCTGCATGGCGCCCAGCACACTGCCGGCATCTGCCATGAAGTTGTGCACGAACTTAGGCATCTTGCCCAGGTTCACACCCAGCATGTCGTGCAGCACCAGCACTTGGCCAGCAGTGTCCACGCCCGCGCCAATGCCGATGGTGGCGCAGCGCGGCAGCAAGCGGGTGAGCTCGGCCGAGAGGTCTGCAGGCACCATCTCCAGCACCAACAAAGTGGCACCAGCGTCTTGCAAGGCCAGCGCGTGGCGTTTGAGTTCGGCTGCGGCTTCGTCGGTTTTACCCTGCACACGGTAGCCACCCAGCGCATGCACGGTTTGCGGGGTCAGGCCCAAATGCGCGCACACCGGGATGCCGCGTTCCACCAAAAAGCGCACGGTCTCGGTGGTCCAGCCGCCACCCTCTAACTTGACCATGTGCGCCCCGGCTTGCATGAGCACCGAGGCACTTTGAAAGGCTTGTTCTTTCGAGGCGTGGTAGGTGCCGTAAGGCAGGTCACCAATGATCCAGGTGGTGCCTTGCACGCGCTGTACACCACGCACCACGCTCTCCACGTGGTAGCGCATGGTCTCCAGGGTCACGCCCACGGTGCTGGACAAACCTTGGCAGACCATGCCCAGCGAATCGCCCACCAAAATACAGTCCACACCGGCCGCATCAGCCGCGGCGGCGAAGGTCGCGTCGTAAGCGGTGAGCATGGTGATTTTTTCACCGCGCGCGTGCATATCGAGCAGGCGCGGCAAGCTCACCGGTTTGCGCTGCGCAGGCGCGCTGGCAGGTGGCAGGGTGCCGTAGGGCGAGGCTGAGGTGCTTGGGCTCTCAGACATGGTCTTCAATGTGAATGAGGGGCGCTGCGTTCCATGCCCAAACGGTTGAGCAGGTCCACATCGGCCTGGGTGTCGGGGTTGCCGGTCACCAGCAACTTATCGCCGTAAAAAATCGAGTTCGCACCCGCTAAGAAACACAGGGCCTGCACCGCGTCGCCCATTTGCTGGCGACCTGCCGACAATCGCACACGTGCCTTGGGCATGGTGATGCGGGCCACCGCGATCATGCGCACAAAGTCAAACGGGTCGATGGGTTCTTGATCAGCCAATGGGGTGCCTTGCACGCGCACCAGGTTGTTGATCGGCACCGACTCGGGGTAGGGGCTGAGGTTGGCCAGCTCGGCAATCAGGCCGGCGCGCTGGGTGGTGTTTTCGCCCATGCCCACGATGCCGCCGCAGCACACCTTCACACCGGCATCGCGCACGCGGGCCAGGGTGTCCAAGCGGTCTTGGTAGTCGCGGGTGGTGATGATGTCGCCGTAAAAATCGGGCGCAGTGTCCAGGTTGTGGTTGTAGTAGTCCAGGCCCGCATCACGCAGTTGCTCGGCATGACCTTCGTTGAGCATGCCCAAGGTGGCGCAGGTTTCCATACCCAGTGATTTAACGGTGCGCACCAGCTCGGCCACTTTTTCAATGTCGCGGTCTTTGGGTGAGCGCCAGGCCGCACCCATGCAAAAACGGGTGGCGCCGGCTTCTTGCGCGCGCAAAGCAGCGGCTTTGACTTCTTCGGGCTCCATCAGCTTGGAGGCTTCCACGCCGGTGTCGTACGACGCCGATTGCGGGCAGTAGCCGCAGTCTTCCGAGCAGCCGCCGGTTTTCACCGATAAAAGCGTGGCGAACTCCACTTGATTGGGGTTGAAGTTCTCGCGGTGCACGGTTTGTGCGCGAAACAGCAGCTCAGGAAAAGGCAGCTGGAACAGTTCTTCAATGGCTTCAACGGTCCAACGTTGCTCGGGTTTTGCCGCAGGCTTGGCGACCGGGCGGTGCAGGGTGATGGTGTGTTCGTTGCTCATAAATGCTTTCAAGCGCTGTCGCCGCCGTGGTGGTCAGGGTGCACGGGGACATGCGCGGCTTGCACAGGGATGTGGCTGCGTTGTTCTTTGATGCGGTTGTGGTCGTCCACAAACACCAGCTTGGGCTCAAAGCCCGCCACCTTGTCTTCAGCCACTTGGGCAAAGGCCGCGATGATGATGAGGTCGCCCACCGCCGCGCGGCGTGCTGCCGATCCGTTGACCGAGATGATGCCCGAGCCACGCTCGCCACGGATGGCGTAGGTGATGAAACGCTCGCCGTTGTTGATGTTCCAGATGTGCACCTGCTCGTTCTCGACCATGCCAGCCGCGTCGAGCAGGTCTTCGTCAATGGCGCAGGAGCCTTCGTAGTGCAACTCGCAGTCGGTCACGGCCACGCGGTGGATTTTGGATTTGAGCAGGGTACGGTACATGGTTTAACTCGTCTGTGGCACCAGGATAGTGGGTTGCGCCTGTGGCAGGGTTTGCGGGTAATCGCGGCTGAAATGGATGCCCCGGCTTTCATGCCGGCTTTGCGCACTGCGCACAATCAAATCAGCCACTAACACCAGGTTGCGCAACTCCAACAAATCTCGGGTGACGTGGAATTGTGAATAGAAATCCTGAATCTCAGCTTGCAACAAGGCAATGCGGTGGGCGGCACGCTCCAGGCGTTTGTTGGTGCGCACAATGCCCACGTAGTCCCACATGAAGCGGCGCAGCTCGTCCCAGTTGTGGGA
>CANGLW010000063.1 GCA_947454955.1 Comamonadaceae bacterium
CATCAATGGCCATCAGGCCAGGCTCGCTGTAGTGGCGCAGGCCACGCGGGTCGTCAAAATAAATGTGCGCGAGTTGTGGGCATTGGCTGCGAATTTCCAGCAGCTTGTCGACTTGCTCCTGGTCCTCGGCAAAAGTGAAGCGCACCTCGGCGTTATTGATGGGGAACACACACTCGGGCGCAGCAGCGTCTTGGTACAAAGGAATGGGCACCGCACCCAGCGACTGCGCGGCCAACATGGTGGCGTACAAACGCGGGCGGTTCGCACCGAGCACCACCATGTGGTCGCCGCGCTGCATGCCTGCTGCAGCCAAACCGGCAGCCAGGGTCTGGACCATGTCCAGCAAGTCACCCCAGTTGAGGGTCTGCCAGATGCCGTATTCCTTCTCGCGCATGGCGGGCGCTGTGGGCCGCGCCTTGGCATGCTGAATCAGTAATTGGGGAAAGGTGATGTGCATCCCGTGTCCTCATCCATATCTTGGTCAACCGTGGGTTATTCCTTGGCATGTTAGAACTCAGTTTGACGCCATGTTGTCATTTGAACGACAATTTTGGGTAAACCCCTAGGTATGACTTACCCTGCCCATGAGCCTTGATAACCCGATCTACAAGCGCCGCCGGCCCCCTACTGCGCAGGAGCTGGCGGATATTCCGTGGCTCAAACTGCTGGCCCCAGCGCACCAAAGCTTGGTGCAAGCCCAGTTGCTGGTGGGCGAGGCCGAGCCGGGTGATTTGGTGTGCCGCTTTGGCCGGCCCGTCACCTATTGGTTTGGGGTGGTGGATGGCCTCTTGAAAATGAGCGGCGAAAACGCTGACGGTCAGGTGATGACTTTCACGGGCTTGCCGCCCGGTGGCTGGTTTGGTGAAGGCACGGTGCTCAAGCGCGAGCCCTACCGCTACAACGTGCAGGCCTTGCGCAAAAGCCTGGTGGGGGGCTTGCCCGTCAGCACCTTTCACCAGCTGCTGGATGAGTCGATTGTGTTCAACCGCTTCATCATGAACCAGCTCAATGAGCGTTTGGCGCAGTTCATCATGGCGCGACAAATTGACCGCATGACCAACCCCGAGCAACGCGTGGCGCGCAGCCTGGCCGCCCTCTTCAACCCCACCTTGTTTCCAGGTGTGGGCGAGGTGCTGAAAATCACGCAACAGGAGTTGTCTTACCTGGTGGGCTTGTCACGCCAGCGGGTCAACGAGGCGCTCAACGCGCTTGAAGCAGCCCAGATGATTCGCGTTGAATACGGTGGCTTGCGCATCCTGGATGCGCAAGCCCTCACCGGCAGAAAAATTGATGACCTGGCCGACTTCCTGACCGAGTCACGCCGCGCTCAACGCAAGCCTCAGAGCGGCACCATCAAACTCAAACCCACGGTGTAGTTCACGCCGGGGGCTGGTTCGTAGTACTTGCCCGTACTGATGGTGTTGACAATCACTGAGCCAATGTATTTTTCATTGGTCACGTTGTCCACTCTGGCATAGGCTGTGAGCAAACCTTTGCCCATGCCCCAGCCATGGCTGGCCTTCAGATTCAAAACAGTGTAGCCATCAGCAGACTCTGTGTTCGCATCATTAGCAAACAGACGTCCAGCACTGATGAGCTCAACCCCAGTACGCAACCCTAAACGGCTCAAAGCCTTAGGAGAGCTTTGTTCGCGCTCAGACCATGTGAGCTCTGTGAACAAGAAGTGCTGGGGAATGCCCGCCAGCTTATTGCCTTTAAGAACATTGTTTGCGGCAGAGCAGTTGGCAGATGTTGATGAACAAAAAGCTTGTGTGTAATTCGCATCAATCGCCGAGAGCGAAACCAGCGAACTCACCTGCTTGGAGTGTAAGTTGCTCAGTGCGAACTCAACGCCCGTACGCATCGTTCCGGGCGCATTTTTGTAGGCGGATTTGCCTCCTGTATTGAGCGACACGACAATCTCGTTGCTTGCTTCAATTTGGTAAAGATTGAAGTCCATTCTTGTAGTTCGATTAGGCAACCACTTGGCACCAACCTCGTAGTGCTGACTGGTTGAAGCTCTAACAGTAGGGTTGAATCGAGATGTCAGGGAGCTACCGTTGATGGTGTATGAAAGCTCAGACAAAGTAGGCGTCTCAAAACCCCGGCCATAGTTGGCATAGAGGTTCAGCGTGTCTGCAGCATGGTAAGTAACACCCAACACTGGACTGAAGTTGCTAAAGCTCAAGTCACCAGAACCAGCGCCATTATTCAAAATGTCATTAGCAAAAAGGCGAACTGTGCTCTGCCTAAAACCACCGGTTAATGAGTATTTTTCACTCATCATGGCTGTGGCTTGAGCAAAAATGTCACTGCTTTCAGCTTGATTTTGCTCTTCGCGAATAAGAGCTGCATTAGCTTTTTCACCGTTGAGGGCCTTACCTTCTTGGCGCGCTTCTCGTGAACGATCAAACTCATACCCAGTAGAAATTCTTAAGGGTGTATCACCAATCTTCTTAGATGTGTTGTATTGAAAACCCAAACCGTAGTAATTACGGTTGAGCCCAACCCAGCCGCCATTCGCGGTATCAGTACCCGGGGTACCATTCTGAAATTGCAAGTTGTCACGTGTGCCGTAATAAGCGCGCGCAGTGACATGGCTATCAGCATCTAGTGTGTGCATCAAAGATGAACCCACTTGGTTTTGCAAAACCGTCTTCCTGAGCAGTTTATTAGCATCACCTCCTTGTGTTTGAGGTGCGGATAACGCGACATCTTTTTTAAGCCCAATTGGATCCTGCGCCAACGGCATATCAAACTGGTTGAACACCACATTCACACGGGTCTTCTCATCCGGCCCGAAGCTCAGCTTGCCGTTGAACTGTTTGCGCTGGGTGGCGCTGTTGTCGCGGTAGCCGTTGGTGTCAAACGTTGAGTAGTCGGCCACGATGCCCACCGCGCCGTTTTTGCCGGCGTACTGCCAGTCGTTGCGGTGCATGCCGTAGGAGCCTGCGTAGTACTGGTACATGAACTCAGGTGTGTCGGGCGCTTCGCGGGTGAAGGCCTGAATCACGCCGCCGGCGGAGTTGCCGTAGAGCTGCGCCAATGGGCCGCGCAGCACTTCGATGCGCTCGGTCGATGGCAGGCTGATGGACGAGCCCTGGCCTTGGCCATCGGGCGTGGTGGCGGGTATGCCGTCAATCAACAAACGGATGCCACGAATACCAAAGGCTGTGCGCGCACCAAAACCGCGGATCGACACTTGTAAATCCTGCGCGTAGTTTTGACGGTTCAAGATCGTCAAGCCAGGCACGCGGTTGAGCGTCTCTGACAAATTCACTTGCGGGCCGGCGTCTTGAATCGCCTCGCGGTCCACCGACTGAATGGCCGCCGACGCATCGAAACTGCGTTGCTCGCTGCGCGAGGCAGACACCACCACGCTGTCCAAAGTTTGAGCGTGAAGTTGAACCGCACCCATACCCAACGCAGACACCACCAACGCGATGGCGGTTTGACGGGGCAAACTTTGGCGCCCTTGATACCGTGAATACATAGACCTACCGTGAATAAAGAACTAAATTAAAAAAATGCTCACTCAACTTTGACCACGATGGAGGCATACCACTGTGACAAACCGTCAATCTCTTTGTCGGTCAAGGTTTTGGCAATCACATTCATCACCGCATTGGGCCGTGCACCGCTGCGGTAAAGCTTGAGCTGCTCGGCCACATAGATCTGCTGCTGCCCAGCCAGGTTGGGTGCGCCAGGCATCGTGGCCACACCATTGCGGCCATGGCACAAGGCACAGGCCGCATCAGCCTTGGCTCGACCGAAGGCCACATCGTCAGCCATCACGCTCAGGCTCGTCAAGCAAAGCCCTATGAAAAATAGACTTTTGTTCATCTCATCCTCAACAAAAAATAGGGGCCTCCGAAGAGGCCCCATGGCGCTCTCAATCTCAGGAATTTAACCTTGGATTGAGCCCCAATCAGGGAGCGGTGTAACTGATGCGATAGAGCGCACCAGCGTAGTCGTCCGACACCAAGATGGAGCCATCAGGCAGGTTGGCCACGTCCACCGGGCGAGCCAAAGCGCGACCTGTTTCTTTGTCCAAGAAGCCGTCAGCAAACACTTCCGATGGACCAGCGTTGCCGTCTTCTTTGATTGGCACAAAGTTGATCAAGTAACCGCTAGGTGTGGTGCGGTTCCAAGAACCGTGCGAGGCCACAAACAAACCGCCCTGGTACTTCTTGGGGAAGGCCTTGCCGGTGTAGTGGGTCAAGCCCAGCTGCGCTTGGTGAGCAGGGAACTCCACTTGCGGGTAGATCATGCCTGCGGGCTCTTTCATGTCCTTCAGGTCAGGTGCAGCAGCAGAACCAGCCACTTTGAAGCGGCCGTTGTAGTACGGGAAGCCAAAGTGCTCGCCAGCCTTGGTGAGTTTGTTCAACTCGCCTGGGGGGATGTCGTCACCCAAGCCGTCCACCTGGTTGTCGGTGGCCCAGATGTCGCCCTTCGGGCCAATGGTGATGCCAGCGGGGTTACGCATGCCCACCGAGTACACGGTGCGGCCCGAGCCGTCCAGGCCGTTGTAGCGCACCACGCCACCAATGCCCACTTGCTCGTACAAAGCCACTTTGTCTTTGGGTTGCACGTTGTAGGGCTGACCCAGGGTCACGAAAATTTTGCCGTCTTTGTCCACGCGGCACACACGGCCGGTGTGGTTGAAGGACTGCTCTTCCACGGGGATGAGTTTGCCTTGCGACACGACTTCACCCACCGCCACGTCCGGACCTTCATAGAAGTACTCGGCAGCGGGGAAATGCAAGATGCGGTTGGATTCGGCCACGATCAAGAAACCGTCTTTGGTGAAGCACACACCATTGGGGTTGCTGAACTTGATGGAGGGCGCGAAAGCCTTGACTTCGGTGGCAGCGTCACCGTTGTTGCGGTTGGTCACGGCCCACACGGTGGTTTTGCGGGTGCCCACAAACAGCATGTTGGTCGAGGGGGCCACGGCCATGTAACGGGCATCAGGCACCACGGCGTACAGGTCAATCTTGAAGCCTGGTGGCAGCTTGACCTTCTTGAGGTTGTTGCGAATGGCGTCAGCGTTTTTGCCTTCTTGGGGAACGGTCGGGATCACCATGTTGGTGTCGGTGTTGCCCATGCGCTGCAGGGTAGACAGGTTGCGGTCCTGCGCCATGGCCGAGGTGGCCACCAGTGCCATCACGCCCATCGTGATGACTGATAATTTTTTGAACATGTTCAGATCTCCTTGTTGTGAATGTCGACCAGCCTTCAAGGCTGGAGGGGTCATTAAGCAAACAAATAAGTCGTGGCGCAAGGTGCTAAATACGGCAATACCTACATTTCAGGGAAAACACTGACGGTTATGGCCATGCGGCAGTCAAGTTGGTGACAAAAACTGACCCACAGCTTCCAGCCCGAAGTCGTGAAAACACTTACTTGAAATTTGTCGCCAGGGCCTACGATGCAGTGTTCCTCACTACAACAAACGGAGATTTCATGATGAAGAAAATGTCGCTGTTGGCAGCGTTGTTGGCTGTCAGCGCCACCGTGTCGGCACAAACCGCACCCCCGCCACCCGCTTGGCAGCAAGGCCGCTCGGCCGCGCAAGCCGACTCCAAGCTGGC
>CANGLW010000064.1 GCA_947454955.1 Comamonadaceae bacterium
GCTACCGTGGTGCAGTCCAGCGCGGCGTAAAGTTCGCGCCATTCGCGGGTGGGCACCGAAGCACCCACCGCCAAGCCCATCGGGTTGATGAGTTGCGCGATGCTCATCGGATCAGCCGGGAACATCTCGCCCAAAAGCGCGATGGTCGGCATTTGGTTCACGCCAGCACGTGGTGCAGGCACCGGGCCGCTCATCACTTCTTGACGCGCATAGCGAAGCATGGCGCCAGCTAATACGTCTTTGGCTTCTGCATGGGTGGGCACACCAAAACCTGGCACATCGATGCCGATCACGCGCACGCCGTTGATTTCTTTGGGCAGCAGCTGCAGGGGCACACCGCTGGCGGTGGGCACGCACAGGTTGATGATGACGATGGCATCCAACTCTTCGGGGTTGGCCTGGGCATAGACGGCTTCACGGATGTCTTCAAACAGTTTGCCAGTGACCAGGGTTTCCGAGTTGAAGGGCACGTAGCCCACACTGCGGCGCGCACCGTAAAAATGCGAGGTGAAGGTCAAGCCGTACACGCAGCAAGCCGAGCCCGACAAGATGGTGGCGGTGCGGCGCATGCGTAAGCCCACGCGCAGCGAACCGAAGGCCGGGCACATGCTTTGGGGCTGGTCGTGCGGGCCTTTGGTGGGGTCCAGCGGGTAGTCTTTGGCGTACTGCGCTAAAGTTTCCGACTTGCCGGCCTCCATGGCCGCTTGGCGCATGGTGTCGGCGCCGGCGTGACAGCCCATGCCATCAGCCGAAGTGGCTGATGTGGGGGCAGCGCTCACCGCCTGGATCGGGATGGTGCGGCTCATCTCAGGCCTCGTCGTAAACGACTTCCAGTGAAGGCTTGACGAGGTCGTCGCGGCCCATCATGTCAAAGGTGGTGGCTGGCTCGAGCACCACATTGCGGCCTACGGTGTCGGCGCTGAAGAGGCCGAGCAACTCGTCTTGGGTTTGTGGTTTCGGACGCACCGGTGGGGCGCTGGCCACGTTGCTGGCGAGTTCTTCGAACAAGGGGCCCCATTGGCTGCCCGGGATGCCGATGATTTCGTAGCTGGCACTCTTGCGGCGGATGTCTTCATGCGCAGGGATGGCTGCCAGCACCGGGATGCCGGCGTTGGCAGCGAAGGCGGCGGCTTCACCGGTGCCATCGTCTTTGTTGATGACCATGCCGGCCACGCCCACATTGCCGCCGAGCTTGCGGAAATATTCCACCGCTGAGCACACATTGTTGGCCACGTAGAGGGACTGCAAGTCGTTGCTGCCCACCACGATGACTTTTTGGCACATGTCGCGGGCAATCGGCAAGCCGAAGCCACCGCACACCACGTCGCCCAAGAAGTCGAGCAGCACGTAGTCAAAACCCCAGTCGTGGAAGCCGAGCTTTTCCAGGGTCTCAAAGCCGTGGATGATGCCGCGGCCGCCGCAACCGCGACCCACTTCGGGGCCGCCGAGTTCCATGGCAAACACGCCATCACGTTTGAAGCACACATCGCCGATGCTCACCGCCTGGCCGGCCAGCTTGAGGCGCGACGAGGTTTCAATGATGGTCGGGCAGGCTTTGCCACCAAACAGCAAGCTGGTGGTGTCGCTCTTGGGGTCGCAGCCGATCAGCAGCACTTTTTTGCCTTGCTGAGCCATCATGTAGCTCAGGTTGGCCAGCGTGAAGCTTTTGCCGATGCCACCCTTGCCGTAGATCGCGATGATCTGCGTTTCTTTGGTGACTTCACCTGTGTGCACCGGTGGCGGCTCGGCCGAAGCTTCAGAGCGCAGTAGCTCTACAAATTTGATGGGCTGAGGGGTGTTGAGGTCTGAGTTCATCCTAGGGTGCTCCAATCCAAAATCATCTTGAGACAAAGAGCATCGCCAAATGCCGCTTCATAGGCATTGAGTGCTTTGCTAGGGCTTTCTTCATGGGTGATCAACCCATCAAGACAGAGTCGGCCGGTATGCACGAGTTCGGTCACGGCCAGCAGGTCGGCCCGTTTCCACTCGGCAGCGGTTCTGATTTGCGCCTCACGCATGAAAGCTGGGGCGTATGCGAATGTGAGGTCTTGCTTGTAGAAGCCAGCCAACACCACCTCGCCACCAGGGCGCAGGCGTTTGATGAGGGCGTCGAGCAAGGTGGCATCGCCACTGACGTCGTAAATCGCGCGGTAATCTTTGCGGGGGTCTTCGTCCGGGTGCATGACCTGGTAGCCCTCAGCACCTGCGCAACGCGCCGGGTTGGTTTCCCAGACCGTGGGGGCAGGCTCGCCACCAGCCACCGTCATGCGGGCCAGCAAGCGGCCCATGACGCCGTGGCCGACGATCAGATCAGGCGCGATGATGGGGTTGCGCAAGCCCCCACCCGAGACCGCGTGGTAGGCCGTGGCGGCCAGGGCCAGCAACACAGCTTCTTTGCCCACGTTGTCGTTGAGTGCGACCACCCGGTCTTGTGGCACCACCAGCTTGGAGGCTGCACCACCAAAGAGACTGCGTACCCCTTTGAGACAATTGGCACCGGGCACAAACACCCGCTGACCTGGTTTGACCTTGCAGGCACCTTCGGTGCGGGTGACGCGGCCCACGGTTTCATAGCCGGGTACCAGGGGGTAGCCCATACCGGGAAACGCAGGCATGCTGCCGTCCCACAACAGCCGTTCGGTGCCGGTGCTGATGCCGCTGTATTCGACCTCGATTTCAAGCTGGCCGTCGACAGGCTCGTCTAAAACCAGGGTCTGCAAAGACAGGTGTTGGGGGTTGTCGAAGACAATGGCGCGGGATTGCATAGTTGTATTCTTTGATTTACATCAGAGAGTGTCAATCTGTATTTACTTGTTTCTCAAGAAACTAGGGTAAACACTTAGTTTTGCGGCCAATCAGCAGGCGCGCATGGATGGGCATGGCGTTGGGCACCAGCTCGATGTGGCTGAAACCCGCCTCGGCCAGCATGGCCCCGAGCTCACTGGGTTTGCGCAGCCGCCCGGCCCCCATGGCCAGGAGGTAGTAGTGGAAATACGCGTCGCCCAGGGGGGCTTCGTCCGCCTCGCTGGCCATGGGCTCGGCAATCAGGAGCACGCCGCCGGCCGGTAAGGCGTCGTAGGCCTTTTGCAACAGTTGACGCACGATCGCATCGGGGTGGTCGTGGGCCACCCGCACCAGGGTGATGAGGTCGGCCACTGCGGGCAGGTCGTTGTCGATGAAGCTGCCCGGGTGCAGTTGCGCGCGGCCCAGCAGGTTGTTTTGGCGCAAGGTGTCCTGGGCCAGGTTCAGCACCGGCGGCAGATCAAAGAGGTGCAGTTGCAAATGGGTTTCTTGCTTGGCAAGTTCGCTGATGAAGCGGCCCAAGCCAGTGCCCACATCCAGAATTTGCTGGTGGTCGCCAAAGTTGTAGGACGACAGAATTTCTTGGATCACGAAGTTTTGGGAGGCCGCCATCAGCGCTGAGTAGCGGGTGACTTTGTCGTCAGCCGCTTTGCGGGTCACGTCTTGCCCAGCTTCATGGGCGTAGGGCCAGTACTCGGCCATGCTGCCGGCCCAGGCGTGGTTCAAGAAGGCCACCGGGTCGGTGAGGTCGCGGTAGAGCAGGTGGTTGTGCTCGATCATGGCGCGGATGCCTTCGTGCGCTGCAATCGGCACGCCCAGGGCGCCCAAGCCCAGCTTGTTGTGTTGGCGAAACTCCAGCAGTTTGATGGACACCGCGGCGTAAATCAGGCGCTGCAGGGCGGCCGGCTCGATCTGAACCCGGGTCGAGAGCTCGGCCACGGTCAAGGGTTGCTCGCGCAGCATCTCGAAGATGCGGAGCCGGGTGCAGCTCAGCAGCACCTGGCTGTGCACAAAGCCGGCCATCACATCAAACACCTGCTGGGTACGACGCTGCGCGAACCAGCGGGTCAGGGGGTTGGAGATCGCAAATTTGTACAGGGCGGGGTGGCTGAGCCACTGGTCCACCTTGAGTTTGAACTGGTCCAGCGCGGACGGTGCACCCGCGCTCAGGGGGGCGGCGCCGTTGAAGTCAAGCTGATGCATGGTGGCCTTCAGTGCTGGGTGGCCAGCGTGGCTTTGGGTGCTTGCTTCAAGCAGGCCTCGTAAGACGCTGCTGGGATGAGTCGCTGGGCCTCCAGGCGCACGAGCTGCTGAAGCATGTCTTTGCAGGTGCAAGGCGGTACGCTGTCGGCGGCCTGGTCGATCAGGCGCTGGAAGTGGTGGATGGCACCGTTGAGACCGAGGTCATTGGCCACGCTGGGGCGGTGGTGCAGTTCGTCCTGGCCGGCTGGTTTGCCCAGCAGCTCAGCGCTCAAAATCACATCGCGGATGTCATCGGCCACCTGGTAAGCCTCGCCCAGGTTGGCGCCCAGAGCGGCCCAGGGGGTCGGGTCGCTGCCGCAGGCCAGTGCGCCGGCACAGGTGGCCGCCACAAACAAGGCGCCAGTTTTGGCGCGTTGGTACAGGGCCAGGTCGGCCTTGGTTTCGCATTCCCAGGCCTGGCCGGCCACAATGCCGCTGGGCAAGCCCACGCCCTGGCTCATGTTGTGCATCAGTGGCCCCAGGCGGTGGGGGTGGGCCTTGCTGGCGTTGGTCAGCACTTGGTAGGCCATGACAATCAGCGCATCGCCGGTGAGCAGGGCCAGCGGCTCGCCATAGGCTTTGTGCACAGTGGGGCGGCCGCGGCGCAGGTCGGCGTTGTCAAAGGCGGGCATGTCGTCATGCACCAAAGAGGCGCAATGCATGAGTTCCAGCGCCACGCCAGCAGCGTCACTCAGTTCCGGGGCGTTGTCGCCGCAGGCCATGGACACGGCCAGACACAGCTGTGGGCGTATGCGCGCACCCCCCGAAAACACCGCATGTTGCATGGCTGCGAGCAGGCGTGGGGGCGCGCCCCGGCCACTGGCGGCCTCGACATGCGTGACCAGAGACTTTTCGACACGTGCCAGTAAACTCATACACATCCCCAGAAATATGTGTCAGTAATTATTGACACTTAAGTGTGTCAATGTAACGTGATTTCTGGGCTTGTCAACCCAAGCTTGACCATGCTCGGGCTGAGTCTGTCAAACTTGCGCGTGAACTCAAGCGGGGGGCGTGATGGGAATCTGGATTGAAACCGGGGTGTTTTTGCTGGTCCTGGCCTTTGGCATTTGGCAGATTCAGGACGTGAAAAAAGAGCGTCGCAAGCGCAGTCAGGCGCGCGAAGAGGCCTCTGCGCAGACTCAGAAGCCCTCAGACCCGCGGTGAATCGTCTTAGTGCGCGTTGAACTGCAACGCGGCCAGGCTGGCGTACAAGCCGCCCTGGGCTTGCAACTCGGCATGCGTGCCGCGCTCCACCAGGCGGCCGTGGTCCATCACCCAAATCTCGTTGGCGCGTTGCACCGTGGCCAGACGGTGGGCAATCACCAGGGTGGTCCGGCCTTGCGAAGCCGTTTCCAACGCGGCTTGCACCATGCGCTCGCTTTGCGCGTCCAGCGCGCTGGTGGCCTCATCCAGCAAGAGCAGCGGCGGGTTTTTCAAAATGGCCCGTGCAATCGCCACGCGCTGGCGCTGGCCACCTGACAAGCGCACCCCGCGGTCACCCAGGTAGGTGTCGTA
>CANGLW010000065.1 GCA_947454955.1 Comamonadaceae bacterium
CGCGTCCACACCGTCGAGCGAGGTGCCCGACATCAAACCGATGAAGGTGGCCACGGGCCTTATTCAGCCATGCCAGGCCGCAGCGTGGCAGCGGCCACCAGTTGCTGGCGGTTGGCCTGGGCAAGCTGGTTGAAAGCGGGTTTGGCCGAAGCGGTGACCGGCACAGCCTCGCTTTGGCGCGCCATGGTCAAGGGGTCTTGGTGGCGGCCGTTTTGACGGAATTCAAAGTGCAGGTGCGGGCCGGTGGCCCAGCCGGTGGAACCCACTGCGCCCAGGTTGTCGCCCTGGCTCACGCGTTGGCCCTGGCGCACCGCAATGCGGCTCAGGTGGGCATAGACCGTGACCTGGCCGTTGTTGTGCTTCACGAACACCACATTGCCAAAACCGTTTTGCGAGCCAGCGAACTCCACCACGCCATCACCCACAGTGCGCACGGGGGTGCCGGTGGGCGCCGCGTAGTCCACACCCAGGTGGGCGCGCCAGGTTTGCAAAATCGGGTGGAAGCGCATTTTGAAACCGCTGGTCACCCGCGAAAATTCCATGGGCGAGGCCAAGAATGCGCGGCGCAGGCTTTGGCCGTCCAAGGTGTAGTAACCGCCCTTGGTCGCGCCCGGTTCTTTGAACCACATGGCCTGGTAAGTTTTGCCGCCGTTGACAAACTCTGCGCTGATCACGCGGCCCACACGCAGGGGCTCGCCGTCGCCTTCCAGGGCTTCGTAGACGAGCGAGAAGCGGTCGCCTTTGCGCAAAGCGCGGTGAAAGTCGATGTCGCCCGAGAAAATTTCAGCCATCTGCACGCCGATCGAGTCGGGCAGGCGCGCATCGTCGGTCGCGGCAAACAGCGAGGTGCGAATCACGCCACTGGCTAAGCGGGTCGAAGCCACCAGGGGCGCGGTCTCAATGCGAGCACTGAAGCCCTTGGCTTCTTTCTCGATCACCAGACGCTTGAACTGGCCGTTGTCGTCCGGGCTCCAGCGTGCGGTGAGTTTGACGAGTTCATTGTCTTGGTCGGCCTGCACGGTGATGTTGCGCCCGGCGCGGCCCAGCAGGTTTTGCGCGACCAGCTTGTCTGCGCGCATGAAGGCCGCAGCAGCGGTGTCTTGAACGCCCAGGCGTTTGAGCAGGGTGTCGGCCGTGTCGTTGGCGCGGCTGATGTCAGAGCGGAACAGGTCGAAGCGGTGGGTGTCCAGGGCTTCGAGTTGGGCCGCCAGGGGCAGGGGCGTGACCGATTCAGTTACTTCGCGCACGGGCAGCAAAGCAGCATCCGGCCCCAGGGACACCACGGCAGAGGCCACCGCGAACGCGCCGCCGGCACCGGCCAGCAGCAAGGCCGCCACAGCGGCGCTCACGCGTTTGGGGTGTTGCGCAACCCACTGGCGCGATGCGGTCAGCGCGGCTTGGGTTTGCACAAAGGCTTGCTCGAAATTCAAATCTTGTCCCGTTGTTATGAGGTGCTTCTTGGCGTTGCAAAAATCTTGCCAAAGTCACCAGGCGGCCAGAGGCAACCCAGTGCAAGCACTAAAATCACGAGTATAGCTGCCAAATAGCAGCCGCAGACCGGAAAAAACCCTTATGAATCAAGCGTCCAGCCCAGAAATTGCCCTCTCCGACCGCGTCCAGGAAGCCCTGGCCGTGACCCTGCGGGGCTGCGACGAGCTCATCCCCCAGGCCGATTGGGTGCGCAAACTGCAGGCATCAGAGTCCAAAGGGGTGCCTTTGCGCATCAAATTGGGGCTGGACCCGACTGCGCCCGACATCCACATTGGTCATACCGTGGTGCTCAACAAGATGCGCCAGCTGCAGGACTTGGGTCACCAGGTGATTTTTCTGATTGGCGATTTCACCAGCCTGATTGGTGACCCGTCCGGGCGCAACAGCACCCGCCCACCGCTCACGCCCGAGCAAATCAAGGCCAACGCCGAGACCTATTACCGCCAAGCCAGCCTGGTGCTGGACCCGGCCAAAACCGAGATTCGCTACAACAGCGAATGGTCGCTGCCCCTGGGCTCGATGGGCATGATTCAGCTGGCGGCCAAGTACACCGTGGCGCGCATGATGGAGCGCAACGATTTCCACGACCGCTTCAAGGCCGGCACCCCGATTTCGGTGCACGAGTTTTTGTACCCGCTCATGCAGGGTTACGACTCGGTGGCGCTCAAAAGCGATTTGGAATTGGGCGGTACCGACCAGAAGTTCAACCTGCTGATGGGCCGCCATTTGCAGGCCGAGTACGGGCAAGAGCCGCAGTGCATCTTGACCATGCCGCTGCTCGAAGGTTTGGATGGCGTGGACAAAATGTCCAAGTCGAAAAACAACTACATCGGCATCACCGAGCCGGCCAACACCATGTTTGCCAAGGTGCTCTCCATTTCTGATGAGCTGATGTGGCGCTGGTACACGCTGTTGAGCTTCAAGAGCATCGCCGAGATTGAGGCCCTCAAAGCCGAGGTGGCGGGTGGTCGCAACCCCAAAGACGCCAAGGTGATGTTGGCCAAAGAAATCACCGCGCGCTTTCACTCAAGCGCAGCGGCTGATGCGGCCGAGCAAGACTTCATCAACCGCAGCAAAGGCGGCGTGCCCGACGAGATTGAAGAGCAAACCATTACGTTGGACGGCGCAGAGATGGGCATTGGCGCGCTTTTGAAAACCGCAGGCTTAGCCGCCTCAAGCGGCGAAGGTAACCGCCTGATTGACGGCGGTGGCGTGCGCGTGGACTCTGCGGTGGTCAGCGACAAAGGCCTCAAGCTCGGGGCTGGCACCTATGTGCTGCAGGTGGGCAAGCGCAAGTTCAAGCGCGTCACCCTGGCCTGATTTTTTTCAGCCCAGCCAGGCCTTCACTTTGTCGGCCTGCGCGATGCTCAAGCGCCAGGTGGTGCTTTCTGGTGCGGTGGCAGCCGGCACCGTCAAAGGCAATTTGAGCAACTGACGGTCGCGCGCCACGATCGCGGTGCAATGGCGGTGTTCGCCTAAGTAAAGCGGTAACTCATCGAGCTTGTGCAAGCGCCAAGCTTGTGAGGTTTTCTTGGCTTTAGACCTTACGCCTGTTGGTGGTGATGCTTCTAATTCCGTAGCAATTTCAATCCCAATCCACTCGTCATTGGCAGAAAAACCAGCCAATTCAGCTGCGCCCCCGCGCAACACCACCTTGATGGTGATGCCATTGGCCTCAGACACCCGCAAGCCCAAACGCTGCGCCCATTGCGCGGGGTCTTGGTGCACTTGCAAGCCGTGTTGGGTGAGCAGATCTTGCAGGGGCAGCTCTTGCGTGCTGTGCACCCAAGCGGCCAACTCTTTCGACCATTCGCGACCGGTCAGGCGCAAAAGCACGGCCTCTAAATCGGCTTGGGCCATCGGGCCGGCTTTGCAGCGTTTGTACAGGCCGCGCATCACCTCGTCCAGCTTATGGCCGGTGTTGCGCAAACTCAAGTCCAGGCACAGCGCCACCAAAGCGCCCTTGGTGTAGTAGCTCACCGTGGCGTTGGGCGTGTTCTCGTCTTGGCGGTAGTACTTCACCCAGGCATCAAAACTCGCTTGCGCCACCGACTGCACTTGGCGCCCGGGCGTTTGCAGCACCTGGTTGATGGTTTTGTTGAGCAGCTTCACATAGCCTGCATCGTCCAACAAACCCGCACGGCGTAAAAGCAGGTCGTCGTAATAGCTGGTGAAACCTTCGAAAAACCACAGCAGCTGCGTGTAGTTTTCTTGGGTGTAGTCGTAGGTTTTGAATTCTGCGGGCCGCAGGCGCTTGACGTTCCAGGTGTGGAAATACTCGTGGCTGATGAGCCCCAGGAGCGTGGTGTAACCCTCGCTGGTCTTGACTTGGCCTTTTTGCGGCAGGTCTTTGCGCGAGCAAATCAGGGCGGTGGAGTTGCGGTGTTCGAGCCCACCATACGCATCGTGCGTGGCGTTGAGCATGAACACATAGTTGTCAAAAGGCGGCTTGGCCTTGCCGTGCCAAAACGTGATTTCTGCCTCGCAAATCGCTTGGGTGTCTTTGAGCAAACGCTCGCCATCGAAGGCCGCGGTGGCACCGGCCACCACAAACTCATGGGGCACACCGCAAGCGGTGAAGCGGCCGCGCCAGAACTGGCCCATCTCGACCGGGCAGTCCACCAGCTCGTCGTAGTGGCTGGCTGAGTAAGTGCCAAAGCCGCGCGCATCGATCTTCACGGGTTTCAAACCCGTGGCCACTTGCCAAGCGGGGTTCACGCCGTCTGTGTGAAGGGTGAGTTGATGCGTCGTTTTTTCTTGCCCATGCACACGCAGCAACAAGCCTGTGCCATTGAAAAAACCACGTTGTGCATCCAACCACGCGGCACGCACCGAGTTGTCTTGTGCATAAACTTGATAGCGCAACACCAAGGTTTGGCGGGGCTTGCAGGCTATATCCCAGGTGCATTTGTCAATTTGCATCACAGGCAAGGTGTGCTTGCCTTGCTGTGCATTCAGGCCTTGCACATGCCGCGCAAATTCACGCACCAGGTAAGAACCGGGAATCCACACCGGCAGGCTCACGCGCTGCAGTTTGGCGGGACGCGCGATGGTGAGCGTGAGCTCAAACAAATGCGTGTGCGCGTCTTGGCGAACCTCGTAGTGCAGGGCAGGTGTGGTCATGAATCAGAACGTCGTTGTCAGGACGGTGTTTTGCTGGCATCCACCAGCGCTTTTTCAATGTCTTCGCCTTTGAGGGCGCCAGGCACGCGGGTGCCGTTGGCAAAAATCAAAGTGGGGGTGCCGGTGATTTTGTATTTGCGGCCAATGTCCAGGGTGCGGGTGATGGCGCTCACATCGCAGGTGGCGTTGGGTGGGTTCACACCGCGCAGCATCCAGTCTTGCCAGGCTTTGTTTTTGTCTCGGGCGCACCAAATGTTGCGGCTCTTATCTGTGGAGTCTGGCCCGAGGATGGGGTAGAGGTAGGTGTAGACCGTGACGTTGTTGATTTTTTCCAGGTCTTTCTCAAAGTGTTTGCAGTAGCCGCAGTTCGGGTCTTCAAACACATACAACTTGCGTTGCCCGTTACCGCGCACCACCACCATGGCATCTGCCAGGGGCAGTTCTTTGGGGTTGATGGCGGTGAGCTTTTCAATGCGCTCTTCGGTCAGGTTTTTACGCTGCTTGGTGTCAAACAACTGGCCCTGCAGCAGGTGGTTGGCCTGCTCGTCGGTGTAAAAAATATCGCTGCCCACACGCACCTCGTACAGGCCGGGAATCGGGCTTTTGTTGATCTCATCAATCTTGCTCAGTTGCAAGCGTTCGGCCAGATTTTTGCGGATGGCCGCTTCATCGGCCAGCGCGGGCAGGCAAAGCAAGGGCAGCAAGGCACACCGAAGCGCGCGCGATAGTTTCGTCATAGGTTCATGGCCTGTTTGGCCAGCCAAAGTTTGAGGGGTTTGGTTTGGTTCACGCTGTTCAAGCCCCAGTTGCGCACCTGGGCCCACAGGGCTTCGGGTTGCGAGA
>CANGLW010000066.1 GCA_947454955.1 Comamonadaceae bacterium
GTGGCAGGCGAGGCCGAGATGGCCTCCATCATGGCCATCAAACCGCCTTCGATGCGCTTGGCAATTTCAATCTCGCCCTCACGCGTGAGCAGCTCGACCGTGCCCATTTCACGCATGTACATGCGCACCGGGTCGGTGGTGCGGCCGAACTCGCTGTCTACGGTGGACAGGGCGGCTTCAGCCTCTTCTTCGGCTTCTTCTTCGGTGGCAGCGGTGGGGCCGGTGTTGTTGAGCAACAGGGTCTCAGCATCCGGGGTTTGTTCGTAAACCGCCACGCCCATGTCGTTGAGCATGGAGATCACGACTTCGAGGGTCTCGGCATCGACCAGCTTGTCGGGCAAGTGGTCGGAAATTTCGCCGTGGGTCAGGTAGCCGCGGGTCTTGCCTAGCTTGATCAGGGTCTTGAGACGCTGACGGCGCTTGGCCATGTCTTCTTCAGACAGCACGGTCTCGTCCAGGCCGAACTCTTTCATCAAGGCGCGTTCTTTGGCCTTGCTGATCTTCATGCGCAGGGGCTTGACCTTCTCGCCACTGGCCTCGGCCGCTGCGGGTTCTTCGGCAAACTCAGCTTCGATGTCGGACAAATCTTCGTCTTCCATCGGCTTGGCAGCGTCAGCCTTGGGTTTGCGGCCGCGCTTGGCACCAGCGGCTTTGGCTGGGGCCGCTGCCTTGGCAGGAGCTGCGACGGGTGCGGCAGCTTTGGCTTTTTTCTTGTCGTCTTCGGCAGCTTTTTTCACAGGCTCGGCCTTGGCTTTGACAGCCTTCTCAGGCGCTTTGGCAACTGGTTTGACGGCAGCTTTGGCAACAGGTTTAGCGTCGGGTTTGACCGCTTTGGGGGTTTTGGCAGCAGGCAAGGGGGTGGCTTTCTTGGAGGGCGCGGCTTTGCTGGCGACGGGCTTGGCAGCCACCGGCTTCTTTTTCTCTGTCGCGGGCGTGGCTTTGACAGCGGCCTTGGACTTCACAGAAGCAGACTTTTTAGCGGGCATGGAACACCTCAGAAAAATCAAGGAAGGCGACGCTCAAACGAGCGCCAACACGGAGCACGGGCTAGTACAAAAGGGGAGCGCAAGCTGGTGGGGCGAACATTTGGTGTGCAATCCTTGCGGTGAGGAAGCCGGTCGTGAAGCTATGTCAACGGTTGGCAGGGCCCGGAGGTGTTGCTGTCGCACTTGCTGAAATGGATTATACCCAAAACCCAGGGTTTTCAGAGGGCGCGCGCTATCTTTTTTTCAGTCCAACGGGTGGCTTGAGGCCCCTGGCGCACCTTGGTGCTCAAGACTTGGCTGCCAGGTTCAGTGCTTGGGAGGCTCTTCGCTCGCGGCCGGTCCAGCTTCGAGCTCGCGCCGGCGGGCTTGCAGGCTGCGGTAGCGGCCCAGGGCTTGAGGGTCGGTGTTGGCCTCGGCAATCGCTTGGGTTTCCAGCACCTTGAGGTGCTCGACCAGCATGCGGTCCAGCACATGGCGCAGTTCTTTGCGCACTTCGGCCAAAGGTGTCTCGGTTTGCAGGTTGTCCTGCCCCATCAAACGCTGGGCATGTGACTCCAGGGGGTCGCCACGCAAACCCTCTTGCAGCGCCGCCCAGGGCTGCGCGCCGTGTTCTTGAAATTGCCCATCGAGCCAGGTGAGCAACTCGCCATGCTGACCTTCAAGACGGCACAGCAGTTCATGGTCTTCGTTGGAGAGGTCTTGCCACAAGCTGGCGTTGCCCAGCAGCAAGCGGGTGGCATGGTCGGCCCGGCTGTTGGGTACTTGGCGTGTGCGTTTGGTGAAGGTTTTAGGCTTGTAGGGCCTGTCGAAATTAGAACTGCCGCTCTCTTTTTGATAGCTGTAGTTGCTTTGCCGAGTTGCGCGTGTGTTGCTGGCTTGTTCGGGCATCCACAGCTCTGAGAGTTCTTTGCTGGAGAGTTGCACCATCTCGGCCAGTTCGGACAACAGTTGGCGTTTGAGCGCACCGTCGGGCATCAGCATCCACAGCGGCTTGGCATTGCTGGCCAGGTGGGCGCGGCCCTCGGCGGTGTTGAGGTCGCAGCCATCACGCGCGCTGTCGATCAAAAAGCGACTCAGGGGCACAGCCTCGAGGACATAGCGTGAAAACGCGTCTTTGCCAAACTCGCGGATATAGCTGTCGGGGTCGTGCTCGGCGGGCAGAAACAAAAACTTCACATTGCGTGTGTCGTTGGCGTAGGGCAGGGCGCCATCCAACGCTTTGCGCGCTGCGCGTCGGCCGGCCGCGTCGCCATCGAAGCTGAAGACCACGTTGTCGGTGAAGCGAAACAGCTTTTGCACATGGTCGGTGGTGCAGGCCGTACCTAAGGTGGCCACCGCATTGGCAAAGCCCAGTTGGGCCAGGGCCACCACATCCATGTAGCCTTCCGTCACCAGCACATAACCGGCTTCGCGAATCGCGTTGCGGGCCTCAAACAGGCCGTACAACTCGCGCCCTTTGCTGAACACCGGTGTTTCGGGCGAGTTGAGGTATTTCGGTTTTTCATCGCCCAGCACGCGTCCGCCAAAGCCGATGGTCTCGCCTTTGACATTGCGGATCGGAAACATGATGCGGTCGCGAAAGCGGTCGTAGCGTTTTTCGTCTTCGCCTTCTTCAGCCGCGGTGATCACCAGGCCGCTTTCCACCAGCAAGGGGTCGTCGTACTTGGGGAACACACTGGCCAAACCACGCCAGCCTTCTGGCGCATAACCTAGGCCAAACTGTTTGGCCACTTGGCCCGAGAGTCCGCGAGACTTGAGGTAGTCAATCGCCCGCGGCGTTTTCTTCAGGTGCTGGCGCCAGGACTCTGCGGCTTTATCGAGCACATCCGTCAGCGTGGCTTGCTTCTCGCGTTGCTCAGCGGCGCGGGCGCGGTCTTGCGGGTCGCGCTCGTCTTCGGGCACTTGCATGCCGTATTGCTGGGCCAGGTCTTTGACGGCCTCCACAAAGTTCATGCCGGCGTGTTCCATCAGGAAACCGATGGCGTTGCCATGCTTGCCGCAACCAAAGCAATGGTAGAACTGTTTGCTCGGACTCACCGTGAACGACGGTGACTTTTCCGCGTGGAAAGGGCACAGCCCCATGAAGTTGGCGCCGCCCTTTTTGAGCTGCACCGCACGCCCGACGATCTCCACCACGTCGGCGCGCGCAATCAACTCCTGGATAAAGGTCTGCGGTATGGCCATACCCTGATTCTAGAAGGCGAAAAAAAGCCGCAAGCTTTGCAGCCTGCGGCTTGGTGTTTGGCGGCTGAAAATCAGCGCGGCGCCAAGCGAATGGCGCCGTCCAAGCGGATCACTTCGCCATTGAGCATGTCGTTCTCAATGATGTGCTTGGCCAGCTTGGCGTAGTCCTCGGGCGTGCCCAAGCGTGAAGGGAAGGGCACAGCCGCAGCCAGTGCGTCCTGCACTTCTTTGGGCATGCCAAACATCATGGGCGTGCCAAAAATGCCGGGGGCAATCGTCATGTTGCGAATGCCGTTGCGCGACAGGTCACGGGCTATAGGCAGGGTCATGCCCACCACGCCGCCTTTAGAGGCGCTGTAAGCGGCCTGGCCAATTTGACCGTCGTAAGCCGCAACCGAGGCAGTAGAGATCATCACGCCGCGCTCGCCGGTGGACTCGGGCTCGTTCTTGCACATCGCATCAGCGGCAAGGCGAATCATGTTGAAGGTGCCCACCAGGTTGACCATGATGGTCTTGGTGTAAACGCCCAGATTGTGTGCGCCGTTCTTGCCCACAGTTTTCTCGGCGGGGGCAATGCCTGCGCAGTTCACCAAGCCCATGAGTTTGCCCAGCGAGGTGGCTTTGGCCACCACGGCTTGGCCGTCGGCCTCGTTGCTCACATCGCACTTCACAAATGCGCCGCCAATTTCTTGGGCAATGGCTTCGCCTTTTTCAACTTGCATGTCGGCAATCACCACTTTGGCGCCATTGGCCGATAGCATGCGGGCCGTGCCCTCGCCCAAACCCGATGCGCCGCCTGTGACGATAAAAACCTTGCCTGCGATCTCCATGTGTCTCTCCAAAAATAAGGTGTTGTGTGCGGTTGACGTTTACGTCAACGTCAATGCGAGATTATGCCCTGAGCTGTTCCCCGCGAAGAATCAGCCAGCCATCGAGGTATACCTGCTACAATTTGCGGCTTCAGGCGATTAGCTCAGCTGGTTAGAGCACCACCTTGACATGGTGGGGGTCGTTGGTTCGAGTCCAATATCGCCTACCAAACAAATCACCATCATCAGGCACTTGGCATTCACGCTAAGAGCCTTTTTTGTTGCCCTTAAGAACCTGGCTTACTCCGCCGTCATACCCGCTGCCTTGGCCACTTTACCTAAGCGCTCGTATTCGCTGGCGGTGAGTTTGGCGAAGGCATCGGGGGTGGAGCCCTCAGGGGTGAAGCCACTTTTGATGAGCTTGGCTTTCACCTCGGGGTCTTCCAGGGCTTCGTTGAAGGCTTGTGCCAGCCGTTGGGTGAGTTTGGGGTCCATGCCTGCCGGGCCATACACACCAAACCAAGGGTCGACGCCATAGCCTTTCAAGCCTGACTCGGTCAGTGTGGGCACATCGGGCAGCGCGCTTGAACGGCTTTTGCCCGCCACAGCCAAGGCGCGCAGTTTGCCACTTTGGATGTGCGGCAGGCTGGCTGGCAAATTGTCAAACATCATCGGCAAATGGCCACCCAACATGTCGTTGATGGCCGGGCCGCTGCCTTTGTAGGGCACATGGGTGAGCTCGGTGCCGGTCATGAGCGCGAACATCACGCCCGAGAGGTGCATGGACGTACCCGCACCCGGCGTGCCATAGCTCAAGCCCGGGTTGGCTTTGGCATAAGTCATGAACTCTTTGATGTTTTGCGCAGGCA
>CANGLW010000067.1 GCA_947454955.1 Comamonadaceae bacterium
CTCTTGGCGCTCGATGCCTTGCCCGCAACCGACAAAGGACAGGCCAGGGCGCACTTCATCGACTACCGCGCTCAGCCCATCCCCTGGTGAGCCATCTGGGATACTGGCGGTATGCAACTGCAAGAGATTCTTTACACCCAAGGCTTTGGCACACGGCGCGTGTGCGCGGGTCTCATTCAGCAAGGCCATGTGCAGGTTTATCAGGGCTCAGAGCTTGTCCAGGTTGACGATGCTGCTGCAGAATTTGTAGCAGAGGGCTTGACCTTTCGCGCGCAAGGCCAAGACTGGCCTTATGCCGCCAAGGCTTACCTGATGCTTTACAAACCCGCGGGCACCGAGTGTTCGCAAAAGCCGTCCACGTACCCCAGCATCTACACGCTCTTGCCTTCGCCGCTGCGTTTGCGCCCGCAAAAAGCGGCGGTGCAAGGCGTGCAGGCGGTGGGCCGCTTGGACCAAGACACCACCGGCATGCTGCTGCTCACCGATGACGGACAGTTCATCCACCGCATGAGTTCGCCCAAACACCATGTGCCCAAGGTGTACGAGGTCACGGTCAAACACCCGGTGACTGACCCACAAATTCAAAAGTTGCTCGCCGGCGTGGTGCTGGACGACGACCCCAAGCCCGTGCGTGCTGCGGCCTGCGAAGCCACAGGCGAGACGAGCCTGCGACTCACACTGACCGAGGGCAAGTACCACCAGGTCAAACGCATGGTGGCGGCGGTGAGCAACCGGGTGGAGGCACTGCACCGCTCACAAATTGGTAGCTTGGTGCTGCCGCCCGACATGGCGCCCGGCCAGTGGCGCTGGCTCTCGGCGCAAGACCTGGCTGGCCTGCGCGGCTGAGGTCCAGTCTCCGGGCCCAGGCCTAGGCCCAGACCCGCCCAAGTTCGGGTGAGGCTGCAGGGCTACACTAGCGACTCGACCGATACGGGATCATTTGTGCGATTTTTTTCATTTTTAAAGCTCAGCGCGCCCCTGTGGGCTGGGGCCTTGGGCATGTTGTTGGCCCTGTCTGGTGTGACCACGGCGCTGGCGGCCACCCCGAGCGCTGCAGTGAACACGGCCACCAATACAGCCACAAACGCAGCCACAAGCACAGCCAGCACATCTGCGGTTTTGCGCCCGATGTTCGTGCTCAACTCGCAAGACGCTGATGTGAGCGTGATCGACCCGGCCACCTGGCAGGTCATCAAGCGCATTCCCACCGGCAAAGAGCCGCACCACCTGTACCTGACGCCGGACGAAAAATCCATCATCGTGGCCAACGCGGTGGGCGATTCGCTGACCTTCCTCGACCCCAAAACCGCTGAGGTGCAGCGCACGGTGCGCGACATCCTCGACCCTTACCACCTGCGTTTTTCGCCCGACATGAAGTGGTTCGTCACCGCCGCCAACCGCTTGAACCATGTGGATGTGTACCGTTGGGAGCAAGGCCAGATTACCCTGGCCAAGCGCATTGCCACCGGCAAAACGCCCAGCCATTTGTGGATCGACAGCAAAAGCACCACCATTTACGCCACCATGCAAGACAGCGATGAGCTGGTGGCCATCGACCTGGCCACGCAAAGCGTGAAGTGGCGCATACCCACCGGCAAAATGCCTGCGGACGTGTACGCCACCCCCGACGACAAACAAGTGCTGGTGGGCCTGACCGGCGGCACCGGCGTGGAAGTGTTTGATGTGAGTGGTGCGGCCCCGCGCCGCGTGATGCTGATCCCCACTGGCAAAGGCGCGCACGCTTTTCGTGCCGCAGGCGACAAGCGCCATGTGTATGTGAGCAACCGCGTGGCCAACACCATCAGCAAAATTGACACCCGCACCCTGACGGTGGTGGACAACTTCGCCGCCCCCAGCGGCCCGGACTGCATGGACTTGAGCCCCGATGGGCAGACCCTGTATGTGACCTCACGCTGGGCGCGCAAGCTCACTGTGATTGATGTGGCGAGCAAGAAAATCGTCCGCCAGGTGCCGGTGGGCAAATCGCCCCACGGTGTCTGGACCCTGGACCATGCGCCGCGCCAATAAGCCACACGCATCCACGGGCTGCGATAGGCAGGCCACTCGACATCTCAAGCTGCGCGCTATCAGTTTTGTAGCTGCAGCATCTTTGTCCTTGGGGGCTGCAGCCCAAAATGCTTCTAAACCTGCAGCGGCTTGTAGCAAGCCCGTTTACCTGACGTTCGACACCGGCCACATGGCGGTGGCGCCACTCATTGCCCGGGTGCTCAAACGTCACGAGGTCAAGGTCACATTTTTCGCGGCCGATGAACCCACCAAAGTTGGTGACGGCAGTTTGGGGAATCACTGGGCGCCCTGGTGGCGCGAACGCGCCGCTGAAGGTCATGCCTTTGCCTCGCACACCATCGACCACACCTACTGGCGCGCCGACGCGGGTGCTGGGCGCTTCACGGTGCGGCCCAGTGCCGGGCCACGCGCTGGGCAAACCTTTGAGGTGACTGCACCGCAGTACTGCGCGCAAATTGATGCGTCCAACGCTCGTTTGCAAAGCTTCACGGGCGTCTCGCCACTGCCGCTGTTTCGCGCGCCGGGTGGCAAAACTTCACCCGCGCTGTTAGCGGCGGCCAAGGCCTGTGGTTACCAGCATGTGAGCTGGGCGAATGCCGGTTTTTTGGGCGATGAATTGCCCAGCGACAAATTCCCCAACCGCGTGCTTTTGGACAAAGCCTTGCGCGACATCAAAGCCGGCGACATTTTGATGGCGCACCTGGGCATCTGGTCGCGCCAAGACCCCTGGGCGCCTGCGGTGTTGGAGCCACTCATCACTGGCTTGAAGGCGCGTGGCTTTTGTTTTGCCACCTTGCGTGACCACCCCAGCTACGCGGCTTGGGTTAGCGCAAAAATCTCACCGCCCCCACAAACCCTACAAAGCACGCAGACCCCGTCCCCCCGCTAAACTGCAGGGATGGAATGGTGGGTCAATCTGTTTGCAGACGCGCAACAAGCTTTGTTTGAGCATGTGGTGGGGCCGTTGACCTTCGCCTTGGGGCTGGGCCAGTTGATGGAGGACGCGTTTGACGCCACCGGCTGGCTGCTGGTGGGCTTGCTGCAAATCGCGGTGCTGGTGGTCGTCATTGGCCCGCTGCAACGCTGGCGGCCGGTGGAGGCCGTGACTGACCGTGCCACGGTGCGCACCGACATCCTCTACACCCTGATCCACCGCCTGGGCCTCATGCGCCTGGTGCTGTTTTTCACCCTCACGCCGCTGATGGACGACCTGTTTGGCTGGTGGCGTGTTGAGGGTTTGAGCACGCTGCACTTGGACGATTTGTGGCCCGGCGTGACCGACATCGCTTGGGTGAGCTTTTTGATTTACCTGGTGGTGTTTGACTTCATCGACTACTGGATGCACCGCGCACAGCACCAGTGGCATTGGTGGTGGCAGCTGCACGCGCTGCACCACGCGCAGCGGCAAATGACGATGTGGAGCGACAACCGCAACCACCTGCTCGACGACCTCATACGCGATGTGGTGTGGGCGGTGGTGGCGCAACTCTTGGGTGTGCCCCCCGCACAGTTCGTGGCCATGGTGGCCTTCACCCAACTCAGCGAGAGTTTTCAACACGCCAACCTGCGTCTGTGGTTCGGCACGGTCGGCGAACGCCTGTGGGTCAGCCCCCGCTTTCACCGACTGCACCACACCATAGGCATCGGGCATGAGAGCCAAGCAGTCTCCAAGCACACACAAAAAATTGTCTTGGGTGGGCATAATTTTGGGGTCTTGCTGCCTTGGTGGGACGTGCTGTTTGGCACGGCGAATTTCGAGCAGCGTTACGACCCCACCGGCGTGCGCGACCAGGTCGAGCAGGGGCGCAATTACGGCACAGGTTTTTTATCGCAGCAGTGGCTCGGGCTGCTGCGTTTGTTCGGTAAAGCTTGAAACCTGAAGCATCAAGCATGAACCCACTCCACCCCGACACCTTGCGCGTCATCAACCTGCCCACTGGCTTGAGTTTGGTGTTCGACTCTTTTTGGCGCGCCTTGGCTTACAGCCTGCGCCCGGGCGTGATGGCGCTCTCGCTCATCCCCTTGGTGTTGATGGTGGGCGGCACCGGTGTGCTGGCGTTTTTCTTTTGGGAAAGCGGCGTGGCCCGCCTGGGGGACTGGCTGGGCAATTGGTCGTTGATGGACAGCGTCATGCTGTGGCTGGCCAAAGCGGGGCTGGAGCATTTGCGCACCGTGATCTCGCCCCTCATCATTTTGCTTTTGACCCTGCCCTTGATGATTTTGATCGCCTTGCTGGCCGTGGCTTGGCTCATGACACCAGCCATGGTGCGGGTGGTGGTGCAGCGCAGGTTCCCGGGGCTTGAAGCGCGACACGGTGGGAGTTTTTGGCGCAGTGTGGCCATGAGTTTGGGCTCGGGTTTGATGGCTTTGCTGGTCTTGGTGTTGTCCATGCCACTGTGGTTGTTGCCGCCTTTGGTGGTCATGGTCCCCCCGCTGATCTGGGGGTGGCTGACCTACCGGGTGATGAGCTACGACGTGATGGCCGAGTACGCCACCGCGCCCGAGCGCGAAGCGGTGGTGCGCAACTACCGCTGGTGGCTCATTGGCATGGGCGTGCTCACCGGCTACCTGGGTGCGGCGCCCGGTTTGGTGTGGGCTTTTGGGGCCATGGCCATCGTGTTTGCGCCCCTCTTGCTGCCCCTGGCCATTTGGATTTACACCTACGTGTTCGTGTTCTCGGCGCTGTGGTTTGCGCACTTTTGTTTGGCGGCCCTCGCGGCCTTGCGGCAAACCCCTGAGATCATCGACGCTTAACGTTCACTGCATATCTATGTCCAACC
>CANGLW010000068.1 GCA_947454955.1 Comamonadaceae bacterium
CAGTTCGGCAAACCGATTGGTAAATTCCAAGCCATCCAGCATCAACTCAGCGTGATGTCAGAGCATGTGTTTGCCGCTCGCATGGCGGCACAAATGGCCTTCAGCGGCCACGCTTTTGATGCGCTGCGCACCGCCATTGCCAAAGCGCGCACCAGCGAAGCAGCCCTGGAAGTCGCGGGCTTGAGCCACTCCATCCATGGGGCCATCGGCTTCACCGCTGAGTATGACTTGCAGCTCTACACCCGTCGCCTGCACCTGTGGCGCCAGACCGCTGGCGCTGAATCTTATTGGCACGACCAGGTGGGTCAAGCGGCTTTGACCCAGCCAGGCTTGGCACTTGACCTGATTCGCCAAGCCACTGACAACGTTATTTTTGAAAGCACACCATGAGCACATTTCTGCAAAGCCGGCGCGAAGGCGCTATTTTGATTCTGACCATGAGTCAGCCCGAAACCCGCAATGCCTTGACGGGTAACAGCGCAGCCGATGAATTTGTGGCGGCTTGCGAGGCCATCCGCAAAGACACCTCAATACGCGCTGTGATTTTGACCGCCGAGGGACCGGTGTTCAGCTCGGGTGGCAATGTCAAAGACATGATGCGCTACCAAACCGAGCAGCTCTTGCCCGAGACCATCCGCGAGGAATACCGCAACGGCATTCAGCGCATACCCAAAGCGCTTTACAACCTGGATGTGCCGGTGATTGCGGCCGTCAATGGCCCGGCCATTGGCGCCGGCCTGGACCTGACCTGCATGTGCGACATCCGCATCGCGTCTGACAAAGCCAGCTTTGCCGAGAGCTTTGTGAAAGTGGGTATCGTGCCTGGTGATGGCGGTGCCTGGCTGTTGCCACGTGCGGTGGGAGCCTCCAAAGCGGCCGAGATGGCTTTCACTGGTGAGCTGCTCAACGCCCAACAAGCCCTGGCCTGTGGCTTGGTTTCGCGCGTGGTGCCACATGATGAGCTGATGAACGAAGCCCTGGCTTTGGCCGGACGTATCGCGGCCAACCCGGGCGGCGTGCTGCGCATGACCAAGCGGCTGCTGCGCGAAGGTGAGCGCAGCACCTTAGAGAGCTTGCTGGAAATGTCAGCCGGCTACCAAGCCATTGCCCACATGACCGATGACCACCACGAAGCGGTGCGAGCCTTTGTGGAAAAGCGTCCACCCCAATTCAAAAACTAAAACCTCATGAGCTCAACTTTGACCCTGCAGGTGAACGGCCAAGCGCAGCAGGTCAGCGCACCGCCCAACACGCCACTGCTGTATGTGCTGCGCAATGACCTTCAACTTAAGGCCGCGAAATTTGGCTGCGGCCTGGGTCAATGCGGTGCCTGCAGCGTGTTGGTCGAAGGCCGCCGAACTTTGTCGTGCGACACCCCTTTGTGGGCCTGCGAAGGCAAAGCCATCACCACGCTCGAGGGCATGGGTAACCCGGACAAGCTGAGTGCTTTGCAGCAAGCATTCATTGACGAACAAGCCGCGCAATGCGGCTATTGCGTGCCGGGCATTTTGGTGAGCGCGCAAGCCCTGATTAACCGCACACCCAAACCCACCGAGGCCGAGATCATCCAAGCCTTGAATGAGAACTTGTGCCGCTGCGGCACCCACACCCGCTTTGTGCGCGCAGTGTTGCGGGCCACCGGTCAATCACAGGTGACTGCATGAGCACCGTTTTACCGCCCACCCTCAAAGCCAACCCGCAGCTCTACCGATGGGTAAACTTTGATACCGAAGGCGTGGTGGTGGCACGCACCGGCAAGGTCGAGATCGGGCAAGGCATTGTGTCGGCCATTGCGCAAATTGCAGCGGAAGAATTGGACGTGGACTATGCACGCCTGCGCATGCTGCCGGTGGACACCAGCATCAGCCCGAATGAAGGCTCGACCTCTGGCAGCCGTTCGCTGCAAGAAGGTGGCGAAGCCATGCGCAAAGCCTGCGCAGAAGTACGAGCTTTGTTCTTGCAAGCTGCCGCTCAAAAACTGGGGGTGGATGCGAACGCCCTGGTGGTGAAAGACGGGCGCTTTCAAACTGCGGATGGTCAACAGGGCTTGAGCTATTGGCAACTTGCCCCTGAGGTTGATTTGCAGCAACACGCCCAAGGTCTGGCCCAGCCCAAAGCTGTGTCGAGTTTCACCGCGGTGGGGCAACCACTGGGCAGGCTGGATTTGTTGGCCAAGGTCACTGGCGGTGCCTTCATTCAGGACATCGAGTTACCCGGCATGCTGCACGCGCGCGTGGTGCGCCCACCGTCTTTCAAGGCCTGGCTCTTGAAGGTGGACGAAGCCCCTGTGCTGGCCATGCCGGGTGTGGTCAAGGTGGTGCAGCAGGGTAGTTTTTTAGGTGTGTTGGCTGAGCGTGAAGAACAAGCCATTGCCGCCATGGAAGCGCTGGCCACTGCCTGTGTGTGGGATGAGCAACCCACCCTGCCCGACCCGCATGACCTGCCTGGCTTTTTGTACGCCCAGCGCACCGAAGACGAGTTGCTGTGCGATGTAGCGCATGCGCAGCCAGATGCGAGCAGCCTTAAGATGTCGGCCACCTTCACGCGGCCTTACCTGGCGCATGCATCGATAGGGCCGTCATGCGGCCTGGCTTGGTCGCGCGGCGAGGTGCTGGAAGTTTGGTCGCACAGCCAGTCGAACTACGCCTTGCGCGATGAGATGGCCAAGATCCTTGGTCGACCGGCCAGCAGCATCGTGGTGCGCCATGCAGAGGGCTCCGGTTGCTACGGGCACAACGGCGCAGATGATGCGGCCTTTGACGCCGCCTTGCTGGCCCTGGCCATCCCTGAGCGACCGGTGCGCGTGCAATGGATGCGCGAGGATGAATTTGCCTGGGAGCCTTTAGGCCCCGCCATGGCGGTGAAGTTACGCGGTGAAGTGTCCGATGGGCGTGTGGCGTTGTGGCATGAACACATCTGGGGCAACCGACATATCGGTCGCGCGGGGCGTTACGCCGGGCCAGGCCTCTTAGCCGCATGGCATTTTGAGCCTGGCATCGAGCCACCTCTGCCTGCCGACATGCCACTGGCCATGGGGGGCGGCAGCCAACGCAACGCAGTGCCTTATTACGACTTTGCGATCAAGCGGGTGGAAAACCACGTCATCCAAAGCATGCCGATACGCGTGTCTGCGTTGCGGGCCTTGGGCGCACACATCAATGTGTTTGCCATTGAAACTTTCATGGATGAGATGGCCCATGCCGCTGGCATCGATCCGGTGGCTTTTCGCTTGAAGCATTTGAGCGATGAGCGGGCTGTGGCCGTCATTGAGACGGTGGCCAAGATGGCTGGCTGGCGTTCGCTTGAACTAGGTGATGGCACACAAGGCCGAGGCGTGGCGTTTGCGCGTTACAAAAACATTGGCAACTACGCCGCGGTGATTGCAGAGGTGAGCATCGACCAGGCGGTGCATGTCAAGCGTGTGTACGCTGCGATCGATTGCGGCTGCATCGTCAACCCCGATGGGGTGCTTAACCAGATTGAAGGTGGCATGGTCCAAGCGGTGAGCTGGGCACTCAAAGAACAGATGCAGCACGACACCACCCGCATCACCAGCCGCGATTGGGAGAGCTACCCGATACTGACCTTCAGTGAAGTTCCGAAGCTTGAGATTGAACTCATCAATCGCCCGAACGATGAATCTTTGGGCGTGGGCGAAGGCGTCTCAGGCTTGATGGCTCCGGCGATTGGCAACGCCATCTTCAACGCCATGGGTGTGCGGCTGCGAGACTTGCCCCTCACACCTGAGCGCATCATGCAAGCCATGAATGACTGACCACTTCAACAAACACAAAACCCAACAACTTAAGGAGACCCCATGACTGATTTCGCTGACTACTGCAACAAATACTCGTCGGTACGCATGTGCCGTGACAACGGCATTCTGGAAATGCACTTTCACACCGATGGTGGCCCCTTGCGCTGGAGCAAACGCGCCCACGAAGACTTGGAGTGCGCGTTTTTAGATGTGGGCCGTGACCGTGGCAACGAGGTCGTCATCCTCACCGGCACAGGTGATGAGTACGCTGGCCCTGCGGTGCAACCCAGTGGTCAAGGCGGCCACCACAACCCACGCAAACCCGTGACCGCTAAAGAGTGGGACGAGCTTTGGTACTGGGAAGGCAAACACCTGTTGATGAACCTGCTCAACATCGAAGTACCAGTGATCTCTGCCATCAATGGCCCGGCCACTCGCCACGCTGAAATTCCCTTGCTCAGCGACATCGTGCTGGCCTCGGAGACCGCCACCATCCAAGACTCGGCCCACTTCAACGGGGGCTTGGTACCCGGTGATGGTGTGCATGTGGTCTTCCCCCTGCTGATGGGCATGAACCGCGGGCGCTACTTCTTGCTGACCGGCCAAGTGCTCAACGCGCAAGAAGCGTTGAATCTGGGTCTGGTTAATGAAGTGATGCCCAGTGACCAACTGTTACCACGCGCCCGAGAACTGGCCCACCACATCCAACTGCGCCCGCCCCTCATGCGGCGTTACACCCGGGTGATGCTCACGCAAGACTTGAAGCGTCGCATGCATGACCTGCTGGGTTATGGCCTGGCCATGGAAGGCTTGGCCGCGGTTCAGAAAATGGATTGAGTCAGGAGTACCTCATGACAAACTACATCACACGACGCGACTTCACCATCGCCGCTGGCCTGAGCCTTGGCAGCGG
>CANGLW010000069.1 GCA_947454955.1 Comamonadaceae bacterium
CTCGTGGTCAAGTAAGGGGATTACTTGTTGGGGCGTGTGCCCACCACTTCGATTTCCACGCGACGGTTCTTGGCGCGGCCTTCGGCTGTCTTGTTGTCAGCCACAGGTTGCTTCTCGCCTTTACCTTCGGTGTAAACACGGTTTTTCTCGATACCACGGGACACCAAGTAAGCCTTGACAGCTTCAGCGCGGCGAACCGACAGCTTCTGGTTGTAAGCATCAGTGCCCACGGAGTCGGTGTGACCCACGGCAATGATCACTTCCAGGTTGATGGCCTTAACCTTGGAGGCCAGGTCGTCCAACTTGGCTTTGCCTTCGGCTTTCAACACGGCTTTGTCGAAGTCAAAGAATGCGTCAGCAGCGTAAGTGACCTTGGAAGCTGCGGGCGGCTGGGGTGCAGGTGCGGGTGCAGCAGCTTTAGGTGCGGGTGCAGGCGCAGCAGCAGGAGCCGGTGCGGGAGCAGCTTTAGGAGCAGGAGCCAGAGCGCCATCGCAATCAGCGGCAGCAGTGGCAGGTGTCCAGTTGGCGTTACGCCAGCACAGACCGGTGCTGTTCTTCCAGACATCACCGCTGGCATTGCGCCAGTTGTCCACAGATTGGGCGCCAGCAGCGGTAGCCAAAACGGCTGCCAACAACACGGTCAGTTTGCTAAGTTGTTTCATGACTCTCCTTAAGCGAGAAAAAAGCTGCAGCTGGGCTGCGTTTTGGTAAATATGCAGGCTGAAGTGACCCACCTGTGCTGGTAATTGTGCCACATCAAGCCACTGAGTTCCGAGAAGTCGTGTTCCGTGGACTTGACACAAATCATCTGCGGCGCAGTTGTTGCAATCTGGCTACAAAAGTAAGGGTTTGCACGGCAATTAGAATCTCCTATTGCCCTTAAGTCTCCCGCCCTGCCATGACACAGTTCGCCAAAGAAACACTGCCCATCAGCCTTGAAGAGGAAATGCGCCGCAGTTACCTTGATTACGCCATGAGCGTGATCGTCGGGCGGGCGCTGCCCGATGCGCGTGACGGCTTGAAGCCCGTGCACCGCCGCGTGCTGTTTGCCATGCACGAACTCAACAACGACTGGAACCGGCCTTACAAGAAGTCGGCACGTATCGTGGGTGACGTGATTGGTAAATACCACCCGCACGGCGACCAGTCGGTGTACGACACCATCGTGCGTATGGCGCAAGACTTTTCCATGCGCCACATGTTGGTGGACGGCCAAGGCAACTTCGGTTCTGTTGACGGCGACAACGCTGCGGCCATGCGATACACCGAGATCCGCCTGGCCAAGATTGCCCATGAGATGTTGGCCGACATCGACAAAGAGACGGTGGACTTCGGCCCCAACTACGACGGCTCTGAAAAAGAACCTTTGGTGCTGCCCAGCCGCTTGCCTAATTTGTTGGTGAACGGCTCAGGCGGTATTGCGGTGGGTATGGCCACCAACATCCCGCCACACAACCTCAACGAGGTGGTGGACGCGTGCCTGCACCTGCTGCGCAACCCTGGCGCCAGCGTCGATGAATTGATGGAGATCATCCCCGCGCCCGACTTCCCCACCGCCGGCATCATCTACGGCATCAACGGTGTGAAAGACGGTTACCGAACCGGCCGTGGCCGCATTGTGATGCGCGCCAAGTGCCACTTTGAAGACATCGACAAAGGCCAGCGCCAGGCCATCATCGTGGACGAGCTGCCCTACCAGGTCAACAAGAAGACCCTGCAAGAACGCATGGCCGAGCTGGTGCACGAGAAGAAGATTGAGGGCATCAGCCACATCCAGGACGAGTCGGACAAATCAGGCATGCGTCTGGTCATTGAGCTCAAGCGTGGCGAAGTGCCTGAGGTGGTGCTCAACAACCTCTACAAACAAACCCAGCTGCAAGACACCTTTGGCATGAACATGGTGGCGCTGGTCAACGGCCAGCCCAAGCTGTGTAACCTCAAAGACCTGATTGAGGTCTTCCTGGATCACCGCCGTGAAGTGGTGACACGCCGCACCGTGTTCAACCTGCGCAAAGCGCGTGAACGCGGCCATGTGCTCGAAGGCCTCGCGGTGGCCTTGGCCAACATCGATGACTTCATTGCCATCATCCGCAACGCCCCCACCCCACCGGTGGCCAAGGCCGAGTTGATGAGCCGTTCATGGGACAGCAAGCTGGTGCGCGAGATGCTCACCCGCACCCGGGCCGATGGTGGCGTGGTCAATGCGGACGACTACCGCCCCGAGGGCCTGGAAAAAGCCTACGGTATGGGCAGCGACGGCCTGTACCGCCTCAGCGACACCCAAGCCCAAGAAATTTTGCAGATGCGTTTGCAGCGCCTGACCGGCCTGGAGCAAGACAAAATTGTGGCCGAGTACAAGCAAGTGGTGGCCGAGATCGAGGACCTGCTCGACATCCTGTCCAAGCCTGAGCGTGTGTCGGTCATCATCAGCGAAGAGCTGGGCGTCATCAAACAAGAGTTCGGTCAAAGCAAAGTGGGCGCACGCCGCAGCTTGGTGGAGCACAGCTCGTTTGACCTGTCCACTGAAGACCTGATCACCCCCACCGACATGGTGGTGACTATGAGCCACAGCGGCTACATCAAGAGCCAGCCCCTGAACGAGTACCGCGCGCAAAAACGCGGCGGGCGCGGCAAGCAAGCCACGGCTACCAAAGAAGACGATTGGGTGGACCAGCTGTTTGTGGCCAACACCCACGACTACATCTTGTGCTTCTCGAACCGCGGCCGTTTGTACTGGCTCAAGGTGTGGGAAGTGCCGCAAGGTTCACGCGGCTCGCGTGGCCGCCCCATCGTCAACATGTTCCCCCTGCAAGAGGGTGAAAAAATCACCGTGGTGTTGCCGCTGACCGGCGAGAAGCGCAGCTTCCCGGCCGACCAATATGTGTTCATGGCTACCCGCATGGGCACGGTCAAGAAAACCACGCTGGATGAATTTTCTAACCCCCGCAAGGCCGGCATCATCGCCGTGGACCTGGACGACGGCGACTTCTTGATTGGTGCGGCCCTGACCGACGGCAAGCACGATGTGATGCTCTTTAGCGACGGCGGCAAGGCCGTGCGCTTTGACGAAAACGATGTGCGCCCCATGGGCCGCAATGCCCGCGGTGTGCGCGGCATGATGCTTGAAGAAGGCCAAAGCGTGATCGCCATGCTGGTGGCTGAAGACGAGCAACAAAGCGTGCTGACCGCCACAGAAAACGGCTACGGCAAACGCACCAGCATCACCGAATACACCCGCCACGGCCGTGGCACCAAGGGCATGATTGCCATCCAGCAGTCCGAACGCAACGGCAAAGTGGTGGCCGCCACCCTGGTGCATGTGGATGACGAGATCATGCTCATCACCGACAAGGGCGTGCTGGTGCGCACCCGCGTGGCTGAAATTCGTGAACTGGGCCGCGCCACCCAAGGTGTGACGCTGATTGGTCTGGACGAAGGCTCCAAGCTCAGCGGCTTGCAACGCATTGTCGAGAACGATGCTGCAGCTGCCGACGATGTTGCGGACGACAGCGCTGCCGAGTAAATGCCCCAGCGCCCGTTCAATTTTTCGGCTGGCCCAGCCACCATCCCGCCTGAGGTTTTGCAAATAGCCGCAGCCGAGATGCTGGACTGGCACGGCACGGGCATGGGCGTGATGGAGATGAGCCACCGCGGCAAAGCCTTCATCTCGATCCATGAGCAAGCGGTGGCTGACCTGCGTGAGCTGCTGGCCATTCCTGAATATTTTCGTGTGCTGTTCATGCAAGGCGGGGGCTTGGCGCAAAACGCCATCGTGCCTTTGAACCTCTCGCGCGGCGGCACGGCGGACCTGGTGGTCACCGGCGCCTGGAGCCAAAAGTCTTACAAAGAAGCCGGCAAGTACGCCAAGGTCAATTTGGCCGCTTCAGGCCAGAGCAGTGGTTTCACCACCCTGCCCGCGCCAGCAAATTGGAACATCAGCTCAGACGCTGCGTATGTGCATGTGTGCTCGAACGAGACCATCCACGGCGTGGAATTTCACGAGCTGCCCAACCTGCAAGCCTTGGGCTCCACAGCGCCATTGGTGATTGATTTTTCATCGCAAGTCACCTCGCGCCCGGTGGACTGGTCGCGCGTGGGTTTAGCCTTTGGTGGCGCGCAAAAAAACATCGGCCCAGCAGGCCTCACGCTGGTGGTGGTGCGCAAAGACCTCTTGGGCCACGCCATGGCCGTGTGCCCCAGCGCTTTTGACTACACGCTCGTGGCCGAGTACGACTCGATGTACAACACCCCGCCCACCTATGGCATTTACCTGGCGGGTTTGATTTTCCAGTGGGTCAAAGCGCAGACCGAAACCTTGGCCAATGGCACCGTGGTGAGTGGTGTGGCGGCCATGGAAGTGCGCAACCAAGCCAAGGCTGAACTGCTTTACAGCTATTTGGACAGCTCTGGTTTTTATAGCAACAAGGTTGCCAAAGATTGCCGCTCGCGCATGAACGTGCCGTTTTTCCTGGCCGATGAATCGCGCAATGAGGCTTTCCTGGCTGGCGCTCAAGCCCACGGTCTGTTACAACTCAAAGGACATAAATCTTTGGGTGGCATGCGTGCGAGTTTGTACAACGCCATGCCCCTTGCCGGCGTGCAGGCCCTGGTGGCCTACATGCAAGACTTCGAACGCAC
>CANGLW010000070.1 GCA_947454955.1 Comamonadaceae bacterium
ACCCGCCAAATTTGGTTGAGCGTGCGGTCGATGGTGAAGACCAGGGTGAACACCGTGGCCAACAAAGCGGCAAAACCCAAAACCCCCAGCTTGCTGGCCTTGAGCGCGAATTGCGTGAGGTAGCCCATCACCTGGCGGGCGATGTTGTCAGGGATCAGGCTTTCAATCAGCCAACGCTGCAGCGCGTCCTGGAACTTGGCAAAAATGGGAAACGCCGTGAACAAGGCCAAAGCCACGGCCAGCATGGGCACCAGGGCGATCACCGTGGTGAAGGTCAAGCTGCTGGCGGTCACGCCCAGGCGGTCTTCCCGAAAGCGCTCGCGCAGCAAACGCGCGCTGCTGCGCCAGGGGAAGGTTGAAAGGGTCTGCCAGGGCATGCGAGAGTAGTCGAGGCTCAGGTGAGGGGATGGCTAAGCCCTTAAGATACCACCCAATGACCTCCAACCCCGTGAACCTCACCCGCCAATTGGCCGTGGGCAGTCTCTTGGCCCTCATCGCCCTGTGTGCGGCGTGGGAGCTGTTTTTAGCCCCGGTTCGCCCGGGTGGCTCGCTTCTGGCCCTCAAAGCCTTGCCCCTGTGCATCCCACTGGCAGGCCTTTTGAAGAACCGCATGTACACCTACCGCTGGGTGAGCCTGATGGTGTGGCTGTATTTCATTGAAGGCGTGGTGCGCGCCAGCGGCGACCGTGCGCCCAGCAGCTATTACGCCCTCTTGGAAGTGTTGTTGTGCCTGGTCTTGTTTGGTGCTTGCGCCATGCATGTGCGCTTGCGCTTTGCGCAACTCAACACCACACCTGAAACGCCTTCTGCTTGATCCCCTGCTTGACCCTGCGCTTGACGATTAGTTTGACCATGAGCCCCACACAAATTCAACTGCTTGAGACCTTGCGCCGCACAGTTGGTGCAGCCAACGTGCTCACCCACGACGACCCTGCCACCGACCTCACCGCTTGGGAGCTCGATTGGCGCCGCCGTGAGCGCGGCCGCGCCCTGGCCGTGGTGCGCCCCGGCTCCACGCAAGAAGTGGCCGATGTGGTCAAAGCCTGCGCAGCAGCGGGCACCAGCATCGTGCCGCAAGGTGGCAACACCGGCATGGTGGTGGGCTCCACACCCAACGACTCGGGCACACAAGTGGTGCTGAGCCTCACACGCATGAACAAGGTGCGCAAATTAGACCCAGGCAACCTCACCATCACGGTGGATGCGGGTTGCGTGCTACAAAATTTGCAGGAAGTCTGTGAAAAAGAAGGCTTCTTGTTTCCGCTGAGCCTGGCCTCAGAAGGCTCTTGCACCATCGGCGGCAATTTAGGAACGAATGCCGGCGGCACCCAGGTGGTTCGCTTTGGCAACACGCGCGAACTTTGCCTCGGCCTGGAAGTGGTGACCGCCAGCGGCGAGATTTGGAGCGGCTTGACCGGTCTGCGCAAAGACAACACTGGCTACGACCTGCGCCATTTGTTCATAGGCTCGGAAGGCACGCTGGGCGTGATCACCGCAGCCACCATGAAGCTTTACCCCATGCCTGTAACACAGCTCACCGCCTTTGCAGCTGTGCCCTCGCTGCAAGCGGCGGTGGAGTTGCTCGGCCTGGCGCACAAAACCATCAGCTCGGGCCTCACAGGTTTTGAGGTCATGGGCCAGTTCGCGCTGAGCTTGGTGGTCAAACACTTCCCGCAGCAACGCGTGCCCTTCTGGCAAGACTCGCCTTACTGCGTGGTGCTGGAAAATTCGGACAACGAATCCGAAGAACACGCCCGCGCGCAGTTTGAGCGACTGCTCGAAGCTGCGATGGAAGCTGGCTGCGTGACCGATGCGGTGGTGGCCGAGAGCGTGGCGCAAGCCAAGGCGCTGTGGCACATCCGCGAGAGTATTCCGCTGGCCCAAGCGCAAGAGGGCTTGAACATCAAGCACGACATTTCCATCAACGTCTCGCGCATTCCTGAGTTTGTGGACCTGTGCAACGGCAAGTTGTTGCAAGCCTTTCCCGGTGCGCGCTTGGTGACTTACGGCCACTTGGGTGATGGCAATTTGCACTACAACGTGCAAGCCCCCGAGGGCCAAGACCAAGAGAAATTTTTGGTGGAACAAGAAGGCCCGATGAACGCGCTGGTGTATGACATCGTCGATGAGTTCAACGGCTCGATTTCCGCCGAGCACGGCATTGGCAGCTTGAAGGCTGACAAGCTCGCGCACCACAAGTCCCCCGTGGCCCTGGGTTTGATGCGCGCCATCAAAACCGCGCTGGACCCACACAACCTCATGAACCCCGGCAAGGTGCTGACATGACCGACAACCCACAACGCCCGGTGCGCTCGCAATACGAAGATTTCATGCGCCATGTCTACACCCATGGCGTGACCAAAACCGACCGCACTGGCACCGGCACACGCAGTGTGTTTGGTCATCAGATGCGCTTCGATTTGAACGAAGGCTTTCCACTGGTGACCACCAAAAAGGTGCACCTGAAATCCATCATTCAAGAGTTGCTGTGGTTTCTCACCGGCTCGAGCAACAACAACTGGCTCAAAGAACGCGGCGTGACGATTTGGGACGAGTGGGCCAAAGAAGACGGCGACCTGGGCCCCGTGTATGGCGTGCAGTGGCGCAGCTGGCCCACGCCCGATGGCGGGCACATCGACCAAATTGCCGAGGTGATCCAAACCCTCAAAACCAACCCCGATTCGCGCCGGATCATCGTGAGCGCCTGGAACGTGGCTGAGCTCAGCAAAATGGCGCTCATGCCCTGCCATGCCTTCTTTCAGTTTTATGTGGCCCCGGGTGAGAATGGCGTGAATGGCGGTAGAGGAAAACTCAGCTGCCAGTTGTACCAACGCAGCGCCGATATTTTTCTGGGCGTGCCCTTCAACATCGCCAGCTACGCGCTGCTCACCCACATGGTGGCGCAGCAGTGCAATCTGGATGTGGGCGACTTCATCTGGACCGGTGGCGACTGCCACATCTACAGCAACCACCACGAACAGGTGGAACTGCAACTCAGCCGCGCGCCCTACCCCTACCCCACGCTCAACATCAAGCGTCAGCCTGCGTCCATTTTTGACTACCAGTTTGAAGACTTCGAGGTGCTGGACTACCAATGCCACGGCGCCATCAAAGCACCGGTGGCTGTTTGAGCGCTCCTCAGAGATACATGCCTGACACACATGCCTGAGATCCATCTGATTTACGCGCGTGCCGCCAATGGCGTGATTGGCCTGGACGGCACCATGCCCTGGCACTTGCCTGAAGATCTGGCGCATTTCAAACGCACCACCTTGGGCTGCCCGGTGGTGATGGGCCGCAAAACCTGGGACTCGCTGCCGCCTAAATTTCGCCCGTTGCCCGGGCGCAAAAACATCGTCATCACCCGCCAAGCTGATTGGTTGAATCAACAAGCTGCTGTGGACAAGCCAGACACCTCGCTCATCGCGGTGGACTCACTCGACGCTGCCTGGGCGGCCTGTGCCGACGCACCCAAGGTCTGGGTGATGGGTGGCGCGCAAATTTACGCGCAGGCCCTGCCCTTGGCGCAAGAGGTGGTGGTGACCGAGATTGACGCCGACTATGCAGGCGATGCGTTTGCGCCCGAGCTCGATGCGAGCTGGGTGGAGGCCAAGCGCGAGCGTCACACCGCGGCCTCGGGACTGCGTTACAGTTTTGTTTGGTACCAACACAACTAAGGAGCACACCATGTCTGGAGGCGGATTTCACGTACACGGCCCGCACGACCACGAACTCGAGCACGCGATGCAAGGGGGCGATGGCCACGGCAACGACCACGGCGGCGGCATGACCAACCAGATCGCGATGTTCACCGCCATCATTGCCACGGTAGGTGCCATCTTTGCCTACATGGGCGGCGCCACGCAGGCCAATGCCGGTTTGTTCAAGAACAACGCGGCCATCAAAAAAACCGAAGCGTCCAACCAGTGGAACTACTTCCAATCTAAAAGCACCAAGCAGTCGCTGGCCGAGCTGGCCCGTGACCTGAGCGCCAAAGAGGACGACAAAGCCAAGTACCAGGGCAAGGTGGACCGCTACGAAAAAGAAAAAGGCGAGATCAAGCTGGTGGCTGAAAAGCTCGAGGCTGATGCCACCGCCTGGGACCGTCAAAGCGATGAGCAAATGCACCAGCACCACCGCTGGGCGCAAGCCACCACCGTGCTGCAAGTGGCCATTGCCCTGGCCGCCATTGCCTTGTTGACCCGTAAAAAATGGCTGGAATACGCCATGTTTGGCGCGGGTGCTGCGGGGGTGCTGATCGGCATTGCCGCTGCCATGCACCTCTGAGCAACATTCAGTCATGCACGAAGGTGCGGCTATCATGGCCGCACCTTTTTTAATGCCCGCGCTCATGAAACTCGCCACTTGGAACGTCAACTCTTTGCCCGTGCGCCTGC
>CANGLW010000071.1 GCA_947454955.1 Comamonadaceae bacterium
CGCAGGCCAGCAGCGTGGCGGGTGGTTTGCAAGTGGCGTTTGACGACCCCATGCGCATTGCCGCTGCCGCACAGTTTCGCATTGCCGAAGCGGCCAACAACACCAGCGGCTCACAACCCAGTGTGGCTTATCGCCCTGCTCCGCCGGTTGGCCCTGCACCCATCAACGAGGTGCTGACCCCCAACCCTGGCGTGTCGATCAAACTCACCATCACGCCGGGTCGTCCGGTGAGCCCTGTGGCCACCATTCCCAATGGTGTGCAGAACATCAATTTGCTGATGAGCGGCGCCACCGGCCAGAACCTGCAGGTGTTCACCCGCGATGGTCGTCAGCTGATGGGCAGCCCGCTGGACACAACCCAGCTGGGCTTGATGGTGACGGCTGAGAACGGCTTTGCCCCGGGTGCCACTTACAGCGCGCAATACCTGAATGTGTCGGGTACCAACGGCTACAAAGACCTTAATGTGTTTTACGGTGCCCGCGCGTCGGTGCGCCAAGAAGCGCAGTGGGATTTGAAAGAGGCCGACGTTCAAAAACAAACCGCCTTGGCCCCGAAGCCCTTGCCCGCGTTGCTTGAAGGTGGCGTTATTCCTACTGGCCTGACTGGCACGGTGGTGGCCAATGGCGCCTTGAAACTCAATGGCCAAAGCCTGGGCGCTTTGACTGTGGCCACTGGCACCTTGCAAGCCTCGGACATCAAAACTTGGTTGAGCAATGCCAACGTGCCTGGCATTCATGTGTCCGCCACCAACATCCTCAAGTTCACGCCTGAACAAATCAACCTCAGCAAGCCGCTCACACTCAACGGCCAACTGGTGAACCTGAACAATGTGACCACCATGGCTGGCCTGGCAACCGCCATCAACAGCACCACTGGCACCAACCTCTGCGCCACCTTGGATTCAGCTGGCAACCTGCTGATCACCAATGCCAATGGCCATGAAGGTGAAGACATCAAGGTCACCGGCAGCATTCCAAATGCTTTGGGCCTGGCCAATGGCACTTACAGCGGCAAGGTGTCCATCACCCGCGACCTGATTGCCGGTGCCGACACGCCGATTGAACTGGGCTTTGGAACCGGCACACCGGATGACCTGACCAAGCTGGGCATTCGCACTGGCGCTTTCATTCAAGGCCAGCCCAACGAAGACCTGCTGGTGTTTGTGACGGGTGCTGGCGAAGCCAAGCTCAGCGCCACCTACACCGGCAAACCGGTTGACCCGCGCCAAGCGCTGCGCCTGCAGCCCTTGCAGATCAAGTTTGATGCGGCCGACCACTACACCATTGTGGACACCGCCACCAATACCGTGGTGGCTTCGCAAAAGTTTGATGCAAGCAAGCTCAACGATGGCATCAGCTACCAGGGCTTGCAGGTGTCGTTCACCTCCCCCCCGAAAGCGGGTGATGTGTTCACCATCGACGGCAACCGCGATGGCACGGGTAATAACCAAAACATGCTGGACCTGGTGGACCTGCAAAAAGCCCCGGTGATGGGCAGCGGCAAAACCTTGGGCGAAGCCTACATTGACCAAGTGAACGACATGGGTAATGTGGCCCGCCAAGCCAGCATTGCGCAGTCGGCCCTCAAAGTTGTGAACGACCAAGCGGTGAGTGCACGCGACCAAGTGTCTGGCGTGAGCATGGACCAAGAAGCCGCTGACTTGATTCGCTTTCAACAGGCCTACCAAGCGTCAGCCAAGGTGCTGCAAGTGGCCAGCCAAATTTTTGACTCGATCCTGCAGGTTCGCTAAAGGTAAGTTATGAAAATTTCGAACCAATTGTTGTTTGAACGTGGCGCTGAGCAAATGAGCGCGGTGCAAACCCGCCTGGCCAAGTCGCAGGCGCAACTGGCGCAGGGCAAGCAAATCATCAACCCCAGCGATGCACCGGACAAAGCCGCCACCATTCAGCGCTTGAACAGTGTGCTGAGCCGTCAGGCCAGCTACCAAACCTCGCTGGGCAATGTGAAAACCCGCCTGGACGGCGAAGAAACTGCGCTCAACAGCGGCACCGACCTGATCATTCGCATCAAAGAAATTTCGGTGCAAGCGGCCAACGACACCTTAGGCCCACAAAACCGCCAAGCCCTGGCCACCGAAATGCAGGCCCTTCGCGACCAGCTGCTGAGCCTGGCCAACACCCAAGACAGCAACGGCAACTATTTATTTTCAGGCAGCAAGGTGAGCCAACCCGCTTTTGCGGTAGACGCCAGCGGCTACCCCACCTACCAGGGCGACCAAACCCGCATGCAGGTGAGCATTGGCGACCAACGATCCATCGCGGTGAACCGCACCGGCACCGACGCGTTTGTGAGCGTGGCCCGAACCGACGCACAAGGCAACACCCAAGGCGTGGGCTTTTTTCAGTCGGTCGATGAATTGATTGCCGGCATCAAAGGCTCGAACCAAAAGGCCATGCAACAAGGCATCGGCGAGATGGACAAACTGCTGCAAGGCATCAGCATGGCCCAAGCGGCCGTGGGCAGTGACCAAGCCACGCTGGAACAACAAACCGCGGTGATTGAAGCCACCACCCTGAACCTGAAAACCACACTCTCGAGTGTGCAAGACCTGGACTACGCCAGCGCGGTGACCACCATGAACCAGCAAATGCTGAGCCTGGAGGCCGCACAAAGCAGCTTTGCCAAGATTTCGCAGCTCAACTTGTTCAACTTCATCAAGTAACTCAAGCTTTGCCTGCTCGATCCGAATCACCTCAATCAAGCCCCATTTACTAAGCCGCTCACACCATGGTCACCAGCGTTTCATCGACAACCGCAAGCACGGCGACCACGGCTTCCAGTGCCCAAGCTTCTGCCAAGGCAGCAGCTCAGGCCCTAATCTCGTCACTCGGTTCAGGCTCTGGGGTAGACACCAACAGCCTGGCTAACAATCTGGTGGAAGCTGAACGGTCGCCACAAAAAGCCGCCATTCAGGGCAAGATCGATAAATCTAACGCCGTCATCTCTGGTTTTGGCGCTATCAATTTTGTATTGGGCAACCTGCAAACGGCTTTTGGAGACCTGAAAGACCTGAGCGATTACAGCAGCATTGCCCCCAGCAACTCCCAGCCATCCGCTTTCAATGTGACCGCTGGCGGAAATGTTTTGCCAGGTAGCCACAGTGTGGTGGTGAACAGTTTGGCCAAAGCACAACGCAGCGTGAGCGATGGCTTGGCTAATTTGACAGACAAGCTCAACAATGGCAATGGCTTCACTTTGAATGTGAATGTGCACGGCAAGCCCTATACCGTCACCTTGCCTCAGGTGCTCACCAAACCAGCCGACGTGGTGACAGCCATCAACGCTTCAGCTTCTGGCTTGAAAGCACAGATCATCAACACCGGCGACCCAGCTGCACCCAACAGAATCATGGTGACTGGGCCAACCGGTGAGGTGAACGATTTCACAATTGAGAGCGACGATGGCACTGGGCATCCCGTGCCTGGCTTGAGCTTCACCACCAAACAAACTGCCAGCAATGCCAACTTGGTGGTGGACGGCGTTGCCATCACCTCCACCAGCAATCAAATCAAAAACGCGATTGGTGGCGTGACCCTGGACTTGTTCAGCACAACCACGGGCACTGAAGGTGCATTGGTGGACATGAACCGCGACACCAGTGGCGTGAAAACCAAAATCCAAGCCTTGGTGACCGCGTACAACGAGACCATGAGCATGCTCGGCGTCGTGTCTGACCCCAAGTCTACGGTGGAAGGCTATGGCGCCACCTTGGTTGGCAACAGCACGGTCAGCGCCATCCGGTCACAGGTGCGTGGCATGTTGGTCAGCGCCGAGTTTGCCAGTGGTAGCATCAGCGCGCTTCGTGATATTGGGGTCAGCATCGACAAAACTGGCAAGTTGCAGATGGATGGCGCCAAACTTGATACGGCCCTGCAGAACAATTTTGACGATGTGGTCAAAATGCTCTCCAACAACCAACAGGATCAAACGAAATTCAGTGACGCGCCTAGAGGCATAGCTGGCGAGGCTTATAAGAATTTGGTCGCATTGGTCGACCCGGTTGGGGGCACGCTGAAAACCCTGAGCGACAACCAAAGCCAAAAGATCACCAGCTACCAAAAGCAGCTCGACGCTTTGGAGGCCCGTATGGCGGTGTTGCTCAAGCGCTATACCGACCAATTCGCGTCCATGAACAGCCTGGTGGGCCAAATCAAGAGCACGCAGACCGGCTTGAAGAGCTCGTTTGACGGCATGATGGCCTCTTACACCAACAAGTAAACAGCCCTTTCTGGCTGGGGCGGCAACTATTTGCCGCTTTTCACTCAAGTTTTTTCGTCCTGGGTCGAGTCATCGATCACTGAGCTTCTTTTATTCAACAAAAGTTGATGGAAGACCGAGCTATTGGAAAGCTCAGCATGCTTTTACAAAG
>CANGLW010000072.1 GCA_947454955.1 Comamonadaceae bacterium
CTCAACCAGGTCAAAAGCGGCGCAAGCTTTGCCGCGCACGACATCTTCAGCTCGTGGGGCAAGATCTCACGGGGCGGCCCTTACGACCTGATCATCGCAGACCCACCCAGCTATCAAAAAGGTAGCTTCGTGGCCACCAAAGACTATGCCCGGCTGGTCAAACGCTTGCCAGACCTGCTGATGCACGGCGGATATGCGCTGCTGTGCTTGAACGCGCCTGAGCTGGATGTGGCCTTTTTAAAAGACAACGTGGCACAACACGCCCCAGAGTTGCAACTGGTGCAGCGCTTGCCCAACCCTAGCGCCTTTGACGATGTTTCTGATGACCGAGCTCTCAAGGTTTTGATTTACCAAAACGTCGATTGATGATTTTCAAGGGGCGTTTCTTCTCTTGCACAAAACAGGATAAACCGTTTATATTGTTTCAGATCTTCAACGGCATGAGGAGCTCCCGCCATGTTGATTTCCGAAACCTTCCAATGGTGGACCTTGTTGTGCGTTGTCAGCGTCGTCAACGTGCTGGCTTGGTCAGGATCCGCTTTGATTTTCTGGCGGCAAAAAACAACATGGCACCCACACACTTGGCAGCTCATTCGCTTGCAGTTGCTGCTCTCAGCAGGCTATGTGCTGGGTTGTGCTTACCGCTCTGTATTTCCAGTTTTTGACATCCAACGTTTGTGCCTGGTCGACAGCTGGATGTCCAGCGTGATGGTGGGGCGCTCAGTCGCCACCGTGGCCGAGGTCTGCTTTGCTGCGCAGTGGGGCGCTTTACTTGAGCACATGGCCAAAGTGCACAACCGTCCTTTGGCAGAGAGACATGCTGGATGGATCGTACCGATGATCCTGGTTGCCGAGGTTTGCTCTTGGCACGCTGTGCTCACCACCTCCAATTTAGGGCACGTGATCGAAGAATCCATTTGGGGCTTGTCCGTCGCGCTGTTGGTTTTTCATGTGATGGGCATCGCCCGAGATAGTCAGCGGCAACTCAAAAAGATCTTGTACACGGTCGCTACCGTTGGCGCGGCTTATGTGGTTTACATGTTCACCCAGGACGTGCCCATGTATTGGAGTCGCTGGGTGCAGGATGAAACCTTGGGACGCACTTACCAAGATCTGCCAACTGGCATTTCAGATGCCGCTACGCGCTGGGTGGTCTCCCATCACTGGGAGGACTGGAAATCCGAGATGGTCTGGATGACCCTGTACTTCAGCGTCGCCGTCTGGTTGAGCATCGGATTGGTGCATACCTTGGCCCTGCACGTCCGCTCCAGGTCTCGATTGAATTTACAGGGCGTAAACCTGCAACGCGCTTGACACACAAGCTTTAAATTTTTGTCATCAAAGTTTCAAATCTGAATCGGATGATGTCCTGAAGTCAAGGTCGCTTCTCGGCGACTGTTCAACTTCACTTTGGAATCATCCATGCCTACACCTTTCCCTCGTCGCCTGGCAGCCAGCCTGAGCCTGCTGCTCTTGTCTACACCCTCATGGTCTGATCAAGCCTTTCCAGCCACCTTGGCAGGCCACGCGGTGCTGCCAGCACAAAACATGATTGCAGCACCCGCCGATGCGCCTGCCGACTTGGCCCTGAGCGGCAAATTCACCACTGGCACCCGCGTTGAACAAGTGGGCAAGGTGGAGGGTTTATCCGCAGGCCGGCCCACCGGCGTGTTTTTGCCCTTCAAGGGCCAACCAATCCAAGGCCATTCCGGCATCAAAAAAATGAGCGACGGCAGCTACTGGCTGTTGACAGACAACGGGGCTGGCGCCAAAGCCAATTCCCCCGACTTCATGCTCTACCTCAACCGTTACAACGTGGACTTCAAGTCCGGGCAATTCAAACATTTGGAAACCCTGTTTCTGCATGACCCCGACAAAAAAGTGCCCTTCCGAATTGTTCACGAAGGGACGGCCAAACGCTACCTGACAGGCTCAGACTTTGACTTGGAGAGCTTTCAATTCGCAGGCGGTGCCTTGTGGATTGGCGATGAATTCGGCCCCTACCTGATCAAAGCGGATTTGAAGGGACGTGTGCTGGCGGTGTTTGAAACCAAGGTCGACGGCAAAGTGGTGCGCTCGCCTGACCACCCTGCCGTCCTCACCCCACCAGCCCCGAATGTCGAGGTGAAGTTTGAGGTGCGCCGCTCCAAAGGCTTTGAAGGCATGGCCTCCTCCAAAGACGGCAGCAAGTTGTACGCACTCTTAGAAGGCGCGCTGTGGAACGACCAGAGCAAGGGCCTGGAAAACATCGACGGCAAACAATTTTTGCGAATTGTCGAGTTCGATGTGAAGACCGAGTCCTGGACCGGTCGCCACTGGAAATACATGCTGGAAGCCAACCACCACGCGATTGGTGACTTCAACATGATCGATGGCACCACCGGCTTGATCATCGAGCGTGACAACGGTGAAGGCACGCCCGATAAAGCCTGCCCAGAAGGCACGAAGCGCACCGACTGCTTTCATGACTTGCCCAAGTTCAAGCGCGTTTACAAGATCGAATTGAGCGAAGCCAACGTGAATGGCCCTGTGCGTAAGATCGGGCACATCGACCTGCTCAACATCGCAGACCCAGCCAAGCTCTCACGCAAACCTCTGACGAATGGCGTGCTTCAGTTTCCCTTCTTCACCATCGAGAATGTGGAAGTCGTGGACCAACGCCACATCGTGGTGGGCAATGACAACAACCTGCCTTTCTCCAGCAGCCGCGACCCCAACAAAGCTGACGACAACGAACTGATCCTGCTCGAGGTCGCCGACTTTCTTCAGGCGCACTGATCCAGCCTGAGCAAACGCACCGCGTTGTCTTTGAGGATGCCGGGCATCACCTCGGGCTTGAAGCCGGCTTCCTGGAAGTCGGCCATCCAACGCTCGGGGGTGATGAGCGGGTAGTCACTGCCAAACAGCACGCGGTCTTTGAGCAGCGTGTTGGCGTATTGCACCAACTGTTTGGGGAAGTATTTGGGGCTCCAGCCTGAGAGGTCGATCCACACATTGGGTTTGTGGGTGGCCACGCTCAGCGCCTCGTCTTGCCAGGGGAAGCTGGGGTGGGCCATGACGATTTGCATGTCGGGGAAATCGATGGCCACATCGTCCAGATGCATGGGGTTGCTGTAAGCCAAACGCAGGCCGCCACCACAACGCATGCCGCTACCAATGCCGCTGTGCCCGGTGTGGAAAATCGCTGGCAGGCCATGCGCGTTGATGACCTCGTAAATGGGCCAGGCCATCTTGTCGTAAGGGTGGTAGCCCTGCACGGTGGGGTGGAACTTGAAGCCCTTGACGTTGTGCTCTTTGATCAAACGTTCGGCTTCACGCGCGCCCATCTTGCCCTTGTGCGGGTCGATGCTGGCAAAGCACATCATCATGTCTGAGTTCTTTTGCGCAGCTTCGGCAATTTCCTCGTTGGGAATGCGGCGGCGACCCAGTTGCGACTCGCTGTCCACCGTGAACATCACCAGCCCGAGCTTGCGTTCGCGGTAGTAAGCGATGGTTTCTTCGATGGTGGGACGGCGGCTGTTGCGGAAGTATTTGTCAGCCGCGCGGTCGTACTCTTCGCCGTAGCTGTCAAAGGGGTTCCAGCAACTCACCTCAGCGTGGGTGTGGATGTCGATGGCCACGAGGTTCTTGTAATCCATGCCAATCTCCTAGGGTAAATCCTGAGTGCAGGCGCACGTCAGCGGCTTGATTTGGTTATTTTTTATAACAATAATGGATTCTCGTTTGAAATACAAGCTAGGAGACACCCCATGCAAACCCGTCGTGACTTTCTCAACACCTCGGCCCTCACTGCACTTGCCGGCTTGTCCGGTCTGAGCTTCGAGGTCTTGGCCCAAAGCGGCCTGCCCATCGAACAAGTCAAAGTGCTTTACGGTTTCCCGGCGGGCAGCTCGGGCGACATCGTGGCTCGCCGTGTGGGTGAAAAAATTGCCGGCAGCGGCTACACCCGCAATGTGGCGGTGGTGGAAAACAAACCCGGTGCCGGTGGCCGCATTGCCTTGGACGTGCTCAAGCCCTCGGTGGCTGATGGCTCGGTGCTGGCGCTCACGCCCTACTCCATGCTGGCCCTGTTCCCGCACGTTTACAGCAAGCTGACCTACGACGCGTTCAAAGACTTCACGCCTGTGTCGATGGCCGCCATCATGCAGCACGGCCTGGC
>CANGLW010000073.1 GCA_947454955.1 Comamonadaceae bacterium
GCCGAGATGAAGGCCACCACAAACAGGGTGCTCAAGCCCACATCGGGCAAGGCCAAAAGTTCAAGCAGGTGTTGCATAGCGTGGCCCACAGCTTAGCGCGTTGCTGGAATGGCATTTCAATTGCTGAAATTTTGAGCAGATAAAATACGTCTTCTGTCACGCATCTCGCACACTTTTCTCTCACATCTCCCCGATGAACATCGGCTCTCACGCCTTACCGAACAAGTTGTTTGTGGCCCCCATGGCAGGCGTCACCGACCGGCCGTTTCGCCAGCTGTGCAAACAGTTGGGCGCTGGGTATGCCGTGAGCGAGATGGTGACCTCGCGCAAAGACTTGTGGCACACCCTCAAAACCTCACGCCGCGCCGACCACACCGGTGAGACCGGCCCGATTGCGGTGCAAATTGCGGGCACCGATGCGCAGATGATGAGCGAGGCAGCGAGTTACAACATCGAGCGCGGTGCGCAAATCATCGACATCAACATGGGTTGCCCCGCTAAAAAAGTGTGCAACAAATGGGCCGGCTCGGCCTTGATGCAAAACGAAACCTTGGCCCTCGAGATCATCGAGGCGGTGGTGGCCGCTGCCCAGCCGCATGGCGTGCCGGTCACCTTGAAGATGCGCACCGGTTGGTGTGATGCGCACAAAAACGCTACTGTCTTAGCGCGTGCTGCACAAAGCGCTGGCGTGCAGATGATCACCGTGCACGGCCGCACCCGCGAGCAAGGTTACAAAGGCGAGGCCGAGTACGACACGATTGCTGCAGTGAAAGCTGCGGTGCGCGTGCCGGTGGTGGCCAATGGCGACATTGACAGCCCTGAAAAAGCCCGTGAGGTGCTGGCCTACACCGGTGCTGATGCGCTGATGATCGGCCGCGCGGCGCAAGGCCGGCCGTGGATCTTTCGTGAGATCGCGCATTACCTGAATACCGGTGAGCATTTGGCCCCGCCCTTGGTGGCTGAGGTGCGTCGTTTGTTGCTGGACCATCTGCTGGAACACTACGCCTTGTATGGCGAGTTCACCGGCGTGCGCACCGCGCGCAAACACATTGCCTGGTATGTGCGCGAACTGCCTGGCGGCTTGGCGTTTCGCGACCGCATGAACACCTTGGACGACTGCACCGCGCAACACGCGGCGGTGGGTCAATTTTTTGATGAGCTGGCGCAGCAGATGGACCGTTTGCCACTGTACCGCGCCACAGATGTATCTATGGAGTTGTTGGCATGAGCAAGAAACACATCGAAGATTGTGTGCGCACCAGCCTGGAGTCTTACTTTCAGGATTTGCGCGGCGAGGAACCCGATGGGATTTACGACATGTTGATCGGCATCATCGAGAAACCCATGTTGGAAGTGGTCATGCAACACGCCGACCACAACCAATCCCGCGCTGCGCAATGGCTGGGCCTGAACCGCAACACCCTTCGTAAAAAACTGCTTGACCACGACCTGCTATGAACGCACTTCTTTCCGTTTCCGACAAAACCGGCATTGTTGAATTTGCCCAAGCCCTGCATGCCCTGGGCATCAAGCTGATTTCCACTGGTGGCACCGCCAAATTGCTGGCCGACAAAGGCCTGCCCGTGACCGAGGTGGCCGAGGTCACCCACTTCCCCGAGATGCTCGACGGCCGTGTGAAAACCCTGCACCCCAAAGTGCACGGTGGCCTGTTGGCCCGCCGCGATGTGCCCGAGCACATGGCAGCACTCAAGGAACACAACATCGACACCATCGACATCCTGGTGGTCAACCTCTACCCCTTTGAAGCCACCGTGGCCAAGCCCGGTTGTACGCTGGAAGACGCGATCGAGAACATCGACATTGGTGGCCCGGCCATGGTGCGCAGTGCGGCCAAAAACTGGCAAGACGTGGCGGTGATCACCGATGCTTCGCAGTACCCCGCGGTGCTGGCCAGTTTGAAAGCAGGCAAGTTGAGCGATGCCTTGCGTTTTGAGTTGTCAGTGGCCGCGTTCAACCGCATCAGCCAGTACGACGGCGCCATCAGCAACTACCTGTCGTCGATTGACTTTGAGAAAAGCGTGGGCCAGCCCAGCCCGGTGCGCGCCGAGTACCCCGCTCAGTCCAACGCGCAATACACCAAGCTGCAAGACCTGCGTTACGGCGAGAACCCGCACCAGTCGGCCGCCTTCTACAGCGACATCCAGCCTGCCCCCGGCTCGCTGGTCACGGCCACGCAATTGCAGGGCAAAGAGCTGAGCTACAACAACATTGCCGATGCCGATGCGGCGTGGGAATGTGTGAAGAGTTTTGATGCTCCCGCTTGCGTGATCGTCAAGCATGCCAACCCCTGCGGTGTGGCCGTGGGTGCCGATGCCCTGCAGGCCTACAGCAAAGCTTTCCAGACCGACCCGACCTCGGCCTTTGGCGGCATCATCGCGTTTAACCGCGAGGTGGACCAAGCCGCCGCTGAAGCGGTGAGCAAACAGTTCGTCGAAGTGCTCATGGCACCAAGCTACACGCCTGAAGCCCTGGCCGTGTTCAAGAGCAAGGTGAATGTGCGCGTGTTGCAAATTGCGATGCCTGCTGACGTGGCTGCCACCCGCAACGCGTTTGACATCAAGCGCATCGGCTCAGGTTTGTTGATTCAAACCGCTGACAACCATGTGCTCACACAAGCCGACCTCAAAGTGGTGACCGTCAAGCAACCCACCCCGCAGCAACTCGACGATTTGATGTTCGCGTGGAAGGTGGCGCAGTTTGTGAAATCCAACGCGATTGTGTTTTGCAAAGACGGCATGACCATGGGCGTGGGCGCAGGCCAAATGAGCCGCTTGGATTCCGCCCGCATTGCCAGCATCAAGGCCGGTCATGCCAACTTGACGCTGCAAGGCACCGCAGTGGCCAGCGACGCGTTCTTCCCCTTCCGCGATGGCCTCGATGTGGTGGTGGACGCAGGTGCGACTTGCGTGATTCAGCCCGGCGGCTCGATGCGCGACCAGGAAGTGATTGACGCGGCCAACGAGCGTGGTGTGGTCATGGTGTATTCAGGTGTGCGCCACTTCCGTCATTGAACTACACAGACCTAGAGACCCATGGGGCCTCTAGGGCTTGCCGATAATAAAAAAGGCGCTACAAAACATGTAGCGCCTTTTTTTGAGCCTTCAGCTCAAAGTTCGCATCAAACGTGAACTCACAGTGACTTGAACACCTCGCGCGCAGCGGCCACGGTGGCGTCAATGTCGGCCTGGCTGTGCGCGCCGCTCACAAAGCCGGCCTCGTACAAAGCAGGCGCAATGTAAACGCCGCGGTCGAGCAGGCCGTGGAACACTTTGTTGAAGGTGGGCGAGTCGGTCTTCATCACCTGGCTGTAGTTGCTGGGCAATTCCGGCAGCATGAAAAAGCCGAACATACCGCCCTGGCAGTCAGCGCTGAAGGGCACACCCTCGGCTGCTGCAGCGGCCTTCAGACCATCCACCAGTGACTGGGTGCGTGCGCTCAGACCTTCAAAAAAGCCGGGCTTGCGGATCTCGCGCAGCGTGGCCAAACCGCAAGCGGTGGCCACCGGGTTGCCGCTCAAAGTGCCCGCTTGGTAAACCGGGCCGAGTGGGGCCATTTGTTCCATGATGGCGCGCGGGCCACCGAAGGCGGCCAGGGGCATGCCACCACCAATGGTTTTGCCCATCACCGTCACATCGGGCTTGAAGCCGGGAATGGCTTGGGCGTACACGCTTTGGGCCGAACCCAAGGCCACGCGCACACCGGTCATCACCTCGTCAAACACCAAGAGCGCACCGTACTCGGTGCACAACTCACGGCAGCGTTTCATGAAGGGCACGGAGGCGCGCACAAAGTTCATGTTGCCGGCAATCGGCTCAATCATCACGCAGGCCAGCTCTTTGCCGTGCAGGGCAAAGGCTTCTTCCAGTTGCGCCACGTTGTTGTACTCCAGCACCAGGGTGTGCTGCACCACCTCGGCAGGCACGCCCGCGCTGGTGGGGTTGCCAAAGGTGGCCAGGCCCGAACCGGCTTTGACCAGCAAAGCATCGGCGTGGCCGTGGTAGCAACCTTCGAACTTGATGAACTTGGTGCGGCCGGTGGCACCACGCGCCAAACGGATCGCGCTCATGCCCGCTTCGGTGCCCGAGCTCACCAGGCGCACCATTTCCATGGA
>CANGLW010000074.1 GCA_947454955.1 Comamonadaceae bacterium
GCGCCCATCACATAGGGGTGTTCTTTGAAGGTGCCGCGTGCAAAGCACACATCAGCGGGTCTGTCGGCTTTGTAGCGGCGCATCAGGTCAGCGCGGCCACACACCACACCCACAGGCAGCCCGCCACCCAAGGTTTTGCCGTAGGTGACCATGTCTGCCTTCACGCCAAAGTAAGCTTGTGCGCCGCCAGGAGCCAGACGGAAACCCAAGAACACTTCGTCAAAAATCAACACAATGCCAGCCTCGGTGCACACCTTGCGCAGTTCTTGCAACCAAGCGGTGTAAGCCTCGCGGTCGTAGCCTGCTTTGCGGCTGCTGTCGATGAGGGTGTTGTCACCTGGGGCGTTGGCATTGGGGTGCAGAGCTTGCAGGGGGTTCACCAGCACACAGGCAATGTCTTTGCGGTGGCGCAAGACCTGCAGGCTCTTGGGGTCCATGTCTTTGAGGGTGTAGGTCTCGCGCGGGGGCAGGGGGTTGCCCGGACCCGGTTGAACGTCTTCCCACCAGCCGTGGTAGGCCCCGCAAAAACGCACCAAGTGTTTCTTACCGGTGTGGTAGCGGGCCAAGCGCACCGCTTGCATCACCGCCTCGGTGCCCGACATGTGGAACGAGACCTCATCCAGGCCCGAGATGCGGGTCAGACGCTGCACATTGTCCAAGACGCAGGGGTGGTAGGCACCCAGCACAGGTCCCAGGTCTTGAGCCATCTGGTTGGCTTCGTTGATGGTCTCTTTGTAAAAGTCATAGCCCAGCACGTTCACACCGTAAGAGCCGGTCAGGTCGTAAAACTTGTTGCCGTCCAGGTCTTCCACCAACACACCTTGAGAGCCTTTCAAAAAGCTCCCGCCTTTGAGGCGCTCTGTCAAATAAGGGCTGAACTGGTAGGGCACACGGTAGTTGCTGATGAACTGCAGGTCAGAGATGTAAGCCTTGGCCTGGGCGGTCATGGCAATGCTTTGTGCGTAGCGCTGGGCATACACCTGACACAGCCGCTCAAAGCCTTGATGGCGCAGTGCCACCATGGCTTGGGGCGCACCATCAGCGCAGAAAAAACCGGCTTCGTCGTAGGCGTAGCCCGGAATCATCGACACCACGCGTTTGGCCATGCGCGAGTGGCCTGCCAGCGAACGGTGCTTGGCGCGGGAAAGTGCCAGACGCTGCTGCGCCCAAGGCAGGGTGGCGGCCACCGCGCCCAAGGTGAAGGTGGCAAGAGCAAAGTCAGTCATCACGTGCTTTCATAAAAAATTCTTTTTAACTTCGTAAATTGACAAAGAGATGAAAATTTCATTACTGCAAAAAGTCATGATGCAAGAGGACCTCAATTTCCTCCTGACCAACCGCATCCCACGCTTGGCTGCGACCCGCTTCATGGGTTGGTTCAGCCAAATCCAAAGCCCCTGGCTCACACGTTGCGCCATCGGGGTGTGGCGCTTGTTCACAGACTTGGATCTGTCCGAAGCCAAAGAGCAACGCTTCAACAGCTTGCAGGCGTGCTTCACCCGCGAGCTCAAGCCTGGTGCACGCACGGTAGACACTTCGCCCCATGTGATGAGCAGCCCGTGTGATGCCATCGTGGGTGAGTGCGGTGAGGTGCAAGGCCGCACGGTGTTCCAGGCCAAAGGCTTTCCCTACAGCACCACCGATTTGTTCGGCGCCACCCAAGACCCCAGCGTGTTTGAAGACGGGGTGTTTGTGACCTTGCGCTTGACCTCTGCCATGTACCACCGTTTTCATGCGCCGGACGACCTGGCGCTGGAGCACCTGACCTTCATCAGTGGCGACACCTGGAACGTCAACCCGATTGCTTTGAAACGTGTGGAGCGTTTGTTTTGCAAAAATGAACGGGCGGTCATTCGTGCCAAAACCACAGACGGCCACCCTCTGGCCATCGTGCCTGTGGCAGCGGTCTTGGTGGCCAGCTTGCGCTTGCGCTTCTTGAGTGTGCTGCTGCACAACGGCTACACGGGGCCGACAGAGTTCCCTCTGCAAACAAGTTACCAGCGCGGCGATGAGCTGGGGTGGTTCCAGCACGGCTCCACCATCATCGTGTTTGCACCTAATGGCTTTGGTTTGGCGCCTGGCATCAGCACAGGCCAGCGCATCAAGATGGGTCAGGCTTTGTTGACTAAGCCTGTGTGAGCGCCGGGATCACTTCGGCGGTGGTCGCGGTTTGGCGGGCCTTGATCACTTCGGCCCAGTCCAGAATTTGCAGCTTACCGTCGAAGTTTTCAATCAGCGCGGTCATGCTCTCCACCCAGTCGCCGTCGTTGGCATAAGTCACGCCGTCAATCTCACGCAGCTCAGCGTGGTGGATGTGCCCGCACACAACACCATCTGCTCCATGCTTTTTGGCTTCTTTGGCCACGGCCTTTTCAAAGTCACCAATGAAGCTCACGGCCTTTTTGACCTTGAGCTTGAGGTATTTGGAGAGTGACCAGTAGGGCAGGCCCATGCGGGCGCGCAGCGAGTTCAAATGGCTGTTCATCTTGAGCATGAACTCATAGGCGTGGTCACCCAAGTAAGCCAACCACTTGGCGTACTGGATCACGCCATCGAACCGATCGCCGTGGGTCACCCAAAGCTTCTTGCCTTCGGCGGTGTAGTGAATGCAGTCACCCACCACCTCAATGCCACCGAAATGGTGGCCCAGGTATTTGCGGGCAAATTCATCGTGGTTGCCTGGCACAAAAATCACCCGCGTACCCTTACGAACTTTGCGCAACAACTTCTGCACCACATTGTTGTGGGCTTGTGGCCAGAACCAACGCCGGCGCAATTGCCAGCCGTCCACAATATCGCCCACCAGGTAAAGGTACTGGCACTCGACGTGCTTCAAAAAGTCTAGCAACTCATCGGCTTTGCAGCCTGGGGTGCCCAGGTGCAGGTCGGAGATGAACACGGTGCGGACCTTGACCTTGGGGAGCTTCTCATCGGACGCCGTGGCATCAGCATCCAAGTCCATGCCCGGCGTGAACTCGGTGGGCAAGGCCACCTGCTCGGGCCGACCAACATCTGGGGCCTTGTAGGCGTGGACAGGAAGGTCAAGTGTTCTCTGGCGAAAGAGGAGGTCGTTGGTCTTCATGGCTCACGATGGTCGCTCTTTCACATGAAGAATATTTGAACCTTCTGTGAAGCTTGTGTGACGTTGTTTTTATCGTGAGAGATGACAAGCCGTCGCGAAACCGACGTCCAATCTTCATCAAAGCGTCATGCATTGTTCAAAAAATGTGGGTGTTCAAACGACATCAACAACCCATGAAAATCGCAATCGCTGGCACAGGTTATGTAGGTTTATCTAACGCGGTGCTGTTGGCTCAACACCATGAGGTGGTGGCCTTTGACCTGTCTGCCCCTAAAGTGGCGGCCATCAACGCACGCACCTCGCCCATCGTGGATGCAGAGCTGAGTGATTACCTCAAGAACAAAACACTGAACCTGACCGCTACACTCGATAAACATGACGCTTATCTGGGCGCAGACTTTGTGATCGTGGCCACGCCCACCGACTACGACCCCGAGAGCAATTACTTCAACACCGAATCCGTGGTGTCGGTCACACGCGATGTGAAGGCCATCAACCCCAAAGCCACGGTGGTGATCAAGTCCACCGTGCCAGTGGGCTTCACCCAAAAACTCAGGCAAGAGCTTGGTTGGGACAACATCATCTTCAGCCCGGAGTTCTTGCGTGAGGGCAAGGCCCTGCACGACAACCTCTACCCCAGCCGCATTGTGGTGGGGGAACAGTCTGAGCGCGCACAAACCTTTGCCAACTTGCTGGCAGAGGGCGCTATCAAAAAGGAAGTGCCTATCTTGCTCACTGGCAGTACCGAGGCTGAAGCCATCAAGCTCTTTGCCAACACTTATTTGGCCATGCGGGTGGCTTACTTCAATGAGCTCGACACCTATGCCGCCACCATGGGCTTGGACACACGACAAATCATTGATGGGGTTTGCTTAGACCCGCGCATCGGTCAGCATTACAACAACCCGAGTTTTGGCTATGGTGGCTACTGCCTGCCTAAAGATACGCAGCAACTGCTGGCCAACTATTTCACCGTGCCGCAAAACCTCATACGCGCCATTGTGGATGCC
>CANGLW010000075.1 GCA_947454955.1 Comamonadaceae bacterium
AAAACCAAAGTGAGGACGACGATGCAAGCAGCCTGGTACAGCCAATTAGGTGCCGCCAAAGATGTGTTGACTGTGGGCGAACTGCCCACCCCCGAACCCAGTGCCGGTGAGGTGCGGGTTCGCCTGCACACCTCAGGCGTGAACCCTTCGGATGTGAAATCGCGCCGTGCTCGCGCCATCACCGATCCCTTCATCGTGCCGCACAGCGACGGCGCCGGCGTGATCGACGCGGTGGGTGCGGGTGTTTCAGCCTCGCGCATCGGCGAGCGGGTTTGGGTGTGGAACGGCCAGTGGCAACGCTCTATGGGCACCGCAGCCCAATACATCGTGCTGCCCCAAGCGCAAGCGGTTCAACTGCCTGAAGGTACGGACTTTGCAGCGGGCGCGTGTCTGGGTATTCCCGCGCTCACCGCCTTGCAAGCCCTCAATTTGGCGGGTGATGTGCAGGGCAAGCAGGTGCTCATCATCGGTGCGTCTTCTGCGGTGGGGCATTACGCCGCGCAAATCGCGCGTCTGCGTGGCGCGCATGTGATCGGCACCGCCGGGTCGGAGGCCAAAATGGCCCATGCCCGCGCTGCCGGTGCGCAAGAGGTGATCAACTACAAAACCGAGGCGGTGGTCGATCGCCTCAAAGCGTTGACTGATGGGCGTGGTGTCGATGTGATCATCGACATGGACCTGTCCACCACCGCCCAGTGGGTCGCGCAAGGTGCGCTGGCCCGGCACGGTCAACTGATTTGTTATGGCTCCAATACGCTGGAAGTGACCTTGGCTTTCCGCACGTTTTTGTACGCCTCGGTCAATCTGAAGTTTTTCTTGGTGTATGACCTGCATGAGGCAGATCGCCAATTGACCGTGTCACAGCTGACTGCGATGCTACCGAAGCTGCAGCACACCATCGGTCATCGTTTCAGCTTGGACCAGATTGCACAAGCGCATGAGGCGGTTGAGGCTGGCGCTTTTGGCAATGTGGTGATCGATCTGGTCTGAAGTTTTCAACAGTTCTACTGAGGTTGCGCGATGAGTCTTCCGAATGCCGCCGTCACCCAAGAAGCCATGGCCAGCTTCGCCACGGCTGAGAACCCACGCCTGGCCCACGTCATGGCTTTGCTGGTCAAGCACCTGCATGCTTTTGTGGCCGAGTCGAAGCTGAGCAAAGACGAGTGGATGCAAGGCCTGCAGTTCCTCACCGCGAGCGCGGCCATCACCGACGAAGAGCGCAACGAGTTCAGTTTGTTCTCCGACATCATGGGCATTTCTTCCATGGTGGACGTGGTCTCGCAACCCGAGGGCGGCACGCCCAGCAGCGTGCTCGGGCCTTTCCACAACCATGACTCGCTGGTGCGCCCCAACGGTGTGAACCTGGTGCAAGACCAGCCGGGCGACAAGGTGTGGTTCCATGGCCGGGTGCTCGACGTTGAAGGTCAGCCCATTGCCAATGCGCAAATTGATTTCTGGCAAAACGCCGACAACGGCCTGTACCCCGCCCAAGACCCGGCGCAAGACCCGCAAAACCTGCGCTGCAAAGTGCAGTGCGACGCGCAAGGCGGGTTTGAGTTGCTGACCATTCGCCCCCAGCCCTACACCGTGCCTACCGATGGGCCGGTGGGCGCTTTGCTGGCAGCCAGCCGACGCAACATTTGGCGCCCAGCGCACTACCATGTGATTGTGAGCGCGCCTGGTTTTGTGGGGCTGGTGACCGAGCTCTTCCCGCAGGGTTCAGCCTACATCGACAACGACACCGTGTTTGGCGTGCGCCCAGGTTTGGTGGTGCCCTTCCAACCCTGCCAAGACCCCGAGGTGGCCCAACGCTTTGGCGTGGACGGCCCGCTGCTGGAGGTGAGTTACGAATTCCGATTGGCCCGCCCCGCATAAAACGGGGTGATTCATCCAAAGCCGATCACAAAGATACCAAGGAGACAACCATGAGGCTTTCAAAACTTTTGCTCGGACTGTTTGGTTTGAGCGTTCTGTGGCCAACTGCCGCGCAAACCGAGTGGCCCAAAGCCAAGCCGGTCACTTTGCTGGTGGCGTTTGCGGCAGGCTCGTCGACCGACATCGTGGCGCGCACCCTCACCCAAAAACTCACCGAACTCACGGGTGGTAATTTTGTGGTGGAGAACAAGGGTGGTGCGGGCGGCAACATCGCCACCACCCAGGTCAAGCGCGCAGCACCCGATGGCTACACCGTGCTGGTGCACAGCGTGGCCTTTGCGGTGAACCCCTCGCTCTACAGCGATGCGGGCTACGACGCCCTCAAAGACTTTGTGCCGGTGGCCCTTGGCCCCAAGACGCCCAACATCTTCACCGTCAACCCGGGTGTGCCCATCAAGTCCTTGCCTGAGCTGGTGGAGGCGGCTGCCAAAACGCCTTTGAGTTATGCGTCTTCAGGCATAGGCACCACAACGCATTTGTCGATGGAGCGGCTCAAAGCAGCGGCCAAGGTGGACATCGTGCACGTGCCTTACCAACCTGCTGCGGCCATCAACGCGGTGGTGGCTGGGCACACCCAAATTGCTTCCACCTCCATGCCGCCTGCGGTGCCCATGATCAAAGCAGGTCGCCTCAAAGCCCTGGCGGTGACCAGCGCCAAGCGATCGCCCTTGCTGCCCGATGTGCCCTCGATCACCGAGTTCGGTTACAAAGAATTTGACGACTACACCTGGTTCGGTTTCATGGCGCCTCTGGGCACGCCACCAGCCATTGTGGACAAGCTCAATGCCGCCCTCAACAAGGCCATGGAGTCACCTGAGGTGGTGGAAAAATTCGCCCAGCTGGGCCTGGCCAGCACGCGCAACAGCGAGGCTGAGTTTGGCAGCTTCCTCAAGGCCGAGGTGCCCAAGTGGGCTGCGGTAGTCAAGAGTTCAGGCGCCAAAGCTGATTGATTCAGGCCTGAAAGCCTTTCCCGTATTCACTGATTTGCTATTCTTTTTGAAGTCACCATGAAACTTTTTTCTTACTCTCTCAACGGCAAGCACAGCGTGGGCGTGGTCAACCCCACCCAACAAAACCAGTACGCCGATGTGGCCACCCTGCTGCCCGCAGGCCAAGCCAGCATGACGGCTTTGTTTGACGCCGCTGTGCAGCAGCGCCTGGCGCAAGCTTTGGCGCTGGCACCTGCATCGGCTTTCAAGCCCCTCAATGAGGTGACCTTTGAGTTGCCGATTGCCCAGCCGCCCAAAATCATTTGCATGGGCTTGAACTACGCCGACCACGCCAAAGAAGGCGGCAATGCGCGGCCTGAATACCCCAGCTTTTTCATGCGCGGCGCGCCATCCATGACCGCGCACAACGCCCCCATCATTCGCCCCAAGGTGTCCACCAAGCTGGACTACGAGGCCGAGTTGGCGGTGGTCATCGGTAAGCGTGCACGTCACCTCACCCAAGACAATGCGCTGAGCTGTGTGTTCGGTTATTCATGCTTCAACGACGGCAGCTTGCGTGACTACCAACGCAAAACCGCGCAATGGACCATCGGCAAAAACTTCGATGCCACCGGCGGCTTTGGCCCTTGGATCGTGACGCCCGAAGACCTGCCCGAAGGCGCGCACGGCCTGCGCGTGCAAAGCCGCTTGAACGGCCAAGTCATGCAAGACGGCAACACGAAAGACTTTTTGTGGAACGTCAAAGAAGCGCTGGTCATCATCAGCGAATGCATGACGCTCGAACCTGGCGATGTGATCATCACCGGCACGCCCGCAGGTGTGGGTTATGCCCGCACCCCCCCGGTGTGGATGGCCCCTGGCGATGTGTGCGAGATCGACATTGAAGGCGTGGGCGTGCTGCGCAACACCATCGCCGACGAATAAAAAAACGCCACGTGGTCATGGAGCACGTGGCGCTGTTGTGAGGTGGCGGAAGCGGTGAGATTCGAACTCACGGATGTCGTAAAACATCGCCGGTTTTCAAGACCGGTGCATTCAACCGCTCTGCCACGCTTCCGTCGGCTTGTATTCTAGCCCGATCGGATGCGGCTTTCGTAGC
>CANGLW010000076.1 GCA_947454955.1 Comamonadaceae bacterium
ATCAAAGGCTACAAAGGCGCCCTCATCGAGGACGAAGAAGAGGACTTGGACGAGCAACCTTAAAGCGCGTCTCGGTACACGCCCGGTGCTACGATCGGGCGCATGTCCGAACCCTCACACGGCCAGCGCCCTGACTTCTGGCCAGACAGTGGCCTGCCCCACACCCGACCCGATGCACGCGACTGGCTGATCCCCCAAGCCCCTTACTGGGGCTCCTTTCTCAAGCGCCCCGAATTGGCCCTGGTGCCAGAGTCTTGCGCGGCCGAAACCCGCTTGCACCGCAGCCTGCAAAGCAACCCCCTACTTCGCGTCAACGAAGCCTCTTTGGCCTTGCTGGCTGATGCCGATGTGCGCAGCAACTACCGCACGTTTTTGAATTTTCGTGATGCGGTGCAAGCCAGCGGCACGCTCGAAGCGTTTTACCTCTCGATTCTGCAAGGCACGGTGAACCACCCGCCTTTGTTCATCGACATGCTGGTGCAAACCATCACGCACCACGTGTTGCGCGACACCACCGACGCCTTACAAGCGCGTGCCGCCGAGCTCTTATTTCGGCAGCAACGCATCACGCTGCAAGACGGGCAACTGCTCAGCGCTGATGCGCAAGCCCTGGAAGCCATGCAAGACGATGGCGGTCTGGGCGAAATTGGTCGCTTGCTCAAAGAAAGCCAAGCACCGATGCGTGGCGCGCAACTGCGTGTCCTCAATGCGGACAACGCTGAGAGTTATTGGGCACACACCCAACACCGTTTTGTGCTGGACCTCAGCCACGAGATGACCACCACCCTGAGCCACGGCCTGACCCTGCGTTTGGCCAAGGCGCGCAGTGGCTTGAAAGCGCTGAGTGAGGTGTTGAGCTTGTGGGTGGCGCATTTCTTAGGCGTGCAGCTGCGCATCGAACCTGTGGCCACGGTGGAAGACGCCAACTGGCGCTGGCACACAGGTTTGGATGTGGCGTCCAGCGCCATGCTCAATGCGCTTTACCAAGGCAAGACGCTGCCGCCTGAAGAACAAGCGCGCTTGATCAGCTTGTTCAAACTGCGCTTTGACGATGAGGCCGTGGTGCAAGACGAGATGGTGGGCAAGCCGGTGTACCTGGGCCTGGCCATGAAGACCGACCAGACCCTCAAACTCAAGCCGCAAAACCTGCTGCTGAACTTGCCGCTCAAGCCACAGGCTTAGTCCAAGAGGTTCCTGCGGCGGCATCAGATGCCGCCAGCGGGCCAACCTTACATGTTGCGGCGGTACTGACCACCCACCTCAAACAGCGCACTGGTAATTTGACCGAGGGAGCACACCCGCACCGCGTCCATCAGCACCTCAAACACATTGCCGTTGTGAATCACGGTTTGTTGCAGCTTCTTGAGCACCGCGGGCGCTTGGTCGGCATGGCGGGTGTGGAAGTCTTGCAAGCGCTTGAGCTGGTTTTGCTTTTCGTCTTCGGTGGAACGTGCCAACTCGAGCTTGTCCATCACCGCATCGCCCTTGGGGTTGCGGAAAGTGTTCACGCCAATGATGGGCAACTCGCCGGTGTGCTTGAGCATCTCGTAGTGCATCGATTCGTCTTGGATGCGGCCACGCTGGTAGCCGGTTTCCATCGCGCCCAACACACCCCCACGCTCGGCAATGCGCTCAAACTCTGAGAGCACGGCTTCTTCGACCAACTCGGTGAGTTCTTCGATGATGAACGCACCCTGGCTGGGGTTTTCGTTTTTCGCCAAGCCCCACTCGCGGTTGATGATGAGCTGAATCGCCATGGCGCGGCGCACCGAGTCTTCGGTGGGCGTGGTGATGGCTTCGTCAAACGCGTTGGTGTGCAGCGAGTTGCAGTTGTCGTAAATCGCGATCAGCGCTTGCAGCGTGGTGCGGATGTCGTTGAACTGGATCTCTTGCGCGTGCAAGCTGCGGCCACTGGTTTGGATGTGGTATTTGAGCTTTTGGCTGCGTTCGTTCGCGCCGTACTTCTCCTTCATGGCCACCGCCCAAATGCGGCGCGCCACGCGGCCCATCACGGTGTACTCGGGGTCCATGCCGTTGGAGAAGAAGAAGCTCAGGTTAGGCGCAAAGTCATCGATGTGCATGCCGCGCGCCAGGTACGCTTCCACCAAGGTGAAACCGTTGGACAGCGTGAAGGCCAGCTGGCTGATCGGGTTGGCACCCGCTTCAGCGATGTGGTACCCGCTGATGGACACGCTGTAGAAATTACGCACACCGTGATGCACAAAGTACTGCGCAATGTCACCCATGACCTTGAGTGAAAACTCGGTCGAGAAGATGCAGGTGTTTTGGCCCTGGTCTTCTTTCAAGATGTCGGCTTGCACCGTGCCGCGCACATTTTCCAAGACCCACTCGCGAATTTTTTGCGCTTCGGTGTCAGTGGGCTCACGGCCGTTGTCGGCCTTGAACTTGTCCAGGTTCTGGTCGATGGCGGTGTTCATGAACATGGCCAAGATGCTGGGCGCCGGGCCATTGATGGTCATGGAGACACTGGTGCTGGGGTTGCACAGGTCAAAGCCTTCGTACAGCACCTTCATGTCATCGAGCGTGGCAATGCTCACGCCCGAATTGCCCACCTTGCCGTAAATATCAGGGCGCAGATCGGGGTCGTTACCGTACAGCGTGACCGAGTCGAAGGCAGTGCTCAAACGCTTGGCGGGCATGCCTTCGCTGAGCAACTTGAAGCGGCGGTTGGTACGGAAGGGGTCGCCCTCACCGGCGAACATGCGGGTGGGGTCTTCGTTCTCGCGCTTGAAGGCAAAGGTGCCCGCGGTGTAGGGGTAGCTGCCCGGCACGTTGTCGAGCATGAGCCACTTCAAAATTTCGCCGTGGTCCTCGTACTGCGGCAAGCTCACCTTGCGGATGGTGGTGCCCGACAAGCTCTTGGTGGTCAGCGCGGTGCGGATTTCTTTGTCGCGGATTTTCACCACGTACTCATCGCCCGCGTAAGCGCTTTGCATTTGCGGCCATTGGGCCAGCAATTTCTTCGCGCTGGGGTCTTGCACCTCTTCACGCTGCGCGGCCAAATCCAAGGCCGCTTCAGAGGCGCGGGCTTTGGTGGGTTTGCCCACTTGCAGCATGGTGGCTGCAGCTTTGAGTTGCTGGATTTCGCGGGCCAACTTGGCTTGTTCACGGGCACGGTGTTTGTAGCCGCGCACGGTGTCGCTGATCTCGGCGAGGTAACGGGTGCGTGCGGCGGGCACGATGGGGGTTTGATTGGTGCTGTGGCGCACATCCACCACCGGCAACTGGCCCTCGCCCAACGTCAGACCCAACTCAGCCAAGCGTGGCTTGAGTGCTTGGTACAAAGCAGTCACACCGTCGTCATTGAAGCGCGCGGCCATGGTGCCAAACACCGGCATATGCTCGGTCGGCACGGTCCAGGCTTCTTTGTTGCGCTGCACTTGCTTGGCCACATCGCGCAGCGCATCGCTCGCGCCCTTGCGGTCAAATTTGTTGATGGCCACGAACTCGGCAAAGTCCAGCATGTCGATTTTTTCCAGCTGGCTGGCCGCGCCGAACTCGGGCGTCATGACGTACATGGGCACATCCACATGCGGCACAATGGCCGCATCGCCCTGGCCGATGCCTGAGGTTTCCACCACGATCAAATCAAAGCCGGCGCACTTGCAGGCCGCCACCACATCGGGCAAGGCCTGGCTGATTTCGCTGCCGAAATCGCGGGTGGCCAATGAACGCATGAACACGCGTGCGCCCTGCCCCCAGGGGTTGATGGCGTTCATGCGGATGCGGTCGCCCAACAAAGCGCCACCACTCTTGCGGCGTGAGGGGTCGATGCTGATCACCGCGATGCGCAGCGCGTCGCCCTGGTCCAGGCGAATGCGACGAATCAACTCATCGGTCAGGCTCGATTTACCCGCACCACCCGTGCCCGTGATGCCCAGCACCGGGGTCTTGACCTTGGCGGCCTGGGCGCGCAGCTCGGTCATCA
>CANGLW010000077.1 GCA_947454955.1 Comamonadaceae bacterium
ACCGGCGCTTTTCCTTTGTCGGACACGCTGGACACCGCCTGCGCCCTCACCCGCTCGGTGAGGGACGCGATCCTGGTGCATGAAATTTTGTCGGGGCAAGCTGTGGCGCGCCACGCGCAGCCTTTGTCGACCTGCCGCCTGGCGGTGGTGCCTGAAGTGATGTTTGAGGGGATCGATCCTGCGGTGCTAGAAGCTTTTGAAAGCGCGGTGCGCATCCTGCAAGCCGCAGGTGCGCGCATTGAGGTGCTCAAACTGCCGGAGCTGCTGGAAATTGCGGGCACGGCCCCGTTGGGTAATTTTTCTGCGGCCGAAGCCTATGCGCGCCAACACCAGTGGCTAGAAACCCAAGGCGAGTTGTATGACCCGCGCGTGTATGCCCGCATGCAGCGCGGTGGCACGATGAGCGCCAAGGACTACCTGCAACTCAAAGACTGGCGCCGCAGTTGGATGGCGCGTGTGCAAGCACGCATCCAAGGCTTGGATGCTGTGCTTAGCCCCACCGTGCCCATCGTGGCGCCACCCCTGGCCGAAGTGGCCCCTGGGCCTGAGCGTGACGAGGCGTTTTTCAAGGTCAACGCCCTGCTCTTGCGCAACACCAGCGTGGTCAATTTGCTCGATGGTTGCGGCCTGTCTTTGCCTTGCCAAAAAGCGGGCGACTTGCCAGTAGGCTTGATGGTCTGGCACGCCGCTGGACATGACGAGATGGTGCTCAACATCAGTCAGCAGATTGAGCAGCACCTCAAGCCCATGCAACATTGAGCGGCGCTTGTTCAGCCCCTCAACTCCGCAGACATGACCCTGCAGCGCATCACGCCACAACAAGCCCACAGCTTGTGGGACGTGGCCAGCACTCGCCGCTTGGAGGTGACTGCCGCTGCGCTTTTACCCGCCAACACCTTGATGCAGCGCGCCGGCTTGAGCATCGCGCGTTTGGTGATGGCCATGCGGCCCCATGCCCAAAGCGTGTGGTTGGCTTGCGGCCCAGGCAACAACGGCGGTGATGGCTTGGAAGCGGCCACCCAACTGCACTTGCGCGGGGTGAACGTCACCGTCACTTGGGCAGGCAGCATCCTTGATGCGCCCCCTGACAGCCAACAAGCCTACCAACGCCTGGTGGCTGCAGGACTCACAGTGAGCAACCACGTCCCGGCTCAAGCAGATGTGTGTGTGGATGCACTGCTGGGCATAGGTGCAACGCGAGGCTTGAGCGGCCTCCTGGCCACATGGGCACAGCAGATGAATGACATGCGCGCACAAGGCGCTTGGGTCTTGGCCGCAGACATTCCCAGTGGCTTGCATGCCGACACGGGACGCCTGTTGGATGCGCAAGCGTGCACGGTGCATGCGGATGCGACCCTGAGCTTGCTCACCCTCAAACCCGGTTTGTTCACCGCGCACGGACGCGATGTAGCCGGTGAGGTGTGGCTGGATGATTTGCAAGTGTCGATATCAAATCAAGAGCAAGCTACAGCCATCTTGCAAGGCCTACCAACCGAAAAAACTTTGAAACACAACAGCCACAAAGGCAGTTATGGCGATGTGGCGGTGGTCGGCGGGGCCGAGGGCATGTGTGGGGCTGCTGTGCTGGCGGCCTCGGCCGCCATGCATGCCGGTGCAGGGCGCGTGTTTGTGAGTTTTTTGGGCCAGTGCCAAAGCAATTTACCCGAACTCATGGTCAGAGACTTGGATAGCTTGAAGATGTCTGAGCTTTGTGTGGTGGCCGGTTGCGGTGGAGGCGCAGCCATCGCGCAACATTTACCCAAACTCATCTCACAAGCCGCGCTATTGGTGCTCGATGCCGATGCTTTGAACGCCGTGGCCACTGACACCCATTTGCAAGCCTTATTGCGTGAACGACCAGCGCACACCACCGTCATCACCCCCCACCCACTGGAAGCCGCGCGTTTGCTGGGCTGCAACAGCGCCCAGGTGCAGCACGACCGACTGAGTGCTGCACGCGCATTGGCTGAGCAATTTCAATGCACGGCGGTGCTCAAAGGCTCAGGGACGGTCATCGCCGCACCGTCATGCATACCTGTCATCAACCCCACAGGCAACGCTTTGCTGGCCCGCGGTGGCACAGGGGACGTGCTGGCCGGCATAGTGGGCGCTGCTTTGGCAGCCTTGCGACACAGGGCTGAACAGGCCACAAACAAAGCAGCAAACTTAGTCGCAGACACAACTGAGGGCGCGGCCTTCACAGCCGCATGCCATGCGGTCTACCAACATGGCGCACTGGCCGACCAGTGGCCCACCCACGCCCCCTGGTCGCCCTCGCTGTTGGCCGCAGCAGCACGCTGAACACATTAATACAGTTCAGCTGAGCTGCGCAGAAGTTAGCGCCGCGGTTTTTTGCGTTGCTTGGCAGCCGCTTTTTTCACCGAGGCTTTGAGGGCCTGAATGGGCGACGGCAAAGCGCGTGAACTGTTGGGCAAGCCGCGCTTGTCGGCTTTGGCTTTTTTCGCCGCACGTTTGTCTGAGGCCTTGCTGGGCAAACCTTCCTGGCGCTCGCGGGCCATGAGGGCTTCGCCTTCACGCACCAAGCGAAAATCAATGCGTCGACCATCTAAGTCCACGCGGCTGACCTGCACTTGCACGCGGGTGCCTATGGCGTAGCGGATGCCGGTGCGTTCACCACGCAACTCCTGGCGCGCTTCGTCAAAGCGGAAGTACTCACCCCCCAACTCGGTGATGTGCACCAGGCCTTCGACATACATCGCATCGAGCGTGACGAAGATGCCAAAGCCGGTGGCAGCCGTCACCACGCCGCTGTATTCCTCACCCAAATGCTCGCGCATGTACTTGCACTTGAGCCAGGCTTCCACATCGCGGCTGGCTTCATCGGCACGGCGTTCGTTCGCGCTGCAATGCAAGCCTGCGGCTTCCCAGGCTAAACCCTCTGCGCTGACTTTGCGCGGCTTCTCGCCGGTGGCCTGCTGCTTGGCCGCTTGCGATTTCTCCATGCGGCGCGAGAGCTTGGCATGGGCCTCACCCGGTGTGGGCAGCTTGGGCAGTTGGTAGCGGCCTTTGCTCAGAATGGCTTTGATGACACGGTGCACCAGCAGATCGGGGTAGCGACGGATTGGGCTGGTGAAGTGGGTGTAGGCATCAAAGGCCAAACCGAAGTGGCCGCTGTTGTGCGGGGTGTAGATGGCCTGCTGCATGGAGCGCAGCAACATCGCGTGGATCTGCTGCGCATCCGGGCGCTCTTTGGTGGCATTGGCGATCGCCTGGAACTCACCCGGTTTGGGGTCGTCGCTGATGGTCATGCCCACACCCACCGCCTTGAGGTAGTTGCGCAGGGTCTCGTTTTTCTCGGGCGTGGGGCCTTCGTGCACGCGGAACAAGCCGGCGTGTTTGCTGTGGCCGATGAAGTCCGCGCTGCACACATTGGCAGCCAGCATGGCTTCTTCGATCAAGCGGTGCGCGTCGTTGCGGGTGCGCGGCACAATTTTTTCGATGCGGCCGTTGTCATCGCAAATGATCTGGGTCTCAGTGGTTTCAAAGTCCACCGCACCGCGTTTCTGACGCGCTTTGAGCAAGGCGCGGTAAACATCGTGCAAGTTCAGCAAATCTTGCACACGCTCTTTACGCTTGGCAGCTTGCGGGCCACGGGTGTTGGCCAAAATTGCAGCCACCTCGGTGTAGGTGAAGCGCGCGTGGCTCCACATCACCGCGGGGTAAAACTGGTAAGCAGACACCTCGCCCTCGGTGGTGACGAACATGTCGCACACCATGCACAGACGCTCCACCTCGGGGTTGAGCGAACACAGGCCGTTGGAGAGTTTCTCGGGCAGCATGGGAATCACGCGGCGCGGGAAATACACGCTCGTGGCCCGGTCGTAGGCGTCCACATCAATCGCCGAGCCGGTCTCGACATAGTGACTCACATCGGCAATGGCCACCAGCAAACGCCAGCCGTTCGCAGCGGTTTTGCCG
>CANGLW010000078.1 GCA_947454955.1 Comamonadaceae bacterium
ATGTCCGTGCCGCTGCCTGCGGTGAAGGGAACTACAAATTTGATAGCACTGGCCTTAGGCCATTCCGTTTGCGCAGCAGCCAACATAGGCAGCAGCGCCAACACCCACACGAAACGTCGTTTCATCTTGGTCTCCTCGGTTATTTTTTAAGCTTTGACAGGCGGCTCAAACGGCATGGTGATGACCACGCGCACCACCTGCTGGGTGAGGTTTTTCAACTGACGCGATTCGCCCGGTGCAAAGCGCGCGGTGTCCCAGGTCTTGAGCACCATCTCTTGCACAGGCCCGTCACCGGTTTGGCTCACCAGGGTCAACTCACCTTCGAGCACGATGTAGAGCTTTTCCATCGGCGAAGGGTCCAAGGTGGTGTAGCCACCAGGCTCAATGATGGACATGCCCATCCACATCTGATCAGCGGGGCCAGCCTCACGCCCTTGCAGGCGCAGGCAGGTCATGCCGAAATGGTTGGGGGCCTCGTAAGTGGGGGCGCTTTCAATGCGGGTGATGTTCATGGCAGTTCTTTCAAGGGTGAAGCACGATGCGGTTTTGGTCACCACCGATCACGCGGCGGTAAGCGGTGAGCGCGTCTTTCAAGGCATAGACCGAACCCGATGCCACCGGGAAGGCTTGCAGCTGGCCAGACTCAAAGCCCGCACGCATGGCTTGCAAGCGTTCGTTGCTGGCCACGCAGTCCAGCGCCAGGGTGTCGATGCCCACATAGGTGTGCATGCCGCGGTAAAACGTGAAGATGTCAAAGGGCACAGGCCGCTCTACCGTGGCGATGAAAATTTGCGTGGCGCCTTTGGCCATGGCTTTGTTGGCCGCTTCAAAGTAAGGGCTGCCCACGGTGTTGAACACGATGTCCGCACCACGCCCGCTGATTTCACGGATGCGCGCGGCCACATCGGCATCACGGGCATCCACCACATCCACCGGCGCACAAGCAAAGCCTGTGAGTGAAGCCGAGCGTTGCACCGCGATCACCTTGGCACCGGCCATGGCCGCGAGTTGCACCGCCGCCTGGCCCACCTTGCCGTTGGCACCCATGACGGCCACCACCTGGCCGGCTTGCGGCAAACCACTGCGGCGAAAACCTTCATAGGCGGTGATGAAAGGCACACCCACACTGCCCGCTTCATCAAAGCCCAAGCGTGCAGGTTTTTCACGCAAAGCGGCCACAGGCAAGACCAACCAGCCAGCGTGCGAGCCGTCGCGGGTGATGCCCACATCGCCGCCCGAACCCCACACCTCTTTGCCCACCCATTCGGCAGGGCCTTCAACCACCACACCCGCGTAATCACGGCCGGGGCTGCGCGGGAACACCGCCTGCGGCATGATGCCCATGGCGGCTTTCACATCACTGGGGTTCACGCCCGCACTGTGCACACGCACCAGGGCTTGACCGGCCGCCAATGCAGGCCGCGCCACCTCACTGACCTGCGGCGCCAGGCCCGCCACATCAGCCGCTTTTTCCAGCACGCGCACCGCGTGCAACAGTTGTTCGCTCATCATCATCCTTTTATTTTTGGGGCAGACCGAGATGGTCACGCGCCTCTTGCGCGCTCATCAGCTCACCACCCATCTCGGTGATGAGGTGACAGGCCTTCGTCACCAGCTCGGCATTGCTCTTGGCCAACACACCTTTGGCCAGGTAAATGTTGTCTTCCATGCCCACGCGCACATTGCCACCCAGCAACCAGGCCTGCGCCACCATCGGGAACTCGTCGCGCCCAATGCCAAAGGCCGACCAAATCGCGCCATGCGGCAACAAGCCACGCGCGTACTGCAAGGTTTCGGTGCTGGCCGAGAAACCATATTTCACGCCGGTCACAAAGGTCCACAAACCCGGGCCTTGCAGGCTGCCGTCAGCGATCATGTCCAGCGCCAGGTGCATGTCGCCGCTGTCGAAAATTTCCAGCTCGGGCATCACGCCCGCTTCGCGCATGGCCTTGGCCATGATGCGCACATTGCGCGGCGTGTTGATCACCACATCTGCACCGGAGTTCATGGTGTTGAGGTCCAGCGAACACACATCGGGTTTGATCTGGCTGATGTGCTCCACCCGCATGAGCGGCGGCACCAGCGTGCTGCCAGGTGCGGCCACACGCGGGTTGTCTTCGCTGGGAATGAATCGTCCACCAGGCCCGGTGGTGAGGTTGATGATCACCTCGCGGTTACGCTGACGGATGCGGTCCACCACATCACGGTACAGCTCGACCTCCATCGACGGACGACCGGTTTGCGGGTCGCGCACATGGATGTGCACCGCAGCGGCACCCGCCTCGGCAGCGGCCAGACATTCGGTGGCAATTTGCTCAGGGGTGATGGGCAGGTGCGGGGTTTGGTCGGGCTTGGTGATGTTGCCAGTGACCGCACAAGTTAAAAATGTTTTTTTCATCTCAGGCTCCTCACAGATGGCGTCCACCGTCCACCACGATGCGGGTGCCGGTGGCATAGCGCAAGGTGGTGGCGCAAGCCTGTACGGCCGCACCAATGTCGTCCACATGGCCGATGCGTTTGAGCGGGATGGTGGCCGCGGCCTTCTCGTTGAAGTCCGCACCACGGCCAGGCACAAAGGTGGAGTCCACCACGCCAGGCGAGACGGTGATGACGCGCACCGCAGGCGCCAGGATGCGCGCGAGCGAATCGCCCACCACATCCAGCCCCGCTTTGGCCGCTACATAAGCCAGGTTCGAGCCCACGCCGGTGAAGCCAGCGATGGACGAGATGTTCACAATCAAACCATCGCCCGAGGCTTTGAGCAGCGGCACAAACGCGCGGATGGTGGCCATCACGCCGCGGAAATTCACTTGCAAGATGTCGTCGATGATCTCGTCGCTCAAGGCTTCCAAATCGGCCAAGGGCACGGCTTTGGTGTGGCCTGCGCTGTTGACCAAAATGTGCACCTTGCCAAACTGCTGCTGCACCTGCGCCGCTGCGGCTTGGAGGGTGGCGCTGTCGGTGATGTGGGCTTGGATGGCGATGTGCCCCGAGCCTGGCAAGCTGTTGGCCAGGGCTTGTGCCTCTTGCGCCGTTTTGCGCGCGTAAAGCAACACGATGGTGGCACCCAAGGCGGCCAAGCGATGCGCACTGGCCATGCCAATCGCACCGGTGCCGCCGGCAATCACGGCCACACGGCCATCGAGCCGGTCCATGGCTTCAAATGTTGATGTCATCTGGTCTCTTTCTGTGTCAAGGAATGGGGGGATGCGGGAAGACCGTGGGGCCTGGCATCAAATGAAAATCTTGCGTGAGGGTGGTGAGGGCCTGGCCATCACGCTGCACCTCTTGGAAGTTGCCAATCAGCGCAGCGGTCACACCGAAGGTGGGGTCGCAATCTAAAAACGGTGTGCCCGAGGGGAACACTTGCGTGACCAGCACCTTGTAACCGGGCTGCGACACCATGAAGTGCAAATGCGCCGGGCGGTAAGGTTGGCGCAACTGGGCGCGCAACAAATCACCGCAAGGCCCATCGGTGGGCACGGGGTAGCCCGCAGGTTTGACGGTGCGGAAAAAATAACCGCCTTGCGCATCGGTGGTGAAGCGCCCGCGCAGGTTCATGTTGGGCTGGGTCTCGTCTTGGTTCTCGTACATGCCTTTGGGGTCGGCCTGCCACACATCCACCAAAGCACCGGCCAGGGGTTGGCCTTGCACATCGAACACGCGGCCACGCACTTCCATCTTGGGGTCGGCCTCATTGGCCAACGCGATGTTGGTGCCGTGCTCGTAGCTGGGCGCGTTCAAACGCCAGAAAGGCCCAAGCAGCGCCGACTGGGTCTCGCCCGCGCGTTGCGGGTGCTGGTTGTTGATCATGGTCACCAGGGCCGAGACACCCAACAAATCGGCCGCGAGGATCACCTCGTTTTTCGTCTCGCCGGTGGCCTGCCCAATGTCCACCATGAACTTCACCGCACGCTCAAAC
>CANGLW010000079.1 GCA_947454955.1 Comamonadaceae bacterium
GGCTTGGGCTTTCCGCTGTCGTGGATGCTCAGCAGCGGCTTAGAAGGCGGCTTGAGTGGCAGTGCCTCGTGGGTGTGGTTGGTGCCGCTGGCGGTGCTCTTTGTCATCTACCCCATGAAGGCCTGGAAGGACGCGCCGGTGTTCCCCACGCCCGCGGACGCGCTCAACCACTTGCCTGAGGCCGCGGCGCTGCCGCCCGGTGCGCGCGTGCTCGATGTCGGTTGCGGGGCCGGCCACGGCCTGCAAGCGCTGCGCCAAGCCTACCCCTTGGCTGAGATGCACGGCATTGAGCGCAGCCGCCCCTTGGCTTGGTGGACGCAACGCCGCTGCCCTTGGTCACGCATTGAAACGGGCGACATGTGGGCGCAAAGTTGGACCAGCTTTGACCTGGTGTATTTGTTCCAACGCCCCGAGACCATGCCGCGCGCTTACGAGAAAGCGCGCTCTCAAATGAAAAAAGGCAGCTGGCTGGTGAGCCTGGAGTTTGCGGTGCCCGATGTCACGCCCACAGCGATTGTGGAAGCCGACGAGAACGGCCGGCCGGTTTACTTGTACCGACTCTGAATCGCTTTCAGATCCATCCAAAGCGAAGCGCTACAAAACTTATAGCGCGAACACCTTGCCCGGGTTCATGATGTTGTTGGGGTCCAGCGCGCGTTTGATGGTGCGCATCATGTCCACCGCGCCAGCACCGGTCTCGTCAATCAAAAAGCCTTGCTTGTGCAGGCCCACACCGTGTTCACCGGTGCAGGTGCCACCCAGGCTCAGTGCGCGTTCCACCAGCCGCGTGTTGAGCCGCTCGGCGGTGTCACGTTCATCTTGGCTGTTGGGGTCAATCAAATAGCCCATGTGGAAGTTGCCGTCGCCCACGTGGCCCACCATGAAGTAGGGCAGGCCTGCATCAATCGCTTCTTGCACCGAGTCCAACAGCGCTTCGGCCAAACGCGAGATCGGCACGCACGCATCGGTGGTGATGGCGCGGCAACCGGGGCGTGATTGGATGCCCGAGAAATACGCGTTGTGCCGCGCGGTCCACAAGCGGCTGCGTTCTTCGGGCGTGCTCGCCCACTCAAACGAGGCGCCGCCGTTGTCGCTGGCAATCGACTGCACCAGCTCCACCTGCTCTTGCACACTGGCCGGTGAGCCGTGGAACTCCATGAGCATCAACGCGCCTTCGGGCAAGGTGAGTTTGGACTGTTGGTTGACGATGCGCACCGTGTTGTCGTCCAGCAGCTCGCAGCGCGCAATCGGTATACCCATTTGGATGATGGCGATCGTGGTGTTGACCGCATCGGCCAGCGAGTTGAACGAACACACCGCGGCCATCACTGCTTCGGGCAGCGGGTAAATTTTCAGGGTGATCTCGGTGATCACGCCCAGCGTGCCTTCGCTGCCCACCATCAGGCGGGTCAGGTCGTAGCCTGCGCTGGACTTTTTCGCACGCGTGCCGGTGCGCAGCACCTCGCCACTGGCGCTCACCACTTCTAGGGCCAGCACGTTCTCGCGCATGGTGCCGTAGCGCACCGCGTTGGTGCCGCTGGCGCGCGTGGCGCTCATGCCGCCAATCGTCGCGTCTGCGCCCGGGTCGATCGGGAAAAACAAACCGGTGTGTTTGATCTCTTCATTGAGCTGCTTGCGCGTCACGCCGGGCTGCACGGTGACCGTGAGGTCTTCGGGGTTGATGCGCAGCACCTGGTTCATGCGGCTCACATCCAAGCTGATGCCGCCTTGCACCGCCAACAAATGCCCCTCAAGCGAGGAGCCCACGCCAAAGGGAATCACCGGCACTTTGTGGGCGTTGGCTAACTTCACCACCTCGGCCACGTCCTCGGTGCTTTGCGCAAACACCACCGCACCAGGCGGGGGCACGCTGAAGGCGGATTCGTCGCGGCCGTGCTGCTCGCGCACCACCATGGCGGTGGAACAACGCTCGCCAAACCGCGCTTTGAGCGCCTCGATCATCTCGGGCGGCACAGGGCGCTGGGCCACAGCGGGGGTGTGGTCGTGGGTTTGCAAATGGCTGGCGTGGGTGGGGGCGTTCATAGGGGTCTCCGAGCGCAGGGCTGATCGACGCATGATACGACGCCTGTGCGTTTCGCGTTGCGCGGGCGCTACCTAGGTGACAGGCGCGGCTCAGCCTTGCGCCAGGCCCTGATGCCCTCTGGCAGCGCGGCTTTGGCGTTGATTGCACAATACCGGGGTAGACAGTCACAGGATCACCCATGGGAAACCGCCTCACAGAAATCGCCACCCGCACCGGAGACGCTGGCACCACCGGGCTGGGCGACAACTCACGCGTCTCGAAAAACAGCCTGCGCGTGCACGCCATGGGCGATGTGGACGAGCTCAACTCGCACATCGGTGTGCTGCTGTGTGAAGAGCTGCCCCCCAAGGTGAGCGTGCTGTTGGTGGAAATTCAGCACCAGCTCTTCAACCTGGGCGGCGAGCTGTCCATCCCGGGTTTTGAGCTGCTCAAGGCAGAAGCCGTGGTGGTGCTCGACCAGGCCCTGGCCGATTTCAACGCCGACTTGCCGCGCCTGCAAGAGTTCATCTTGCCCGCCGGTTCACGCGCGGCCTCGCTGGCCCATGTGTGCCGCACGGTGGCACGCCGCGCCGAGCGCGCGGTGGTGGCCCTGGGCAACGAAGAAGCCATCAAAGAAGCGCCGCGCCAATACCTGAACCGCTTGAGCGATTTGATGTTTGTGCTGGCCCGCGTGCTCAACCGCATGAACGGCGGCGACGATGTGTACTGGAAAAGCGAGCGCATGAAAAACGCTTGAGGGCCGCTTCCAGTTAGCCCTGCAGTTCGTGGCATCATGTCGCGCATGACTGCCCCTTACGTTCCCCAGATTCGCCTTTACCAAGATTGGCTGCAGCAAGAACGCGGCCTCAAGTTTGATGACTACGTCGCGCTGTGGCGCTGGTCGACCACCGAGCTCGATGCTTTTTGGCAAAGCATTTGGGACTACTTTGAACTGCAATCGCCCACGCCCCACAGCGCGGCTTTAGCGGTCAACACCATGCCCGGCGCGGTGTGGTTTCCCGGCGCGCAGTTCAACTATGTGCACCAGGTGTTTCGGCATGTTGAGAAAGCGCATGCCGCGGGTTTTCCTGCGCTCATCAGCCACAACGAAGCCTCACTGGAACAAGGCCTGGCAGCCACTGACATGAGCTGGCCCGAGTTGCGTCGCCAAGTGGCCTCGCTGGCTTTGCACCTGCAAGCGCAGGGTGTCCAAAAGGGCGACCGGGTGGCCGCTTACCTGCCCAACATTCCTGAGGCCATGGTGGCCTTCATGGCAGTGGCCAGCCTGGGCGCGGTGTGGAGCATTTGCGCGCCCGACATGGGCACGGCCGCGGTGCTCGACCGCTTCAAACAAATCGAACCCAAAGTGCTGATTGCGGTGGATGGCGTGCGCTACGGCGGACGCGAGATGGACCGCCGCGGCGTGGTGGCCGAGATGTGCGCGGCCCTGCCCACGCTCACCCATGTGGTGGTGCACGAGGCCCTGGGGCTGGGTGGCTTCAAGGTACAGATTGCTAGCCATTCAGAAGCAGACTATCAAGTATTTACCAAGGCTACCGAGCGAAACGACGCGCAAGTACAAAGTTTCGAGCCGCTGTGGTTGCCCTTTGACCACCCGCTGTGGATTGTGTATTCCAGCGGCACCACCGGCCTGCCCAAACCCATCGTGCACGGCCACGGTGGCACGGTCATTGTGGCCATGGCTTTGAAGGTCTTGCACAACGACATAGGTTGCAGCTACAGCAGCAACGCCTGGGGCGAGCGTTACCACTGGTACAGCTCCACCGGCTGGGTGATGTGGAACGCGCAGATGAGCGGCCTGCTCAACGGCACCAC
>CANGLW010000080.1 GCA_947454955.1 Comamonadaceae bacterium
GCCATGCACCTCTGAGCAACATTCAGTCATGCACGAAGGTGCGGCTATCATGGCCGCACCTTTTTTAATGCCCGCGCTCATGAAACTCGCCACTTGGAACGTCAACTCTTTGCCCGTGCGCCTGCCCCAAGTGCTCGATTGGCTGGCCGCGCAAGACGGCGGCATCGATGTGCTGGCCTTGCAAGAGCTCAAGTGCACCGACGACAAATTTCCGCACGAAGCCTTCACCCAGGCCGGTTACCACAGCGTGTGCTTTGGCCAAAAAACCTACAACGGCGTGGCCCTGATCAGCAAAGCACCGGTGGCAGATGTGACGCGCAACATCCCAGGCTTTGAAGATGACATGGCCCGCGTCATCAGCGGCGTAGTGAGCAGTGCAGGTGGCGACATCCGCGTGATTGGCGCTTACTTTCCCAATGGGCAAGAACCCGGCTCGGACAAGTTTGAGTACAAGATGGCCTGGCTCGATGCCCTGCGCGCTTGGGTGCGCGAGGAACTGGCGCGCACACCGCGCTTGGTGCTCATGGGCGACTACAACATCACCTTTGATGACGCCGATGTGTGGGACCCCATCAACATGGAAGAGACCATCCACTGTACCGAGGAGGAGCGCTACCACCTGCGCGCCCTCATCGCACTGGGCCTGCATGATTCACTGCGTTTGTTTGAGCAGCCCGCCAAAAGCTACAGCTGGTGGGATTACCGCAACTTTGCGTTCCGGCGTAACCAGGGCCTGCGGATTGACCATATTTTGATCAGCAACGACTTGAAAGCAGAAGCCAAGGCCTGTGCGATCGACAAAGCCCCGCGCAAGAACGAGCGCCCCAGCGACCACGCCCCGGTGGTGCTGACCTTGGGGTGATGGCGCAGTCATCCAAGTGACCATCCTGGCACCCCTGGTTTTGTGGAAACTGGGAAAATAGCGGATTACCTGCGTTACTGAGGCTCAACCATGTTCAAACACTTGCTTCCCACCCTGGCTCTGCTGTGGGGCACGGCCACCCTGGCCCAAGACTTTCCGACCAAACCCATCACCTTGATCGTGCCCAACCCGCCCGGTGGCGTGGTGGACACCTCGGCCCGTTTGCTCAATGAACCGCTGGGCCGTCTGCTGGGCCAGTCGGTGGTGATCGACAACCGCGCTGGTGGCTCGGGCAATGTGGCTTATGGCACGGTGGCCCGCGCCAAGCCCGATGGCTACACCCTGCTGATTTCTTACTCGGCCTACCACGTGGGCAACCCCTCGCTCACCCCCAACCTGCCCTGGGATCAAAAAGACCTGGTGCCCGTGGCGCTGTTGACCGTGGCCACCAACCTGATTGCGGTGCACCCCTCGGTGCCGGCCAACAACCTCAAAGAGTTTGTGAGCTACCTCAAGGCTAACCCGGGCAAGCTCAACTACGCCTCGCAAGGCAATGGTTCGCTCTCGCACATCGGCACCGAGATGTTCAAGCAGCAAACCGGCACCTTCATCACCCACATTCCCTACCGCGGCTCCGGCCCGGCGGTGCAGGATGTGCTGAGCGGCCAGGTGCAGATTTTCATCACCACCCCACCCTCGGTGATGGGCCATGTGCAAGCCGGCAAGCTCAAAGCCTTTGCGGTCACTGGCAACACACGCCACCCGCAACTGCCCAACTTGCCCACCACCGCCGAAGCCGGCTTGCCCGACTTCAAATTGGAAGCCTGGGTGGGTTTGTTCGCGCCTGCTGGCACACCACCGGCCATCATCAACAAGCTCACCGCTGATGTGAAAAAAGCGTTTGAGATGCCTGAGGTGAAAGCCCGCGCTGATGCGGCGGGTATTGAGCTGCGCTACCTCAACCCCGAAGCTTTGGGCAAGCTGGTGGCCAGCGACACGGCTTACTGGGCCAAGATCATCAAGACCGTAGGCATCAAGCTCGACTGAAACGCTTGATCCAAAGAAAAAACGCCAGTTGTGACTGGCGTTTTTTCTTGGGGGTTGGAGACTGTGCCCTCGCAAGATCGGCCTTGTATCACTCCAAACCGAGTTCCTGAATTTTGCGGGTGATGGTGTTGCGACCAATGCCCAGCTTGTGTGCAGCCTCGATGCGACGGCCCTTGGTGTTGGCCAACGCCGCCAAAATGAGTTTGCGCTCAAAGCGGTGGGTGAGCTCGTCCCACACATCCACGCGGCCTGAGTTCAACAGGGCCACCGCCTCGAGCGTGAGGGCGTCTTCCCAATCGCTCAAACGGCTCAACGAAGACAACGCTTGCGCGGCATCGGGCTGCGCCTGAGTGGCGAATTCAGAGGCCGCGCCATGGGGCAAAGCCGACGCTGACGCTGTGCTCACAGTGCCTGACGCTGGGGCACCGGAAGGCACTGCAACACCCGAACCCATAGAGCCTGTCACCTCAGGCGGCAGGTCTTTGGGCTCAATCACTTGGGCTGGCGCCATCACGGTCAGCCAATGGCAAATGTTTTCCAACTGACGCACATTGCCTGGGTATTGAAAGTGGGTCAGACCTTGCAAGGCACCATCTGAAATACGCTTGGGTTCCACACCCAATTGTTGGGCGCTTTGCTGCAGGAAATGGCGGGTGAGCATGGGCACGTCTTCACGGCGCTCACGCAAGGCCGGCAAGCGCAGGCGAATCACATTGAGGCGGTGAAACAGGTCTTCACGGAAGCCCCCTTCTTTCACCCGCTGCTCCAGGTCTTGGTGGGTCGCAGCAATCACACGCACATTGGCTTTGACCGCGCTGTGGCCACCGACGCGGTAGAAATGTCCGTCGCTCAACACCCGCAACAAACGGGTCTGCAAGTCAAACGGCATGTCGCCAATTTCATCGAGGAACAGCGTGCCGCCATCGGCTTGTTCGAAGCGGCCACGCCGCGCGGTTTGCGCGCCGGTGAAGGCGCCGCGCTCATGTCCGAAGAGTTCACTCTCCAACAAGTCTTTGGGAATTGCTGCGGTATTGATAGCAACAAACGGCCCATTGGCGCGGGGTGAATGCTTGTGCAAGGCACGAGCTACGAGCTCTTTGCCCGAACCCGATTCACCGGTGATGAGCACGGTCACATGGCTTTGGCTCAAGCGGCCAATCGCGCGAAACACGTCTTGCATGGCCGGTGCTTGGCCAAGCATTTCCGGCGTTTCTTGGATGCGCTCTTCGGCCACCTCTTCGCGCTGGCTCTCTTCCACCGCGCGGTGGATGAGCTCAATGGCCTTGGGCAAGTCAAAGGGTTTGGGCAGGTACTCAAACGCGCCGCCTTGGAAGGCCGAGACCGCGCTGTCGAGGTCTGAAAACGCCGTCATGATGATGACGGGCAGACCCGGAATTTTGGCTTTGACCTTCTCCAGCAAATCCAGGCCGGTGCCGCCAGGCATGCGGATGTCGCTCACCAGCACCTGGGGCAATTCATCATCGGCTGCAGTTTGCAGGGCGGTGAGCACGTCCTTGGGGTTGGTGAAGCTGCGCGTGGGCAATTGCTCACGCAGCAAGGCTTTCTCCAACACAAATCGGATGGACTGGTCATCATCAACGATCCAGATGGGTTTCATGTGGCCGGTCACCTCAGGTGGTGCTGTCAGGGCAGCGGAATTAATATTTTGAAATCGGTCCAGCCCGGTTCACTGTCGCACTCAATCGTGCCATGGTGTTGCTGAACAAAGGTTTGCGCCAATGTCAGCCCCAGGCCAGAACCGCCTTCTCTGCCCGACACCAGCGGGTAAAAAATGCGTTCCTTGATCTCGTCCGGTATTCCGGGTCCGTTGTCGATGACATGCAATTCCAATGCCAACCGGTAGCGTTGCTTACCGAAAGTCACTTGACGTGCGACACGGGTCATGAAAGTGATCTGCGCATCCCCCGC
>CANGLW010000081.1 GCA_947454955.1 Comamonadaceae bacterium
AACAGGATGTGGGCCAGGTCATGGAAGTGCACCGAGCCATCGAGCTTTTTCACCAGCGCGTGGTCGGCGTTGACTTCCAGCACCGGTTTGGTCTCGGGCGCTTGTTGGCCGGCTTGCTTGAGCATGCGGGCCAGCTGGGTGCTCATGCCGTGGTCTTGCACCACCAGGCAGGCGGGCGAGTCCACCAGGCGTGTGGTCACGCGCACGTCTTCGGCTTTGTCTTTGAGGGCTTCTTTGAGCTTGGCCAGCACCGGCTTGAAAGCCTCAGCCGCTTCTTCAGCGGCTTTCTTCTCGGCCTCGTCTTGCAGCTTGCCCAGGTCCACCGCACCCTTGGCCACCGACTGCAGGGGCGTGCCGTCAAACTCATGCAAGAAGCTCAGCGACCACTCGTCCACCCGGTCGGTCATCAACAGCACCTCGATGCCTTTTTTGCGGAACACCTCGAGCTGCGGGCTGTTCTTGGCCGCGGCCAAGGTGTCGGCGGTGATGTAGTAAATAGCCTCTTGGCCCTCTTTCATGCGGGCTTTGTAGTCGGCCAGGCTCACCAGGGTGTCGGACTGGCTGCTGGCGTAGCGCACCAGCTTGGCCAGGCGGTCTTTGTTGGCAAAGTCTTCGCCCAAACCTTCTTTGAGCACCGCGCCAAACTCGGCGTAAAACTTGGTGTATTTGCCTGCTGCTTTTTCAGCCTCGGCTTGGTCTTCGGCGCTCAGCACATCGGTCACGCCATCGGCGTCAGCCTTGGGTAATTGGTCGTGCTTGGCCAGGTCTTCGAGCATGCTCAGCACGCGCTTGGTGCAGCCTTCGCGGATGGCTTTGACATCGCGGCTTTCCTGCAGCAATTCACGCGAAACGTTCAAAGGCAAATCGGCCGAGTCCACCACACCTTTGACAAAGCGCAGGTAGGTGGGCAAGAGCGCTTCGGCGTCGTCCATGATGAACACGCGTTTCACATACAACTTCAGGCCCGCTTTTTTGTCGCGGTTCCACAGGTCCATCGGTGCTTTGCCCGGGATGTAGAGCAGCTGGGTGTACTCGGTGCTGCCTTCTACCCGGTTGTGGGTGTGGGCCAGCGGTGCTTCGAAGTCGTGGCTGATTTGTTTGTAGAACTCGTCGTACTGCTCTTGTGTCACGTCCTTCTTGGGGCGTGCCCACAGGGCGTTGGCTTTGTTCACGGTTTCCCACTCGTCGGTGGTCACCATCTCGCCGCCTTCGTTGTTCTCGCCTTCTTTCCACTCTTCTTTTTGCATTTGAATGGGCAAAGAGATGTGGTCAGAGTATTTGTTGATGATGCCCTTGACCTTCCAGCCGCTGAGGTAGTCGGTGGCGTCTTCACGCAGATGCAGAATCACGCTGGTGCCGCGGGCCTCGCGGGTGATGGCGTCGACCTCAAAGTCACCGGTGCCGCCACTGACCCAGCGCACGCCCTGGTCGGCGGGCAGACCAGCACGGCGCGATTCCACGGTGATCTTGTCCGCCACGATGAAGCCCGAGTAAAAGCCCACACCAAACTGGCCAATCAGTTGGGCATCGGCTTTTTGGTCGCCCGAGAGCTTGCTCATGAAGTCTTTGGTGCCGCTCTTGGCAATGGTGCCCAGGTGGTCAATGGCTTCTTGCGCGCTCATGCCGATGCCGTTGTCGGTGATGGTCAGCGTTTTGGCGGTCTTGTCAAAGCTCACCTTCACCGCCAGGTCGGGCGCGTTTTCGTAGAGAGCGGCGTTGTTCAGGGCTTCAAAACGCAGCTTGTCGCAGGCGTCTGAGGCGTTGGAAATCAGCTCGCGCAGAAAAATTTCTTGGTTGGAGTACAGCGCGTGGGTGACGAGGTGCAGGAGTTGGGCCACTTCGGCCTGAAAGGCATGGGTTTGTTTGGTCATGGTTCAGTGCTTAAAAATTGATCGCGGCCAAGATGGTTCATACGGCCAGGGCCATCTCAACAAAGGCCCGCTTGCGGCAAATAAGGTTGCCCGGCGGTTTTTCAAGAGCCGGGCTTGCGTCGGTGTGGCGCTTAAAACCGCTCGTGCGGTGCCAGGTAGCGCCACTGACCGGCCGGCAGGTTGCCCAGCATGACCTGGCCCACCCGCACCCGTTTGAGCCCCACCACTTTGAGGCCCACGAGTTCGCACATGCGGCGAATCTGACGCTTTTTGCCCTCGGTCAACACAAAGCGCAGTTGCTCGGGGTTTTGCCAGTTCACCTGCGCAGGCTTGAGGGCCTGGCCGTCCAGGCTCAGCCCGTGGCGCAGCTTGTCCAACATGGCCTTGGGGAACACCGATTGCACATCACTGGTGACCGGGTCTTGGTCATCGATGGCGTCCAGGTGTTTTTTCAGCGGCGCGTGGGTGGCCGCTGCCGAATTAGCGGCCGCCAAGTTGGGCGCGCCGGTGTAGGCCACCCGCACCAGGTATTCTTTTTCCATCACCGCGTCTTCACCAATCAGTTGGCGGGCAATACGGCCGTCTTGGGTCAGCACCAAAAGACCGGTGGAGTCGATGTCCAGCCGCCCGGCAGGCACCAGGCTTTTGAGTTGTGAGGGGTGAAAGAAAAACCGGGCGTTGTCGTCGCGCCAGCGGTTTTGGGGCTGCACCAATTTGATGGCCGGTTCATGCCCGTCTTCGGCCTGGCCGCTCACCCAACCGATGGGTTTGTGGAGCAAAATTGTGACTTGCTTGGCCTGCTCGCCTTTGGCTTGGGGCAGCACTTCAATCTGGTCATCAGGCTTGACCTGCAATCCCATGGGCGCCACTTGCCCGTTGACCTTGACCCAGCCCTTGCCGATCCAGTCATCGGCCTCGCGGCGCGAAGCCAGGCCCAACTCTGACATGCGCTTGTTCAAGCGGATGGTGCCATTGGCCCCATGGGCCGCGGTGTTGGTTTGCCCCGCAGGGATAGGGGCGCGGTTGGCCGTTTCAGGTTTGGGCGCGCGTCGGAAGGTGGGGGTGGTCATGCCCCCATTTTCCTTTATTTGAGGTGCGCGAGGTAATGCGCCAAGTCAGCCAGGTCAGCGTCTTTCAGACCATGCAGCGAGGCCGACATGACCGTGTCGCGCCCGGGGGCTGGGTGGTCGCGGAATTGCTTCATGACATCACGCAGGTAAGTCTCGTGCTGCGCAGCCAGGCGTGGCATTTGGTCGCGGCCCGCGTAATTGCTTTCATGGCAAGACGCGCACAGCATGTTTTTGGCAATCACTTTGCCGCGCTCGAAAGTTTCGGGCTGCGGGGTGGTGCGGGGTGCCGCAGGTGTTTGCGCTGAAAAATAGGTGGCCAAAGCGCCCAGCTCTTTGTCCGACAGACCGTCAAGCTGCCCCTTCATGGCGGGGATGTCGCGCATGCCTTCGCGGATCAGCACCAGGTGGTTTTCCAAAAACACCTTGGGTTGACCAGCCAGTGATGGAAAGGTGGGAATGACCGAGTTGCCATTGGCCCCATGACAAGCCACGCAGCGCGCCGCAGAGGCGGGGGCCGCAGGTTGGGCTTGCGTAGGCGAGACGAAAAACCCGGCCAAAAAAAGCAGGGCCCCTGCTAGAGGGGCCCCGCTCAGCACAGAGCGCTTACTTGGCATAGCTGATGCGGTAGATCGCGCCATTTTGCTCGTCAGAGAGCAGCATGGAGCCATCGGGCATTTGCAGG
>CANGLW010000082.1 GCA_947454955.1 Comamonadaceae bacterium
CTGCCGCGGCGCATGAGCCGCTACGCCATGCTCGAAGCCCTGCGCGACAAGCTGCTGGCGGTGGCAGCCTTGGCCTGCCCGGTGGTCTTGTGCATCGATGAAGCGCAGGCCATTCCCTTGGAGACGGTGGAGAGCTTGCGATTGCTCTCGAACCTGGAAACCGAGAAGCGCAAGCTCATTCAAATTGTGCTCTTGGGTCAGCCGGAGTTGGACGCGAAACTCGCTTTGCCCGAGGTGCGTCAACTGTTGCAGCGCATCACTTTCGCCGATGCGCTGGAGCCCTTGAGCGTCGAGCAAGTGGGCGAGTATTTGGCGCACCGCTTGCAGCGTGCTGGCCAGCGGGTGCGCATGGCACCTACCTTCACGCCTGAAGCGGTGGCCTTGGTGCACCGCTACAGCGGCGGTGTGCCACGCATGGTCAATGTGGTGGCGCACAAGTGCTTGATGCTGGCCTTTGGCGAAGTGGAAGAGCAGGTGAGTGCCGACCATGTGCGTTGGTCTGCAGGCGACACGCCGGCGGTGAAACCCGCTGTTCATCTGGGTGTGGTGAGCGTATGGGGGCGGCTGGCTGCCAAGGTGTGGGAGCAAACTGGGCTGCGCGCATGAGCGTCATCAACAAAATGCTGCGTGACCTGGATGCACGCCAGACCAAGCCGCAACTCTCGCCCTTGCAAGGCACGCTCACACTGGGTGGACCCAGCCTTGCGCGTCGGTCCTGGTGGCCCAGCGGCTTGCTGGTGTTGGCCGTGTTGGGCCTCATGGGGTGGGGCTTATCACCGCAGCCGGCCACACCAGGCCGCGATTGGGCTTTGGAAGCGCCTGTGACCTTGCAATTTGAAGCGCCGGCTTCTGAGCGTCTTGCGTTGCAAGCCGCGGCAGATGAGCCCCAAGAAGAAGTGCTGGAGGCCACACGCAGACCAGGCGCTGCCTTGCCGATGTCGCTCATGCTCAAGCTCAGTGGGCAGATGTTGATGCCCGCGGACATCAAGGCTGCAACGCTTCATTCGCCTAATATTCTTCATGCGCCTCCTAAAGGCAATGAGGTTTCGAGCGAAGCACTACCTGCGGTTGTTGCTAGCAAAAAAGAAGCATCAACTTTGCCTTCCACCTCACAGCCTAGCTCGCAGCCCAGCACGCTGTCTGCCACACCACAGCCGGCTCCAGTGTCCAGCACTGTTGGTCATGCACCTGTGAGCATGGCACCTGGCGCTCAGTCGGGCGTCTCATTGAATACCCAGACCGCAGCATCAACGCCCAACACCGCTGTGCCAACGGTCACGGTGAACCGCCAACTGGCTTTGCAAGAGAACTTGCAACAAGCACAACAGCTGTGGCAATCGGGTTCGCGCGAAGCGGCCCTCGATGTTTTGCGCGCCACCTTGCAGTCGGCCGAGCGCAGCGCAGAGGCGGTGCAGTCCCCCGAGTTCATGGCGCTCTTGCGCGAGTGGGCACGCATGACGCTGGCCATGGGTCGCGCCGCTGAGGTCATGGCCGTGGTCAACAAGCATGCAGCGCAGTTGCAGGGGCAGCCCGACATCTGGGCTTTGCAGGGCCACGCCGCCCAGCGCTTAGGCCAGCACACCGAAGCGGTGGAGGCCTACCACCACGCCTTGAACAGCCGACCCAACGAGGGGCGTTGGCTGCTGGCCAGCGCGGTGTCTCATGCTGCATTGGGGCAAGCAGACGCAGCTGCGCGTCAGCTGCAAAGAGCGCGTGCCCAAGGCCCGGTGAACCCGGAGATTTTGGCTTACCTCAAGCAGGCCGGGGTGGCCTTGCCCTGAGCTGCGCTCTTGGACTGAGCCTCAGCGTTTTTGGTACTGCGCCGCGCCGAACATGTTTTCGCGCGCCTTGTCGTCGATGACGGGCTTGCGCAAATCGGCCAGCACTTTCACACCGCGCTGCACTGCGGGGCGCTCACTGATCTTGTCGAACCAGGCTTTGAGGTGCGGGTAGTCAGCCCAGTCAATGCCTTGGTTCTGCCAGCTGCGCAGCCACGGGAAGATGGCGATGTCAGCGATCGAGTAGCTGTTGCCTGCTATGAATTTGCTAGCTGACAAGCGTTTATCCATAACACCATAAAGGCGTTTGGTTTCATTGGTGTAGCGGTTCACCGCATATTCGATTTTCTCGGGCGCGTAAATGCGGAAGTGGTGGGTTTGGCCCAGCATCGGCCCCACGCCACCCATTTGGAACATCAGCCACTCAAGCACCTCAAACTTCGCGCGGTCGCCCTTAGGCAAAAACTTGCCGGTCTTGGAAGCGAGGTACAACAAAATCGCGCCCGATTCAAACAGCGCCATGGGTTTGCCATCCGGGCCGTGCGGGTCAACCATCGCAGGAATTTTGTTGTTGGGGCTGATCTTCAGAAACTCAGGCTTGAACTGGTCGCCCGCGCCGATGTTGACGGGGATGGCTTGCCAGTCGCGGCCCAAACGCAGGCCGCATTCTTCCAACATGATGTGAACTTTGTGACCATTGGGGGTGGGCCAGGAATACACGTCAATCATCACAACTCCTTTTGAAAATAAAAAGCGCGGTCAGCCTTGACGACTGCCGCGCTGTGCTTTGAGTTTAGCTGTCTGCTGAAATGTTTGCTCAGCTGCCGCGGGTGATGGGCATCTCCACCTCACGCGGTGACACGGCGTACTTGCCCAACTCCAGTTTTGCAATCGCGTTGCGGTGCACCTCGTCCGGGCCATCGGCAAAGCGCAAGGTGCGGGCATGGGCGTAGGCGTTGGCCAGGGGGAAGTCCTGGCTCATGCCGCCACCACCGTGCACTTGCATGGCCCAGTCAATCACCTGGCAAGCCATGCTGGGGGCAACCACCTTGATCATCGCGATCTCAGACTTGGCCGCTTTGTTGCCGGCCTTGTCCATGATCCACGCGGCCTTGAGGGTCAGCAGACGCGCCATGTCGATCTTGCAACGTGCCTCGGCAATGCGCTCTTGCGTCACGGTTTGCGAGGCCACGGTTTTGCCAAAGGCCACGCGGCTCGAGGCGCGTTTGCACATCAACTCCAAAGCGCGCTCGGCCTGGCCGATCAAGCGCATGCAGTGGTGAATGCGTCCGGGGCCTAAGCGGCCTTGCGCGATCTCGAACCCACGACCCTGGCCCAGCAAGATGTTGCTGGCCGGCACGCGCACATTGTCAAAAATCACTTCCATGTGGCCGTGGGGTGCGTCGTCGTAGCCCATCACGCTCAAGGGGCGAATGATTTTCACGCCCGGGGTGTTGACCGGCACCAGCACCATGCTTTGCTGGCTGTGGCGCGGCGCGTCTGGGTCGCTCTTGCCCATGGTGATCATGATCTGGCAGCGTGGGTCGCCCGCGCCCGAGATCCACCACTTGCGGCCGTTGATCACGTACTCGTCACCCACCAACTCGATGCGGGTGGCAATGTTGGTCGCATCACTCGAGGCCACATCGGGCTCGGTCATCGCAAAGGCGGAGCGGATCTCGCCGCGCAGCAGCGGCTTGAGCCATTGCTCACGGTGCTCGGGGCTGCCGTAGCGGGCGATGGTTTCCATGTTGCCGGTGTCGGGTGCGGAGCAGTTGAACACCTCGCTGGCCCACACC
>CANGLW010000083.1 GCA_947454955.1 Comamonadaceae bacterium
GTAGGGCACGCCCACCTGACGAGCCAACAAGATGTGCTCGCGGGTCTGGGGCATGGGGCCGTCAGCAGCGGAGCAAACCAAAATAGCGCCGTCCATCTGAGCAGCGCCGGTGATCATGTTTTTCACATAGTCGGCGTGGCCAGGGCAGTCCACGTGGGCGTAGTGGCGGTTGGCGGTTTCGTACTCAACGTGCGCGGTGTTGATGGTGATACCACGGGCTTTTTCTTCGGGAGCCGCGTCGATCTGGTCGTACGCCTTGGCTTCACCGCCGAATTTGCTCGACAACACAGTGGCAATGGCCGCTGTCAGGGTGGTTTTACCGTGGTCCACGTGACCAATGGTGCCCACGTTGACGTGCGGCTTGGTACGTTCGAATTTCTCTTTTGCCATGTCTAACTCCAAATAAAAGAACAGTGCCCGTGAATTGGTTTAAGGTCTGCACCCCATCGCTGATCCCACAGCACGGGCACTGTGGGGCGTGTGGTCGCAGACCGCTTCAATCTTGCAAGCCACCGAGGTGGCTTGCGGCTTCATCACTTGGCAGCGCGTGCGGCAACAATGGCTTCAGCCACGTTGCGAGGTGCTTCGCTGTAGTGCTTGAATTCCATGGTGTAGGTGGCACGACCTTGCGACATCGAGCGCAGGGTGGTCGAGTAACCAAACATCTCGGACAAGGGCACTTCAGCCTTGATGGACTTGCCGCCACCGGCCATGTCGTCCATGCCCTGCACCATGCCGCGACGTGAGGACAAGTCGCCCATCACGTTACCGGCGTAGTCTTCGGGGGTCTCAACTTCCACGGCCATCATGGGCTCGAGGATGACGGGATTGGCCTTGCGGCAACCTTCTTTGAAACCGAAGATGGCAGCCATCTTGAACGCGTTTTCGTTGGAGTCCACGTCGTGGTACGAACCAAAGTGCAAAGTCACTTTCACGTCCACCACTGGGAAGCCAGCCAACACGCCGCCGTTCAAGGCTTCGATCACGCCCTTCTCAACCGCAGGGATGTATTCACGGGGAACCACACCGCCCTTGATGGCGTCAACGAACTCAAAGCCTTTGCCGGCTTCGTTGGGTTCGATCTTGAACACCACGTGGCCGTACTGACCCTTACCACCGGACTGACGCACGAACTTGCCTTCAGCTTCGTCGACGTTCTTGCGGATGGTTTCGCGGTAAGCCACTTGAGGCTTGCCCACGTTGGCTTCCACACCGAACTCGCGCTTCATGCGGTCCACAATGATCTCGAGGTGCAACTCGCCCATACCACCGATGATGGTCTGGCCCGACTCTTCGTCGGTCTGCACGCGGAAAGAAGGATCTTCTGCAGCCAAACGGCCCAGCGCAATACCCATTTTTTCCTGGTCGGCTTTGGACTTGGGTTCCACAGCCTGGCGAATCACCGGCTCAGGGAACACCATGCGCTCCAAGGTCACCACGGCGGAAGGATCGCACAGGGTTTCGCCGGTGGTCACGTCTTTCAAGCCCACGCAAGCGGCGATGTCGCCAGCGCGAATTTCTTCAACTTCTTCGCGGTTGTTGGCGTGCATCTGCACGATACGACCGATACGCTCTTTCTTGCCGCGCACCGCGTTGTAAACGGTGTCGCCCTTTTTCAGAACGCCGGAGTACACGCGCACAAACGTCAACTGGCCCACAAAGGGGTCGGTCATCAGTTTGAATGCCAAGGCAGCAAATTTCTCGCTGTCGTCAGCTTTGCGGGTGGTGGCAGCTTCGTTCTCGTCGGTGCCGCCCACTGGGGGGATGTCCACCGGCGAAGGCAGCAACTCAACCACAGCGTCCAACATGCGTTGCACGCCTTTGTTTTTGAACGCGGTGCCGCACAACATGGGCTGAATTTCAGTGGCCAGGGTACGTGCGCGCAAACCAGCGGTGATTTCTTCTTCGGTCAAGTCACCTTCTTCAAGGTACTTGTTCATCAGCTCTTCCGAGGCTTCAGCCGCAGCTTCCACCATCTTCTCGCGCCACTCTTTGGCAGTTGCGACCAAGTCAGCGGGAATCTCTTCGAAGGTGAACTTCATGCCTTGTGAGGCTTCGTCCCAAATGATGGCCTTCATCTTGCGCAGGTCAACCACGCCGGTGAAGCCGTCTTCAGCACCGATTGGGATCACGATGGGCACGGGGTTGGCCTTGAGGCGCAACTTCATCTGCTCCACGACTTTGAAGAAGTTGGCGCCGGTACGGTCCATCTTGTTCACGAAAGCCAAACGGGGCACTTTGTACTTGTTAGCCTGACGCCACACGGTTTCAGACTGGGGCTGCACGCCGCCCACAGCGCAGTACACCATGCAAGCGCCGTCCAGCACGCGCATGGAACGCTCCACCTCGATGGTGAAGTCCACGTGGCCGGGGGTGTCAATGATGTTGAAGCGGTGCTCGGGGAAGGAGTTGTCCATGCCTTTCCAGAAGCAGGTGGTCGCAGCCGAGGTGATGGTGATACCACGCTCTTGTTCCTGCTCCATCCAGTCCATGGTGGCAGCGCCGTCGTGCACTTCACCGATTTTGTGGTTCACGCCGGTGTAATAAAGAATACGCTCGGTGGTGGTGGTTTTACCAGCATCGATGTGCGCCGAGATACCGATGTTGCGGTAACGCTCAATGGGGGTTGTGCGAGCCATGATGGATCCTTGGTTGATCAAATTCTTAGGACGTCACGCAGCGACTTGCGGCACGACGAACGGGATGCGGAGTTTGACAGACCAGGGTGACAGTGACATGGCACTGGCACACCCGGCCCGACGCAGACCTCCGCAGGTTCCGGTTTTTAGAAACGGAAGTGCGAGAAGGCCTTGTTGGCTTCTGCCATGCGGTGAACTTCATCACGACGCTTCATGGCACCGCCACGGCCTTCGGTGGCCTCGATCAACTCGTTGGCCAAACGCAGGGCCATGGACTTCTCGCCGCGCTTGCGGGCGGCTTCCTTGATCCAGCGCATGGACAGGGCCAGACGACGCACAGGACGCACTTCAACAGGCACCTGGTAGTTGGCACCACCCACGCGGCGGGATTTCACCTCCACCATGGGCTTGACGTTGTTGATGGCCAGGGAGAACGCCTCCAGGGGGTCTTTGCCTGTTTTCTTTTCGATCTGCTCGAGGGCACCGTAAATGATGCGCTCAGCAACCGCTTTTTTGCCGCCTTCCATGATCACGTTCATGAACTTGGAGAGCTCGACATTGCCGAACTTTGGATCCGGCAGGATTTCACGTTTAGGGACTTCGCGACGACGTGGCATTTTTCACCTCTATTGCTTCAGTTGGTGTTTTTTCAAACACCGCGAGAGTTATCAAAACCCCCACTTACTCGACCCACACCCGCTGACTACAGCGCGATGCTTCGGGTCACTACGTTCATACCGCCAGCCAGGCGGCGAACACCGAATGATCCAGCTGTTAGGCCTTCTTGGGGCGCTTGGCGCCGTACTTGGAACGCGACTGCTTGCGGTCTTTCACGCCCTGCAAGTCAAGCGAACCACGCACAATGTGGTAGCGCACACCGGGCAAGTCTTTGACACGACCACCGCGCACGAGAACC
>CANGLW010000084.1 GCA_947454955.1 Comamonadaceae bacterium
CACCAGTGCTTCTCGTAAAAAAAGCGCTGCAGTTCCTGCTGGTAAATCGCGGGGTCGGTGTAGATCCGAAAGGGGATGCGGCTGGTGCCTTTTTCCCAATGTAGGGTGTCGCTGGCGTTCATGGCCTCATCATAAAACTTGAGGAGCGTTTTTTGAGGTGCGCTTGATCAGGGTAAGTCTGGGGTTGGCGGCTTTCTGCTACAACGCCATCAGGAGACCTTATGCAACGTCGCACATTCATCGCTGCCATGGTGGGCAGCAGCTTCTTGGTGGGCTGCGCCAGCCCAGCGCGTCAACAACTGCGCAGCACCCGCTTCAAAGCGGACCCGAACCAGATCGCCCTGAACGGCTGGGTGAAGGTCGGGCGTGATGGCTTGATCACCGTGGTCATGGGCAAGTCAGACATGGGGCAGGGCGTGCACACCGCGCTCATGATGCTGGCGGCCGAAGAGATGGATGCTGACTGGGCGCAGATGCGCTGGGACAACGCGCCCATCGACCCGCTGTACGGCAATGTGGCGGCCATGGCCGATGGCGTGCCTTTCCGCCCGGACGACCAAGGCACCCTGGCGCGCAGCGTGCGTTGGGTGATGACCAGCGTCATGCGCCAAATGGGCTTGATGATGACCGGTGGCTCATCGAGCGTGAAAGACATGTGGGTGCCACTGCGTGAAGCCGCTGCGGTGACCCGCGCGACGCTGGTACAGGCCGCTGCCAAGCATTGGGGCGTGGCGCCTGAGCAAGTGCGTGTGGCGCGTGGTGTGTTCAAAGGCCAAACCTCAACGCAAACGCTCACGCTGGGTGAGGTGGTGGCTTTGCTCGGCACCTCGCCACAGCCTGCTGCCCATTACCGGCTCAAAGCCACGTCGGAGTTCAAGCTGATCGGCCAGCCGCAGCAGCGAGACGATGTGCCTGCCAAGAGCAATGGCGCTGCCGTGTTTGGCATGGATGTGCGCCCGCCGGGTTTGTTGTTTGCGGCATTGCGCTTGTCACCCGTGCGCGGCGCTGAAGTCGCCAGCGTGAATGACAGCGCTGCGCGTGCCATGCCTGGTGTGCAAGGCGTGGTCGTCGTGCCCCCGATGCACGGTGGCAGTGGTGCGGTGGCGGTGGTGGCCAACAGCACCTGGGCGGCCATGCAAGGTGCGCGTGCTTTGGAGGTGACCTTCAAAGACGCTGCCATGAGCAGTGTGTCCACACCGCAACTCATGCAAACGCTGAACAAAGCGCTGGAAGACGATGGTTTTGCTTATTGGAAAGCGGGCGACGCTGCTGGTGTGCTACAAAAATCAGAGCGCGTGCTCAAGGCGACTTACAGCGCGCCCTATTTGGCGCATGCCACCCAAGAGCCGATGAACTGCACCGTGCAATATAACGCCAACGGCCAAAGTGCCACGGTGTGGGCACCCACCCAAGTGCCCGGTTTGGCGCGTCGTGCGGCGGCCAAAGCCTTGGGGCTGGACGAAGAGCAGGTGCAGGTTGAGCTCACCTACCTGGGGGGCGGTTTCGGCCGGCGGCTGGAGGTGGACATTGTCGCCCAAGCAGCCGCGGTGGCCAAAGCCTTTGCGGGCAAGCCGGTGCAACTGGTGTGGTCGCGCGAAGATGACATGCGCCACGACTTTTACCGCCCGGCTTGTGTCTCAAAATTTGAGGCAGCGTTGGACACCAGTGGCCAAGTGGCAGCGTGGCGCAACACCTCGGCAGGCCAAGCCATCGTGCCAGGCTTTTTGCCACGCACCACAGGTTTGCCTGGCATGGGGCCAGACAAAACCACGGCCGAAGGTGCGTTTGACCAGGCTTATGAATTCCCCCATGTGCGTGTGGGCCACGTGACAGTGGACCTGCCCGTGCCCGTGGGTTTTTGGCGCAGCGTGGGGCATTCGCACCAGGCGTTTTTCAAAGAAAGTTTTTTGGATGAATGCGCCCATGCCGCCAAGCAAGACCCGCTGGCCTATCGCTTGGCGCTCTTGAAAAACCACCCGCGCCAGCGTGCGGTGCTGGAACGTGTTGCCAAAGAATCTGGTTGGGGCCAGCCTCTCGCACCCATTGACGGCGCAGCCGTGGCGCGCGGTGTGGCCCTACATGAAAGCTTTGGCTCGGTGGTGGCGCAGGTGGCTGAGGTGTCGGTGAAGGATGGTGAAATCCGTGTGCACCGCGTGACCTGTGTGATTGACTGCGGCTTGGCCATCAACCCACTGACCATCGCGCAGCAAATGGAAGGCTCGGTGGCCATGGGTTTGAGTGCAGCCTTGTGGGGGCGCATTGACATTGACAAAGGCCAAGTGCAGCAAAGCAACTTCCACGACTACCCGGTGCTGCGCATGGCGCAAATGCCTCAGGTGACCACCTATGTGATGACCAGCGGTGAGCCCCCTGAAGGCGTGGGCGAGCCGGGCTTGCCGCCCATTGCCCCGGCGGTGGCTAACGCGCTGTTTGTGCTCTCCGGCCAGCGCTTGCGTGAGTTGCCGTTGCAACTCAAGAGCTGAAGGCGCTCAGCCGCAAAGCCTCGTCGCGTTAACCTTCCTAGAACACGGCTCAGCCTAAGGCCTTGATGGCTGCTTGGGCAATCGCTTGCGCGTCCACATGGAAGTACTGGCGCAGGGCTGCGCGGGTGTCGCTGCGGCCAAAGCCGTCGGTGCCCAGGGTGCGTAGGCGCCGGCCTTCGGGCACATAGGCACGTACCGTTTCGGGTACCGCGCGCACATAGTCGGTCGCCGCGATGATAGGCCCTTGGCTGTTGGCGAGTTGCTGCGCTACAAAAGGTGTAGCGCCCGATGCTTCGCAAGCGACACCATCACGCGCCAACTCGCTCCAGCTCGTCACGCTGAACACATCGCTGGCAATGCCTTGGGCGCTGAGCAACTCGGCAGCTTGCAAAACTTCAGTGAGGATGGCGCCGGAGCCCATCAGCGTCACATGCTGCGCTTTCTTGGCTTTTGAACCGCCAGAATTCGCTGAGATGCTCTTGATTTTGTAGCAACCGCGCAGCACATCTGCCGCCACACCTTCGGGCAGCGAGGGCTGGGCGTAGTTCTCGTTCATGGTGGTGATGTAATAAAACACATCACGTTGTTCCACCATCATCTCGCGCATACCCGCGTCCATGATGACAGCCAGCTCTCCCGCAAACGCGGGGTCATAGGCCTTGCAGTTGGGGATGGTGGCTGCCACCAAATGGCTGCTGCCGTCTTGGTGCTGCAAGCCTTCGCCGCCCAGGGTGGTGCGCCCAGAGGTCGCGCCAATCAGGAAGCCGCGTGAGCGTTGGTCGGCAGCGGCCCAGATGGCATCACCCACCCGCTGAAAGCCAAACATCGAGTAGTAAATGTAGAAGGGCAACATGGCCAAGCCGTGCACGCTGTAGCTGGTGGCCGCGGCCGTCCAACTGGCAATGGCGCCGGCTTCGCTGATGCCTTCTTCCAAAATTTGGCCGTCCATGGCTTCGCGGTAGCTCAGCACCGAGCCGATGTCTTCAGGTGCGTAACGTTGGCCCACGCTCGAGTAAATGCCCACCTGCTTGAACAAGTTGGCCATGCCAAAGGTGCGCGCTTCATC
>CANGLW010000085.1 GCA_947454955.1 Comamonadaceae bacterium
ATTGCGCTCTTGCAATGCGAAGAGTTGGCTGTGATCGACAACCTCTCAGGCAAGTTGTATTTGATTGTGTACGCCGACCCCGCGCAGGCCGGTGCTTATGCCACCGCGCAAGCGCGCTTGAAGGTCTTGCGCGAACGTTTGAACGCGCCGGTGCAAGCCCCGCCGATTTTGGGCAGCGCGCCGCAGCCCGAGCAGCGTGAATTTGCCAAGGCCGATTACCTGGCTGCGGTGCTGCGCGCCAAAGAGTTGATTGCCGCAGGCGACTTCATGCAAGTGCAGGTGGGCCAGCGCATCAGCAAGCCTTACACCGAGTCGCCGCTGAGCCTGTACCGCGCCCTGCGTACGCTCAACCCCAGCCCTTACATGTACTACTACAACCTCAGTGGCGCGGCCGCGGCGGATGAAGACCTGCATGTGGTGGGCGCCTCGCCTGAGATTTTGGTGCGCATGGAAACCGTGGCTTCGCCCGGTGAACTGCCTGAGAAAAAAGTGACCATCCGCCCGCTGGCCGGCACCCGCCCACGCGGCGCCACGCCCGAGCTGGACAAGGCCGCCGAGGTCGAACTCATCCACGACCCCAAAGAGCGCGCTGAGCATGTGATGCTGATTGACCTGGCGCGCAACGACATTGGCCGCATTGCCAAAATTGGCAGTGTGAAAGTGACCGAAGCCTTTGTGGTGGAGCGTTACAGCCATGTGATGCACATCGTGAGCAATGTGGAAGGCACGTTGAACGACGGCATGACCAACATGGACGTGCTCAAAGCCACCTTCCCGGCTGGCACCTTGACCGGTGCGCCCAAGGTGCACGCCATGGAGCTGATTGACCAGCTCGAGCCCAGCAAGCGTGGGCTGTATGGCGGCGCTTGCGGCTACCTGAGTTTTGCGGGCGATATGGACGTGGCCATCGCCATTCGCACCGGCATCATCAAAAACAACACCCTGTATGTGCAGGCCGCTGCAGGTGTGGTGGCCGACTCGGTGCCTGAGCTCGAGTGGAAAGAAACCGAACACAAAGCCCGCGCTTTGCTGCGCGCCAGCGAGCTGGTCGCGGAGGGATTGCTATGAAAAATATAGCTAATTTTTGCCTGCAACTGTGGAGCGTGGGGGCCATCCCCAGCGCCGGGCCGTCCCAAGCTGGGGATGCGGCCCCCTCGGGGGGCAGCGCAGTACACGACGTGACAAGCGTGGGGGTCTTATGAAACTGCTCATGATCGACAACTACGACTCCTTCACCTACAACCTGGTGCAGTACTTCGGGGAGTTGGGCGCGCAGGTTGAAGTCATACGTAACGACGAGATCACCTTGGATGACATCCAAGCCAAGCTTGACGCAGGGGCGTTGGACAGGCTGGTGATTTCGCCCGGCCCGTGCTCGCCCATGGAGGCGGGTATTTCGGTGCCGGCCATCCGGCACTTTGCCGGCAAGCTGCCGATTTTGGGTGTGTGCCTGGGGCACCAGAGCATCGGTGCGGCCTTGGGTGGCAAGATCATCCGCGCGCAACAGCTCATGCACGGCAAAACCAGTGTGATCACCACCACGCAAACCGGTGTGTTTGCCAACCTGCCCAAGCAGTTCACGGTGAACCGCTACCACTCGCTGGCGATTGAGCGCAGCTCATGCCCGCCCGAGTTGGAGGTGACCGCCTGGACCGAGGACGGTGAGATCATGGGTGTGCGCCACAAAACCCTGGCCATCGAAGGCGTGCAGTTTCACCCAGAGTCAGTGCTGACCGAGCACGGCCATGCCATGCTGAAAAACTTTTTGAATCCCGTATGAACCCAGCCTTGACCATCACCCCGCAAGCCGCGCTGCAGCGGGTCATCGAGCACCGTGAAATTTTTCACGACGAGATGCTGCACCTCATGCGCCTCATCATGGGCGGCGAGGTCTCGCCCACGCTGATTGCCGCGCTCATCACCGGCCTGCGGGTGAAGAAAGAAACCATCGGTGAAATCACCGCGGCCGCGCAAGTCATGCGTGAGTTCTCCACCAAGGTGGAGGTGGCCGACAAAACCCATCTGGTGGACATTGTGGGCACCGGGGGCGATGGCTCGCACACCTTCAACATCTCCACCTGCGCCATGTTTGTGGCCGCTGCTGCCGGGGCCAAGGTGAGCAAGCACGGCGGGCGCAGCGTGAGCAGCAAGAGCGGCAGCGCCGATGTGATGGAGTCTTTGGGCATCAACATCAACCTCAGCCCTGCGGCTATCACGCAGTGTGTGGCGCAAGCCGGTGTGGGCTTCATGTTCGCACCCAACCACCACCCCGCTATGAAAAACGTAGCGCCTGTGCGCCGCGAGCTGGGCATCAAAACCATATTCAACATCTTGGGGCCGCTGACCAACCCAGCCTCAGCCCCCAACATCTTGATGGGTGTGTTCCATGCCGACCTGGTGGGCATTCAGGTGCGCGCCTTGCAACGCCTGGGCGCTGAACATGCGCTGGTGGTCTACGGCAAAGACGGCATGGACGAGGTGAGCCTGGGTGCGGCCACGCTGGTGGGCGAGCTCAAAGACGGGCAGATCACCGAGTACGAGGTGCACCCCGAAGACTTTGGCCTGACCATGGTGAGCAACCGCGCCTTGCGTGTGGACACACCCGAGCAATCGCGCGCCATGCTCATGAGCGTGCTGGACAACCAAGATGGCGCAGCGCGCGACATCGTGGCCTTGAACGCCGGTGTGGCGCTGTACGCAGCCAATGTGGCGCCCACCATGCAAGCCGGTGTGGACCTGGCACGCGAGGCTTTGCGCAGCGGCGCGGCCAAAGCCAAACTTGCCCAGCTGGTGGCCCTGAGTCAACAGCTCGGTCAGCTCTGAGGAATTTCATGTCAGACATTTTGAACAACATCGTGGCCGTCAAGCGCCAGGAAATCGCGGCCTCGCTCAAACGCAAGTCGCTCGCTGCGGTGCGGGCTGACGCCGAGTCGCGCGTGCTCACCCGCGATTTTTTGGGCGCCATGCGCGCCAAGATTGCCGCGGGCCAAGCCGCGGTGATTGCCGAGGTGAAAAAAGCCAGCCCGTCCAAGGGCGTGCTGCGTGCGGACTTCGTGCCCGCCGACATCGCGCAAAGCTATGCCGAACACGGCGCGGCTTGCTTGTCGGTGTTGACCGACCGCCAGTTTTTCCAGGGCGAACCTGACTTTTTGAAGCAGGCCCGCGCCTCGTGCCAACTGCCCGTGTTGCGCAAAGACTTCATGGTCGATGCCTACCAAATTTACGAGTCGCGTGCCATGGGCGCGGACTGCATTTTGCTCATTGCCGCTTGCCTGGATGACGCGCAAATGGCCGACCTGGAGGCCATCGCCCTGGGGCTGGATATGGCCGTGCTGGTGGAGGTGCATGACGCACCCGAACTCGAGCGCGCGCTCAAGCTCAAAACGCCCTTGCTGGGCATCAACAACCGCAACCTGCGCACTTTCGAGGTGTCGCTGGACACCACGCTCACGCTCAAGAAGAACGTGCCGGCCGACAAGCTGCTGGTGACCGAGAGCGGCATTTTGAGCGC
>CANGLW010000086.1 GCA_947454955.1 Comamonadaceae bacterium
CAAATCACCGGCACTGCGCCAGGCTGGGGCGTGGTGATGGAGAACAACGCCTCGAAGTAATCAGGAAATGTTTTGGCCACGCACTTGGGGTCTTCCATACGCACGGGTAGGCGCGCCGGGTTGAAGGTGGCCAGCGAAAAGCACATGGCCACGCGGTGGTCGTCGTAGGTGTGGATGCTTGCAGCCTTCCAGGCCGCATCGGGCATGGGCTCGATGCGGATGAAGTCCGCGCCTTCTTCCACCGTGGCACCCAACTTGCGCAGCTCGATGGCCATGGCCGCGATGCGGTCGGTTTCTTTCACGCGCCAGCTCGCGATGTTGCGCAGGGTGGTGGGGCCGTGGGCAAACAGGGCCATCACCGCCAGGGTCATGGCCGCATCGGGGATGTGGTTGCAGTCGAGGTCGATACCGCGCAAGTGACGCTTGTTTTGCAAGGGGCCGCGGCAAATCTCCAACCAGTTCGGGCCGCTGTGGATCTGTGCGCCCATCTGCGAGGCCGCATCCATGAAGCGGATGTCGCCTTGGATGGAGTCAGCACCCACGCCTTCAATACGCACGGGCTTGCCGAGCTCTGCAGCAATGGCACCCAGGGCAATGAAGTAGCTCGCGCTCGACGCATCAGCCTCCACATGCAAGACGCCTGGCGAGGTGAACGCCGCGCCTGCGGGAATCACAAAACGCTGCCAGCCGTCTTGCTGCACCTGCACGCCAAAACGCGCCAGCAGGTTGAGGGTGATCTCGATGTAGGGCCGTGAGATGAGCTCGCCCACCACCTCAATCACAATGTCTTGCTTGGCCACCAAGGGCAGGGCCATGAGCAGTGCGGTGAGGAACTGGCTCGATACATCACCGCGCACCTGGATGGGCGCCTTGATGTGGATCTGAGGCGCGCCAAGGCGCAGGGGCGGGTAGCCCTCGTTGTCCAGGTAGTCGATGTGGCAGCCGAGTTGGCGCAGCGCGTCCACCAAGTCGCCAATGGGGCGCTCGTGCATGCGCGGGATGCCGCTGAGTTCAAAGTCGCCACCCAGCACAGCAAGTGCTGCGGTCAGTGGGCGCATGGCCGTGCCCGCGTTGCCCATGAAGAGCTTGGCTTCTCTGGCCTTCAACTGGCCACCCAAGCCATCGATGACCACGGTGGTGCCGTTTTGCACCACGCCACAACCGAGTTGCTTCAGGGCCTGCAACATCACCCGTGTGTCGTCAGAGTCCAACAGGTCGTGCAAGGTGGTTTGGCCGCTGCACAAAGCCGAGAGCAAAAGCACACGGTTGGAAATGCTTTTCGAGCCGGGCAGCACCACAGTGCCGCTGGCACTGGCCAGGGCGGGTAGGTCTAGGAATTCGGTGGAGAACATGGTGATCAGTCTTGCTGCTGGTTCATACGCCAGGGGCCACGGGTTTGGCGGGCCGATTCAATCAGCTGCGTCAGCGCCTGCGCGTCACCCTGTTCAATCGCGTTTTGCAGCAAAGCCATTTGGGCTTGAAACAACGTTGCTTGCGCCAAAACCTCGTCGCGGTTGGCGAGCAAAATATCCCGCCACACGGTTGGGTCGCTGGCGGCAATGCGGCTGAAGTCACGAAAGCCCGGGCCGGCCATGTTCAGCAATTCATCCGCTTGCGGTTGCGTGGCCAAGGCGTTGACCGCGGCAAACGCAATCACATGCGGCAGGTGGCTCACCGCAGCAAACACCGCGTCATGTCGCGTGGCACTCATGGTGGTGACTTGGCTGCCCACCGCTTGCCAAATGGCTTGAGCTTTCTCGCACAGCGCTGGGTTGGTGAGCTCGCTGGGTGTGAGGATCACTTTTTTACCCGCGTAAAGATTGGCCTCAGCGTGCACCACACCCGCCACTTCTTTGCCCGCAATTGGGTGGGCCGGCACAAAGCAAGGTAGCCGTTCACCTAACACTTGTGCGGCCAAAATCACGTCTTGCTTGGTGGAGCCCACGTCCATCACCAAGGTGTGGGCGGTGATGACATCGCGTATGGCTTCAAAGCTTGGCTGGGTGGCGGCCACCGGCACAGCAATGACGATCACATCACTGCCTTGTGCGGCTTGTGCGGCGCTGGTGACGGCCGCATCCACCACACCGAGCTCAACCGCGGTTTGACGGGTGCGATCAGATGGGCTGAAACCCACCACGCGCTGCACCAAGCCCGCGCGCTTGAGCGCCAGGGCGAGCGAGCCGCCCATCAGGCCGCAGCCGATCAAGCCGAGTTGTTGAATCATCGCAAAGCAGCCCAGCGAATCATTCGCCCGCCGGGTAAGAGCCCAGCACTTTGTAGAAGGCGCACAGGCCTTGCAGCTCTTGCAAGGCCGCTGCCACATGGGGCTGGCTGGGGTGGCCTTGCAGATCGATGTAGAAGAAGTATTCCCACTGGCCTGAGCGCGCAGGGCGCGACTCAAAGCGGGTCATGGAGACGCCGTGTTTTTTCAGAGGCACCAGCAGGTCATGCACCGCACCAGGTTGGTTGGGCACCGACACAATCAAGCTCACGCAATCGCGACCCGATGCGGGTGGTGCAGGCATCACATGCGGCAAACACACCACCATGAAGCGGGTGCGGTTGAACGCATCGTCTTGAATGGCGTGCGAGACCACATGCAGGCCAAACTCAGCACCCGCGCGTTCGCTGGCAATGCCTGCCCACGCAGGGTTGGTAGCGGCCAAGCGCGCGCCTTCGGCGTTGCTGGCCGCAGCGCGGCGCTCGGCATGCGGCAAGTGGGTATTGAGCCAGTTTTGGCACTGGGCCAAAGCTTGCGGGTGGGCAATGACCACCTCAATGCCTTCAAGCGAGGGTTGTTTTCGCAGCAGGTTGTGACGCACCAGCAAGCTGGTTTCGCCCACAATTTGCAGCGGCGAGGTCAAGAACAAATCTAGCGAGCGCGAGACCATGCCTTCGGTGGAGTTTTCCACCGGCACCACACCAAACTCGGCGCTGCCCGCAGCGGTGGCGCGAAACACTTCGTCGATGCTGGCGCAGGGCAGTTGCTCAATGCTGGAGCCGAAAAACTGAAACGCGGCCATCTCGCTGAAGGTGCCAGCGGGCCCCAGGTAAGCCACGCGCTGCGCCGCTTCCAGTGCGCGGCAAGCTGACATGATTTCGCGCCAGATGATGGCGATGTTGCCGGGCTTGAGTGGGCCAGGGTTACTTTGCTGCAGGTTGTGGATGACCTGGGTTTCGCGCTCGGGTCGAAACACCGGGGAACCTTCCACGCGTTTGATCTCGCCCACCTCATGCGCCAGACCGGCGCGTCGGTTGAGCAAATTCAGAAGTTCTTGATCGACCGCGTCAATTTGAACGCGCAACTCTGCAAGTGTTTTGGCCATGGGTGCTTAAGCTTGGGTGCGTTCGAAGTCTTGCATGTAGGCCACCAGGGCCTGCACGCCGGCAAGGGGCATGGCGTTGTACAAACTCGCACGCATGCCACCCAAAGATTTATGTCCTTTGAGTTGTAACAGACCGTGGGCTTGAGCGCCAGCCAGGAAAGCCTC
>CANGLW010000087.1 GCA_947454955.1 Comamonadaceae bacterium
CGCATGAAGCGCGACACCGCCACGCTGGGCCAGGTGATACGCGATCAGCGCATCAAGGTGGAATAAGCCACCACACGCACGACAGCTTTTTATTTGCCGGCCAGCAGCAGCTTGATGTCGGCGGCCAACACCGGGGCACCCGCGCCGTAACGCGCATACAAACGCAAGCGACCTTGCGGGTCGTAGATGTAGCTCGCGGCCGAGTGGTCCAGGGTGTAGCTGGTGGGCGTTTTGCCCTCCACTTTTTTGTAATACACCTTGTAGTCTTTGGCCACAGCAGCGAGCTGATCGGCGTTGCCGGTGAGGGCCACAAAGCTCGGGTCGAAGTTGGCCATGTAGGCCTTCAAGACCTCGGGCGTGTCGCGCTCGGGGTCCAGGCTCACAAACACGCCTTGCACCTGGTCGCCCTGCGCGCCCAACAGACGCTTGACCTCAGCCAGCTCGGTCATGGTGGTGGGGCACACATCGGGGCATTGGGTGTAGCCAAAGAACAGCACCACCACCTTGCCTGCAAAGTCTTTGAGGGTGCGCGCCTGGCCGTTGTGGTCGGTGAGCGCCAGGTCTTTGGCGTAGTCGGCACCGGTGATGTCGACCGACGCAAATTGAGGTTTGCTGTCAGAACACGCTGCCAGCCATACAGCCGCGCTTGAAGCACCCAAAGCGCCCATGAGCCTTGCCGAGACAAAAGAGGCCGCTATGTTTTTAAGAGCAAGACGTTTGTTCATCAGCCATCCAATTCAAAAAACTCACACCAAATAATGGTCAAGCAAGAAAGCGGCGAACAAAGCGCTCAGGTGAATCAGCGAAAACTTGAAGGTCGCGCGCGCCAGGTCGTCGGAGTAGTTGCGCCACAAACGCCAGGCGTACCAGCAAAAACCAATGCTCAACACAAAGGCTGCGATGAGGTACAGCCAGCCGCTCATGCCGAAGATGAAGGGCATCAAACAAGCCGCGAACAAAATGAAGGTGTAGAGCAAAATTTGCAAGCGCGTGAACTCGTTGCCGTGCGTCACCGGCAACATGGGCAGGCCCGATTTCCGGTAGTCCTCCACCCGGTAGAGCGCCAGCGCCCAAAAGTGCGGGGGCGTCCACAAGAAGATGATCAAAAACAAAATCAGCGCTTCAGGACCAACTTCACCGGTCATGGCGGCCCAACCCAGCACGGGGGGCATGGCCCCGGAGGCCCCGCCGATCACAATGTTTTGCGGCGTGAGGGGCTTCAAGATGACGGTGTAAATGATGGCGTAACCCACAAAGGTCGCGAAGGTCAGCCACATGGTGAGCGGGTTGACCCACACATACAACAAGGCAGAGCCCAGGCCACACAAGACCGCCGAGAAAATCAGCGTTTGCTTGTCGCTGAGCTGGCCTTTGGCAGTGGGGCGCCAAGCGGTGCGCTTCATTTTCGCGTCGATGCCTTTTTCCACCAGGCAGTTGAAGGCAGCAGCTGCACCAGCCACCAACCAAATGCCCGCACAGGCCAGCAAGCCCAAACGGATGTCTGCCCAAGAAGGCGCGCCGGGCACAGCCAGCACCATGCCAATCAAGGCGCAAAACACAATCAGCTGCACGACCCGCGGTTTGGTGAGGTCGTAAAACTGCCGGTACACCGAGCTGGTCAAAGAGGGGTTAGAGGCACTCATGCGTGGTGGGGTCCGGAAGTGATGGGCGATGTGGCCAAGAAAGTGCGTTGCGCTGCCACGGGCAAGGCCAGCGCCCAGGTGAGTACACCGAGCAAGCCAGCCGCGCCACCGGTGTGCACCACAGCGGCCAGCAAAGGCCAGCCCAGGATGACGTTGCTCAAACCGGTGACGAGTTGCAGCAAGAGCAAGATGTTGAGCCAGCGGCCTGGCGTGCGCCAAGCTTGGGTGCGCTTCATGCGAAAAGCCAGCGTACCCAAGACGACGAGCACCACCACCGCCATGAGGCGGTGCACCATGTGGATGGCGGTGAGCGCTTCGAAACTGATGGGCGTGCCGTCGCTGTTCATGCCCAGCTCACGCCACACGGTGAAGCCCTGCGCGAAGTTCATGGGCGGCCACCAGCTGCCTTGGCAAGTGGGCACCTCTTGGCAAGCCAGCACCGCGTAATTGGTGCTCACCCAACCACCTAAAGCGATTTGCAGCACCAGCACACACAGGCCCAACACCAGGGCTGCGCGCAACCACGACGGTGTATCTGTCGACGCATGTGTCGGTGTATGTGTCGCGGCTTGCGTTGGCTTCAGCAAGGCGTGGCTGCGCACCGCTTGCCAGGTGAGCAGCGCGAGCAGCGTCAAGCCGCCCAGCAAGTGCAGGGTAACGATGGCCGGCAAGAGTTTCATGGTGACGGTGAGCGCGCCAAAGGCACCTTGCACACACACCCACAGCAGCGTGAACAAGGGTAAGGCCACGGTCGTGCCTTGGTCGCGCGTGCGCCAATTCAAACCACACAGCACCAAGATCAACACGCCCACACCGGTAGCCAAGTAGCGGTGGATCATTTCAATCCACGCTTTGGAGAGCGTCACCGGCCCACTGGGCATGGCGCTTTGCGCCGCGCTGATGTCGGCATGCGCGCCGATGGGGCTGGCGCTGCCGTAGCAACCCGGCCAGTCGGGGCAACCCAGGCCTGAGTCGGTCAAGCGGGTGAAGGCACCGAACATGATGAGGTCCAGCGTGAGGAACAAGGTCAGCAGCGTGAGCGCATGCAAGCGTGACAGCGGGTTGGCACCACGCTGGCGCACCCACACCCAAGCCAACGGGCCGATGGCCAGCAGCAGGCCATTGATCATGACCTTGAACACCGGGGTCCAATCAAGCAGGCTCATGCTCATCGCCCAGCGGGGTCCCATGACTTGGAAGCGCGCAAGACACGCTCCAAATCTGTTTTGGCTTTGCTCGCGGTGCTCAAATCCAACTTGGCGGGAAAACGCATCATCCAATTGCCCATCGGATCCACCACATACAGGTGGTCTTGCAAGGCCTGGCCTTCAGCGGGCTTGAGGAAATTGTTCAGTGCATCAGCAGGCAAACGCAACACGGTCGCGCCTTGCAGGCCGGGGCGAATCGCCTCACGCACCGGGGCGTCATCGCTGAGCAACCACACGCGGTCCAGGCGGTCTTTCTCTTTGCCCAGCACCTCACGCAGTTGACGCTGCAGGTACAACTGTTGTTCACACAAAGCGTCACACGCGCCACCGGCCACCACCACCAACAGCCATTGGCCTTTGAGGCTGCGCAGGTTCACAGTGCTGCCATCCAAAGCTGTGGCTTGCACATCGGGCAACACGGGTTGCGGGTCAATCAGCTCACCAAAATTGCGACGGCCTTCTGGGCGAATGACGTAATAAGTGAAGTAAGACGCCACCACCGGTGCGGCGCACACCAGCATCACCAGAATCATCTTCCAGCGGCCCACCACGCGGCGGCCCTCCTCCAGCTCTTGGGGCTGAGGCAGGCTGTGCACGGTCATGTCCAGTGGACTTGA
>CANGLW010000088.1 GCA_947454955.1 Comamonadaceae bacterium
CAGCGCGGTGTCGGCGGCATCACTCAAGGCGGCACGGCGGTTGCCATCCAGGTAAGCATCCACCGGGCTGCGGATGAACACCGCCACCATGCTGCTGACCACGCCCAGCATCACCAGCACCATGATGAGTTCGAGCAGGGTGAAGCCTTGTTGGCGTTGCATCAGTCACCCCCGCGGTAACTGCGCAGCGACAAATCGCCTTGCGGGCTGGCGATGGTCACCACCACCTGCTTCAAGGTCGCCGAACCCGCCACAGGCACGACATCGTTGATGTCGACGCTCTTGATGTTGTAGCGCTCCAAACCAGTTATGGGGGTGCCATCGATCATCACCATGCCACAACAGGTGCTGTAGCCCTGGTAATCCAGCACATCGTCAAACTGTGCGCGGTTGTTGCCGCTGTAGCCACCTTCGGGGTTGCGGCTGGCTTTGAGCATGATCTCTTCCATCAAAGCATCGGCCAGCACCAGGGCCTGTTTGCGCATCAGGGGGTCCACACTGCGGGTCACGGTGGTGTTCATCACCGACACAATGCCGGCCAGCCCCAAGGCCACCACCACGATGAAAAAAATAAGCTCAATCAGGCTGAAGCCGGTTTGCTTGGCAGACATGCTCAGTCGTGGACATAGCCTGAGCTGGCCTCCACCACGATGGGCTGCAGGCCAGACAGTGACAGTGTGATGTTGCTGGCCTGATCGGTGCCCCCCAAAGGGGTGAAGTAAAAGTTGCTCACCGTGCTGCTCAAACCCCGACCACCCTGTAGGCGCGAAGGCGCTTCGAGCGCTTGCGCACAAACACCGCTGGCTGGGCTGGCTGCGTCCATTTGCAAACGCAAGCCGTTGGCTTGCACCGACACGCACACCATGCGCCGTTGCGCCACCGCGGTTTTTTGCGCATAGCGCAGCAAGGCGGTGGTCTCGTCGCGAAAGCCGCGGGTGGCAAAGTCATCGGGCTTGAGGGCGGGCAACAAAAACACCGAGAGCACACCCAACAACACCATCACCACGATGAGTTCGATGAGCGTGAAACCCCGTGTCACCAGCAGCTCAAAGATCAGAGTATCCCGATGGCGGTGAAGCTCGAGGTCACCGCTGGGGACACATTGGCGTTGTTGAGCGTGCAGGCGGTGGTGGCGCCGGCTGCCACAGCGGCACCGGTGATGGTGTAACCCGCAGGCAGGCCGCCTTGCAAGGCGTTGGCCACGTCGGTGCAGTTGGCAATGGCCACCCCTTTGGCTGCATTGGCCGAACGCGCGGCGTAGTTCACCGCAGCGGCTGAGGACAAGGTGCCAGCCACGCCTTGGGTGGCGGCAGCGGCCGCATCGGCCTTCATGTCCACGTACTTAGGAATAGCCACGGCGGCCAACACTCCGAGGATGACGATGACCATGACGAGTTCGATCAATGTGAAGCCTGCTTGCTTGATGTTTGTTTTCATGTGCACTCCTTGCGTAGAGAAAAGTTAATGGTCATATCGGTTAATCAACCTCAAACTGAAGATGGGCCTCAGCTTCGGGCTCAACCACCACCGCGCCCCATAGCGGCTTGCCCCAAATTCCACAGCGGCAGGAACACACCCAGGGCCAGCAGCATCACCAAGAGCCCGATGAACAACAGCAACACCGGCTCGATGGAGGCCGACAAGCCTTTGATGCGCTCATCGGTTTCGCGCTCGTACATGCCGGCAATTTCAAACAACAGTTTGTCGAGCTCACCGGTCTCTTCGCCCACCGCGATCATTTGCAGCACCACCGGGGTGAACACGCCGCTGTGTGTGGCGCAGCGCGAAATGCTCTCGCCCCGCTCAATGCCTTCGCGCATGAGCTCGATGCGTTGGCTCAGGTAGGCGTTGTCCATGGTGGCGCAGACCACCGAGAGTGCTTGCACCATGGGCACACCGGCTTGGCTGGACAGTGCAAAGCTGCGCGCAAAGCGAGAGAGCGTGGCTTTCAAAATGATGTCGCCCGCGATCGGGATTTGCAGCTTGAACTTGTCCCAACGCCATCGCCCGCCTGGGCTTTGCAGGGCTTGTTTGAAACCATAAACCGCCGTACCGCACAAGGCCAACAACAGCGGCCACCACGACACCATCCAGGCTGAAAAACCCAAGAGGCCGCGGGTGACCCAGGGCAGCTCGGCCTTGAAGCCGGCAAACACCGTGGCGAACACCGGAATGACAAAGAGGTTGATGATGACGATGGCCACCAGCATGGCCACCACCACAAAGCTGGGGTAGCGCAGCGCCTGCTTGATGCGCGCCCGCACATCTCGCTCAAATGCCAGGTGCTCGGCCAAACGCAAAAACACCTCGGTGAGCTGACCCGTCATCTCGCCCACCCGCACCATGGCCAGGTAAAACGGACTGAAGACTTTGGGGTATTTGCTCAGGCAACTCGCGATGTCGCGGCCCTGGTCCAAACCAGCGCGGATGTCTTTGAGCATGCTGGCCATGCCCGGGTTCACCGCCGACGATTCCAGCCCTGCCATGGCCCGCAAAATCGGCACGCCCGCGCGGCTCAAGGTGTACATCTGGCGCGAGAACAAGAGGATGTCGGTGTCGCTCACCGAAGACCTGTTGAACAAGGCCAGCACATCAACCGGGCTGTTGTCTTTGCCGCTGTGCTTGCGGATGTCCACCGGCACCACACCTTGGGCCAACAGCTGTTGGGCCACGCCCTGTTCGCTCGTCGCCTCTAACTGCCCCTGCACCGCCTCGCCGCGTTTGTCACGTCCACGCCAACTGAAGACCACCGCCTCGCTCATGCCCGTCTCATTCTTCTTCGCTTGTCGTGTCACTGCCCACCCGCATGGCCTCGGCCACCGAGGTTCGGCCCGCACGCACCAAAGCCAAGGCGTGGTGCACCAAAGTTTTACCGGCCATCAACGCTTGGGCAGTTTTCAAAAACGCAGTGGGGTCGGCGTGGCTGGCCGCTTGGGTGAGTTCTGCATTCATCTCCAGCATTTCATACACGCCTTGCCGACCCGCGTAGCCGGTGCCATGACAGGCGGAACAACCGCGACCCCGCTTGGGCACCAGGGGCTCGCCCTGCCCCACCAAACGCGTGAGCCAAGCGCTTTCTTGCGGGTTCAGTGTCTGTGGCTCGGCGCACACATCGCAGTTCAAGCGCAGCAAACGCTGGGCCAGCACCGCTTGCAAAGAGGTGGCCACCATGAAGGGTGGCACGCCCATGTCCAGCAACCTGAAGGGGGTGCTGACCGCATCGCGGGTGTGCAAAGTTGATAGAACCATGTGCCCGGTGATGGCCGCGCGCAAGCCAATCTCGGCAGTTTCCGAGTCGCGTATCTCGCCGAGCAAGATCACATCGGGGTCTTGCCGCAAGGTGGCGCGCAACACCTTGGCAAAGTCCAACTCAATCTTCTCGTTGATTTGCAC
>CANGLW010000089.1 GCA_947454955.1 Comamonadaceae bacterium
CACCTTTCAATGGCACACCCTGTTGGATGTTGACGTGATCGTGACAGCGACGTATGAAATTTCAATGACAAACCGAATGACAAATTCAAGACACTGTCATACGTTTGTCGTTTTAACGGCTCAAGATTTACACATGCAAAACACCATCGAGCCAGAAATCATTGTGGACCGTTTGTCTCATGCCAACCGTCCCTTACGTATTGCCTTTGTGACCGAGACCTACCCGCCTGAGGTCAATGGTGTGGCACTCACCATCCAGCAGGTGGTGGAAGGTTTGTACAAGCTTGGGCATGACATTGAACTCATACGGCCCAGGCAGCATGCCGCAGACCAGGCTGATGGCCAAGGCCGCTTCAGCGAAGTGCTAATGAAGAGTCTACCCATCCCCAAATACCCCGCGCTGCGCATGGGCGTACCCAGCAAAGGGGCACTGTTACAGCGATGGTCTTTGCACCGGCCTGATGTGGTGCACATCGCCACCGAAGGGCCGCTGGGCTGGTCTGCGCTGCGTGCAGCCCTCAAGCTCAAGCTGCCCGTCACTTCTGATTTCAGAACCAACTTCCACGCCTACAGCAAGTACTACGGCGCGGGCTGGCTCAACAAGCCCATCATGGCTTACCTCAAGAAGTTCCATAACCGCACGGGCAGCACCATGGTGCCCACCCACGAACTCAAACAACAGCTTGAGGCCCAGGGCTTCAAACGGCTGCATGTGGTGAGCCGGGGTGTAGACACCACGCGCTTCAACCCGAGCCAGCGCAGCGCAGAGTTGCGTGCGCAGTGGGGGTTGGCTGAAGATGATGTGCTGATGGCCTGTGTAGGCCGTTTGGCGGTTGAAAAAAACCTTCAACTCTTGCTGCAGGCTTATGACGCTGTGAAAGCCCAAGTGCCACGTGCGCGCTTGCTGCTGGTGGGTGATGGCCCCATGCGTGAAGCCTTGCAAATCACTTGCCCTGAAGCCATCTTTGCTGGCCAGCAAAAGGGGCAGGCTTTGGCGGCGCATTACGCCAGTGCGGACATGTTTGTGTTCCCTAGCCTCACCGAAACTTTTGGCAATGTCACCACTGAGGCCATGGCCAGTGGCCTACCGGTGGTGGCCTTCAACTACGCAGCAGCTGCGCAGTTGATACGACAAGGCGAGAACGGCTGCTTGGCGGAGCTCGATCGTCCGCAAGACTTGATTGCGATGAGTGTGTCGCTGGCCATGGACGCGGCAAAGCGCAAGGCCATTCAAGCGCAATCACTACAAACCGCACAAGACCTGGATTGGCGCCACATTGTGCGGTTGTTTGAAACCAATTTGAACCAGACCATCTCCCAGTCTGAGGCGGTGCATGACGCCTCGTTGATGGCACGTTCTTACTCAGCCGGTTAAGTCCGCTTTGAACGCTTGATGAGCAGCAGAATAGCCACCGTGATGGCCACCCCATAGGCCACCATCACCCAACTGATGGGCATGTCAAGCTTGAGCAGGCCTGCATAGACGCCCAGCATCACCAACACACTGAGGTTTTCGTTGTAGCCTTGCACCGCAATCGAGCGGCCTGCGCTGAGCAAGGCGCAACCACGGTGTTGCAACAAAGCGTTGAGGGGCACCACCAACAAGCCACCCATGGCACCTGCCAGCAAGAGGATAGGCACAGCCACCCAGGTGGTGTGCACCTGACTGATGAGTACCAACAACAGACCCAAGCCCACGCCAGACCACAGCATGTGCTTGGCTTGGGACAGGGCCACCCGGCGCCCCGCATAGGCCGCCCCAAACACCACACCCACCGCCACGGCTGCTTGCAAATAAGCGGCTTGGCTCAGCGGCAGACCCAGTTGGTCTGAAGCCCATTTGAGCACCGCGAATTGCACCGTGGCACCACCGCCCCAAAAAATGGTGGTGGCTGCCAGCGACAAACCGCCCTCTTTGTCGGTCCAGAGTTTGCGGTTGTCCAACCAAAAATTTCGCACCGCATGCACCACATGCAAACGCTGATGGCCATACAACTTGCCGCTGCCTTGAATGAACACATTGATGAGCGAAGCCAGGCCATACAAACCCAGCACACACACCAGTGCCGATTGCAAGGGCGTGGACTCACCCAGCGTCGCCAACGCTGACTGCGACAAAACTTGCGCCAAGGGTTCAAACAAGGGGCTGATGAGCACACCACCCAAGATGGCACCCAGCAATACCGAGCACACCACAGAAACTTCCAACCAGCTGTTGGCCAACACCAGCTTCTGTGAGGGCACCAGCTCGGTAATCAAGCCATACTTGGCTGGTGCGTAACCCGCTGCGCCAAAACCAATCACCGCAAACGCCGCAAGTGGGTGACAACCCCACATCAATGCAAGAAGGCCGGTGATTTTGGTCAGGTTCATCCAGGCCATCAAGCGCGCCTTGGGCATGCCGTCTGCCAGTGGGCCGATCCATGGCGCTAACACCACATAAGACACCGTGAAGAAGAACTTGAGCAAAGGTGCCCACCAGCCCGGCATGCCTTTGAATTCGAGCAAGGCCATGGCCACGATGAGCAAGGCGTTGTCAGCGAGTGAAGAAAAAAACTGCGCTGCAATCAGTCGATAGAAATTGGGGGTCATCAAGTCAGCTGAGCCAGACAAGCCACAGCAGGTGATGCTGATGTGAGCGTCAACGCCAATTTATGGCTCTGATATGACACCTTGATGGCAAGGGCAAGTCAGCGTGCGCGACATCAGAGTGTCACGGGCTTTTTTTAAGCTGACGCCACTGCTTTGGAGGAACCGACATGCAAGACCGTTACCAATGCCCGGATTGTCACAAACCACTGTTTGAAGACAGCATTCACCGATGTTTTTCTCGATCCATGAACATCAAGACGCATGCAGTTTGCAGCGATGAGCGACCTGAAAGTTCCTTAATTTTTCAAGTGCATGAGCGTCTTGAAAAGTCAGACAAAGCCACCAGGTCCATTAGCAATTTCTGAAGTTTACTTTCTTGACTGGTGTCGTCCGAAAACAAAGACATTGTGTTCTTTAGGTTAATAAAAGTGACACGGAAATTTTTTATCGTCTCATTTCTTTCATCATCCAACCTTGTCATGAAACTATCCCACACCTTATTGACTTGTTCTCTAGCCATCACTGCGGTCGTGGTAGCTGCTTGCGGTGGCAGTGACTCTCCAGCACCAAAAAATGTGATTTTTTTCCTTGGCGATGGCATGGGCATGACCACCATGACCGCAGCTCGCATTTACAAAGCGGGTGAGGATGGCGCACTCACCATGGACAACTTGCCTGAAACAGCGTTTGTCAAAACCTACTCGGCAGATGCCCAAGTGACTGACAGTGCACCATCTATGGCTGCTTACATGACGGGCGTGAAGATGAACAATGAAGTC
>CANGLW010000090.1 GCA_947454955.1 Comamonadaceae bacterium
CTCAAAGAATCTGCGGCCTGGAAGTTGGGCGACATGAAACTGCGCGAGCAGTTTTTGCGCGAGTTCGCAGAAATTGCTGATGACGGCAAGTGGACGCTGCGCGACTTCCTGGCCGGCACTGAAAAACGCGACGAGGCCTATGCCATCGGTCATGAGCTCATCAAGACGATGAAATGGCCGCCCTCCGCGGTGCGCATCCGCACCACGGTGGCGCTCAACTACATCGACGACAGCAAACTCAAGCAAGCCGATGAGCTGCTGTCCGAGGCCGAGAACATCATCAAAAACGAGTGGTCGCGCATGTCCCGCGCCGGCGCGAATGCTTACTGGATGGTGCGTGCCGAGATGGAGTTCAACAACGTTAAATCCCGCTACCTGATGCGCACTGGCAAGTGGCATGAAGGCATACAAACCTCCAAATTGGCGGTGAGCAAAGGCAAAGACCTGCTGGGCCAAGAAGGCATGATCGACCTGCGCCAACGCACCTACGGTCGCACCGGCTACATGTTCACCATGCAAGAGTTGGCCACACACCAAATGGTGGCTGGCCTTTATGCCGATGCAGATTGGACCCTGCGCGAGTCTTACCGCCTCTACAAACAGCTGGGCTTGAGCGAAAACCAAATGGCGGGCATGTACATGCGCTTTGCGGATTTGCGCAACGCCACCGGGCAATTCAAAGAGGCCGAGCCTTATGCCCAGCGCAGCGAAAAAATTGTGCTGGAACAAGGCTACAAAAAAGGCGCGCCCAACTGGTTGTGGACACAGCTGCGAACCAATGTGGCGCTCTTGGGTCAAGAGCGGTGGAAAGAAGCGCTGGCGAATTTTGAAGACATTGATGCCGCCACCAAAGACTTCAAAAATGTGAGCAACATCGCCAGGCAGGTGCACATCCGTTCGGTGGTTTACCTGAAGAATGGACGCAACGCTGATGCCTTGCGCATGATGGATGGCAACCTGAAATGGCACGTCACCAATTACGGCGAGAACCACTATTTCACAGCGTTCTCGCGCGGCATTTACGCGGTGGCCTTGTTCAAAAACGGCCAAGCCGACGCGGCCCGCACGCAGTTTGACTTGGCGTTGCGCAACATCACCGCGCCAGCGGCACTCACTGGTGAATTTGCCGAAGACGCGGTCCGCAGAAAATACAAGCGTTTTATTTTCGAGAACTACATGCAGCTGCTGGCCATGTCAGCGGCCAACAGCCCGGCTGATGCCGAGTTGTTGTTTGAATTGGCCGACTACGTCAACAACTCCAGCGTGCAGCAAGCCTTGTCTGATGCGGCCATCCGCTCAGGCGTGAGCACACCGGGCTTGGCCGAAATCATCCGCCAAGAGCAGGACGCGAAAAACGAGGTCGCCAGCCTCACGAGCTACATCACCGCTCAGGGTTCTGAGGGCGAAAAATCGCGTAATGCCCAAGTGGTGGCACAAATGCGTGAGCGCCTCAAAGAATTGGAAGCGCAGCGCAAGGTCTACAAAACCAAAATCCAAAAAGACTTCCCGGATTACTTCCAGCTACTTCAACCCAAAGCACCAGGCCCCAAAGACATTGCGCAACAGCTCAAGCCTGATGAGTTGTTTGTGTCGGTGATTCCGATGGAAGAGCAAACCTATGTGTGGGCCATTGCCGCTGATGGCAGCATCCGCTTTCACCGATGGGACATGGGCGAGAAGCAGATCAGCGCGCTGGTTGACCGCTTGCGCAAAACGCTGGACGTGGCCGAGATGGGCGCGCGCGCGCCCACCTTTGACTACGCTGCTTCGCACCAGGTTTACCAAGGCATGCTCGCGCCCTTTGAGGCCAGTTTGCAGGGCAAAGCGCACGTGATTGTGGCCACCTCGGGTGCCTTGGCCAAGATGCCTTTTGCGGTGCTCACCCGCCAGCCCTATGCCGGCAAAGACCCGGGGCAAGCCCCTTGGTTGATATTGGACACGGCAGTGAGCCACGTGCCCACCGCCAGTGGTTGGTTGGCGCTGAAGCGTCAGTCCAAACAAGCGTCCAGCTCGCAAGCGCTGATGGCCTGGGGCGACCCGGTGTTTGACAAGGCTGCACAAAAAATAGCGGCTGCTGGTGAAGCCCACGTGCGGGCTGGCGGTAATTTGCGCTCCGCTCTGCAAACCGGCATTGAGCAGTCTGACGCTCAGAGCTTTTTGAACTACGGCAAGTTGCCGCCCCTGCCCGAGACGCGTGACGAAGTGCTGCAACTCGCGAAAATTTTGGGTGCCAACCCCAGCCAAGACTTGCTGCTGGGCAGCGAGGCTACGCGCGCTTCGGTGCTCAAGAGCAATACATCTGGTCAATTGGGCAAGAAGCAAGTGGTGGTGTTCGCCACCCACGGCCTGTTGGCTGGCGACCTGCCCAATTTGAACCAACCTGCGCTTGCTTTGGCAGCCACCGCCAATCCCAATGAGTCCCCCCTGTTGACCTTGGAAGACGTGCTGTCGCTCAAGATGAATGCCGACTGGGTGGTGCTCTCAGCCTGTAACACCGCTGGCGCCGATGGTCGCGCTGAAGAGGCTTTGAGCGGCCTGGCCCGCGGCTTCTTCTATGCAGGCAGCCGCAGCTTGTTGGTGACGCACTGGTCGGTGGAGAGTGAAAGCGCGATGCTGCTCACCACCCAAACCTTTGCCGCCTACAAAGCCGACCCCGCCTTGCGCCGTGCCGAAGCTCTGCGCCGCGCCATGCTGGCCACCATGAAAGACGCGCGCTACAAACACCCGGCGTATTGGTCGCCCTACGCTTTGGTGGGTGAAGGTGGGCGCTGACCTCAGGTCTTAGGCAAAGTCACACCGCGCTGACCCTGGTACTTGCCACCGCGGTCGCGGTAGGAGGTTTCGCAGACCTCGTCACTCTCGAAAAACAGCACCTGGGCGCAGCCCTCGCCGGCGTAAATTTTGGCGGGCAGCGGGGTGGTGTTGGAAAACTCCAAGGTCACATAGCCTTCCCACTCGGGCTCAAAGGGCGTCACGTTGACGATGATGCCGCAGCGCGCGTAGGTGCTTTTACCCAAGCAAACGGTGAGCACATTGCGCGGAATGCGGAAGTACTCGACCGTGCGGGCCAGCGCGAAAGAATTGGGGGGGATGATGCAGACATCGCTCTCGATGTCCACAAAGCTTCTCTCATCAAAGTTCTTCGGGTCCACCACCGTGCTGTAAATGTTGGTGAACACCTTGAACTCGGGCGCGCAGCGGATGTCGTAACCGTAGCTGCTGGTGCCGTAGCTCACAATCTTTTGGCCCGCCTCGTTTTGGCGGACTTGTCCGGGCTCGAAGGGCTCGATCATGCCGTGCTGTTCGGCCATGCGGCGGATCCATTTGTCGCTCTTGATGCTCATGCGCTGTCCTCTGGGTGATCCCGACA
>CANGLW010000091.1 GCA_947454955.1 Comamonadaceae bacterium
AACCGCATGTGTGTGTTGGCCAACGAGAACGTCAAGACCGGTGATGTGTTGAGCTTGTTGCTTGAGTCGTCCACGCGCGTGGGCATTTCCACCCCCAAAGCCGACCCTGCGGGTGACTACGCCTGGGCCTTGTTTGGCAAAGCAGACGCATTGCGTCCTGGTGCGACCAACACCTTGCGCGAGAAGGCGCAACAACTCACCGGTGGGCCGCAATCTGCCCAGGCACCGGCTGGCCGTAACCCCTATGCCTGGGTGATGTCGCAGGGCAGTGTGGATGTGTTTGTGACCTATTGCACCAATGCCAAAAGCGCACAAAAAGACACACCCACCTTGAAAATCATCGCCATTCCTGAGACCTTGCAGGTGAGTGCTTCTTACGGCATGACTTTGCGCGCCAATGCGTCGATGGCAGAGCAGCAATTTACCCAGACTTTGCTGCAGGCCGAGGCGCAGACCGTGTTCGCCAAGTACGGCTTTTCGCCTGCGCCGTAACGAGAGCGTCAGCGCCTGGGTTTGAGCTTGCGGTAAACCGTGGCGCGGCTGATGCCCAGGGCGCGGGCGGCCTCGGCCACATTGCCTTTGTGGTCGTCCACCGACTGACGGATCAGCGTGGTTTCAAAGTCTTTGAGGGGCATGCCGGTTTGGAGTTTGCTGGGCGCAGCGGGTCTGCGTGCAGCGCTGATGCGCCGCTCATGCAGCTGACCGTTGACCTGCACACGCAAGCCATTCCACAGCGGTGTTTCCAGGCTGTGTTGGCGGTGGGCTGCGTCAACGATCCGTTCATGCGGCGTGGCAAACAAATCACGGCAATGCAATATCCGCTGATGCATCTGAATGAGTTCAGGCAGCAGCACGCGTGCAGCTTGGTTGGCACTGACCACCATGCCATCTTCATCGACCCCAATCAGGCCATCACTCTCCAGCCCTGAGGCTGTACCGGGCCAGTTCACCCGCAGCAAGAGCTGGTGCGGGCGCTGTATGACCAGGGCGTTCTCGATGTTACGCACCGATTGGCTCACCAGGTGTTTGAGTTCCGGGCGTTCTGCGGTTTCTACGCCAGTCAAATCGAGCATGCCCACACACTGACCGTCCGGCCCGAACAGAGGCGCACCGGCGCAGCTGTAGACCGAGGTGGCATTGAAAAAATGCTCGCCGCGGTGCAGCCATACAGGACGCAGCTCGGTCAGGGCGGCACCAATCGCGGTGGTGCCCACGCTTTGTTCTGAGAGGTCCACACCGACCCTGGCGATCGAGGTCACCCGTTTGTCGCTGTGGTCGATCACACCGTCCACATCCACCACCACGCCTTGGTGGTTGGTCAGGATGGCGAAGTAGCGGGTGTCGGCAATCGCGCGTGCCAGTTGGCGGATGATGGGGCGGGCGGTGTTCACCAGGGCCCGGTTCGATTCGGCCGTGGCAGCCATGCTGCTGCGCGAGACCGGGTCAAACACCACCGTGTCGGTGACGCGTTGACCGCGGCTCAAACAGCGCTGCCAGGATTGCTCAATCCACGGCTCAACCAAGCCGCTTTGCGCACCGCCCAGGTTGTGGAGCGTGACCTGGCGGGCCTGAGCGATGCGCTCAAGCCGGGATGCAGGTGCAGAACGTTGAAGGGACATCAACAGAATTTAGCGCGATTTTTTGCAGGCCACCTAGAGGTGTTCTAGGGGTTTGCCCGAGCTAGTGCTCAGGAGCCGATGAAGAAGCCAGCGGTCTTGATGCCCGCGATGGTGAGCAACAGTGAGCCCAAGAGGTGCAAAGCCGCCGTACCCAGGGCCAAAGCATAGCGTTGCTGCATGAGCATGCCCACCACCTCGGCACTGAAGGTCGAGAAGGTGGTCAAGGCACCCAGAAAACCGGTGACCAAAGCCAAGCGCCATGCGGGGTCGAGGTCGGGCAGGGCTTGGAACACCGCCACGCAAATGCCAATCAGGTAGCCACCACCTAAGTTAGCGGCCACCGTGCCCCAGGGCAGCAAGCCACCGGTGTTGAGCATCAAACCCAGTTGCCAACGCGCCAAAGCGCCCACACACGCGCCACCGCAAATCGCCAGCACCGCGTTCATGGTTTGCCCCCAAAAGTTTGGCCGTTGACCGTCAAGCCTTCGGCTGACAACCGAGCGGCTTTTTTCTCACCCAGGCCTTTGACGCGGCGACGCAAGTCCGCCCAGTCTTTGAAAGGCTGCTTGTGCCGTTCGGTCAGCATGGCGCCCGACATGGCCGGGCCAATGCCTTTGAGGCCATCGAGCTCAGCCTCGGTGGCGGTGTTGATGTCCAGCGCCCAGCTTGCCGTGCAGACCAGGCTGACTAAGGCAGTCAGCAGAAGTGTCAGAGCGCGAGGCATGGTCTTTGTCAGGTGTGGGTTCAGGTGTCGGTTCAGGCCTGCGCCTTCATCCAGTCCACATACTTGGCCACACCTTGGGCCACGGTGGCAAAGCTGTGGTCGCAGCCGGCTGCGCGCAAGGCGCTCAGGTCCGCTTGGGTGTAGCACTGGTACTTGCCGCGCAGCGCATCCGGGAAGGGGATGTACTCGATCAAGCCCTTGTCCACCGCGTCTTGCAAGGAGAGTTCTGGCGTGCCAGCTTCGCGCAAGTTGTTGATGACCGCGTGCGCGATGTCGTTGAAAGGCTGCGCGCGCCCGGTGCCCAGGTTGAAGATGCCTGACTGGGTGGGGTGATCAAAAAACCAAAGGTTGACCGCCACCACATCGTCCACAAACACGAAGTCGCGCAGCTGTTGGCCCGGGCCGTAGCCCTTGTACTCGCCAAACAATTTCACGCGGCCTTCGGTCTTGAACTGGTTGAACTGGTGAAACGCCACGCTGGCCATGCGGCCCTTGTGTTGCTCGCGCGGGCCGTACACATTGAAGTAGCGAAAGCCCGCCACTTGCGAGAGCTTGCCGCTGGCGCAGCGCTCAAAATTCACCCCGCACTCGCGGCGCATGCGCTGGTCAAACAAGAGCTTGGAGTAGCCGTACACATTGAGCGGCCCTTCACACGCAGGCTCTTCGCAAAACACCTCGGAGTTGCCATAGGTGGCGGCCGATGAGGCGTACAACAAACGTATGCCGCGGCGCTGGCAGGCATGGAACAAGTCTGTGGAGAGCGTGTAGTTGTTCTGCATCATGTACTGGCCGTTGTGTTCCATGGTGTCGCTGCAAGCGCCCTCATGAAACACCGCCTCGACTTGGCCATAAGTACCATCGGCCAGCTTGGGGTAGAAGTCGTGCAGGTCGATGTAGTCGGCGATTTTCAAGTCAACCAGGTTGCGAAATTTGTCGCCTTGGGTGAGGTCGTCCACCGCCAAGATGTTGTC
>CANGLW010000092.1 GCA_947454955.1 Comamonadaceae bacterium
GCCCGCAACGTGCTCAAAGAAGGCGACGAAGTCACCGCTGTGGTGGTCAATGTGGATCGCAAGACCCGCAACATCCAGTTGTCGATCAAGGCCAAAGACATGGCTGACCAAAACGAAGCCATGGCCAGCCTGAGCCAGCAGTCTGCCCGCGAAAACGCCGGCACGACCAGCCTGGGTGCGCTGTTGCGCGCTAAGTTGGACAACAACTAAGCTGCCAGCCAGCAGCCCCGGTCTTCCCGCCACCCCAGCAGCCCATAAGGCTGTTTTGGGTGAGTCGAGAGAAGCCCGGGGCTTTTTCTTTTGAACACTGGATCGTCATGACCCGCTCAGACCTCGTTGAAGAACTGGCCAACCGTTTCGGCCAACTCACCCACCGCGATGCCGAGTTCGCCGTCAAAGCCATGCTGGACGCCATGAACGATGCCCTCGTCAAGGGCCACCGCATCGAGATCCGCGGCTTTGGCAGCTTTGCCATCAACCGCCGCCCACCCCGCATGGGCCGTAACCCGCGCAGTGGCGAAAGTGTGGCTATTCCCGAGAAGCGGGTGCCCCATTTCAAGCCCGGCAAAGCCTTGCGTGAAGCTGTGGACCAGCGCACCCAAGAGCTTCAAGCGCTCTGAACTAAAATTCCTCGACACCGAGGAGATTGATGAAACAAGTCATCTGGCTGCTGAAGTGGACACTCAAAGCAGCCATTTTTTTCACCCTGTTCGCCTTCGCGCTCAACAACCAGCAAGACGCGGTGGTGAATTTCTTTTTTGGTACCGCCTGGCGCGCGCCAACCGTGCTGGTGGTGCTGGCCGCGTTCACCCTGGGTGTGGGTGTGGGCGTGTTGGGCATGGTGCCGCGCTGGTGGCGCCAGCGACAGGCCGCCAAGTCCACACAAGATGCCAAAGACGCTGGACGCGACGCGGGCCCACAGGCCACTGATGCCTCCGGTACTTCACCCGAACCTTTGACACCGTCTGCACCGCATGGACTTTGACATCACCTGGGCTTTGTTGGGTCTGCCCATCGCGTTTGGCCTGGGCTGGCTGGCCTCGCGCATGGACCTGCGCCAACTGAAATTTGAGAACCAGCAAAACCCCAAAGCGTATTTCCGCGGCCTGAACTTTTTGCTCAACGAGCAACAAGACCAGGCCATCGACGCCTTCATTGAAGCGGTGCAGCACGACCCCGACACCTCCGAGCTGCACTTTGCCCTGGGCAATTTATTTCGCCGCCGTGGCGAGTACGAACGTGCGGTGCGTGTGCATGAGCACCTGCTTTCGCGCGGCGACCTAAGCCAGGCAGACCGAGACCGCGCGCAACACGCATTGGCGCTGGACTTCCTCAAAGCAGGCTTGCTGGACCGCGCGGAGGCTGCGCTCTTGAAGCTCGAAGGCACCGCGTTTGAACAAGAAGCGCATCTGGCTTTGCTGGCCAATTACGAACGCTCACGCGACTGGGCGCAAGCCGCGCAAATTGCCACCAAGCTCGAGCAAACCCAACCGGGCAGTTTTCGGGTGCGCTTGGCGCATTACCTGTGCGAAGACGCGCAAGTGCAGCAGCAGGCAGGCCACACCGCGCAGGCCCAAGCCCTGTTCGAGCAAGCGCTTGTGCAAGCCCCTGCGGCACCACGCGCTCACCTGGCCTTGGCTGCGCTGTTGCAAAGCACCGCGCAACACAACAAGGCTGTCGATGTTCTCACAAACGCCTTGCAAGCTTCGCCCGCTGCTACACCTTTGATAGCACCCATGCTAGCTGCCTCGGCTCTGGCTTGCGGACAAGGTGCACAAGCTTTGGCGCTGCTGCAAGCTTCGTACGAGGCTGCACCGTGCTTGGATGTGCTCGAGGCCATGGTGAGTTTGCACGCTGCCCAAGGTGGGCAAGCCAGCGCACAAGCGCGCGACTTGTACGTGCGCCACCTGGAAAAAGAACCTTCGCTGGTGGCTGCGGCGAAATGGATCGCGGGTGAAAAGCTCGAGCACGAGCAGTTTCACCCCCAGGTGCAACGCGCCTTGGACCAGGCCGTGAAACCACTCACCCGCTACCGTTGCGCGGCCTGCGGTTTTGAGGCACAACAACATTTTTGGCACTGCCCGGGCTGCCAGGCTTGGGACAGTTACCCCGCACGCCGGGTGGAAGAACTATGAGTATTTCCAAAGAACAATTGAGCCAGTCCCGCGTGCTGGTGGTGGGCGACGCGATGATCGACCGCTACTGGTACGGCGCGGTCGACCGCATCTCACCCGAGGCCCCGGTGCCGGTGGTGCGCGTGACCCGCGAAGAAGCCCGTGTGGGCGGTGCGGCCAACGTGGCCACCAATGTGGTGAGCTTGAGCGCCCAGGCCTCGCTGCTCACCGTGGTGGGCGATGACGAGGCCAGCCACCAGCTTGAAGACTTGGTGGCCAAGACCGGCATCAAACCTTATTTCGGGCGTGACGCAGAACTCAAAACCACAGTGAAGCTTCGCGTGATCGGGCGTCAGCAGCAGCTCATTCGCCTGGACTTTGAAAACACCCCCAAGAGCGAGGTGCTGTCTTCGCAATCAGCCACCTTCAGCGCCATCCTGCCTGAGCATGCGGCCGTGCTGTTTTCTGATTACGGCAAGGGCGGCTTGACCCATGTGAGCGACATGATTGCCGCTGCGCGCGCGGCTGGCAAACCGGTGCTGATCGACCCCAAAGGCAGCGACTATTCGCGTTACAGCGGCGCCACGGTCATCACCCCCAACCGCGCAGAGTTGCAACAAGTCATTGGCAGCTGGCACAGCGAGGATGAGTTGCGCGCCAAGGCCCATGGTCTGCGTGATCAATTGGGCCTAGATGCCCTGCTGCTCACCCGCAGCGAAGAAGGCATGACGCTGTTTGACGCACAAGGTGAGTTGCATGTGAACGCACAAGCGCGCGAGGTGTTTGATGTCACCGGTGCGGGCGACACGGTGATTGCCACCCTGGCGGCCCTGGTGGGTGCGGGCCTGAGCCTGCGCGAAGCCATGCCCCTGGCCAACAAGGCTGGCGGCATTGTGGTGGGTAAATTTGGTACGGCCACCGTGAGCTACGACGAACTATTCCAAGGGGTTTGAACATGACACGCATCGTGGTCACCGGCGCGGCCGGCTTTATTGGCGCCAACATCATCAAGGGCCTCAATGCCCGCGGCATCGACAACATCTTGGCGGTGGACGACCTCACCCAAGGCGACAAATTTCGCAACCTGGTTGACTTGAAAATCGCCGACTACATCGACCTGCACGACTTCTACCCCAAGCTGGCCGATGGTACTTATGGCCAAGTCGAGGCGGTGTTTCATGA
>CANGLW010000093.1 GCA_947454955.1 Comamonadaceae bacterium
ATGTCGGCGCGCATGATGAGCCTGGCCGCTGAGCTGGGCCACCGCCAGGAAATTTATTCCATCGACGAATCGTTCGTGGCGCTCGATGGCATCCAGGGCGATTTGGTGGCGCGCGGTTTGGATGTGCGCGAGAAAATTTTGCGCTGGACTGGTCTACCCTGCTGCATCGGCATGGCCGCTACCAAAACCCTGGCCAAGCTGGCCAACCATGTGGCCAAAACCGCTGAACGCAAACCCGGCGTGTACCCCGCGCACTACGCACAGGTGTGCAACTTCGCCACGCTCTCGGCTGCGCAATTGCAAGACGTGTTTGAACAGACTGAGGTGGGTGAGGTGTGGGGCATTGGTCCGCGCATCGCGCGCCAGCTGCAAGCCGCGCAGGTGCACAACGTGGCGCAGTTGCTGCGCATGGACCTGGCCACCATCCGCCGCCGCTGGTCGGTGGTGCTCGAGCGCACGGTGCGTGAGTTGCACGGCATGCCTTGTGTGGGGCTGGACGATGCGCAAGTGGCCAAACAAACCATCGCCTGCACCCGCAGCTTCGGCCAGCCGGTGACCGCGTGGCGTGACTTGCAAGAAGCGGTGAGCACCTTCACCAGCCGCGCGGCAGAAAAGTTGCGCCTGCAGCACAGCGTGGCTGGCCAACTGTTGGTGTTTGCGCGCAGCAGCCGCTTTCGGTCCGGCGCGTTTTACAGCGAGTCGGTGGTGCTGCCCTTGCCCCAAGCCACGGCTGATACCGCCACCCTGGTGCGCACCGCTTTGCAGGGCCTACGCGGCATCTACCGCGAAGGCGTGGACTTTGCCAAAGCCGGCGTGATGCTGCTCGACTTGCAAGACGCGGGGGTGACGCAGTTGCCCTTGGATTTGAATGAGCAGATCACCACACGCCAAAACCGTGTGGGTGTGGTCATCGATCAACTCAACCAACGCTTTGGCCGCGGCACCGTGAGCCTGGCCAGCGCTGGTGTGGCGCTGGGCGTGGGGCAACCCGCAGCGCCAACCACCCTACGTCCCTGGGCCATGAAACAAGAGCGCCGCACCCCGCGCTACACCTCACGCATGGATGAGTTGTTGCAGGCGCGGGCTTGAAGCTTCAAGGTAAGGCCAGGGACTGGCGCAAAAACGCCAAGCTGCGTTGCAAGCTGTCCTGAGTGGCTGCGGGGCTGTAGGTGTAAGTCACCGTGCCGTGTCGCCCAGGTTTAGAGAACCCATCTAGGCTTTTGCAGTCCCAGCAATGTGAGGCATCCTCATAGGTGTGGATGGACATGGGCTTGCCGGCTTTTTCAAGGGGCGCAATCGTGCTCTGGCAATCACTGTAGGGCGCTTCGTTATCGCGCGTGCCGACCAGCACGAGTTGTGGTTTTTCGATATCAGGCTGAACCAGGTCTACCACGGTCGCGGTGCCGCGCAGCATGAACCGGCATGGCGGGTAAAAAGACACATACGCATCAAAACCTTGCGGCTGTTTGAAAGCTTCACGGTAGGCCTTGCTGTTCACAAAAAATGTCAAAAGCGCGCCCTGCGAAAACCCCACTAGACCGACTTGTTTGGGATTCACATAAGGCAGGGCGCGCATATAGGCCGACGCCTGAAAAAAGTCCTGAATGCTGCGGCCCAGCGTCACCCCATTTTGCGGTCCGTTGCACACCACGGTAGCGCCGCGTGGCCCCATGAAATCGAGTAAGAGCACCACATAACCTGCGGCGTGAAAGTCTTTGGCCCATTGCAACATGGACCAGTTGGCGATGTTGGGGTTGGTGCGCGAGAACACCAAGCCGCCGCACTGATGTCCCAGCACGACCGCTGGGAACGGCCCATGGCCTTCAGGCTTGAGCAGCATCATCTTGGGGTAATTGGCCGCCTCGATGGGCGTGACCTCGGTGGGCAGGGGGAGGTCTGGGGCCGAGCGAGCATCGCCTGAGAAGTTGTAAGGCGTGGGTTGCGCGCCAACATGGCCAGCCAGACCAAGACCACTGAGCAACACCCACATACCCAAGATCCGATGGGCCTGACGAAAAATCCTGATCAGTTCAGCGTGCATCATGGAAGTCGCCCGTGCAACCGGGTCTGTAGCGATGATGGGCGCTAGGCTAACCGCGTCAGTGCGGTAGCGTCAAGCCACCAGCATGCCCCGTTGCTCGATGAACTTCACCACCTCTTCCACGCCCGAGAGGGTTTTGAGGTTGGTCATCACATAGGGTTTGAGGCCCTTGGGGGTTTGGCGCATGCGTTCGGTGTCGGCGGCCATCACCTCGAGGTTGGCGCCCACGTGGGGGGCCAGGTCGGTTTTGTTGATGACGAACAGGTCACTCTTGGTGATGCCGGGGCCGCCTTTGCGCGGGATTTTTTCGCCGGCAGCCACATCGATCACGTAAATGGTCAGGTCGCTGAGTTCGGGGCTGAAGGTGGCAGCCAGGTTGTCGCCACCGGACTCGATGAACACCACATCAGCGTTCGGAAAATCCACCAACATGCGGTCGATGGCTTCCAGGTTGATGGACGCATCTTCGCGAATCGCCGTGTGTGGGCACCCACCGGTTTCTACACCCATGATGCGCTCGGCTGGCAGCGCGCCGCTCACGGTCAGCAAGCGTTGGTCTTCCTTGGTGTAGATGTCGTTGGTGATGGCCACCAGGTCCCAACGCTCGCGCATGGTTTTGCACAGCATCTCCAGCAAAGTGGTTTTGCCCGAACCAACCGGCCCGCCGATGCCCACGCGCAGGGGTGGCAATGTTTTCGTGCGGTTGGCGATGTGGTGCAGGCTCATGGTGATGCTCTTGAAAAGTCTTTCACGACCTGAACAGGCGTGAGTATTGGGCTTCATGCTGCGCCGACAAAATGGCCAACATGGGTGAGAAAGATTGCCAGTCCTTGCGCGGCAAACACAAAGAGTGGTCAACCGCAGCGGGGATGTGTTCGGTGAGTGCAGCCAAGATGCGTTGGCCTGCGCTTTGGCCCAGGGGCACAGCTTTGATGGCGGCTTGCGTCATGTTCTCGGCCCAGCCAAAGGCATAGGCCAAGAGCGCATCGCGCACCTGCGCGGCGGTGCTGGCCACAGCCAGTGCAAAGGCCAGCGGGTAGCAAGGCACCAGCGTCTCGCAGCATTCCAGATGCACCGCATCGACACCTCGGTGGTTCTGCAACCACACCACCAAGGAGCGACCCATTTGCACGGTTTGCAGTCGCAGCTCATGGGTCTCGCGGGTTTGCAGCAACCAAGCATTCAAGCTGCGCAGAGCTTCCGTGTCGAATTCACGCCAAGCAGTGATGGCGCTGGC
>CANGLW010000094.1 GCA_947454955.1 Comamonadaceae bacterium
AAGGCCGCCTGGTGATGGCGATTGCGGCATTGGCACCCAGCGCCCTGCTGGATTTGGACCCCAAGGGCAAATCGGCCCGTCAACTCAAAGCGGCTGCCAAAGCCCTGAGCGAAAGCCTGGGCGCGACCTGAGGCTTACTTTTTCTTCAAGCTCGACAAGACCGCAAACGGGTTGGCTTTTTTGTCGTCCTGCTCAAAGTCTTCGTCCTGGGCCGACATCCTCACGTCGCCCGGGCAGACCTCATGGCGCGGCACCAGTGGTAAGGCCATGAGCAATTCGTCTTCCACCAACTCGCGCAGGTTGAATTCGCGGCTCAAAACCAGCAGGTCTTCCTCGGCCTCGTCGTCCTCTGCCATGGCCTGGTCTTCACTGGCCACAAAACGGTAACGCTGGTCCACAGACAGCGCAGCTTGAACTGGCGTCAAGCAACGCTGGCAGGTCATGGGCAGGTGGGTGTGCGCCTGCAAGTTCAACCAATGCACCTGATGGCCCGAGGCGTCCTCGGTCATCTCGCCTTGGGCTTGCCAAGATACAGGGGTGTTCAAAGTGTCAGGCGACTTGGGGTCAAGCGCCTCGATGATCAGACGCTCGTATTTTGATAGCGCATCGTTGCCGACGAGCTCGGCGCCCTCGCGGGTGAAGCGGGGCACATCCAGATGGTCGGCGTTGAAAGTTTGGGACATGGCCTGAGTTTAAAAGAATCGCCAGACGACCCTAGCGAATCTAAGACAATGAGGGCATGTCTACCGACAAGCTTGACCCTGTGACACCCAACCACTTCACACAACGCACTTTGATTTTGGGCTCCACCTCGCGCTACCGCCGCGAGTTGTTGGAGCGCCTGCGCATCCCCTTCAACACCGTCTCGCCCGAGGTGGATGAAACCCCGCAGGCAGGTGAAGCACCGCAAGACCTGGCCTGCCGCTTGGCCTTGGCCAAAGCCCGCGCCGTGGCAGCCCTGCACCCACAGGCTTGGGTGATCGGTTCCGACCAGGTGGCCGACCTCCATGGCCAGCCCCTGGGCAAGCCCGGCACCCATGAGCGCGCCGTGGCGCAGCTGCAAGCCATGCGCGGGCAAACCGTGGTGTTTCAAACCGCGGTGGCCGTGGTCTGCCAAGACACTGGTTTTGCCGAGGTGGACCTGGCGCAAGTGCGGGTGCAGTTTCGGCAACTTAGCGATGCGCAAATTGAACAATACCTGCGCGCTGAAACACCCTACGACTGCGCGGGCAGTGCCAAAAGCGAAGGCTTGGGCATTGCCCTGTTGGAACGCATCGACAACGATGATCCCACCGCCCTGGTGGGTCTGCCTTTGATCCGCACCTGCAGCTTGCTGCAGCGCGCAGGCTTGGACCTGCTCAGCAAGCCATGAGCCATCAAAACAAATTAGGCCAACTATTTTTAGTGCCAGCGCCGCTGGACTTCGGTTGCGAGGTGCAAGCACCACTCACCGATGTGCTGCCCGCACACACCTTGCAAACAGCAGCGGGCTTGAGACACTGGGTGTGCGAGAACGCGAAAACCGCACGCGCCTACCTCAAGCGAGTGAACGATCTCTACCCCTTGGTGGATGCGATTCAAGCGCTACAAATTCAGGAGCTGCCGCGCGAGGTTCATAAAAAAGGTGACCATGACGGTAACCGTGGCCCGGCCTTTGACCCCAAGACCTTGTTGGCCGCGGCTTTGCATGGCCATGATGTGGGCTTGCTCAGCGAAGCGGGCATGCCCGCGGTGGCTGACCCCGGTGCTTCGGTGGTGAGAGCCGCGCATGATCTGAGCATCACCGTGGTGCCGCTGACCGGGCCGGTGTCTTTGCTCTTGGCTTTGGCAGCCAGCGGTTTGTCGGGGCAGAACTTTGCGTTTGTGGGTTATTTACCCACCGATGCAGCGCAGCGCGCACAACGCATCAAGGCCTTGGAATCACTGGCCCTCAAAAGCGGTCAGACGCAACTCTTCATTGAAACGCCTTACCGCAACCAGGCCCTCCTGCAAGCCTTGCTACAACATTTAGAGCACAACACCCGCTTGAGTGTGAGTGCGGGCATCACCTTGCCCGATGCCAGCACCACCAGCCTGAGCGTGAAAACCTGGAAGCAACGGCCAGTGACCTTGTCCAACCAAACACCGGCGGTGTTTGGGATAGGTCGCTAGCTGGGGGCGTTACAGGGCCGTTAAGAGGGCCGTTAAATCAACGCAGTACCGGCAAGCCACCGACGGCGCGCACCGCACCTTCGCCAATCGCCGCACCAAAGCGTTTGACCAAACGCTCAGCCACATTGTCGCGGCGGGTGTAGTCAATCACGTCTTCGGCCTTGACCACCTCGCGGGCCACAAAGTCCAGGTTGCCCAGTTGATCGGCCAGCCCCAGGTCGATGGCCTGCTGACCGCTCCAGAACAAACCGCTGAACATTTCAGGCGTTTCTTTCAAACGCTTGCCACGCCCTTCTTTGACCACCGCGATGAACTGCTGGTGGATTTCATCAAGCATGGTTTGTGCAAACGCGCGTTGCTTGGCAGTTTGCGGGCTGAAGGGGTCGAGAAAACCTTTGTTCTCACCGGCTGTCATCAAGCGTCGCTCCACACCGAGCTTGTCCATCAAACCAGTGAAGCCAAAGCCGTCCATCAGCACGCCGATGCTGCCCACAATGCTGGCCTTGTCCACATAAATCTCATCAGTGGCCACCGCGATGTAATACGCCGCAGAAGCGCAAGCCTCTTCCACCACCGCGTAGATGGGCTTGTTGTGCTTGGCTTTGAGGCGTTTGATCTCATCGTTGATGATGCCGGCCTGCACCGGGCTGCCGCCGGGTGAGTTGATGAGCAACACCACAGCGCGCGCGCCTTCGTCTTCAAACGCGGCCTGCATGGCGCTGACGATCAGTTCGGCACTGGCTTCGCCACCCGAGGCAATTTCACCTTTGATTTCCACCATGGCGGTGTGGGGCAAGGCTGTGTTTTTATGTTGCAAACCCGAGCCCCAACCCACCCAGACCAAAGCCACCAAACCGATGAGCCAAGTCACCCGGGAAATCAAGCGCCAGCGGCGCGCGCTGCGCTGCTCTTCCACAAAAGCTTGCGCGATGTTTTCCAGCACACGGCGCTCCCAGGCTTGTCCATCCGGCGAAGCAACAGGCGCAGCAGATGGGGTGGAGCCCTCTTCGCGAGGCTCATTCTCAAACGTCATGTCAGAACTCTAGGGGTTGAAGGTTGTAGGCAGTATGCCAGTGGACCACGCCATCGACCTCGCTGAGCTTGATGGACATCAAGCC
>CANGLW010000095.1 GCA_947454955.1 Comamonadaceae bacterium
CCAATACCGCCGGCCAAGGGACACAGCACCGCGAACCACCAGGCCCAACGGTGGATGGATTCCATCGTGGCGTTGAAGCCCATGGTCCAGCGCCAGAACAAGGCCGCACGCTCAGAGGCTGTGCCGCGGTCCACAATTTGCTCAATCTCGCGTTCACCACCGAAGCGAGTCACCGCCAGAATGGTCGCGCCGTGCATCGCAAACAGCAGGGTGGAGCCGTAGAGGAACACGATCGACAAAGCGTGGAAGGGGTTGTAGAACAGGTTGCCGTAGCGCAGAGAAAACGCAGCGGTCCAGTCCAGGTGCGGGAAGATGCCAAAGGGCACAGCCTCGCTCCAAGAACCCATCAGGATGGGACGGAAAAAACCCAGCACCATGTAGAGCCAAATGGCCGCAGCAAACGCCCAAGCGGTGTGCGTGCCCATGCCCAGTTCACGGGCGCGGCGGTACATGCGTGCCCACCACAACAGCATCGAGGCTGTGAGGAAAAAGCCGGTGATCAACCACCACCCACCTTGGTTGAGCGGTGGGATCGACAAGCCGTAGACCGGTGCTGGTGGTTCCAGCGCTAACCAGAACAGCTGCTTGACGAACTGGATCGGGTTCCAGTTGACCGAGGCCAGCATGTTCATGCCAATCGTGGTGAAGGCAATCAAACCGCAGATGAGTGAGGCCAGCCCCAAGCCACCGAGGTAAATCGGGCCGAGCTGTGCATTGCCCAGCCTGCCGAAGATGTGATAGACGCCAGGTGTTTCGCCCGTGCGTGGGCTGTTGCCATGACCCAGCGGCACGCCGTGGTGCAAGGGGCCTGTGGCCTGGACCGTGGTGAAAAGATTTTGATAGTCAGCCATGGGTTCCTCTCCTCACTTCCAGATGGGCATGTTGAGCCACCAGCCCCACCATTCTGGCCAGCCACGGGTCCAGAAGGGGCCACTGATCACGATGCAAAGCGCGCTGAACAAGACCGCGGCCAAGGCCAGGAACAAGCCCAGGCGGTGGATGCCCAGCGTGCCAATGGAGTAGCCGATGGTGTCGCGGAAAAACGTGTCTTCGTGTTCAGGTGTTTTGACCAGCTCGCCTTTGGGCGGGTTGGTGGCTGAGAGCACCAGCGCACCGTGCAGCGACAAGGCAAAGGTGGTGGCAAAGAAGAAGCTCACCGCCAGCATGTGCGCTGGGTTGTAGTGAAAGTGCAGGTACTGGTAGCCCACGTTGGACACCCAGTCCAGGTGGCTGTAAATACCGTAAGGAAAGCCGTGGCCCCAAGCGCCCAACAGCACAGGGCGGACCACCACCAGCGTCACATACGCCAGGATCGCCACTGCAAACGCTGCGGGGACGTGGAAGCCCATGCCCAGCTTTCGACAAATTTCAACCTCGCGCATCATCCAGGATCCGAAGGCGCCGATCGCGCAAACGGTGATGAGTTGCCACAAGCCGCCTTCCATCAGCGGGGCCATGCGCAGACCATACGACAGGTCGGGCGGCGCGATGCTGATCTGCCAGAGATTCCAGGTCGGGCCTTGCGAGGCGCCCCAGAGAATCAACGCGGTTCCCAGGAAGGCAAAAAACACGGTCGTGATGCCGAAAAAGCCCACATAAAAGGGGCCGACCCAAAAGTCAAACAGGTCACCACCTAACAAGGTGCCTCCGCGCACCCTGTATTTCTTTTCAAAATTCAGCATGGCCATTTTTTCGCCCTCCACCCAAGCGATGACACAGCGTCACCGCCAAAAATTCTTGATTGGCACATGGTGTGTCGGCAAGCCGACGCGCCATGTGCCGCGCATGCGATGTCTTTAGGACTTCGCCACCGGCGTTGCAGCCGGCAAAGGTGCGTTTTGCGAGGCTGTGCCTGCTGCCTTTTTGGGGCCGTCGAGCCAGTTGAACTTGTTGGTGCTCAACAGAATGAGGTGAATCATTGCTGCCAGACCGAACAAGAAAATGCCTTGCACAACCATTGCCCTCAAAGGGTCATAGAGTCGCCAGATACGCCACATGATGTGTACTCCTAAATAAGATGGGACATGAAGGTATGTACGGATGAACTAACACCCTGCACAAACCCCTTGGTGTTCTCCGCGCCGGGCAACATCGTCCGCCAGCTCATACCCAGTGCCGAAGCAGCCAGGGCGAACATGAACAGGAAAATGAAAGCCAGGACGAAAATCATCCAGAAAGCCTGTGTTTCGTCTGCGCGCGGATGGTTATCCGTGGCATGTGTGCTGGTATTCATACACTCACTCCTTCACTTCTAACGGGTTGGGCTTAGAACCAGGGGCGCCATGCCCACACGAGGACGTGCGCCAGCACAGCAACCGCTGTGAAACCGACAAGGCCCTGCATGTAGTACTGATGGAACTCCTGAGCTTCATCGTCCGTCAGCCCGGATATAGAGGTCCGATTCGACATACGTGTACTCCTTCACTAAAAGGCCTTGCGGCCAGCGATGCGCACAACCCGCGCATCCTGGGTAGCCCCGGCTTCACACCGAGACATGGGGTTGAGCCGGCGCATGGCAGACCCGAAATCGTTGTGCCGCTTCAAGCTGTCGCTCCCAAGCCGAGCTCAATGCCGGCAGAGGTCACGTGTTGCTCGGAGACGGTGTCTTCTCCCTTGTCGCGGGCCAAGCGTTCGGCCTGGTCGCGCAGGCGCTTGGCCACAGAAATTTGAACCAGCACAGGCTGCTGAGCGATCAGGTCGCGCAGGCGGGATTGCGCTTCGGCCTGCCAAGTGGCGTTGTTGCCGCTCACGCCGCGTGCATGGGTGGCTTCGACCTTGTCCATGTCGGTGCCCAGCGGCAGGATGTGGAACAAGGCATCGAACAAGGCGTTGCACACCTCTTGCACCAAGTAAGTGGCCCCGCTGAAACCCATGAAGGGTGTGCCGGTGTGGCGGCGGATCACTGCACCCGGGAACGAGGCCGGGATGAAAGCGGTACGCATGGGGCTGGCACCTGCGGTTTCACTCAGGTACATGCGCTCGTTGTAGCTGCCAAACATGATGAGCGGCGTTTGTGTTTTGCACAGCTGCCGCACGGTTGCATGGTCTGTTTTTTCACCGGCTTTGCGCGCCACACTGAAGCGGCAGGGCAGGCCCATTTCTGTTTCAAGAAAATGCTTGATGCCACGTGTGTAGGTTTCAGTGGCCACCACCGAGAAGCTGGCGGTGGTGAAGAAATCTTGGGTGACCGAGCGCCACAGATCCCACAAAGGCTTGAGCGTGGTGTGACGCTCGCGTTCAATGAAGGGCTCGGGGTC
>CANGLW010000096.1 GCA_947454955.1 Comamonadaceae bacterium
GCCAGTTCGCCACCCAGGCAGGCATGGCACCGTGGATGATCAAGGTGAAGTTGCTGCCCAATTCACGCAGCAACCAGCTGCTGCGGCCATTCACCGACACCGGTGCATCGCTGAGCACCGCACCGGGCACCAAGGCGCTGTCAAACACATCCACATCGGGCGTGTTGAGCGGCGAGCTGTGCAAGACCGCGGGCACCGACAAGCGACCGCTGTTCACCAGTTTGCGCGCAAACACATGGTGCTCGGCCAGCTGCAAGGTGGCGTCACGAAACACGCGGCTGATTTCGCTCTTGGGGGTGATGAAGTCGGTAGCGCGGGTGGAATTCAAAATATTTTCATCGGCCGCGTACTCGCGCTCGGGGCCGTAGGTGCCTACCAAACTTGGGGGTGAAACACCCCGCAACACACGGTCCAGCTTCCAGGCCAGGTTGTCGGCGTCTTGCACGCCGCTGTTGGCGCCACGCGCACCAAAAGGCGAAACCCCATGCGCGCTGTCACCCGCAAACACCACGCGGTCGTGCACAAACTGCGCCATGCGTTGGCAGGCGAAGGTGTACACACTGGCCCATTCCAGCTCAAACTTCACGTCTTTACCGAGCAAGGCTTGCACGCGCGGGATGATGTGCTCCGGCCGCTTTTCCACCTCGGGGTCGGCGTCCCAGCCCAACTGAAAATCAATGCGCCACACGTTGTCGGGTTGGCGGTGCAAGAGCACGCTTTGACCGGGGTGAAACGGCGGGTCAAACCAGAACCAACGTTCAGTCGGAAACTCCGCTTCCATCTTCACATCGGCAATCAGAAAGCGGTCTTTGAATACACGGCCTTGGGTTTCCAGGCCCATCAAGCCGCGCAGTGTGGAGCGCGAACCATCACAGGCCACCACCCAATCGGCGTGCAACTGGTGAGGACCATCAGGGGTCTCAATGGTGAGCAACGCGCCCTGCCCGTCTTGCGACAGAGCTGTGACTTTGTGATCCCAACGCAGATCAATCTCGGGCATCTGCAAAGCCCGCTCCACCAAAAAAGATTCGGCGTAGTACTGCTGCAAATTGATGAAGGCCGGGCGGGCGTGGCCGTCTTCGGGCAAGAGGTTGAACTGGTAAATCGGACTGTCTTTGAAGAAGACCTTGCCCACTTGCCACGACACGCCCTTGTCCACCATGACATCGCCCACGCCCAGGCGATCCCAAATCTCCAGGGTGCGTTTGGCAAAACAAATCGCGCGTGAACCGCTTGAGAGTCTGTGGTCGTTGTCCAGCACCACCACCCGCTGCCCGCGTTGCGCCAGGTCGATGGCCAGGCTCAGGCCCACCGGGCCAGCACCGACCACCACCACTGGGTGGCGCACGGGCTGCGCAGCTTGGGCATCGGCATGCGCGCGGTAGGCAAATTCAATGCCTTGTACCTGCTGACCCGAACCGCGAAACGGCAGCGCTTGCACGGTCTTAACCTTCGAGGGCCTGCCACATCTGGATGTCGCGCTCAGCTGTCCAGATGCGCGGGTCGGGGTATTGCGTGGCCTCGTCATAGGCGCGGGTCACATCAAAAGGCATGCAGTGGTTGAAGATGACCCAGTGGCCGTACTTGGGCTGCAGCTTGGCCATGGCGGCCTCGTAGACCTTGCGTAAATCTTGACCCGCGGCTGCACCAGCTTTGACCTGTGCGTACAAATCGCTCACAAAGGCTTTGGTGCCAGCCAAACCGGCTTGCACCTGCTGCGGCGTTTGCAAAGACGCGCCGCGCCCGGGCACCAATTTTTCGGGCTGGAGGGCTGCGATGTTGTCCAGGGTCTGCGGCCAGTCTTGGAAGTACGCATCGCCCGCATAGGGCGTGGCGTCGAACTCCACCAGGTCGCCGCTGAACAAGATTTTTTCAGAGGGCAACCAAGCCACCGTGTCGCCCTTGGTGTGGCCACGACCGAGTTGCAGAATTTGCACCTCGAGCTTGCCCAACCAAATCGTCATCTTGCCGGTGAAGGTCAAGGTAGGCCAGGTCATGCCCGGGGGCACGCTCTCGACGTTTTGGAACAAACGCGGGAAGCGGCCGATCTCGCTGGCCTTGTCAAACTCGCCGCGCTCCACGATCAGGTCGTAAGTGTCTTGGCTGGCAATGATGTGCTCAGGCTGGTAAGCCGAGGCCCCCAACACACGCACCGCGTGGTAGTGGCTGAGCAACACGTACTTGATGGGCTTGTCGGTCACCTCGCGGATGCGGCGGATCACGTCTTGCGCCATCACCGGCGTGGCCTGGGTGTCGATGACCATCACCGCATCATCACCAATGATGATGCCGGTGTTGGGGTCGCCCTCGGCGGTGTAAGCGTAAGCGTGGTCAGAGAGTTTGTCGAAGCTGACTTTTTTCTCTTCCAGATCGGCAGCAGAGGCGAAGGTTTTGGTGCTCATGGGGGCCTTGAAAAACTTAGCGGGTTGAGTCCCGGGTTGGACAAACACGACTTGCCAGATTCAGCACAGGCAAATACATTCGTCATGAACGAATTTTAGGTGAATCTGCGTTAAATTCAATATAGACGAATCGATTACACATCATGGAAAACCCTAAGTCACCCCCAGTGCTTGAGAACAAAAAGGCCAATTCACGGGGCATTCAAAGCGTGGAAGTGGGCGGCAAGCTGCTGCAGGCCCTGGTGGCCAGCGGTCAGGGCATGGCCCTCAAAGACTTGGCACTGGCCGCTGGCATGAGCCCGGCCAAGGCCCACCCCTACCTGGTGAGCTTTGGCAAGCTCGGGCTGATCACCCAAGACCCCAGCTCAGGCCAATACGGCTTGGGCACCTTGGCCTTGCAACTGGGCTTGATCGCACTCAAGCAAGTGGACCCGGTGCGACTGGCCATCAACGCCCTGCCCCAACTGGCCCTGGACCTGGGCTGCACCGTGTGTGTGGCGGTGTGGGGCGAGCATGCGCCGGTGATTGTGCGGGTGGAAGAAGCGCCCACCGCGGTGCGCGTGGCCATGCGACACGGCACACCGGCATCGATACGGCATACCGGTACAGGCAAGGTGTTTGCGGCTTACTGGCCGCGCAATGACATCGAGCAAGCCCTCAAAGCGCAAGGCCAAGGGGGTGCCTTGGATGACCCGACGTTTGCCAAGGAACTTGCGCAAGTCCGCAAGAACGGCCTGAGTGTGGTCAAGGGTGAGTTGCTGCTGGGCATCAACGCCATGGCCGTGCCCGTGTTTGACGGCCAAGGCCGCCTGGTGATGGCGATTGCGGCATTGGCACCCAGCGCCCTGCTGGA
>CANGLW010000097.1 GCA_947454955.1 Comamonadaceae bacterium
ATGGGCTGCTCCGAGGGCAGTGTCAAAACCCACTGTTCCCGGGCTGTGCAAGCCCTCTCCAAGGCCCTCAAAGCCAAAGGATACCAACCATGAAACACGAGATCACCATGACAGAGCCGCAAGACATCCTAGGTCACCGCCTGGCACGCCGCTTGTCTGTCGCCGCCGACCAACTGCCCCACGACATCACCGAACGCCTGCGCGTGGCCCGCCAGCAGGCTTTGATGCAGCTCAAACCGGCGCAAGCCTTGGTCATGCAAGCTTCTGGTGCTGCCGCGCTTCAAGGTGGTGCCCAGGGAGAAAGTCTGTGGGCACGCTGGATGAGCCTGGTGCCCCTGCTGGCCTTGGCGGTCAGCCTGTTTGCGGTGAACATGATCATCTCGGACGAGCGCGACAATGAACTGGCTGAAATTGACACCGCCTTGTTGACCGACGACCTGCCCCCACATGCCTACACCGACCCTGGCTTTGTGCAGTTCCTCAAAATGCCCTTGCTTGAGCGCAACGACAGCAAAGATTGATTGAAACGAGCCCCGTGAAAGACACCAGCAACACCTTCAAACTCAGCCGCCCCGTGCAGCTGGGCTTGGTCGCGCTGGTCGCATTGGTTTGGGCCCTCTGGGCATGGCGCACGCCCAGCCAACCAACCGCTGCCCCCACGGCACTGCCTGCCGCCACCTCAGCTGGCGCGGTGGGTGCCTCTGTGGCCACACCCTTGGCGGCCACGCCGGGTCAACCCGCCTGGAAAGACCTCAACGCTGAGCAGCGGCTGGCCCTGGCACCCCTGCAAGGGGTTTGGGCCGAGCTGGCCACCGAGAGCAAGCGCAAGTGGATGGTGATGTCCAAGAACTTCACGCAAATGTCCAGCGACGAGCAAGGTAAGCTGCAAAGCCGCATGAAGGCTTGGGCCGCCCTGCCCCGCAGCGAACGCATCGAGGCCCGCCAAAACTTTGTGGCCACCCAAAAAATCTCGCCCGAGCTCAAGAGCCAGCAATGGGAGGCTTACCAGCAGCTCAGCGCGGAAGAGAAACAAAAGCTTGCGGCAAAGGCCCCTGTCGTGCGTACGCAACCGGGTGTGGCGGTGAGCAAGCCCACCCAAGGCGACAAGCTGGCCGATGTGCCGGTCATCCAACGCCCACAAGAGCTAGCACCGGAGCCCGGCTTCAAACTGGCCGTGCCTTCCCAAGCGCTGGACCGCAAGACCCTGCTGCCCACCTCGGCACAGGCCTCTGACAGCGCCCCCTCCTCTTCTCACTGACACCTATGGATATTGCGCCAGGCACAACGCCTGTGATGAACCTGCTTGCGCCCGGTTTGTGGCGCCGCATGGCCTGCTGGATGTACGAGGGCATGCTGCTGTTTGGGGTGGTGTTCATCACCGGCTATTTGTTCAGCACCCTCTCACAAACCCGCCACGCCCTGGACAACCGCCATGTGCAGCAGGCTTTTTTGTTTTTGGTGCTGGGCATTTACTTCACCTGGTTCTGGTCCAAGGGCCAAACCCTGGCCATGAAAACCTGGAACATCCGCGTGGTGGATGCACAAGGTCTGCCGCTGAGCCAAAGCCGCGCATTGGCGCGCTATGTGCTGAGCTGGCTGTGGTTCTTGCCACCACTCTTGCTCACCGGGCTGCTGGGCATCACCGGCTTGGAAGCGGTGGTGCTGGTCCTAGGCTGGGTGTTGGTGTGGGCGCTCTTGAGCCGCTTTCATGCCCTGGGCCAGTTCGTGCACGACGCCTTGGCCGGCACGCGCTTGGTGAGCTCTGAACCGCTGAGCCGCTGAACCTGGGGACATCCCCGCGTAAGCGTCATCGCTTTGCGCCACAATTGCTCCACAATTGCCCTATGGCCCACGAAGACTTCACCAATTTGCAAAAGCAGCGCACCGGGTTCGATCGGATGTGGCATGCCTTCATGTTTTCCCTGCAAGGCTTGCGCATGGGCTGGGGCGAGACCGCGTTTCGCCAAGAAGTCATCGCCGCTGTCCTGGCCACTCCCGTGGCATTTTGGCTAGGCAAAACTTGGGTAGAAACCGCGGTGCTGGTTAGCGCCATGGTGCTGGTGATGGTGGTGGAGTTGCTCAACACCGCGATTGAAAGCACGGTCGACCGGGTGGGCACGCAATGGCATGAGCTGGCCAAACGCGCCAAAGACCTGGGCAGTGCCGCGGTGCTGCTCAGCCTCACTTTATGCGTCGCAGTTTGGGCCGCTGCCATTTACCACCGGGTGTGGCCATGACCCCCGCGTTTTCCGTCGCTGTTTATTGCGGCTCGCGCCCGGGCCGCGACCCGGTTTACGAAGCTGTGGCCCATGAGGTGGGCACCTGGATCGGCGCGCACGGCGGCCAATTGGTCTATGGCGGTGGCAAATCTGGTTTGATGGGCGCGGTGGCACACAGCACCCGCGCTGCAGGTGGGCGTGTGGTGGGTGTGATCCCACAAAGCATGGTGGTGCGTGAATGGGCCAACCACGACTGCGACGAGCTGCATGTGGTGGACACCATGCACGAGCGCAAACAAATGATGGCCGATCGCGCCGATGCTTTTTTGGCGCTGCCCGGGGGCATCGGCACGTTTGAAGAGTTTTTTGAGGTGTGGGCCTGGCGACAGCTGGGCTTTCACGACAAGCCCGTGGGCTTGCTCAACACCGCGGGCTATTACCAGCCGCTGATGGATTTCATGGGTGCCAGCGTGAAAGCCGGCTTCATGAGTGAGGGGCAGATGGACCTCATCCGCACCGGGGACGCTGCCGCTCCCCTGCTGAAAGAGCTGGTGCAAGCCGCTGGCTTGGCGCCAGCTGCCCGCACGCAACTCATCTGATCAAACCAGGCTGATCAACCCGCCCTGATCAAACCGCAGATTCGTCCAACTCGCCGGTGCGAATGCGCACCACGCGCTCCACCGGCGTGACGAAAATCTTGCCATCGCCAATCTTGCCGGTGCGTGCGGCCTTCACAATCGCGTCCACACAGCGGTCCACGTCATCAGACTTGACCACCACCTCGACCTTGACCTTGGGCAGAAAGTCCACCACGTACTCGGCACCGCGGTACAACTCGGTGTGGCCTTTTTGGCGGCCAAAGCCCTTGACCTCGGTCACGGTCAAACCGGTCACACCCACTTCGGCCAACGCTTCGCGAACCTCTTCGAGTTTGAAGGGTTTGAGAATGGCGGTGATTTGTTTCATCGATGGCTCCTCGAAATAATTTAAGCGCGAAACTTGCTGGTTATAGGATAACGCCAATCCTTGCCGAA
>CANGLW010000098.1 GCA_947454955.1 Comamonadaceae bacterium
AAGAGCGCTTCAGAGGGCAACGGCCCGGTGGACGCATCCCTCAAGGCCATCGAGTCGCACGTCAAGAGCGGCGCTGAGATGGTGCTGTACTCGGTCAACGCCATCAGTGGCTCGACCGAAAGCCAGGGGGAGGTGACGGTGCGTCTGCAAAACAGCGGCCGCGTGGTCAACGGGGTTGGCTCCGATCCAGACATCGTGGTAGCCTCCGCCAAAGCTTATTTGAGCGCGCTCAACAAGCTGCACAGCAAGGCCGATCGGGTGGCTGCCCAGGGTTGAGATGGGGCAGAGGCAGGTCCCCCTACGGGTAAATCGGAATTGTCAGATGGCAGACTTGAGAAAATAATTTTGAAAAACGGCGCAAGTCGTTGAAATAAATGTGTTTTTTGAATAAACTCGGAATCTGAACAAATTGATACGAGGGTTGGCGTGATGCGTTGTTGGTTGTTGTCCTTGGGAACCGCTTTGACCTTGGCCTGCACAGGGGTGCAAGCTGCGCCTGAAGCTGCCTCCAAACCTGGCAACGCCCAGACCAGCCAACAAGCCAAACGCAAGGCCAAACCGGTCAAAGTGGCCAAGGCCAGGCCTGCCGCCCAAACCGTGGCACACCGCCCCTCGCATGCCGAACTCGCTGGCCTGCACGGCCACCATGACCCTCTGGCGCTCAAGTCCAGCGTGGCCTATGTGATTGACCAAGAGACCAACGAGGTCCTGTTCAGCAAAAACGAACAAGCCGTGTTGCCCATTGCCTCGCTCACCAAGCTCATGACGGGCTTGATCATCAGCGAAGCCAAGCTGCCCATGGACGAGGTGCTGACCATCACCCAGGCGGATGTGGACACCGAAAAAGGCAGCACCTCGCGCCTCAAGGTCGGCACCCAACTCACCCGCCGCGAAATGCTGCACCTGGCATTGATGTCCAGCGAAAACCGCGCTGCCAGCGCCCTGGGCCGCACCTACCCCGGTGGTCTGCAAACCTTTGTGGGCTTGATGAACGCCAAGGCCCGCCAACTCGGCATGCAAGACACGCATTACGTTGAGCCCACCGGCCTGTCGAGCAAGAACCAATCGAGCGCCAAAGACCTCGCCGTCTTGGTGAACCAGGCCTCCGATGACGCGATCCTGCGTGAGTTTTCCACCTCGCCCGGTCACCAAGTGGCAGTGGGTCGTCAGACCCTGCAGTACAACAACACCAACCGTTTGGTGAAGAGCCCGGCATGGGACATCGGTGTGCAAAAAACCGGTTACATCTCTGAAGCTGGTCAGTGCCTGGTGATGCAAGCCAAAGTGTCAGGCCGAAAACTCATCATGGTGTTTCTGGATTCGGCTGGCAAGCTCACCCGCATTGCCGACGCTGAGCGTGTGCGCCGCTGGGTCGAAGCCCGCTCGGTGATGACACCCACTTGATAAACCTCAGCCCATGAAAAAAGCGCCTTCATCAAGGCGCTTTTTTGTTGCTGTTGTTCTGAACTTAAGCCTTTTCTTGCTTCGTATTTGATAGCAAGTTATTGAGATCTATCAAGGCTTACAAGGCGAAAAGCCCTGAACTCTTCAAAGCCAAACTAAGGTGCCTGGTAACCCAGCGAACGTGAAATATCAGCCGCCACCGCTTGCAACTTGGGCAGCCACTCTTCTTCCAAGCGTCCGGTGGGTGCAGAGATCGACAAGCCTGCCACCAGCTTGCCCTGGTCATCGAAAATGCCAGCGGCCATGCAGCGCACGCCCAGTTCCAGCTCTTCGTTGTCGTGCGCCACTTGGTATTGGCGCACCTTGCCCAGCTCGCGCTCGAGGTTGGGCAGCTGGGTGATGCTGTTTTTGGTGTGGCCACTCAAACCCGTGCGGGTGGCGTAAGCGCGCACGCGCTGTGGGTCGTCCGCGGCCAAAAACAATTTGCCCACCGAGGTCAAGTGCAAAGGCGCGCGGCCACCAATGGCGCGCACCACCTGCATGCCTGAGCGCTCGCTGTAAGCCCGCTCGATGTACACAATCTCATCGCCCTGGCGCATGCTCAGGTTCACCGGTTGCTGAATTTGTTTGTGCAGCTCGCGCATCGGTTGCAGCGCCGCATCGCGCACATTCAATCGGCCTTTGACCAAGTTGCCCAGCTCCAGCAAACGCATGCCCAAGCGGTAGGTGCCGGGTTGGGGGCGATCGACAAAGCGGCCGATGGCCAGGTCGTTGAGGATGCGGTGGGTGGTGGACGGGTGCAGGCCGGTTTTTTCGCTGATGTCTTTCAAAGACATGGCTTCTTCACGCTGCGAGAGCACATCCATCAGGGCGAACATGCGCTCGATCACCTGCACGGTTGGGGTGGACGGAAGATCCTGGTCGGTTTTTCTCATCGGCAACTCCAAATCAATGCGCCTATTTTACGCTATGAAATGGAGTCTCAGGGTTTTTCTGATGTCGGCTCAGCTTGAGGCTGCCATTGGCCTTGCACCAAGCGCTCATGCGGGTGGAAGAGTGCCTTGTAGTTCATCTTGCGGCTCTGCGCGATCCAGTAGCCCAGGTACACATGGGGCAGGCCCATCTGCCGCGCTTGCTCAATTTGCCAGAGCACCGCGTAAGTGCCGTAGCTGGTTTTATCGTCTGGCTCGTAGAAGGTGTAGACGGCTGAGAGCCCGTCGTCGAGCACATCAAGAATGGCCAAAATTTTCAGCGCACCTGGTTGACCGTTGTGCGAGGGCTCACGAAACTCCACCAAGCGCGAGTTCACGCGGCTATGCAGCAAGAACTGGGTGTACTGGTCAATGCTGTCTTGGTCCATGCCGCCACCGGCGTGGCGTGCGTTTTGGTAGCGCAGGTAGAGCTCGTAATGCTCGGCCACAAAGCCGAGTTGCAGCACCCTCGTTTCCAAATGGCCCAATGCTTTTTTGAGTTTGCGTTGCGTGCGGTTGGGGGCAAATTCTGCAGCGCGCACACGCAGTGGGGTACAGGCTTGGCAGCCATCGCAATAAGGCCGGTAGGTGAACAAACCACTGCGGCGAAAACCGCGCGCCACCAGGTTGGAATAGGTGGCGTTGTTGATCAGGTGGCTGGGCGTGGCCACTTGCGAGCGGGCCATGCGCGCGTCGATGTAGCTGCAGGGGTAGGGCGCCGTTGCGTAGAACTGCAGCGTGGCCAGCGGCAAATCCTGAAGGTGCGTCACGTCGGGTTCGGGAAGAAGGTTTGATGCCAGTATAGGGGCAGA
>CANGLW010000099.1 GCA_947454955.1 Comamonadaceae bacterium
CGATGCAGGCCACTGCCAAGCCGTGGCTCAGGTGTTTCTGGATGAGCTGCTGCGCCACGGCGTGACCACCGCCCTGGTCTTTGCCACCTCGCACCCAGCCTCGGTCAACGCGCTGTTTGAAGCCGCGCAGCATCGCCACATGCGCCTGATCACCGGCAAGTGTTTGATGGACCAACACGCGCCCGAGGGCTTGCGTGACGACACCGAACAAAGCCTGCGGGACACGGAAGATTTGATACTGCGCTGGCACGGTGTGGGCCGCTTGGGCTACGCCATCACCCCACGTTTTGTGCCCACTTGCAGCACCGCGCAATTGCAAGGCGCAGGCGAATTGGCTGCGCAGTACTCTGATGTGTGGATCCAATCGCACGTGGCAGAGAACGCCGATGAAATCGCTTGGGTGCACAGCCTTTACCCCGAGGCACGCAGCTATTTGAGCGTGTACGAACAATTTGGCTTGTTGCGCCACCGCGCGGTGTACGCGCATGGCCTGCATCTGGACGCGGCTGATCGCGACTTGCTGCACGAGCGCCAAACCGCCATCGCGGTCTGCCCCACCAGCAATTTGTTTTTGGGCAGCGGTTTTTTTGACTATGCCGCTGCTGAACACCACAAGCTGCTGGTCGGCCTGGCCAGCGATGTGGGCGGCGGCACCAGCTTGAGCCCTTTTGCCACCATGCTCGCAGCGTTTTACGTGGCCCAAGCCGCCGCACCTCATCAACGCGCGGCCTACAGCACCAGCCCCCAACACCTGTGGTGGCAACACACCGCAGGTGCTGCCCAAGCCTTGGGCCTCGAGGGTGTGGTGGGCAATTTGCTGCCGGGCTGCGAGGCCGATGTGTTGGTGCTCAACCCGCAAGCCACACCGCTCTTGGCACGGCGCACCGCACAGGCCAACAGCCTGGACGAACTGCTGTTTGCCATGATCGTGCTGGGCGACGACCGCTTGGTGGAGCGCACATGGATATCGCAAAATTTTGAGGCTGCCCAGTGAAACCAGTTTTTCAAACGCTGCGACTGCTGCGCCAAGGCCAATGGGTAAACGTGCCCGATGTGCCGCCTAGCCGCACGCTGCTGCAAGTGCTGCGTGAAGACCTGAACCTCACCGGCACCAAAGAAGGTTGCGCAGGGGGCGACTGCGGGGCTTGCACGGTGATGGTGGGCCAAGCCTGTGGCGACCAGCTTGAACTCAAAGCCATCAACAGCTGCATACGCCCTGCCCTAGCTCTGGATGGCCAAGCGGTGTGGACGGTGGAAGACCTGAAAACCGATGAGGGCTTACACCCCGCGCAAGAAGCCATGGTGCGCTGCCACGGCTCGCAATGCGGCTTTTGCACGCCAGGTTTTGTGATGAGCCTGGCTGTCCTGCATGAAAACCAAGGCCAGGCTGTCACCCGTGAGCAAGCGCAAGAACAATTGAGCGGCAACCTGTGCCGTTGCACCGGTTACCGCCCGATTTTGGACGCCGCGGTGATGATGAAGAGCCTGCCTGTTTCAAGCACGCAGCCTTTGATTGATCAAACTAAGACGCTATCATTTTTGAAGCAGGGGCCTTGTGTTGGTCGTCAATCGGTCAATAAAACACGCTACCACCTGCCTACGTCCCTGCCTGACTTGCTGACCCTGCGCGCAACGCTGCCCCAAGCGCAGCTCATCGCAGGCGCGACCGATGTGGGTTTGTGGATCACCAAACAGCACCAGCGTTTCGACGAAGTCATTGACCTATCTCGCGTGACCGAGTTGCTGCGTGTGGAGGACTACCCGCACCATGTGGCGATCGGCGCGGCCGTGCCCTTGGCGCAAGCCTTTGCGGTGCTGGCCCAGCAGCGCCCGGTGCTGACCAACTTCTTCAGCCGTTTTGCAGGCCTGCAGGTGCGCAACGCCGGCACGCTAGGCGGCAACATCGCCAATGGTTCACCGATTGGCGACAGCATGCCTTTGCTCATCGCCCTGGGCGCGCATGTGGTGTTGATGCGCATGCACCAAGGCCAAGTGCAGCACCGCGAGGTGCCGCTGGAAGACCTTTACACCGGCTACAAGCAAAACATCTTGCGCGCGGACGAGGTGCTGGCTTGGGTCAAAGTGCCCAAACCCAAACCTGGCGAGTCTCTGCGCGCCTACAAAATTTCCAAACGCTTTGAAGACGATATTTCGGCTGTGTGCGTGGCCATCAAGCTGGAGCTCCAAGACAGCGTGGTGATCTCAGCCAGTGTGGGCGCAGGCGGCGTGGCCGCCACCCCCCAACGCGCGGTGCAAACGCAAGCTGTGCTGCAAGGCCAGGTGTGGTCATCAACCCTGGCACAAGCCGCAGGTCTAGCCATGCAAGCTGAGTTTTCGCCACTCTCTGATTTGCGTGCCAGCGCCGATTACCGCAGCCAAATCTTGGCGCGTTTGTGGCAACGTTTTTGGCTAGAAAGCCAAGGCACACCGCATCTGGATTTGAGCGATTTGCACACCTTGCAAAGCTTGAGCAACATCACACAGGCCGCGCTATGAAGGCCAAGCCAACATTGAAAACCCAAAGCATCCCAGCCTTGTGGCCCAGCCAGGGGCAAACTCACCCGCACGAAAGTGCGCGCGCGCATGTGTCAGGTGAGGCGCTGTATGTGGACGATGTACCCGAGCTCAAAGGCACGCTGTATGCCGCGCCCATCATGTCGCCCATCGCGCATGGGCGCATCAAAAGCATCAACACCCAAGCAGCGCTGCGCGTTGATGGCGTGGTGGGCTGCGTGCTGGCCAATGATGTGCCAGGCGCCAAGATGCAAGGCAGCGTGATCCATGACGAGCCGGTGTTTGCGAATGAGGTGGTGCAGCACGTGGGCCAAGTGATCGGCCTGGTGGTGGCGCACAGCATGGCGCAAGCGCGCTTGGCTGCGCGCCGCGTGGTGCTCGACATCGAGCCCCTGCCGGCCATCACCACCGTGCAAGAGGCGATGGACCAACAGCATTTCGTGTTGCCACCGGTGTATTTGAAACGCGGCAATGCGCAGCAAGCTTTGCAAACCGCACCCCACCAATTGCAAGGCGCGTTGAGCGTGGGCGGGCAAGAGCATTTTTACCTCGAAGGTCAAGTGGCTTACGCCCTACCACTTGAGCAAGGTCAGTGGCAAATTTTGGCCAGCACCCAACACCCCAGCGAGGTGCAGCATTGGGTGGCGCACGC
>CANGLW010000100.1 GCA_947454955.1 Comamonadaceae bacterium
TGATCGACTTGCAAGCCCGCGTGGTGGTGCCCTTGGAGCAACTCAAGGACATCAACAAGCGCATGAACGAAGGCGAGTACGCCTCACGCGCGGCCAAGAAAGAGATGATCGAGGCCAACTTGCGCCTGGTGATCTCGATCGCCAAGAAATACACCAACCGCGGTTTGCAGTTCCTGGATTTGATCCAGGAAGGCAACATCGGTTTGATGAAGGCAGTTGACAAATTCGAGTACCGCCGCGGCTACAAGTTCTCGACCTACGCCACCTGGTGGATCCGTCAGGCCATCACGCGTTCGATCGCAGACCAGGCCCGCACCATCCGTATCCCGGTGCACATGATCGAGACCATCAACAAGATGAACCGCATCAGCCGTCAACACTTGCAGGAATTTGGCTTTGAGCCCGATGCCGGCATCTTGGCTGCGAAGATGGAGATTCCTGAAGACAAGATTCGCAAGATCATGAAGATCGCCAAAGAGCCGATCTCGATGGAAACCCCGATCGGTGACGATGACGACAGCCACTTGGGCGACTTCATCGAGGACAGCGCCAACACCGCACCGATGGACGCGGCCATGCAAGCCGGCTTGCGCGATGTGGTCAAAGACATCTTGGACAGCCTGACCCCACGCGAGGCCAAAGTGCTGCGCATGCGTTTTGGTATTGAGATGACCAGCGACCACACCCTGGAAGAGGTGGGCAAGCAGTTTGATGTGACGCGCGAGCGCATCCGTCAAATTGAAGCCAAGGCGCTGCGCAAGCTCAAGCACCCCTCGCGTTCGGACAAGCTGCGCAGCTTCACCGACAACATCTGAGTCATTGACCGCCAAGCCTCGCTATCATTGGCGAGCTTGCTATCAAAAACAAAGCCCGGCCATCTTGCGATGGCCGGGCTTTTTTTCATAACGGCTTCTTAAAGCTGCCGTGACAGCCTGAAGACTTAATAAGTTTCCAGATGCAAACGGCCCTGGCGCTTCATGGCTTCGCCCAGCTCAGCCCAGTTCAAGCCGGCATGCTCGGCCACATCGCGCAAAGCCATCACCACGCCCTCTTCCATGCTCTTCAAACCGCACACATAAAAGTAGGCGTTCGGGTCTTGCAGCAAGGGTAGCAGGTCAGCGGCGCGTTCACGCATCACGTCTTGCACATAGCGCTTGGGCTGGCCAGGTGTACGCGAAAACGCAAAGTTGGTGTCGATGAAGTCTTTGGGCAAACTTTGCAAGGGGCCAAAGTAAGGCAACTCTTCTTGGGTGCGCGCACCGAAGAAAAGCATCAACTTACCCGGCTCAAATTTGCCTGAATTGCGCAGGCGACGACGCCACTCGGTCATGGCACGCATGGGTGCGCTGCCCGTGCCGGTGCAGATCATCACGATGTGGCTCTTAGGGTGATTCGGCATGAGGAAGCTCGAACCAAACGGCCCGATCACCTGCACCTTGTCACCGACCTTGAGGTCGCACATGAAGTTGCTGGCCACACCGCGCACCGGCTTACCGTCATGGTCTTCCAGCACACGCTTGATGGTCAGCGAAAGGTTGTTGTAGCCCGCACGCTCGCCATTACGCGGGCTGGCAATTGAGTACTGGCGCGCATGGTGGGCCTTGCCTGAAGCGTCCACCCCGGGCGGGATGATGCCGATGCTCTGGCCTTCGAGCACCGGAAAAGGCATGTCGCCAAAGTCCAGCACCAGGTGGTGGGTGTCGTAATCACTGCCAGCGGTCTTGCCCACTTCTGTCACCCGCACATTGCCACTCACGGTGGCGGTGATGGTTTTCTCAGCAGCCTTGGGGCCATACAGGTTGGTGTAGGCGTGCGCGGCAGACCAGGGCGGGATGGTTGAGCCATACGACACCGGTGTGGCTTGCGCAGGGGCAGCAGGTGAAGGTGCTGCTTGCGAAGCTTGTGCTGCAGCCGCGGGCGCTTCAACAGCATCAGCCGCTGCCAACTCATCAGCGGGCAAAGGCGCAGGCAACTCGTCCCAGGTCAGCTGTTCGTCGGTGCTGTAGGCGCGCACGCGGGGCATGTCGCGCCAGTTGTCGATCGAGCCGGTGGGGCATGGTGGCACGCAGGCCATGCACAAATTACATTTGTCAGCGTCCACCACATAGTTGCGCGAGTCGTGGGTGATGGCACCCACCGGGCAAGTGGCTTCGCAGGTGTTGCAACGGATGCAGATTTCTGGGTCGATCAAGTGCTGCTTGATCACCTGGATGTCGTTGGTGCCCATGGCTGTCTCCTCAAAGTTCAGGATGGAGAAGGGGCCTCTGTCGGGCCCCTTGCTTGGTCAGATTATCGAGCAGAGTTTCAGTTGAAACGCACGTACTCGAAATCCACCGGCTGGCGGTTGATGCCCATGACCGGGGGTGCGATCCAGTTGGCAAACTTACCAGGCTCGACCACACGGCCCATCAAACTGGCCACATACGCACGGTCTTCACCGGTGGGCAGCCACTCGGCGGACTTGGCAGCCCACTCAGCCTCAGACACCACGCGACCATCGGGCGACACTTTCACGCCAGACAGCGCGCCGATGTTGCGGTGGAAAGCTTTGTGCGGCACGGTGAGTTTGAAAGGAATGCCTGCTTTTTCCAGCACCTTGTTCCAACGCTCCACACCCGCAACCGAGTCTTTGATGTAGTCATCACGCAGCACCTCGTTCAAGGCGTTGAGCATGGGGACTTCTTTTTCCACCAGCTGGCCGTTGCGGGCTTCCAGCACCTTGTAAGTTTGGCCTTTGAGCACGTGGTCGTCCACACGCTTGCCTTCTTCATAACGGCCTTTCAGGCCAGAGCTGTAGAAGGTCGCAGCATTGCTGGACTCATCAGCACCGAACAGGTCAATCGTCACGCTGAAGTGGAAGTTGATGTAACGCTGGATGGTGGGCAGGTCGATCACGCCGGCTGCGCGCAGCTTGCCCACGTCGTCGGTCTTGAGCTCATTCATCATTTGCGCGGTGCGCGAGATCACACGCGACACACCCGACTCGCCCACAAACATGTGGTGCGCTTCTTCGGTCAGCATGAACTTGGTGGTGCGGGCCAGCGGGTCGAACGCGCTTTCAGCCAAGGCGCACAACTGGAACTTGCCGTCGCGGTCGGTGAAGTAAGTGAACATGAAGAAGCTCAGCCAATCAGGCGTGGCTTCGTTGAAGGCACCCAA
>CANGLW010000101.1 GCA_947454955.1 Comamonadaceae bacterium
GAAACGGTGAGCCGCATGTTTTCTAAGTTTGTCGAGGACGGACTGATCGAGGTCAAACAGCGCCATGTGGTGATCCTCAAGCCACACAGCCTCACCGCCATATTCACCGAACAGCACTGAGTTTATTTTCGCAAGGTGCGTTGGATGCGTTCCCACATCTGTGTTTCTGTACCCAAGAAACGCACGAAGTCTTCGGTGCCTAAAAACGCGGCCTCACCGCCAGCTGAAACCAGTCGCGCCTGGGTTTCCTGGCGCTGGATGCTGGTTTTCAGCGCTGCTTCGAGCTTGCGTAAAACCTGGGGCGGTGTGCCAGCGGGCGCATGCAGCCCATACCAGGAAATCACCGAGGCTTCTGGGTAGCCAGCCTCGCCAATGGTGGGGATGTCAGGCAGCTGCGCGGATCGCGTGCTGCTGGTGGTGGCCAGTGCCACCAGCTTGCCCGACTTCACATGCGGGTAGGCCACGCTGGAGGGCAGGACCGACATGGAGAAGGTGTTGTTGATGAGGTCCAGCGCGACCGGGGGCGCACCTTTGTAGGCTATGGCCTCAATCTCAACACCTGTGACTGATTTCAAAATTTCCACCGTCATGGTTTGTGTGGTGCCAGACCCTGGGTCGCCATATTGCAGTGGTGGTTTAGACCGTCGCGCCAGCTCCACATAGTCACGCACGGTGCGAACGGGCGAAGCAGCCGGCACGCACATGAAACTCGGCGACATGGAGAACCTCGCCAGCGGCATCAAGTCTTTGGGCGACCAGCGCAAACCGGTTTCTTGCAAGGGGTTGTTGATGAGGAAGGGCGCGGTCACCAACAGGGTGTAACCATCGGCGGCTGATTTAGCCACGGCCTCGGTGGCAATGTTGCCATTGGCACCTGGTTTAGGTTCGACCACCACCGCTTGCCCGAGCTCGGCGGCCAGGCCTTGGGTCATGGCCCGTGTTTGCACATCAACCACGCCACCGGCCGGGTAAGGAACGATGATTTTGATGGGCCTGGCAGGGTAGGCGTCCTGCGCCAGAGCTGATCCCAAAGGCTGGGTTAAGAAAGCCAGGGCGGCCAAGTTCATGGATCTGCGTTTCATGGGCGACTCCTTGTCATTTCAGGCCGGTTTGTGCATCGGCCATGCGCACCAAATCCGTCAAGCGCGGGCCGATGGTTTTCATGAGTTCTTGCGGCTTGGCACGGTAGCCAGGCACGGCGCAGTTGAACAGCAATTGCCGCGAGCCGTAACGGATGCGTGAGGCCACCCCCACGGCCAGCACGCCCAAACCCGCATCGCCCAGGTTGATGGCAAAGCCGCGCTTTCTGTAGTTGCTTAAGTTTTCTTCCATGCTGGCACGGCAACGTTGGTAGTCCTCAGGGCGTTGCGCTTGAATGCGCGCCAAAATCTCATGCTGCTGGTGATGGTCCAGGCTGGCCACCCAGGCTCTGCCCATCGCGGTTTCTACAATGCCACGCACCGCACCCACCGCTGGTCGCTTGAGGGTTCCTTGTTCGTGCGTGCAGGTTTCCAGGTACACCACATCCAGGTCCATGGCCACACCCACAGACACAGCCCCCATCGTTTGGGTGGCCATGGCTTGCATGGCTGGCTTGAGTTGATTGAGCAGCGGTGTGCTGATCAGGTAGGGGTAAGCCAATGACACAATGGCCGGACCGATGAAGTAGCGGTCCAGCCGTTCATCATGGTCCAGGTAACCCATGGCTTGCAGGGTGCGGCAGAGCCTGGAGATGGTGGGCCTGGGCATGCCCAGGCGCTTGGCCAGCTCGCTGTTGGCGTGGGGGCGTGGGTCGCTCACAAAGCATTGCAAGATCATCATGCCCTTGGCCAGAGTGCCCGAGAAACTCGGGTTGTCATCACGCAGCAGCTGCAACTCCTGTTGGTCGCGGATATGTTGTGCAGCAGGTTCTGAGCGCATGAGGCGATGGTGGATGCAGTGATGAAATAGCGCAAAGGATGTTTCATTATTTGAAACAAACGTTCACAGATTAAGCCCAATCGCGCACCATGGCAAGCATGATTCGCGACCCGCAAAAACTCCAAGAACTCCTGACCCAAGTGCGCACCTTTGTGCGCGAGCGCTGGCACCCGATCGAGAACGAGGTGGCTCAGCAAGACCATGTGCCAGAGGACATCGTCGATGAACTGCGCCAGCAAGGTTTTTTTGGCTGGAGCATTCCCCAAGAATATGGCGGCCTGGGCTTGACCACCGAAGAGTTGGTGATGGCTGCCTTTGAAATTTCTCAAGCCTCAGTGGCTTTGCGTGCCCGCGTGGGCACCAACACGGGCATTGGTTCAGAAGCCTTGGTGGCAGACGGCACACCCGAGCAAAAAGCAAAGTGGTTGCCCCGTATGGCCAGTGGCGAGCTCACAGGCTGCTTGGCGCTGACCGAGCCCGATGCCGGCTCTGAGGCCAGCAACGTGCAAACCACCGCCGCCAAGGTGGGTGAGGGCTATGTGTTGAATGGCCGCAAGTGCTACATCACCAACGCCCCTTTGGCCGACGTGTTCACCGTGGTGGCCCGCACCGACCCAAACAGCAAAGGCAGCGCAGGTCTCACCGCTTTTTTGCTCACGCGCGATATGCCGGGTTTGCGTACCGGGCCGGCCTATCAAAAAATGGGACAGGCCGGCTCGCCCGTTTCGGATGTTTATTTCGAGGATTGCCATGTGCCAGCCAGCCATGTGATTGGAGGGCAAGAGGGCGTGGGCTTCAAAACCATCATGAAGGTCTTGAACAAGCAACGCTTGCATTTGGCCGCGCTGTGCACAGGGCCTGCCATGCGCATGTTGGACCTGGCGATTGAACACACCCAGCAGCGCCAACAGTTTGGGCAGCCCGTGGGCAATTTTCAGTTGATGCAAGCCATGGTGGCTGACAGCCAAACCGAGATTTACGCAGCGCGCTCCATGATTTTGGAAGCTGCCAGAGCACGTGACCGGGGTGAGGATGTGGCCTTGACAGCATCGATGTGCAAATACTTTGCCTCGGAGATGTGCGGACGCGTGGCTGACCGCTGCGTGCAGATGTTTGGTGGTGCCGGCTACGTGGCCGACTTCAGCCCGATTGAGCGCTACTACCGTGATGTGCGTTTGTTCCGCTTGTACGAAGGCACCAGCCAAA